>JABDCX010000001.1 GCA_013287915.1 Chlamydiota bacterium
AACTCAATGGGCTGACGAGCGATCGGATCGTCGTCGGCAAACAACTCAAGCTGCCTTCGCCATGAAAAATTCGATCGGCATTTTTGATTCGGGTGTAGGTGGTTTGACTGTCCTGAAAGAACTCTTGTTAAAATTGCCAAATGAACACTTCATCTACTTTGGCGATACCGCAAGGCTCCCCTATGGAGACAAAAGTCCCGAAACAATCATTAATTATTCTGTAGAAAATGCGAATTTCCTGTTGCAAAAGGGAATTAAGCTTCTCGTCGTCGCTTGCAATACAGCCTCTGCACATGCTCTAAAAGCACTCACCAAAACTGTTCCTATTCCGATCATCGGTGCTATTGAACCAGGGGCTGAGTGGGCTGTCAAAACTTCGACAAATAAACGGATTGCGATCCTAGGAACCCGCGGAACAATTTCTTCTCGTGCGTACGAGGAAGCGATATTGTCAAAATGCCCTTCGGCCTATGTGCTGCCAATTGCGTGCCCACTTTTAGTCCCTCTCATCGAAGAGAACATGCTCGACCATCCTGCTACAAAACTGATCTTAAGCGATTATTTACGGCCCATACAGGAACAAAAGATCGACACAATTCTATTAGGGTGCACCCACTACCCCCTTTTAGCGCCTCTGATACGCACTTTGGTTGGCGATGCGATCCGCGTCATCGACTGTGCAGCACCCTGTGCACAAAAAGTGCAAACCGTTCTGCAAGCTCAAAAAATCGAAGCGAATCACCAAAAATCGGTCTGCCAATTTTTCGTTTCAGACGATGCGCACAAATTTGAGCGGATCGGACAAAAGTTCCTGGAAAGGGATTTCAGCGCAGAAGTAAGGGGTGGTAGGGACCTTATGAAGCAGTTGCAAAAATAACAATAAAATACTTTATCTCTAATTTCGAAGATCCTACATTGATATGCCGCCCCTTTAGGGCTCAACTTTTGGGTACGTATTTACCCAGGCCTCCGTTCGCTAGCGCTCACTCCGACCTGGGCTATGCTAGGCCGACCCTTCGGGCCTAACAAACGATTAATTTGTTCTGGAACTAATTTTGTTGCTGAGGCCCAACGGGCCGGAATCTCATAGCCCAGGTCGTAGCGAAGCGGAGGCCTGGGTTAGACATACAGTCAAAAGATGAGCCCTGAATGGGCGGCATATCTCTACAGCATCAAGGCATCTTGGTAATCGAGTCGCTAAGGTCCCTGGTCCTGTCTAGTAGAAGCCTTTGTTGGCTTGAGCGAGGGCCACCAAGGGCGCTGCTGGCTCGAAGCGTTTTCCTGCGGTTCTTTCGAGCCCTCTTAGCTTTTCTACCATGGCTTTTGTGCCTAGGGTGTCTCCATAACGCAAAAGACCGCCGCGGAAAGGAGGGAAACCTGTGGCCATCACGGTTGCCATATCGAGATAGGCAGGGGAGGAGACGATTTTTTCATCGAGGCAGCGTGAAGCTTCATTGATCATAAGCAGGAAGACGCGAGAGCGCATCTCCTCTTCAGTAAAAGAGCGCGTTTTTATGTTCAGCTGCTTTCTCAACTGTTCCACCTCGCCATTGATGCGGCGCTGTTTGCCCTGATAGGTGTAAAAACCTTTTCCCGATTTTTTTCCATAGAGTTTCTTTTCATAGAGCGCTGTGAGCAATTTGGGAACACTCATCCGTTCTCCATACGCCTTGTAGAAGCTTTGAGACACTTTGTACAACACGTCAATCCCCACTTCGTCGCTCAATTCAAGAATCCCCATCGGCATGCCAAAGTTGAGCATCATCTTTTCAAGCGCTTCAAACTCTGCTCCCTCTTCGTACATGCGGTAGATCTCACACACGCCTGGAGTCGTCAATCGATTGACGAGAAATCCGGTGCAGTCTCCAACGACAAGCGGTGTTTTTCCTAAATGCCGGCACACGTCGACGGCTGTTGCTAATGCGACTGGATCTGTCTGCTTTCCACCTACAACCTCGACAAGAGGCATTTTGTTAGCGGGATTGAAAAAATGCATCCCGACAAGCCGCTCCGGATGCTTCATTTTGGCACCCATCTCCGCAAGAGTCAAAGACGAGGTGTTAGTCCCGATGATCGCTTGAGGCGAAACGACCTCTTCAAGCTCAGCCAAGATCTTGTGTTTGAGGTCGAGGCTTTCCGTTGCGGCCTCGATAATAAAATCGCGGTCGGCAAAACCCGAATAATCGATGCAGCCGCTCAAACAATGAAACTTCAAAGAGGCTTCACTTGCCAACATGCGCTTTTCCTTCACCCTCTTTTGGTAGAGAGAATAAGCGGCTCCTAAACCTTTCCCAACTAAGGGCCAATCGAGATCCTTGACTCGAGTTGCCATATTCTGGTTGCTAAATAGCCAAGCAATTCCGCTTCCCATGATGCCAGCGCCGATCACGCTAGCGGTTTTCACTGCGTTGGGCTTAGCTTCTATTAGGGCTCCTGGATCTTTTTTCAATTTTTCTTGCACAAAGAACAGTTCAATCAAGTATTTTGCATTGATGAAAGTTGTTCCCAACTTCGATTTAAACGTTTCGGCTTCCTTTTTCAATCCCTCGTTGAGAGGCATCGTGTAGGTTTCTCGCAGAAGATCAATTAAAACGAGCGGAGCTGGATAATGCCCCTTTGTCTTGGCTAAAACATCTTGTCGCGCGCGGCGATACAAATACCACCGTCCAAGGGCGTTGCCATCGACAAGCTTGCTCTGCCACTTCCTTTGGCGCTTTGCCAAGGTTGCTGCAGGGTCTTTGATGCAATTTAAGATAAACGCCTTTCCCTGGTTTTCAAAAAATGGGGGAGAAAAAATGGCATCGATGAGTTTAAGTTTGCTCGCTTTAACGGCATTCACTCCCTTCCCTGTCAATAGAAGGGGAAGAGCTGCCATCATCCCAATGAGGCGAGGCAACCGCTGCGTCCCTCCCCACCCTGGGATAATGCCTAGAGTCACTTCAGGCAGTCCAAGAAGTGTCTTGGGGTGATCAGACGCGAGTCGATAAGTGCATGCAAGCGCCAATTCCATCCCTCCCCCCAAACAAGCTCCCTGAATCATTGCAAAAGAGGGGATGGAAAGGTTGGAGATCTTGCCAAAAACGCGGTGCCCTTTATCGATCAACTCTGCAGCCAAAGCAGGATTGTCAAACATTGGAGCGAAACTGTGCAGGTCGGCCCCTGCAATAAAAATATCGGGCTTTCCACTTGTGATGACCAACGCTCTTAAGGTTTTATCTGCAGCCACTCGATCGATTAACGGTTCTAGTTGGTCCAAAACGGCTGATGAGATCGCATTGACCTTGCTTCCTGGGGTATCAAACACAATTGTGGCGATCTGATTTTCATCGACGCTATACCGAAAAACCGATTCCATCATTCCACCTCCACAATTGCGGCTTGCCCTTGGCCGCCGCCAATGCACAAAGTGACAAGCCCCAAGTTTTTCTGCCGCCGTCTGAGTTCCTTCAAAATCGTCAACACTAAACGCGCTCCAGAAGCTCCTAAGGGGTGTCCAAGCGCGATGGCACCTCCATTGACATTCAATTTTTGCATGTCGATTTCTCCAACAGGCTTATCCCATCCGAGTTCTGTACGGCAAAAGGTTTCAGACGCGCACGCTTTAATCACGGAAAGCACCTGTCCCGCAAACGCTTCGTTGATTTCGATCAGATCAAAATCGGAAAGCTTCATCCCCGTTGCTTTTAACAATTTCGCTGTCGCAAATGCAGGCCCTAATCCCATGCGGCGCGGCTCAAGCCCTGCAGCAGCAGCATCCCGCAAATAGCCGAGCGGTTTGATCCCCAACTGGCGTACCTTCTCTTCGGACATCAATAACAACGCAGCAGCGCCATCTGTCAAAGGACTCGAATTCCCGGCAGTCACCGTGCCGGTCAATGGATCAAAGATCGGTTTTAGCTTAAGTAACGCCTCGAGAGTCTGATTGGCGCGAGGCCCATCGTCTTGCATTTGGTAAGTCTGGTAAGCAGGTGGGATCAACAATGGAAATATCTCTTCTGCTAAACGACCTGAATTTGTTGCTTGATAGGCGCGCTGCTGGCTCATGAGCGCAAATTGATCTTGCGCCTCTCGGGTAATAGCAAACTCTCTTACGAGCACTTCTGCTGTTTGTCCCATGCTAAGCCCGCACAGCGGATCGACAAGCGAAGGCGATTCTGGCATCAAAAACTTCAAACGAAAGGTGAGCAACGTGCGGAGGCGTTCTCCCCACCCCTTTGCCTTCATTAACTTTTGTAGAAAATCGCGGTATTTCTTTTGAATCGGAATGGGAAAATTGGTCATCGATTCCACTCCGCCAACGACAACGCTCCCATATTCACCTAACAAAATCTGATTAGCTGCTGTCGTAATCGCCTCTAATCCCGAGGCGCAGTTGCGACTCACTGTCATGGCAGGAACTTGAACGGGAAGCCCCCCTTTCACAGAAATAATGCGAGCAATATTTGCCAGATGGGGTGGCTGGATCACATTGCCAAAGACGAGCGCTTCTGGCTGCACCTTCCATTTTCCGATGCGCGCTAACAGTTCGGCCACTGCAAAAGCGCCTAAATCGTCGGGTTCGATCTCCTTCAAGATTCCACCCGCTTTACAAAACGGGGTGCGGATCCCCTCCACAATGGCAACACGTGATTTTTTCATCTGTTATCCTGAAAATGCTTCTTCTTGATGTTGAGCATACATCTCGTGAATCAGCTGGTGATATTTATTGAGAACGACTTCGCGGCGGATTTTCATCGAGGGCGTCAACTCTCCACTTTGCACGGTCAACACGTCATTGATGATTCGATAATCGTGGAGCTGCTCCCAATGGTTTAGGTGCTCATTGAGAGAAGCGATCAGCTTCTCCATTTCGCTCTTCACATATTTTCCTTGTAAAAACTCATCCACGCTTTGCGCTTCTAATCCTAAATCCTTCTTGGTTTGCATCACAGCATCCATGTTGGGAAAGAGGAGACACGTCGCAAACTTATGTCCGTCGGCAACGACGAGTGACGAATCGATCAAAGCGTGCTTTCCCAACAGTTGTTCAATGGGCACAGGCGCGACGTATTCCCCCGTAGAGGTCTTATACAGCTCTTTCATTCGTCCCAAAATCGTCAAAAACCCTTTTGCATCGATCGAACCGCGATCACCAGTATGCAACCACCCATCGGAATCGAGCGCTTTCGCTGTTGCTTCAGGCTTTTTGTAATAGCCGCGCATCACCAAAGTACCTTTGACCAAGATCTCCCCCTCAGCGCTGAGGGCCAATGTCTGCCCGCTGACAGGGATCCCCACACTCCCTCGCTTGTGAGCTTTGGGAATATTAACCGTCACAGGACACGCTTCAGTCAATCCCCACCCTTCGTAGATCGGGATCCCGATCCGTTCGTAGAAGTCGTATAAATGGGGATTCAACGGCGCTCCTCCCGAAATGACGATGCGCAACTTACCCCCTAAAGCACCTCGCAAGCGTTTATAAACCAGGTGATCGACGATCGACATGCACAAATGATCCACGACGGACAGTTTTTCCTTCTTCGCCAGGGAGAAGGCAAACCTGCCGATTTTTCCTTTTATCCCTTCTGCGCGCTGCACTTGATCGGCCATCTTCATGTACACTTTTTCCAAAAGGCGTGGAACCACAACCATAAATGTTGGCTTTACTTCTCGACAGATCGATGCGAGATTGCGATAGTCGCTCGTATAATAGATGCTCACGCCACTGACGAGCATCCATAAATTGATACAATGCCCCAAAACATGAGCCAAAGGCAGAACGCTCAAATAGCGATCTTCTCCAACAATCCACTTAAATGCCGGATAATCGATGACCGTCATCAAGTTTTCGTGGGTGAGTTCTGCCCCTTTTGGCATGCCTGTGCTCCCACTCGTGTAAATGATTGTGGCCACATCAGAGGGGAGAATCTCGCTCTCGAGATCGCTATAACAATGGGGTTTTTCTCTGTCCAATTCCTCGCCAAGAGAGATCAGTTCTTTCAAACTCTTTGCCTTGGGGTGTTGTGGAGCATCAAAGGCAATGGCGACGCTGAATAACTCTTCGTGTCGTTTAAACAATCCCCAAGGGTCGTTCCCTTCGACAAAGAGGATTTTTACATTGGTCTCTGTCACTTCGTAGACAAAGTTCTCGTCTGAAATATTTGCAAAGAGGGGAACGGAGATCGCTCCTGCCACCATAATCGCCAAATCAACGAGCGTCCAATGGGTTGAGGGCTGTGCTAAAACCCCCACGCGATCTCCTTTCTTCACACCTAACGCTTTCAATCCCAAGGCGATCATTTTAATCGCGCACAGAAATTGTCCGGTGGAAGTCGCGTGCCAATTCCCATCCTCATCGCGAGAATTTAGAGCCTTAGGATCGCAATAATTCTTCTCGATATATCTCAACATATCGACGCATGTTTTGAATCGATGCATTCGCCCACCACAAATGATTAAAAACCAACTTATGCAATTATCCCGGATTATGCGGAACACACCTCTTTTTGTCAGCAAACTTGCAAACAAACTGAAATCGGTGGCATATGTGGAATTAATTGAACCATACCGGGTAAATTCATGATTACGTTGAAAAACGTCAAAACAGCTGCCGGCGACGTGGTCACGCACACAATCGAAAGCCCGCTCAACCATACGATTGACGGGATGGGACGTCTATTGATGCTCCCAGCGCTGGTTGATGTCGACAGCCATTACTCAAATGAAGAGCTTGTACCACACTCTGAAAGGTGCATCCGATCGGGGATCTCCCGTCTGTTTGATGGACGAGGCAAAAGTCCAAAAGAGCTGATGGCAATGACCACGCCCGAACTGATTGGCCCTCTCTCTTTATTTCATTATATTGATGGTTCCCGCACAGACGAATACGATTCGATTGGAAGAGCGAAGAACAAATGCATCGGGATTAAAGCCAACATCGACTTAGGAACTTCTCCAGCAACTGTGCAGCAGGTATCTACATTGGATCGCCTTTTCCAAATCGCCGCACAAGAGAATCTCATCGTTACCCTCTCTTTAGTACAGGGAAAAGGCTCTCATAAAGAGCAAAAAGAATTCGCCTTCAGTACCATCGTCCAAGCGATCACTTTGGCAGAAAAATACAGTAATCAACTCTGCTTGCAGCATCTGCGCACAGCCGAAGAAGTCACCCTCATCAAAGAGGCTAAAGAGAACGGCATTCTCGTCTATGGTGAAATCGCCTATCCCCACCTGTTTATCCACGAGCGCAGCATCGAGGCCGATCACGCAGCCAAAATGCAATATTTCCTGCCTACCTCTCAAGACCAAGAAGCGTTGTGGAAGGGGATTAACGACAGAACGATCGATATGATCGGATCGGGCAATCTCCTCGCTCCTCCCGAATTATTCTTGCCGCTCTTGATGCATGCCGTTAAAACCAATCAATTGCGGCTCGAAGTGCTCAGCGCAGCGACGCGCCTCAACAGCGAATCGATCTTCCGCTTGCCTCCCAATAAAGACATCATCCTCGTCGATATGGAAACGGCAGAGCCATTCCCACAACAGCTCATCGAAGAACTACACCTCTCCCCAGAATTTAAAAAATTGCAATTGACCGGATGGACTAAATTTACGATTGCCCACGAACAACTCATTTCATCTAAGGGATAATGCCGCTTTCTGCCACGCTAGGGCCAATTCGATCGACAAGTTGCTACATCCAAACCATTCCTCTTAGCCTCAACATGCAACAAGTGACGACTGTCATCTTAGGTGGCGGTCAAGGAACCCGCTTGCTTCCCTTGACACAAGCGCGCTGCAAACCAGCTGTGCACTATGGGGGCCATTATCGCCTCGTCGATTTTTCACTCTCCAATGCGATCCATTCTGGCTGCCGCAACATTTACATCCTTACACAATTTCTATCCCACTCTCTCCATTCCCACATTCAACACGCCTATCTCAAAAAAACCCACTTCCAAACCCCAATCGAAATCATCTCCTCTGAAGATGGCCCTCTTGGAACCGTTTGTTTTCAAGGGACAGCCGATGCCGTGAGGAAAAGCTTCTCCTATTTTTTACAGAAGGCCGGCGACTACATTTTGATCTTGTCTGGCGATCAAATCTACCGGATGGACTTTCGTGCGATGATGCAAACGGCTTTGAAAACGGATGCAGATGTCGTGATCGCTTCACTGCCAGTTGCCCTAAAAGATACCCCGCGCTTAGGGATTTTGCAAATCGATCAGAAAAACGGCATTACTCGCTTTCTCGAAAAGCCGCAAGAGCAGCACCTATTAGCCCCTTTTGAACTCACCCACAATCAAAAAATGGCCTGCCACATTCCTCCTGGAGATGAGAGAAAATTTCTCGGTTCGATGGGAATCTACCTCTTCAAAAAACAGGCTCTGCTCAACCTGCTTCAAACCGACCCTCGAGAAGATTTCGGCAAACACCTGATCCCCACCCAAGTCGACAGGGGGCGCATCGCCGCGCACGTCCATCACGGCTATTGGGAAGATATTGGAACGATCAAATCGTTCTATGAAGCCAACATGGGACTTGCTCAACCAGAACCCGTTTTTAACTGTCTCGACGATAAATGGCCGATCTTCAGCCATGCCGACTCTCTGCCAGGCGCAAGCATCGGCGATACGCGGGTGAAACACTCCCTTTTTTGCGATGGTGTCGTCGCCCATGCCAAAGAAATTTCCCGCTCTATCATTGGCCCACGCACCCATATCGAAAAAGGTTGCGCCATCCGCAATAGCTATCTGATGGGCTACGACCCCTCATCGCATTCCCCATCCACGATCGGTGCGAACACAACCATTGAAAAAGCGATCATCGACACCAATGCCACGATCGGCCGTAACGTCAAGCTGGTGAATCAGGAAAGGTTAGAGTTCTTTGATAGCGAGATTGTGCAGATCCGCGACGGAATTATCGTAGTGCCAAAGGGAGTGACGATCCCCGATGGCTTTGTGCTTTAGAGAGCACAACAACCTATAACCCTAATGCTTCGACCAATGCTACTTTTAAGTTTTTTACAAGGTAAAGATTTGGCAGGGTTAACTCAGTAACTTGTTCACTGCCATTATATTTAATATTTTCTCCAGAACAATTAGCTGCACTAGCTTTCAAGATACTATTAACCTTAGCAAGTTTGCCTGCTGCAATTTTAGTTCTATCAACACTAAGGGTACAGCCCATGATAAAAATAATATCTGCGATACTTTCAGGTGCAGACGTCATTGAGACAGGCCTGCTTAGTTGCGCTAATTGTCGTTTCATTTCTTCCATGTCTTCTGCTAGCTTTGCATGATCCTTTACTAATGCATCATTTTTGGCTTTTTCGATACGCAGTTGCATGGCATTCAGCTCTGCTTGATCTTTTACCAACCTCGCCTCCTTAGATACTTGACTCAATTCTGTTTTGTCGCCACGCGATAGTTTGGCAGCCAACACATGCGATGGAACGCGCTCGGACGTTTTCACTAATCCTGCAGCTAGTGCTTCTCCCTCTGTTTTTTCTAAGCGATAACCATAAAGCTCAGGTTCTGTGCCGCTCCCGCTAAAATAGTGTTCTTTGGGGTTTGCAGATGTTTTAAGTCCGGGCCGTTGAAATACGCCAAAGGCAGTCCAGTTTTCCCCTGCTTGCTTGGTGGCTATGTCCTTGTCTTTGAATTTCCCTTTGAGTTCGCTGAATTTCTGACCGAGTTTCTGCCAAAATCCCTGGGCTTTAGTTTGCGAGCAGACGCGAGCGACGCTGGAAACAAACTGATCATTCAATGCTTGGTTTTGGTACTCCCCTGCCCACAAGTATGCAACTATCAATTTAACTGCGAACTCGGCTAAGATGCCGGCACTGTCGGGGGTGACATGTTTCAATTGTTCTTCATACATCAAAGCCAATGTATGTGAAGTTGTCTCTGTTAACTCATCAAGCTCTTTGAAGCTGACGACAAGTTCGGTCATCTGAGCGATTTTTGCCTTGTCGTTATTTCCACTCTGTTTGTTGGCAAACCAGACGCCTGCCTGTATAGCATAGCCTAACCACGTAGCGACAGCTTGGCTTCCCGGCAGGGGTATCGACTCACCAGCCAGTGAAATGACTTGAATGGCTTTATCTGTGTTTGTTAAGGCCGTATTGACTACCAAGCCGCTTTCAATGACCTTGTAAGCTAAAAACATCTGCTGCAGCTTATTTTGAGCAACACGATAAAATCGCGCCAGCTCTTGGTGGTTCATAATATATTCTTTTTCGGCCAAATTAGCTTGCTGCGTCTTGTAGTCTTGCATCAGCAGATTTTGAGTCTCTTCCAAGACGGCCATCCGCGCCTCTAATTCGAGACGCGCATTTCCTGTAGCCTTTTCTACCTGCCTCCTGACACGGTCCATCTCGATTTCTTGTTGTTGACGCAGTTGTTCGTTTTCCTGCAATTGCTTTTGCATTTCACGTCTAACGTCACTTAGAAGGGATTTATAGTCCGCTGCCGTTTGCGAGGATAAAGTTTCAGCCACTTTATCTACATGCTGCCTTAATTCTTTGGCCAACTGTTCAGTATGGATAGTCGTTTGTTGCGCTTGGGCAGCGACGGCAGCTAATGATGTCACAGCGCTAGGTGCGGCAGGCATTGCTATCAACGCATTGACACTAACCGCTGGAATTGCCGGAGATGGCAGATCTAGATAGGTTGTGGTGATATAACCTTTAATATTTCCTTGTTTACAGTAAGTCCATCCAGACTCTTTCCAACCATGTGGATCTTCGTCTAAAACTTGGACGAGATCTCCTTCTTTGATGGTCAGGTCAAATTCATGACTTGCTGTATAATCATACAGGACTTTCGTTAACTTCAAACCGTCAGGCGCAGCAGCTAAAGTTTGTTTTGGTACAACTGTTTTAGCAACAGAAGAAGAGGATCCTGAGAAGGATTCTCTTGGTTGTTTCTCTAATGTTTGACGTAAAGTACCGCTGGATGAGCTTGCTTGAGAAGTTGTTGTGCGTGACGTAGAGGTCGTAGTTGTTGTATTAGCTTGCCTTCTACGCTCTTCAATCAACCTTTTGCCCTCATCGGTCAACCATCCACAGCCATCATATTTAATATCCTTTAGCCGTGGGCATTGCTTTAAAATGGCTTGAATTAACTCGTCCGAAATGCACGTATGAGATACATCTAAACGCTCTAAACTCTTCGAAAAAAGTGCGGGCACCTCATCGACACGTAATTGATTTTGGAGTAGTCGCATGACAGGGTGATCTGATATTCTCTGGGATTGATTGGTATCTGCTCCATTTAGAGAGTATTCGAATAAGCTCCACGATTTGATGAAATCATTCGAAACTGCCGCTAAATTACCGTTGTGGAGGAAAGCAGGACGGATCACATCTTTTGATTTAGTAATCAATTTTTTAAGCATCGTCCCACTCTCTATCTCCCAGATCATCATCTCACGGTTTTGTGTGCAACCCGCAATCAAGCCATTAGGCAAGGCGAAGAGTTGTACAACAGAAAGAGCATAAGGACCCTCCTTAAAGGATCTAAATAGCTTACCGCTCTCAACGTTCCAAATCTGAATCGTACCATCTCTAAAACCACATGCAAGCATTCCATTTGGCAGTGCGATGATAGATATCATATGGTTTTGGTGTGCGTCGATGGACTTTACTAAGACACCACTCGCAATATCCCAAAGTTGAATCTGGGACTCTTTCGTCACGACTGCCAATAAGCCGTTCGGTAAAACAAGTAATCTATTAATACGATGACCCGTCTCCAGGGACTTCATCTCTATGCCGTTTTCATTCCAGATTCCAATCTTTGAGACGCCACTATTAGTTGTGACAGTTGCAAGCAACCCTCCAGGTAACGCCATTATGTCCTCGACAACAGATAACCCATTGTGTGAAGTATGTATATCCAACCTTGTCTCAACCGCAGGATTGTCGAAATTCCAAAGATAGATACTACAGTAGTTAGTCATTGCAACTATGTTATTTAACAAGGAAGCTAACTTGGTCCATGTGGAACTAACTTCCTTGTCAAAAGACTTAACTAGCGTGCCGGCATTAAAGTCCCAGAACTGTAGTGTATCATCGTTTACGCCGACAGCAAACAAGTTGTTTGAGAGCACAGCAAGACTAAACCCCTTCTCAGTATAACTGGGAGTTGACTCCCAATACGTGGTTACTGGTTCTGCATCCGTCTCAAGAAACCGAGCTTGCAAGGACATCTCCGTCATCTCGTCGTTATTTGCTCTATCGGAAGAAATTGGAGAAACTGTCGGTGAAGAAGGTCGAATAGTACGTTGTGTAGAGCTTTGTGCTGCTGAGTGCGGCGCCAACCCTCTTTGAACTACTGCGTTGATCTGACTACTTATTGAGGCTGACGAAGCATCCGAATTTCTACTTGAAGCTGGCAATGTTGAAGTGCCTTGACCATGAACGACAGCTACACGGCTATTATTATTTAATCCAAACGACATTGATCCTCACATATTAGAGTTTTTAAGCTCAGAAAACACAAAGCTTCATTCTTAAAATTTTGATACCATGCGTTTTTATAGGGCGAAATTATATCCCCAAAAAAACAAACCTGTCAAGATAAGAACCTATCCCAGTAAAAATTTTCGTCGTTTTCGGGATTATATTGAAAAGCTAAATAAGCATGTAAAACAACGGACACAAGACTGTCGATCATTTCGTTGATCTCACCAATATGATCGAGATCGGCTGAGAGCCCGAAGCTTGCGAAGGGAGACTGATTCATCAAGATGAGTTATGAAGATTATCTATCTCTTTGTGACTTTGTGTTTAAATAAAAAATCACATACAGTTGAACACAAAGAGGCAAGACTTTCGAGCGCTTCTATGACTTTTGCACTATCTCTTGAGGACAAGAATTTGAAATGGCAATCTGGGCTTTAGCTGATTTACATCTTTCGTTTGGCGTTCCCAATAAGGAAATGAGTGTCTTTGGGGAGCGGTGGGCTGGCCACCCAGAGATCATCCGCGAGAATTGGTTAAAGGTGATCAAAGCAGACGACCTCGTCCTGCTGCCGGGTGATATCTCGTGGGCGATGCATCCGGAGGAAGCTGTTGCCGATCTTCAATGGATCGATGCCTTGCCCGGAACCAAGGTGATGATCCGCGGCAACCACGATTACTGGTGGTCTTCCATTAGAAAACTTAAAGACATTCTCCCTCCGTCGATCCACTTGGTGCAAAACGACGTCTTTCGTTGGAATTCGGTCGCAGTTTGCGGCGCGCGTTTGTGGGATACGCCGGAGTTTAGCTTTGGCGGCTACGTCCAAATGACGGATAATCCCCGGGCAAATAAGCTGATCCAAGTCGAAGAGCCACAAGCGATCGAAAAGATCTTTTTGAGGGAGTTGGGGCGGTTGGAACTAAGCCTCAAATGCCTTCCTAAAGACCCCAAGATTTTTAAAATTGCAATGGTGCACTATCCACCGATTGGCCCTGACTTAAAGCCATCTCGCGCATCGGCGCTACTAGAAAAATATGGAGTGAACGCCTGTGTCTTTGGACATTTGCACAATGTCAATCCCGGCACGCTCCCCTTCGGAACGAAGAATGGGATCACCTACACATTCACCGCATGCGACTACGTAAAATTCATGCCCGTCGAAATTAAACCTAGAAACGGCAGTTGAAAACGCCGGGAAGTTTTCCCGGCGTCTATCTTGGGTTAGCGGATGGGGCAGGCACCGGTCGCGCACGCTTCGTGCGGCTCTTCAAATCTTGCCTCGATTCCCGCGTAGTCGATCTCTTTGAGTTTTGCGACGTACGATTCGTACCCTTCCTTGGTCGTCACTTCTTGCGGTAAATAGGCGTAACCCAAATCTTCCGCATTCTTTGTGGGGTCATTGCGGAACAGGAATGAAACGCCCACATACGATTCCCAATGCTTTTGCAGCCAATCGATAATCGCTGGCACTTCGGAAGGATCGTAAGAAACGGTATTGGAGACGTTCTGTTCACACCAAGTTTCTTGCAACAAGCGGTACCACTCGAGCTGAGCCACAGCTGATTCTGTGTTGATCTCGACCTCTTCCACTTTGCCATTCTTACGCGTTACAGTTGTGCGGCTGAATGGAATATTTTCGTATTTCACAGGGAATTTCACCAGGACCGACTCTGGCTCGTATGGCTTTTCAATGACATGGTAGCCAGCGGCGCGGAATCGGGGCACAAGGGGATCGTGCTTCGAATAGGTAATGTTATTAAACAGGTACTTGCCTAAAGGTAGATGAACCCCTTCAGGCACTTCACCCCACTCTTCTGTTCCCATGATCTTGCTCAATGTACCGCTCGGTTTTACGCAAGTGACGTTCTTGGGTAAGGGAGCATTGAGTTCATTTGCCATGCTATAGGCGGCGCTGACAGTGATGTTTCTCATCCGCTTAAAGTCATAAGCGGTCAAATCGGGGCGCGCGCGGATCCCGGTCAAACCGACTCCACACAAATGGAGGAATTGGTTGTTCAGGTGCCACGCTTCTTGTAAAATCTCATCGCGCAAATTCACCATCGTCTGGCGGTAGTTCATCCGTCCGGCGATGTACAAAGCGCGCTCAAGCCCGACTTTATCGCCTTTGAACGCCAAGACATTCACTTCGGTCAAATTGCAGAAGCTCTTATTGCCGAGCAAAATCTCCACACATGGATTGCATCCTTTAAACCAAGGCGCTCTTCTCTCTGCTTCAGCGGCGTTGATAAAACCAGGCTCAGATCCGCCCGATTCAAGCATCATTTGGAATACGCGTTCTAACTCATCTCGAGAAGGTTTTGTGCGGAACAACAGACTGTTGTTCGATTGTTGACGGTGAGCATTGCCTTTCAACCACCAATCTTTCTTTGCCAAGGCAAACTCTTCCCATTCGGGTTGGCCATACTCAAAAAGAGCAATCTGTGCAGAACGGCGACTGGATAAAATTGTCCCAAGCCAATTGACGATGTCGAGAATGTCTATACGAGTCAAAAGTTGGTCGGCTCGGTTGGATAATATTTGCGCAATGGCTTTAAACGCTTTAGAAATTTGCTCATCACCAGAAGAGATCCAGCCATAACCTTTCAAACGGGTACCGGCTGGGCGTATTTCAGAAAAATCAAGGACCAGTGATTTGGCTGGGAACTTTCCTGCAACGAGCTTGCCAATCGCTTTTGCCCATGCAATTGCAGAATCTCCGACTTTAATCGTCCATGTGTATGTTTCGGGGTCATATGTCTCGACGTTGTGTTGTACTCCACCTTTTGCCGTGCGTAAGGAACGGATGACGCGGATTTCGTTAAGGGGGCGTCTAAAACCATTTAATGTACCTGTAATTGGCCTAAAACCGACTCCACAACCCTGTAGCAATAACCATAACACATCGACCATATCATAAACGGTCTCTACATGGGTGTAAGAACAATTAAACATGCTCGATTCGCGCGTTTTACTGAGCTCAGTTCCCCCAAGCCAAAGCGTGCGTCCGGATGCGGAAATGCAGCGGTTCAAAATGAGATGTCTCATTTCTTCCAGCTCATCATCTTCCCTTTCACTTAAGGAACGGCCAAGTGCCCTTTCCCACAGCCAGCGTTGGTGGGATGTCACCCGATCGACGACCTGTTCCCAGCCCTCAAGCAATGTTTCCCCTTCGTGAACAGGACGATGATACGTTCGTAATGCGGTAGCCATAGCCCGCGATGTTGGTTTTGTCATACCCTCTCTCCCCCTAAGCAATTATAGCAGATAAATTAGTGAAATACCACAACATATGGTATCTAGCTACAAGCCCAACCTCAATAGCTTGTATTCTGCCCTTGATATCGCTTTTTCCCTTTTTTAAGTCAAGGAACGATTGCAACGGGCTGTAAGATAAAAATTTAAGATGATAATTGTTTGATCAAAACGGAGAATCCAGGGTCGTTCGAAGCCAGAGACTTATCTAATGAAATTCCCTTTCGTTGTTCAACAATTGCCACAATTGCTTTTTCGACAGCTTCGCGGTCCAACCGGTGGTAAAAATCGGCGCAATACGACAAAAGACATCTAAAATCGTCTTCCCGTTCAAGAAGCGGGATGGTGTGTTTCACTACCTGCTTAAATGAATCTTCATCTCCGTAGCGTACGAGGAATGACAACAACTCAAAATTAAACGCCGCATCTTCGTGTTTCAAACGCTTGATCAACTGTTTGACGAGCTCCATCGCTTCCTCTTCGGCCCCTGAGGCGGCTAGGGCACGTGCGTGAAGCAGCTCAAACCATTTGCTTACGGGAACATAGCGGAAAAATCCCTCAAGCAATTCTGTAGCGTATACATCATTCCCAGCATCGAGTTGCTCTGAAATATAGTCAGCCAAAAAACCCTCGACATCATTGGCACAATAACTTTGAATCGCCTTAAATGCCTCTTCCGGCTTAATTCCTTCATCGCAATTCTCATCGAGGAACATCTGCAAATTCGCAATCATATCTTCGATCGCTTCGTTGTCGACGCTTTCACTATGGTCGTACACATAGATCAAATAATCAACTTCATCGCAAAAAATTGATAAAGAAAGCCGTTCTGGCAGCAAGCGGCGCCACAGCTCAAAAACGATGAGATAGATCTGCCCTTCGACGCGCTTGTCTTCTTCCGTTTCCCCACTAAGAACCAGCGCCAATTCTTCTGGACTATCTACCCTGGCAGCTTCTTCCATAAAGGAGTGTTTATCGATCGAAAATCCTAAATCTTCCAGTTTTTCGAAAAGGGTATCGAGAGCCATCACGCGATAATCTTCGATTTGCCACGGCTCAATAGATAAGGTGGGATCCTCCACCCAATTCATCCGCATATAATTGTAGTAAGCTCGCCCTTGAAAATTCATATCTTTAGCATAGTCAATTTGATCTATTCTCACAAGCCCGTAAGAGACAATTGCAGAAGTAGGTTTTAGGCGGGTATTGAGCGATTTTGGCTAGGTTCTGGGTTTTGTCGCAACTCCACATACTCTTAAATCTCCTTTTTGACTCTAAGGATAGCCTCAGAACCAAACAGATTACGCGATCAATCAGGACTGATCTTCAACGCAGAGGCGGGGAGACGCAATGACGCAGAGAAATGGCTGCTTGCCCCCTCTGCGTCTCTCTGTCTCCCCGTCTTTGCGTTACATTAAGGTCAGTTCGTAAAACCAATTGCCGAAGAGGGAATATAGCCCGTCTCCCCTTTTGGGGTGTACACCTGCAACCATTGCCCGTGATCGACAAGAGCGATCAGTTCGAGCGTAGAACCGGAAGGTATCGGTTGCTCGCTGATGCGAGGATAGCTCGAAGAGGGGCCGGCACGCAAGTCGCTTGAGACCAAAACAGTCCCTTGTAAAGGTGCAAAGTAATGCATGTAGATGAGGGGAATGGAAACGATCAAACAGGCAATCCCGCTCCATTTGAACAGGAAAGGAAGAGAAGAGCGATTGGTCCAAATCGCAACGGATGACACAAGAATAGCACCTAAAACGACAAAGGCAAACAATTGATACCACTGAGGCGGTGTGGGAAGAAAGCGGCCCCATTTGCTCTCAGGGGCCCCTTCTAAAAACAACGCCTCTTCCATCTTTTCGATGTTCCCGGCGAGATGTGGATCGCGTGGATTTAAACTCACAGCCCAACGTGCATGCCACAACGCTTCGGGAAATCTCCCTAAGTGAGCATAAATCGTGGAAATCACTTCTGACAGGCGCCCCGTTCCCATCCGCGGGCGGTGTTCATACGATAAAATCTGATACTGATGCAGCGCATCCAACAGTGCCGTTTGGCGCGGATAAATTTCAACGGCCTCCAAAGCTTGATGGTACGTCTCTGCCGCAAGCTGTAGACGTGGATCTTGCCGATGGGCCGATGAACCCCATAACACCCAGGCAAAAAGGATCGCAAAGAGAAAACACGGTCCATATAAGAACAGGGGAGGATCCTTTACCTCCTGGCGAGGGGTGACAATTTGGGCAAAAAGAGCTTCGACACCTTTTTCCACCTGTTCTGCGGAAGGGGTCTCTTTTCCGGAAAACCGCAATTCGTCGGTATGTGCAATCCAGTCGGCAACGCGGCGCGCCACCCCTTCCTGAGGCCATTGCGCGATCGGTGTTTCAAGCGCAGGGATGCAGTTGACCTCAACCAAGCGTTGTTTCAACGAGAGGGTCAATGAGTGGTAATAGCCAGATGAGCCAGGCGATTCCTTTTTAGCCGCTTCGAGCAATGCCTCGCTCGATTGATTCAACAACTCTTGCGTCTGTTTCAGATGGCGCGACAAATAGTACTGGTAGATCACAAAAGCTAAACCCAAGGGGAGCAGCAACAACACCCAATGGGAGCCCAGTGGCAACTCAAATAAATCCGCTTTAGAAAGAGGACTAGGCTCCTGAAGCGGCAAAGGGGCAAGGTTCGGTCCCTTCTGGTCAGCAGACACGACTCCTAACTTGGATGTGTGACTCTCTATTACGCCATGGACGACAATCGGAATCGTCTGGCTTTCCAACTGCAGATATGTCTCCGTCAACGGACTAAAGTAGGCAAAGGTCACAGGCGGAATCTCTGTAATTGCCGAAGAAAGCGGCTTGATGAGAATTGTCGCTTTTTTGGTGTTTCCCTGCACGGTCTCTACGGGGGGCAAGTCACTCACTTTAAACGCCCCGACAAAACCAGGCTGGCAACACATCTCAGGCAGAGGCACCACTTCGACATTGCGATCCGCTCGTATTTTCAAGATCAAGGAAATATCCTCGCCCACATTGACGCTCTTGTCTCCCTTTAACTCTGCTGTAAACGCAAACTCTCCTACAGCGCCATTAAATGCGGGTGGTCTCTCCTTGTCTGGAAAGGGAAGCACGGTCAAGATCACAGGAGGTGCTTCAGAACGGAGCAGCTCTGATCTTTCAATGATATTTCCCTCTGCATCTGCTCGATACGCATACCCCTCTACAAGAGAAGGTCCATACGTGTATGTGCCGGGCGTTGAAGCTTCGACGACTTGTGAAATCTCACGCGCCATGACCCCGCCCTCTTGAAGGTCGCGTACCTCTTTTTCTCCAATTTTCACTACCCCTTCCGCAGTGAGCAGGGGCAACTGCTCGACTGTTAGAGCCACGCTGGCATTGAAAAAATAGCGGTACACAAATCGGGTCTTTTGAGAGGGATAAAGAGAGGAAGGGCCATCAATCGAAGCTTCGAGCCGCAAAAAGGGGTGTTCGAGTGGGGAAGTAGAAGCCCCAGCAGCCCCTTGAGGGGAAGCTGAAGCTGCCACTTCATACGTGGAAGGAGTGGAAGTCACTGTCTGGCCCGCAACAACAACCGTAATAGCGGGAAGCTCATAAACCCCCGCTTTTTTTCCTTCCAAATGGAAGCGGTATAGCGTTAAAATTGCAGGACTTGATGCAGAGAACTTCACATCTTTGATTTTTTCGACCTGCAACGGCTCCTTGCCGATGAGAAATGAATTGTCATCGATCTTTTCGCTTTGATTATGAGAAATCGAAATGAGGCCCCTGATGGGGGCCTCTGGATACAATTGCGTACCATCGACCGCGGCTGATATGTCGCTAGCAGAAAGAGGGCAGCTGATGCACAACGCAATTCCTATAAGCCAACGGATCACCATGGTTGATCCACCTTTTTGACATTGACCCCTTCGAGCAAATGGGGAGCACTTTTATCGTCCTGCTCCATCGATTGCAACTGCTCCATCAGTTTTGTGGTCGATATGTGTGACTCTTTCATTTCGGCTGGCTTTTCAATCTCTTTCATCCTCTTCAATAAAATCAAAGCACTGAACCAACTTTCCTGCGCAAGATTGCTCCACCGTACAGCCTGCACCCATTTCTTTTCTTCTGCAGAATCCCACGCCGCTTGCGCCTCTTGAGCAGACAAATACCCTTCATTGAACAACCGAAAAACCTCTTTCCATGCAGCCTCTGTACTTGATAAAACGTGGCGCTGCCATTGTTCCATTTGATCGCGTCGCATAGCTCCAAGAAGAACAGGAGCTGCCTTCCACACAGATTCCTGAGACTGTTTCACCTGAGACACAAACTCTGTAGTTGCTTTTTTCGGATCTGATAGAAGAAAGCGCCCCACTTTAAGGAGTTGTTGCTCGCTCCGAATCAAATTGACCAAGACTTGCTTCGTCGTTACGGAATTAACATCGAGCTGCAACGCATGCGCCTCTTTTTGGATGGCACCGAGCAGCTGCACCGCGCTCTCCTCCGTCATCGGTTCTTCTCCCAACGCTGCTTTTGCGCTGCCCTCTTCTGCAAGATCGGATAAAAATGCCATGGCAGGTTCCATATCGCACTCCTTTCCCCCCAAAGCGATGTTGCGCTCACACTCTGCCTTCAGTGCCACGCCGATTGCGCTAAACACTTGCTCCCAGACGCTCGTTTTCAACACATTGATTGTCTCTGAATCGTCCTGAAATAGGCGATCAAAAAGAGAGGCCCGCATATAAAGCCCCAAAGCGCGGTTAAAGGCAATGCGCATGGCAAGTTCAGGAAACGGCGGAGATACTGACAGCTCTTGATACACCTCAAGCGCTTCATTCACCTTGCCCGACAAAAGAAAGGTCGTTGCACGATTATATTCGAGAGCGGCTTGCTGCCACCCCGGAGGTACCCCTCCCACAAGCGACTCGTAAAGACCAAGCGCCCTTTCGAATTCTTCGGCCTCCACAAACACTTCCGCTTCGCGCGCCTGTTGGTCTAAATTTTGAGCAAAAAGGGAAGAAGCAGATAGCATAAAGAGGAGGAGAGGTAATATGCGGACAACCAAATTCCCCAAACCATTCTCCGCGCGTTGCATGAGGGTATCGGGCAGGCACAAAAAGAGGGCCAAAGCCAGCAGAGCGACTGCTAAGGGATATTGAAAATAGTCATCATAAACAAAAGCTCCTTGGGCTTCGCGCGCCGCGAGATTACCTTCAGGGGCCTGCAGCGTCGTGCGCGCTTCGATCTCTTGCTTTACCCGTTGAGCCACCCACAAAATCGAGTGAAGATCTGCATTGTAATAACTGTCGGGGGAAGCAATCCGTTCCAACGCCTCGGGTACCTGGGCGGATTCAACTGGTTCCCCATGGTACTTGATGTCAGGAACTTTCCCCCCTTTTTCCGAACCGACTCCTAACGCAATGACATGGATCCCTTGCTCCTTTAAATGAGCTGCAACGGCTCTCACCGCTTCTAACTGCTTGCTCCGCCCGCTTCCATTAACGAAATGGTTATCTCCATCGCTCACCAATACGAGGGTTTTCGCGACGGAATTGGGCGTTTTATTAAAGGTGGAAGAGGCGCTGCTCAAGGCTTGAATGAGATCCGTCCCCTCCGTATTTCCTTCGTTGATGTTTAAGTTGTGCAGCATCAGCCGGGTAAATAAATAGTCGGTCGTCAGGGGAACGATCGACAAAACTTGTGTTGTGAAAGCTGTCAAAGCGACATTTTCGCCTCGCAGCTGACTCACCACAGAATCGACCAACTCCTTAGCAATACCGAGCCGCTGCGTCCGCGCAACGCCATTATCTGCGACACCCATGGAAGCCGAAACATCGACAAGAAAGAGGATATCGTGGCGCCGACGCATTTGGCCTGAGGCCAATTGTTTTTCCTCCTCTGCAGTGAGAGGAATAGGTGCTTGCGGATTGCCTCGGGGTCGCATCATGGCCCCAATGCCAAAAGTCAAGGCCGCCGCAAGCAATCCCACTTTGATCCAAAAAAGCCATTTCGATCTCTGGACGACGATAATCGAAAGGACATGCTCATCTCCAAAAGACTCCAGACAACGCCTGCGATAACGCTCTAACAAGGCATAGGCACACAACAAAATGGGAACGAACAACAATAAAAATGCACTCTCTCCCCACACAAAGTCGATGCTCCGCCAAATCACGGCACCCTCCGAAACACAAGCGTGTCGAAAAGGAAGGCCAAAATCAAACAATAAACACCCAAAGCAACGCACAGGGGGTACCAAGAAAACGCACGATGCGGCAAAGGCAATGCCCGGGCGCGCTCATCCTCGATTTTTCCTTTTTCCAACCGAGCGATCGATTGATACACGGTCGAAAGAGGCGTATCTCCATCGACGACGATAAACTGCCCTCCTGTCGATTCCGCAGCACGCTGCATGACATGGCGGTGGGGAATAAACTCATCGCTCACGATTTGAGGATCCACATTAATAATATAGATGTGGATTCCCTGCTCTTTTGCATAGGCAGCCGCCTCGGGAATATCCATATTTCTCAGCCGCTTTCCCTTGTCCAAAGGACTTGGAGACTGCAACCCATCCGTCACGACGATGATGGCGCTTCCCTCAATTTGATAAGGAGCTTGCCCCCTTGTTTCGAGCTCTTGCGCATAGTGGCGGGTCGCTGCAATCATACTCGCTGTTTTGTAAATCGCATATCCAATCGCCGTCCCATCATTTTCATCGCCTTGCATCGGTTTGATCGCTGCAATATCTTCCAACACTTTTTGATGGTCGAGCGTCAAAGGGGTCAACACACGTGCGGCGCGTGCAAAGGATACGACACCCACCAAATCGCCGTTCAATCCCTCCGTGTGGTGAGCAGGATCCCCAGCAATAAAACGGCTTGTCACCAATTTGAGCAGATCGATTTTTGCCATCCGCCCACTGGCATTGACATCGTAAGGGACGGGAATTTCTTCCCGCATCGACCCCGATTGATCTAAAGCAAAGAAGAGTGCGACACCGCGCTTGGGAAGAAAATCACCACCACTCCCCTCTAAGGGGGACCACCTCACCGTATGAGGATCGATAAAGGCAATGAGAAAAAAAGAAAAAGCGGCAATGAATAGCCAGCGAGGGAGATTCTGGAAGTAGACGCGCCTCGACTCCGTTGAAAACGCCTGCATTGCAGAGAGCCTCATTTTCGGCAAGGCACGCAGCTTCCCCCACCGCCGCACAAGCCAAAAAAGGGGCAAACAGCAGAGCAGGAAAATGATCGCTTTAACATCGATGGTGAAGGCCCATTTTTCCATATCCTCTCCTAGTGGCGCATACTACAATATTCTTTGTTTAGCTCCAACTGTTGCAAAGGATGATCTCGTTCACGAAAAGAGGGGGCATTGTTTTTGTCCTCATAAAAGTGGAGATCCTTTATGATGGACGCAGGGGAATCAGTATGATCAAGGCAACATGGCCGCGGGAAACGCCGCGCAATATTCTCGTCAGAATGCCCAATTGGCTAGGCGATCTCGTCATGGCGACGCCTGTGCTCCACGATTTGCGCAAACATTATCCGGGAGCGGCAATCACAGCGATGTGCCAATCGAATGTCGCCGGTATGCTCAAATGCGACCCCAACGTCAACGAAGTCTACAGCTACACAAAACCAAGCGGCTGGATCCGCCGCAGCAATCCCCCTGAAATTATTGAAAACCTCAAAAGAGGGCAATACGACCTGGGGCTGCTGTTGACCAACTCCTTCTCCTCTGCTTGGTGGTTTTGGCGCGGCGACATCGCTCATACGATCGGATTTAACACCAACCTGCGCGGACTCCTCCTCGACCGTCCAGTTCCGCTCCCTCTCCACGTGAGAACCCAACACCTAGTCCTCACCTACAAAGCGCTCTTAGAGCCGTTGGGAATTCGACAATCGACGACAGCTCCTCAATTGTACGTATCCCCCTCTGAAACATTGGAAGCAAAAAAAAGACTGGCAAACGATGGGATCGCTATCGAACGGGATAATATCATCGGCATCAACCCAGGAGCGGCCTTTGGTTCGGCTAAATGTTGGCTGCCCGATCGTTTTCGCAGCGTGACAGAGCACTTGTTGAAAGATCCACGCAACGTCATTCTCTATTTTGGCGATCCTGCAGGGACTCCTCTCGTCAATGAAATCTGCCGTGGCCTTGGCCCCCGCGTCATCAACCTCGCTGGGAAAACATCGCTGCGCGAACTCTTAGCAATGATTCAACTTTGCCACGTGCTGTTAACCAACGACAGCGGCCCGATGCACATCGGTTCGGCCCTTGGCACTCCGCTAGTCGCTCTTTTCGGATCAACTAATGATATCCGCACGGGCCCATACAATGGAGGGGTCATCATCCATAAACATGTCGCTTGCTCCCCTTGCTATTACCGCACCTGCCCCATCGATTTTCGCTGCATGAAACGGATCGAGGTAGATGAAGTATACAACGCCATCGTCAAACAACTCGCGCTTCGCAAATGAATGCTCTGTTTTCACAGTTAAACACCGAAATGCGCACCTATATCGAGCAGCTCCCCAAGCAGGCGCAGCACCATTTAGCCAGGCAACTTGCCTCGCTCGATCGCGCCACTCTTCAGCAGCAACAAGAGCTGCTTAAAGCCCACACACACACTGCCAGAAAGGTAAAACCGTTCGAGTCTTACATGCGGAGTGGCAACATCTCCCATCAAAATAGAGGAAAAGAGGCGTTAGCGCGTGGAGAAGTGGGATGCTTAATCCTTGCTGGGGGAGATGGCACTCGCCTTGGCTATGCAGGTCCTAAGGGCACATTTCCCATCTCCTGTGTCAAACACAAAAGCCTCTTTCAACTCTTTGCAGAGAAAGCTGGAGCAGTGGGCAACCATTTCCGACGTGCTCCGCCTTTAGCCATCATGACCTCTCCTGCCAACCACAAAGCAACACTCCAATTTTTTGAAGAACACGCCCATTTCGGACTCCCTCCCGATCAACTCTCTTTTTTTTCGCAAGGCGTTCTCCCTTTTCTCGACACAGATGGCCATCTGTTTTTATCGGCTCCGGACACCCTTGCCCAAGGCCCCGATGGAAACGGGAGCGCTCTTCAGGCTTTTTATCAATCGGGCCTCTGGAGTCAATGGGAGAGGCAAGGGATCAAGTATCTCACGTTGCTCTTGGTCGACAATCCCTTAGCCGATCCCTTTGATGCCGAACTGATCGGTTGTTGCCAGGCAGAACACGCCGATGCGATCATCAAAAGCACGTTCCGCCTCGATGAGCAGGAGCGAGTCGGAGTCGTTGCCCTTGAAAAAGACCTCCCCATCATCGTGGAGTATACAGAGATGCCTCCAGAAGAATATCAAAAGAGAAATTCACGCGGCGACTTGAGCTATGCATGCGCTAATATTGGCCTCTTTTGCCTAACGATGGAATTTGTCAAGCGCGTGGTGCTCTCTCAGACGCCTTTTCCCCTCCACAAAGCATTCAAGACAACCCCCATGCTCAATCAAATGGGGAAAATCGTCCTGCCAACTGAACCCAATGCGTGGAAATTTGAACGCTTCATCTTCGACATGCTTCCCTTGTCGAAGAAAACGCACGTGATCGTTTATCCGCGCGACACCTGCTTTGCCCCTCTCAAAAATAAAGAGGGCCGCGATAGCCCTACAACGGTGCGCGCCGCATTAGAAAAACGGGAAAAAGAGATTCTCAAGACCACCTTTCATGTGGAATACGCCGACTCTCCCCTCGAAATCGACCAAGCGTTCTACTATCCGACGGAAGCGATGCGCGATCCTTCCCAAACACAACTCATTAATGAAAATGGCTACATTTCAAACACTGTGCTATAATTAAGGTCCTATGACACAGACAAAAAAAATCGCCTACCTGGGAGCTGGGGCGTGGGGATTTTGCCTTGCAACCCTACTGGCTACCAAAGGATATAACGTCGTTAGTTGGGCGAACAATCCCGTTTTAGTCGAAACGCTCAATCGCGGAGAAGAACACCCCCATATGCGCGGACACCGCGCCAAAAGCAACATGCATTTTACAACTGACATGGCAGAAGCGATCCGAAATGCAGACCTGATCGTCGAAGCTGTTACCGCTTCTGGGATTCGACCCGTTTTCACAACACTGGCCTCACACAAACTCCCCCATTGCCCAATCGTCCTCACTTCAAAGGGGATCGAGCAAAATAGCGAACTCATTTTGCCTGAAATTGTGACTGAGGTACTCGGCGATCATGTAAAAGAACAGATTGGGTGCTTAAGCGGACCTAGCTACGCCAGCGAAGTGATTCAAGGATTGCCCACTTCCGTCGTTGCCAGTGGTTATTCGCCCAAAACAACCGAATTGATCGTACAAACTTTTACGACTCCTACCTTTCGCGTCTATCCCAATCAAGATATCCTGGGCGTTTGCTTCGGAGGAGCGCTGAAGAATGTGATCGCCATTGCCTGTGGCATTTCGGAGGGACTCGGCCTTGGCTACAGCTCAAAAGCCGCTCTCATGACGCGTGGACTGCACGAAATTCGAAAACTCGCCATCGCAGCCGGCTGTCGTGCCGACACCATCAACGGCCTTTCCGGGATGGGAGACGTGTGTCTCACCTGCGGATCACTCATCAGCCGCAATTGTCGATTCGGTTATCTCCTTGCACAAGGCAAAACACCCCAAGAAGCCGAAAAAGAGATCGAAATGGTCGTCGAGGGGGTTTACACCGCCATCTCTGCTTTACAACTCAGCAAGAAATTTCATGTTGCCATGCCAATCACAGAAATTGTATACAAAATTGTTTATGAGGAACTTAAACCAACCAATGCCGTCAAGGCATTGATGCAGCGCTTGATTAAAGAAGAACACTTGTGACACACATGAAAGTTGTTTCTGCAAAGCAAATGGCGCACATCGAATCGTTAGCATATCGCGACGGTGCCTCCGAACACGACTTTATGGAAGAGGCGGGCAGCGGCGTTGCTCTCGTTGTCCACGACTATGCAGAAAGGCATAATACAGACCGTGTTATCATTCTCCTATGTGGAAAGGGAAACAACGGAGGCGATGCCTATGTTACAGGGATCCATCTCCTCCATCTAGAATACGAAGTGTTCGCCATCCAAGTCGCTCCCATTGCCGAATGCACGACCCTCTGCCGCGAAAATTATGAACGCTTTATAGAAGAGGGTGGACGCCTTGCGGAGACGCTCCAAGAATTTCCTACAAACGGGATCATCGTCGACGGCTTGTTTGGAACGGGATTTCACGGCGCAATCGAAGAACCTTATGCCGCTATCGTCGCTCTCGCTAACCATTCAGGACTTCCCATCATTGCCATCGATATCCCTTCAGGCTTAAATGGCGAAACTGGAATCGTCGAAGGGGAGGCCATTGTAGCCACGGAAACAGCCTTTTTGGGACTACCTAAGACAGGTTTTTTTCTCAACGAAGGCTGGAATCACGTCGGGAAATTGGTCCCTGTCGATTTTGGCCTGCCAAAACAATACATCGATGAATGTGAAACCAATCTCATCATGCTCTCTCACGAATTGCTCAACCCGCTTTTGCCGCCCCTCAAGCGCAACCGGCATAAATATGAAGCGGGCTATGTCGTTGGATTGGCGGGTTCACCTACCATGCCGGGGGCTGCGATGCTCTCCTCACTGGCCGCCTTGCGAGGGGGTGCTGGGATCGTCAAGCTCCTTCACCCCAAAGGAATGGAAGCAGAACTGTCAGTGAGCCCTTATGAACTGATTCGCGTGCCCTACACACCTCATGAAATCGATATGATGGTGCCATTGCTCAATAAAGCCTCTGCAACCTTCATTGGACCTGGCCTTGGACAAAGCGCAGAGACAAAGAAATTGCTGCTCACCTTGGTCCCCCGCTTGGAAAAACCGTGCGTCATCGATGCCGATGCATTGAAAATCATTTCCGATAGCAAAGTGCCGTTTCCCAAACACGCCGTTTTGACACCGCATCATGGGGAGATGATGCATTTGCTCAAAATGAGTACACAACCCCGATTGACTCTCTCCTTTCTAGAAACCTGTCAAGCATTTGCCGAAGAACACGACATCACTCTCGTCCTGAAAGGAGCGCCCACATTTATTTTCCAACCACGCCATCCCTACATCGTTAATCCGACTGGCGACCCAGGCATGGCAACAGCTGGGTGCGGCGACGTGCTCACAGGCCTCATTGCTGCCCTTTTAGCTCAAAAACTGCAACCGCACGACGCCGCATCTCTGGGCGTCTTTCTCCACGGGCTTGCCGGAGAGATCGCCTCAGAGGACGCCACATCGTATGGCGTGATTGCGTCTGACCTGATCTTCCGCTTCCCCGAAGCCTTCAAAATCATCCAAATGCGTGTTGGTGTTGTTTAAAAAATCAGTCGCCCTTCGCTGACGCTCCGGACTCTCGAACTTGATGAGAAAATCGGCTTTCCAAAAAAAAGAGGACTTAAGACGTGTGCCTTAAGTCCTCTTCATAATTCACGCGATGAACGCTTCTTTCAATTAGAAACCGAGCATGGCGGAGAAGGTGACCCCTTGCATGGTGAGGTCGCCGGTTTTGCCATTATGGATTCCATTGACTTTATAAGTTTTGTCCAAGCCCTCAGTTGCAAAGTTGAAGTGATTGAGATCGTAGAAGGCGTGATGTTCCCACGCAACGATGAATGCAAAGGGGTGCATGCAACCGCAGCACTCAAAGCAATGCTCCCATTTCAAACCAATGCCGAGGTCAGCCATGGTGACGGTGCAACGATCTGGGCCACCGCCATGCGCATCGTAGTTAAATTCATTCACATTGGCCACATTCCCTAGTTGCCCTTCTTTACTTGAGCGATCAAATGTTCCAAACACCAAGGAAGCTGCCGCCCCCCCGATGAGTGACACACCGCAACCTAAGCGAATTTCCGCACAAAAACCGGCCCTAGGACCAATCCCGCGAAAATCGCTCGAAGATTTCACAACAGAATCGAAGGACTCCACTATCATTGCGGAAACGGAATTCGAAGCTGGGCTACCTTGGATAGTACCTGTTGCTTCCACATGGTATCCTTGATCGATACGAGCGGCTCTTAATCCGATAAAAGGTCTTAAAATGAAGCAATGGTTAACAAAATAGGTTTTTGCAAATTCCAAATCCAACAGATCTAAATCCAATGTCCAGCGAGCATCTGCGACTGTAAAATTCGTTCCTGCATCGCGCACCCAATCGCTCATGAAAAATATGTTGTTAGTTGGATCAGAAGCGCCATCAGCAGATGCTTTTGAGTGAAAATGGGTCCAATTCAATGCGGCATCCCAACAATCACAAGGGGAGTAATAGCCAAACCCAAGCCGAAATCCTGTGTCAAACTTAAAATTAGGATCAGCAGCATGCGATTCATTCGTAAGGACAGTATCTTCCCCAATTTCTGAATTGATCAATGACTCCGATTTCCCTAGCTCAAGTCCATCTGAGCAGGGTCTCCAATACAAAATGTCGAAGCGGCCGCTTAAACTGTTGCACGCCCCGCAATTAGCCTGGTTGCCACATTGCATATAGGCGGAAGGGTTATAACCGAGCCCGCATTGAGGTGCTTCTGGGCAATTGGTCAGACAACAGCAATCATTTTGAACGGCACAGTTGTTCTGAGAGGACACGCCTTCGACTGTAGACATTAGAACAACGCCAAACAACAGAACCGTACTTAACCTTCCGATGAAACTCTGCAAAAACATAACCCTCCTAAAGATTGGATCAACCCAAATTTTTTATCTAATTCAACCACATAACTTAATTTGAATATATCAATCAACAAAAAAAAAGAGGACTTAAGGCATGTGCCTTAAGTCCTCATCACAATTCACGCAATGAACGCTACTTTCAATTAGAAGCCGATCATGGCTGAAACGGTCAACCCTTGCATACTGAGGTCGCCAGTTTTGCCATCGTGGATTCCATTTACAGTACCGTTCGCTGTCAACCCTTCAGCAGCAAAGTTGAAGTGGTTGAGGTCGTAGAAAGCGTGTTGTTCCCAAGCGAATACCAGAGCAAATGGGTGCATGTTTCCACAGCACTCAAAGCAGTGTTCCAACATGATCCCAATGCCAAGATCAGCTGTTGTCACAGTGCAACGGTCTGGACCACCACCGTGTGGGTCGTAATTAAATTCGCTAAATGGAGAAGTTCCAGATTGCGTAAACGCTTCAGAAGAATGGCGGTTGAAACTTCCAAACAGTAACGAAGCAGCAGCGCCTCCAACGAGAGACACACCACAGCCGAGTCTGATTTGTAAATCCATCCCAGCACGAGGCCCAATCCCACGGAAGTCGCTTCTTGAATCAACGTTCGACATGAAATCGAAAGAAGAACCTGTTCGGACAGCTTCCACATGGTACCCTTGGTCAATGCGTGCTGCTCTTAAGCCAAAGAATGGTCTTAAGATAAAGCAGTGATTGACAAAGTACTTTTGTGCAAACTCGAGGTCCAAGACGTCCATATCCAACGTCCAACGGGATTCGATCTCAGTTGGGTATTGCCCAGAAAGGCGCTCCCAATTGCTTACAAATTGTGTGTAAGGAGCAGTTGTGGATACACCACCTGCACCGTCAGCATTCGCTTTTGCGTGGAAGTGGGTCCAGTTTAAAGCGATGTCCCAGCAATTCGATGGGCAATTATAGCTAAGGCCCAATCTAAAGCCTGTGTCAAACTTGAAATTAGGATCGACTGCGTGCGACTCGTTCGTCAAGACTGTATCATCCCCGACTAAAGAAGAAACAAACGATTCCTCTTTTCCTAACTCAAGCCCGTCTGAACAGGGTCTCCAGTAAAGGATGTCAAAACGTCCGCCAAGGTTGTCCATGGCACTGCAGCATGTGCGATCGCCACATTGGAGATGCGCTGATGGGTTATAACCCAACCCGCATTGAGGGGCTGGATTGCACCATGTGAAGCAGCAGCCATCACTTTGGCCACAGTTGTTATTTTGAACACAGTTACTATCACCTTGCACCATGCCATTATTTACATAGCGACTGGTGATTGAATCGGCCATGACAGCCGCAGTTGAAAATACAGTTGCGACTACCAAAACAGTACCCGCAACCTGTTTGAAAATCATATTCATGTCCATTCTCTCCTTGTAAGCATTCAACCCTAACTTGCCTTCACAGCCATTTATGAAACCGAAAGACACAAGTCAGGTTTATAAACCCATCGCCATACGGTGGCAATGAATTTTTCAATTTAATCGAATACATAAACTATTTGGTATAATTTCACAACAAAAAAAAGAGGACTTAAGGCAAATGCCTTAAGTCCTCGTCACAAATTACGCTATGTGAGCTTTTCTACGCTTAGAACCCAATGACCGCAGAAACTGTCAACCCTTGCATACTGAGGTCACCAGTTTTGCCATCGTGAATTCCATTCACAGCACCTGCATTTGTCAACCCTTCAGCAGCAAAGTTGAAGTGGTTGAGGTCGTAGAACGCATGTTGTTCCCACGCAAACGCGAGCGAGAATGGGTGCATGCATCCACAGCACTCAAAGCAGTGTTCCCACATGAGCCCAATCGCGAAATCCGCCATTGTCACCGTGCAGCGATCTGGGCCGCCACCGTGTGGGTCATAGTTAAATTCGCTAAATGGGCCAGCTATTGTAGGCGCTGGTCTTGAATACGCTTCGCTTGAATGGCGATCAAATGTCCCAAATACTAAAGATGCTGCTGCACCCCCAAAGAGAGAGACGCCGCAGCCCAGTCTGATTTGGGCATCCATCCCGACGCGAGGACCAATCCCACGGAAATCGCTCTTCGAATCAGCATTCGATGCAAAATTGTTCGCAGTCACTGCATCGCCTACTCTTTCAGCTTCGACATGGTACCCTTGATCAATGCGTGCCGCTCTTAAGCCGAAGAACGGTCTTAAGATAAAGCAGTGATTGACGTAGTACTTTTGTGCAAACTCGAGATCCAACAGATCCATATCTAACGTCCAACGCGCTTCGATGTCTGTTGGATAATTGCCTGCAAGACGTTCCCAGTCGCTTACAAATTGTGTGTAAGGCGCTGTTGTGGTCGTACCACCTGCCCCGTCAGCATTCGCTTTTGCGTGGAAGTGTGTCCAGTTCAAAGAAACATCCCAGCAATCGCATGGGCAATAGTAGCCAAGCCCAAAGCGGAACCCAGTGTCAAACTTGAACTTTAGGTCAGCTGCATGAGACTCGTTCGTTAAAACTGTGTCATCGCCAACTGAAGAGGATGTGAAAGACTCCGCCTTCCCTAACTCAAGCCCATCAGAACATGGTCTCCAGTAAAGGATATCAAAACGGCCGCTAACGTTGTCCATGGCTCCACAGCAAGGATGGTTTCCACATTGCAGGTGAGCAGATGGGTTGTAGCCCAAGCCACACTGAGGTGCAGGATTGCACCATGACAAATTACAGCAATCGTTTTGTGGATTGCAGTTGTTTGGTGCGCAATTGTTCGCATCAGCAGCTGCGAGATGCGCTGTTGATGACAAAGCACAGAACATCAACGATGTTACCGTGATTTGACTTAATAATTGACTTATCTTCATAACGCTCCTTTTGTACGTTCTTTTAAATTTAATTCTCTAAATTAGAAGCCCACCATTGCAGAAACGGTCAACCCTTGGGTGGTCAAATCGCCCACTTTGCCATTGTGAATCCCGTTCACTTTACCTACACTCGTCAGCCCTTCAGCAGCAAAGTTGAAATGGTTAAGGTCGTAGAAAGCGTGGTGTTCCCAGGCAAACGCGAGGGCAAAGGGGTGGGTGCATCCACAGCATTCAAAGCAGTGTTCGAACTTCAAACCGATTGCCATGTCAGTCATCGTAACCGTGCACCGACCTGGGCCGCCGCCGTGGGGGTCGTACTCGTCGAAAGCTGGGCTTGTGCCAGTTGTAAACTCTTCTGAGGAGTGGCGATCAAATGTGCCAAACACAAGAGCTGCTGCTGCACCGCCAAATAGTGACACGCCACAACCTAATCTGATCTCCATGTCGAGACCAGCGCGTGGACCAATCCCACGGAAATCGCTCTTCGAATTAACATTCGATGCAAAATCGGTCGAAACTGCTGGGTTCGAAGCCTGTACAGCTTCGACATGGTACCCTTGATCGATGCGAGCCGCTCTCAGACCGATATATGGTCTTAAGATAAAGCAGTGATTTACAAAATACTTCTTTGCAAATTCGAGATCTACGATGTCCATATCCAACGTCCAACGCGATTCAATAGCCGTTGGGTATTCGCCGGCATAACGCTCCCAATCGCTGACAAATGTCGTGTATGGGAGGGTTGTCCCGATCTGGCCAGCGCCATCGGATTCTGCTTTTGCGTGGAAATGGATCCAGTTTAACGAAACATCCCAGCAGTCACAGGGGCAATAGTAGCCAATCCCCAGTCTGAAGCCTGTGTCGAATTTAAAATTAGGATCAGCTGCACGCGACTCGTTTGTCAAAACGACATCGTCTCCAACTTGGGATTGTGTGAATGACTCCGCTTTCCCTAGTTCAAGCCCATCTGAGCAGGGTCTCCAGTAGAGAACATCGATGCGACCGCTGACATTATCTGATGCTCCACAGCAAGGGCGGTTTCCACATTGCATGTGTGCAGAGGGGTTATACGCGCAAGGACATTGAGGAGCTGGATTGCACCATGTCAAGCAGCAGTTGTCGTTTTGTTTACAGTTTGCGTTTTGCGGAGCACAATTAACAGTATCAGCTGCAACTGGTGCAGTGACTGACATAGCAACAACCACCGATAACGCTGTGGTGACCTTGCTCAAGAACCTACTTATTTGCATATCATTCCTCTTTATTGTTTTGTTTACTTAAAAGGCATCCTCTACAGCCCTCAATGGAGTCATCATACGCCTCACGGCACGACAACAGCATGGTGGCGTTCTAAAATACTAATTATTTTTGATCCTGCTCCGAGATTTACACGAAGCGCCGTTTTTTTGCCAACATTAAACTTTGCTAATTCAGAAACTGGATCTAACCACAAAAAAAATTTCCGCACCTTTCGCATTTTCTTTTGCAGAGGTATACTCATGACAGATTGAGTTTTTTTTTACAACAGCTCTTTTCAAATAAATTCACAACACTCAGATAATCAACGACTTTAAACTTGATTTTTGGACGTCTAAGAAGAACGCTTCTCTCTATATTCTCAAAGAAATCACAAGTGCATCTGACATTAACGCGCTTTCGCATAGGCAATGGAGCCTTTCCCGCTGTGAATTCTTCGAGGAGACTCGAAGAATTCACAGCGGGAAAGGCCCAATAACCTACTTCTTGACAAGCGTGCAGATGATCCTTTACTATAATGGATCAATAGGTTCTCTCTACAATTTCCTTACAAATGCCTTTTAGGAGTGTTTTTTATACGTGCAGCCAAAAATCTTTCATGCAACAGACCACGACATCGATGCAAAAGCAATCGATCCCGATGCCATTTCGATCATCCAACGCCTCCTCGATGCCGGCTTCAACGCCTACCTGGTTGGAGGCAGTGTTAGAGACCTGCTTCTCAAAAAACACCCAAAAGATTACGACATCTCCACCTCTGCAAGGCCTGAGCAGATCAAACGCCTCTTCACCAGACAATGCATCTTAATTGGACGCCGCTTTCGCCTGGCTCATATCCGGTACGGTCACAAAATCTTTGAAGTTTCCACCTTTCGAACAGGAGAGAATGACAGCGACCTGATCGTGCAAGACAATGCCTGGGGCACGCCTGAAGAGGATGTGCTGCGTAGAGACTTTACGATCAATGGTTTGTTTTACGATCCCACGACACACTCGATCATCGACTATGTAGGAGGGTGGGATGACATCCACAAAAGGCTCTTAAAAACGATTGGGGACCCTCTGGTGCGGTTTAAGCAGGATCCCGTTCGCATGATCCGCTTGCTGCGCTTCAAATCGCGCATCGGATTCGAAATCGAAGAAGAATCGCAAGAAGCCCTGCTCAAACTCAGTGAGGAGATCGTCAAGAGCTCTCCCGCTCGCATATTAGAAGAGATGTTGCGCATGCTCGAATCGGGTTACTCAAAAGAGTTCTTCATCCTTATGCAGGAAAATAAGCTATTACAACTTCTCTTTCCCACCCTTTCAAAGTTCCTAAAAAGCCGGTATGGCAATGAGGTTTATCAGCTGCTTGCTGCTGCAGATAACACCATTCTCCACCACCCCAAGCACCACTTATCGAGGAGCTTGCTCGCTTCTTTACTCCTTTTCCCCATTCTTGAACGGGAGATCGATTACCACTACTTAAGAAAAAAGATCACGCCGAATTTTGGTGAAATCATGGCGCTGAGCGCGAACATCATCCGCGGCGTGCTCATCACGGCATTTTCCCATTTTCCACGCAAACTCAGCACAGAGGTGCACTACATCCTTTCGATGCAATACCGCCTCACGCCTCTCTCAGGAAAGCAACACCACGGTCCGCGCACACTTCAGCACGCTGAATTTGCCCAGGCCTTACATCTCTTGCAACTCCGCTCTTTGGTGAATCCTGGCTTGAAAAAAGCCCATGCCTGGTGGGAGCAATTGCTCCTGGAAAAAAAGTGATGAAAGAAGAGCCCACCCAAGCCCAAACCACGGCTAAAGATCGATTCTAGAACACTCAGCTCAATTACCAAGATTCATTGATCCTATAGAGATATGCCGCCCTTTCAGGGCTCGCGTGATTTGTAATGATAAACCCAGGCCTCCGCTTCGCTCCGACCTGGGCTATGCTAGGCCGACCCTTCGGGTCTCAGCAGCAGACTGCTTAAGGTTTTTAGCAGTAGCTCCAGAACTAATTGAACGTGTTGTGAGGCCCAACGGGCCGGTATCTCATAGCCCAGGTCGGAGCGAAGCGGAGGCCTGGGTAAACATGTACCCAATGACGAGCCCTGAAAGGGCGGCATATCACTGACCTGGGCTATGCTAGGCCGACCCTTCGGGTCTCAGCAGCAGACTGCTTAAGGTTTTTAGCAGTAGCTCCAGAACTAATTGAACGTGTTGTGAGGCCCAACGGGCCGGTATCTCATAGCCCAGGTCGGAGTGAGCGTCAGCGAGCGGAGGCCTGGGTAAACACGTACCCAATGACGAGCCCTGAAAGGGCGGCATATCACTGTAGGTCAATGTCCAGGCCGGGCTTTGAAACGCTCTAGGAAGGTACCGGGGATCTCGAACAGAAAGCGGCTGGGCCGCTGCATGCGATGGACGCCCCATAAGAAGCGCAGGCGGACATCACAGAGGTACAAAAGCTCCTTGGCACGCGTCATGCCGACATAACATAGACGACGCTCCTCCTCCAGGGCTCCTTCTTTGTCTCTGGAGTTGACATGTGGAAACAAATCTTCTTCTAGGCCCACTAAAAAGACCATATCGAATTCCAAACCCTTACTATTATGAATCGTCATGAGGCTGATTCTATCCTCTTGATCACTGACTTCATCTAGGGAAGATTTTAAGGAAAGTTCCTCTAAAAAGCCTTGTAAGGTCGGTGTCTCGGTTCCCATTTCCCATTCCCGAGCCTTGTTGACAAGCGCGTTTAAGTTCTCTTTGCGTTCCTGAAACGTATCTTTTTCGATTTGGAGGTGCCCAAGATAGCCTGTGGACAAAATCGTTTCTTTGACAAGCTCTTGCAGTGAGCATTCTTTTGCAATGACCTTTAAAGTGGAAATGATGTTGAGGTACTCCTGTAAACCCTTTTTCTGCGCAGCCGTCAACCGCAACCCTGCAGCCGTTGATGCACCAGAAAGGGCGTCTTCACACATCTGAAGAATGGTTGTGCGGGTCTGCTCTGCGGCAGAACGGATTTTTTCGACAGTCGTTTCCCCAATCCCTCTTTTAGGCAAATTAATCGTTCTCAAAAACGCAACGTAATCATTCCCTGAATAAACCATTCTCAAAAACGCCAAAATATCTTTGATCTCGCGCCGCTGATAAAAGGAAACGCCGCCCACAATTACGTAGGGGATCCCAAGCTGAATCATTTTATCTTCCACGGGACGCGACTGCGCATTCGTGCGATAAAAAACAGCAATATCCTTATAGGGCACGTTTTGGTGCAAGCGATGGTAACGAATCCTTTCGGCAACAAAATACGCCTCATCTTTTTCTGTGTCGGCTGTGTGGCGGATCACCTTTTCCCCTGGCCCACGATCACTCCACAAGGTCTTTTGATACCTTTGGTAATTTTCGCCAATCAACCCATTTGCGGCATTGAGAATATTCGTGCGACTTCTGTAATTTTGTTCGAGTTTCACGACTTTGGCGTTCGCATACATCTCGGAGAAAAGCAAAATGTTGTTGATATTCGCACCGCGCCACGAATAGATCGATTGATCGGGATCTCCCACAACGCACAGATTGCGGTGCTTTGCAACCAGCAGATCGATCAAAACGCTCTGAACCCCATTCGTATCTTGATATTCATCGATGAGGAGAAATTGCCATCGGTTTTGGTAACTCTCGAGCAGATCGGGATGGGTGCGAAAGATTTTCACAGGCAAATAGAGTAGGTCGTCAAAATCTACGGCATTCGAAAAGAAAAGCTTCTGTTGGTAACGGGTAAATAGATCGACCAACTCCTTCTCTTCCGCATCTGTCGGCATGTTCTGAAGTGCTTCGAGATCGGTCAGCGCATTTTTCGCTTTTGAGATAAAGCTTAAAACCTCTTTTGGTTCCGACTGCGATTGCGTTTCATTGAGGCAGAGTTTCGCAATTTTGTCGACGTCTTGATCGTCGTAAATTACAAAATCGCGAGTGTAGCCCAAAACATGAATGATTTCGCGCAAAATGCGGGCGCCCAAGCTATGAAAAGTACACACAAGCACGTTCTGATTGGTTAAAGAAGCAACTCGCTCCTTCATTTCCTGAGCGGCTTTATTGGTAAACGTGAGTCCAAGAATGGCGTGGGGACTCACACCTTGTTCAATCAATTTGATAATCCGCTGCGTCACGACATGCGTTTTACCAGAGCCCGCTCCTGCCAAAACGAGCAGCGGACCATACAGAGTATTAACAGCATCTTGCTGTTCAGGATTAAGAGGCTTTGCCATTTTCAACCTTAGTTAACCACAAGAGCATGAACCACAGCTGCCTTTTTGGCAAGTCTGTTGCTCAACTCTCGGTTCCCTCTCTCCTAAATACCCGTACCGGTGATAATCGCTGCTGATGCTGACTTCCCGTAGGAAGTGGAGCAACTCTATGCGTCCATTTGCCATGACTGGCGCTGTGATCGCATTGACGCACGCCTCTGCACAAGCGCTGTATAATTCTACTGTTCCTCGCTTCAATAAACGCAGCCGATCCACGCCCCCATTCAGAATGCGAGCGTTCAACTCCTCATCCGATTCGATACAAATCTGGACAGAAGAGAGATTCTTGAGAAGTTCTGGCAAATTGGCTTGCTTCCACGCATCAGAATGGCTAATGACCAGGCGCGTGCCACACGTCAATGCGGCAGCTGCAACCCGCATCGCATCGATCCAAAGATCGCTCTCTTGAACGCGGAGAGTGATTGTCTTACGAGGCAGATAGCGGATAAAATTATCTTGGCCGAGCACATGGCTCACATCGCGGTCTTGAGAAAAATATTGATTCCAAAAAAAGGCGTAACTCCCGATGCTCGCCATCCACAAGTTCCTTTCATCTGCTTCCATTTCAACTAGGTCTTGCAAACGGTGTGAAAGGTGTAAAACCTGTTCATTCACAGGGTCCCTTTCTTCGGGCAAATTCTTTTGCTCTATCCGCATCAGCTGCAGCAAATAATTGGGACCGCCAGCCTTTGCACCAGGTCCAAAACTACTGGCTTTGCACCCTCCAAAGGGTTGGCGTTGCACGATCGCGCCCGTCATGCCGCGGTTGATATAACAATTTCCAGCCTCTATCTTGTCAAGCCAGCGCGCATGCTCGCGGTGGTCTAGCGAATGCAAACCCGCTGTCAGCCCATAGACAGTGTGATTGGCGATGGCGATGGCATCGTCGAGATTCTTTGCACAGATAAGCCCTAAAACAGGTCCAAAGAGCTCTGTTTGCTGCGTAAAGCTGCCCAGGCGAACCCCTTTCTTGATCCCTGGAGACCAAAGTTTAGGGTTATGGGGATCTTGTTTGGGCTTCAAAACCCACTCTTCGCCAATGTCAAGGGTTGTCAAACCGCGCAACAATGCCCCTTCAGCTGGCCGTATCAACGGATTGACTTTCGTCGACAATGACCAAGCAGAGCCCACAGTCAAGCTAGAAGCGGCATCGTGAAGTTGCCTTAAAAAATGGGGATCGTCGTACACTTCCTGTTCCAAAATTGCCAAACTGCAAGCGCTGCATTTCTGCCCCGCGTGCCCAAACGCCGACTGGAGCAAATCTCTAATCGCCAAATCGCGATCGGCGGCGGCAGTGATGATCATGCTATTTTTTCCACCTGTCTCAGCCACTAAATCAAGTCCAGGGGTGCTCTTTAAAAAATGGAGAGCTGTACTTGTTGCGCCTGTTAAGACGACAACAGAAACTCTGGGGTCGGAGATCAGTGCTGTTCCCTCCGGCTCATCGTGGCAATTGATAAACTGCACGCACTCTTTGGGAAATCCTGCCTCGCAAAAGATCTTTGCGAGCGTCCACCCGACAAAAATAGCTTCTGGGGCCGGCTTAAACAGGACAACATTTCCAGTGGTCAGAGCAGCAATGATCCCGCCAGCAGGAATCGAGCAAGGAAAATTCCAGGGCGGCGTCACCAACACAATTCCCTTGGGTGAAAAGGAGACATCTTGCATGTACTGCACTTCGACGATCATCCGGCGGTAGTAGTGGGCAAAGTCGACTGCTTCAGATACCTCCACATCGGCTTCAGGCACTGTTTTTCCCGTTTCTGCTACCATCGCTCCGATGAGTTCACCTCGGTGGCATTGTAGCTGATAGGCAAGCTCATCCAACAGCCGGCACCGCTCTTGCAACGACTTTTTCTCCCAAACAAGTTTTTGCTTCTCCGATGCCTCAAGAGCAGATTCAATTTCCGCTCCTGTTGCACACGCAATGGCGATCGGTTCTTGCTTAGCTTGGTCATTTATGATCCGCTCGGCCCAGATCCGTTGTTGAGGGAGAGACCAATCGCTATCGGGCGCGTTTGTAAATGGAGTGTCGTATTCATGTCTGTGAGGCGTTTGCAACCGATTCTGCTGGCGGCGGGGAACATAAGAAACGGAATCGATTTTCTCACACGCTTGAGTAAAAAGAGCCACCTGTTCTTTCCAAGAAGGGGAGCCTTCTTTGAGATCAAAGAGATGCCTTAGAAAGTTCTCCGAAGCCGTGTTTTCATCTAAACGCCTCGTCAAATATGCTACAGCGTGTTGAAACTCTTCTCGTTTTGCAACAGGGCAATAGAGAACCATCCCGCCTGTGAGAGAGTGAACGACTCTCTTTTGCGCCTCTGCCATCCCCTCAAGCATCTCAAACCCGACCCAACGGCCCACTTCGTTTTCTTCCCTCAATAACATCCCATACGCAATGTCGAATAGATTGTGACTTGCAATCCCTAGATGCACCGCAGAGGCGTTCTGAGGTTGACACCCGTACTGCATCATCCGCTTGTAATTGGCATCGACATCGACTTTATCGGGATAGGGGGCCTGCTCCCAATCCTTCAAAGAAGCTTCCACCTTCTCCATGGCTAAATTCGCCCCTTTGACCAGCCGGATCTTGATTGGCGCACCCCCATTCATGACGCGCTGGATTGCCCAAACGGTCAGCTCTTGTTGAAATAGAAAAGCATCGGGCAGATAGCTCTGCAAGACAATCCCTGCAGAATAATCGTAAAACTCTGGATCGTCTAAAACAGTGCGAAACAGCGTCGTGGTCATCCGCAAATCGCGATACTCCTCCATATCGAGATTGACGAACTTTGAGACTTTTTTCCCTTTCTCATCCGTACAGGAATGCCTCTTGGCAGTGCGATAGAGCCACTTTAGCCTCTCTGCCAACACCTTCAGAGATTGATCCCACCCCAATAGATTGATTTGACTGTACAAAGTAGAAATTTTCACAGAGATATAATCGATGTCGGGGTGTGCTAAATCATCTAAATAACGCTGCAGCCTTTGTTTTGCTTCCCCTTCACCTAAAATCGCTTCCCCTAGATGGTTGAGATTGACCCGCACCCCTTCCCGATGCCGCTTGGCAATGTGCTGTTCTAACGCCTTTTGCTCGCCTGGCAAAATGACTGTTGCCGTTTCCTTTCGAATGAGGCGGCGCACGAGGGGAACAAAAAATTGTGTCACCATAGGACCAAAAAGGGAAAAGAGGGAGAGTTGCAGCTTTTTAAAAGGGGAGAAAAAGCGAGGAACGCCTAGAGTGTGGATCAGATCGCGCATCTGATCTGCGACTCTTTTTTGGTTGGAGCTGCGAAAACACTGATCGGTTAACCGAGTTGCAAATACTTTGCCGATCGGGTCGGCAACCATCCGCGCCAACTCTTTTTGTTTCTTCCTTTCTCTGGACGTTTGAATTCGCTTCGATTCTTCCAGCATCAATCCCGCGAGCTGAATCGCCTTTCTTGCTCTCTCTGCAGGGATTAAAGAGCGCCCACGCACCTCCTTCAAGAGGTTTTCGGCCTGTATCATTTCTTTTGACATCGCTTCCCCATCGTTTGCAAAAGTTAATTATATCACGCAAAAGGAGAATGGCAAACAATTTGGCTCTGTCGTACAATCCACTCACAATAAATTGGAATGATTCATGCCGGCACATCTCTTGACTTTTCTCACTCTTCTCTTGGGATTTTGCCACTGCACGTTTGCAAGCGATCACGCATACAAACTCGTCGGCTACTACGTGAGTTGGGATGCGCGGCGAAAACCTCCCTTCTTCCCTCAAGAGATCGATGGCAATCTGATCACCCATCTCAACTACGCCTTTGCCAAAGTCGATGCTACAGGAGCCATTTCTCTCCTTGCGCCGCAACAAGACATCGGCTTTGCGGAAACGGATTGGAAAACTTTGAAAAGCTATGGCGGAAATTTGCAAGCCATTTACCAACTCAAAAAAAAGTACCCTCACCTCAAAACACTGATCTCCTTTGGCGGCTGGACGTTATCTGAACCATTTTCTTCACTGGCAGATTCTCCAAAAGCGCGCAAACGCTTCACCGAAGAACTCGTGGCGTTTTGCAAAAAATTTCATTTCGATGGGGTAGACATCGATTGGGAATACCCGTGTTTTGCAGGCCACGGAGGACGGCCTCAAGATAAACAAAACTTCACTCTGCTCCTTTCCGATATCTATACAGCCGCAAAAAAGCAAAAACCGCCCCTCCTAGTGTCGATAGCAAGCCCTGCCACCGTCTCGCGCTACCAAGAAATTGAGCTCGACAACATTCACAAATACGTCGATTGGATCAACTTGATGTCGTACAACTTTCATGGCCCATCCAAGGGTAGCGGTGATGAGGTCACCAACCACCACGCTCCGCTCTTTCCGACAAAAATTGGAAATCCTCTGCACAACACCGATACCTCGGTGCAGCACTACCTTTCTAAAGGGGTCCCCGGCAAAAAGATCGTGATCGGACTTCCGTTGTATGGCCGCACTTACTCCTTAACAAAAGCAACAAGCGACGGTTTGCACATTGAATACAAAGGAGCTGGGAAAGGGACATCGATAAAAGGGGTGCGTTCTTTGGCTGACATCAAACGCAATTTTTTAGGTAAATACACCCGCTATTGGGATCACCAAGCTCAGGTTCCCTATCTCTATTGCCCTCAAAACAAAGAATTTATCACCTACGACGATGAACAGTCGCTGGCAGCAAAATGCCAGTACGTCAAAAAAAACCACCTCGGGGGAGTCATGGTGTGGCAACTCGGCTGGGATATGCGGCCCGACTGGTCGGCGCTCCGCGTCATTGATTCCGCTTTGCATGAGCAAAATTAGCACTTGATCTAAAGATTTGCTAGATTTTACCGTCTTCCTCTTGACAAAATCACCGGGTTTCCTCTAAACTCACGAATCACTCAATCTTAAATCTAAGGAGTTCTTACAATGAAAAACATAAAACCTCTCGGCAATCGCGTCTTGATTCAGCGATCCAAAGCAGCGACGACAAAAGGGGGAATCCTCCTACCCGATACAGCACAAGAAAAACCCAAAGAAGGGGTCATCATCGCTGTCGGACCTGGTAAAATTGACGAACAGGGAAATAAAGAAACGATGCAACTTAAAGTGGGCGACCGCGTGTTATTCAGCACCTACTCCGGCACAGAAGTGAAAGGGGGAGATGAAGAGCTCCTCATTATGGCTGAAGATGATGTGTTAGGCGTTCTTTCTTAACTTCACAATAAACCCATTACTTCGAGGAGTCTTGCTATGGCAAAAATGTTACAATTCAGTGAAGAAGCACTTAAATCGCTCCTAGAGGGCGTTCGCACGCTCGCTAAAGCAGTGAAAGTCACTCTTGGACCCAAAGGGCGCAATGTCGTGATCAACAAGGGCTTTGGCGCACCGCTGTCGACAAAAGACGGGGTCACTGTTGCGAAAGAGGTCGCACTCAAAGACAAGTTCGAAAACATGGGAGCGCAGCTCGTCAAAGAAGTCGCCTCGAAAACAGCGGACATTGCAGGCGATGGCACGACCACAGCGATTGTTCTTGCAGAAGCGATCTTTACTCTCGGCGTCAAAAACGTCGCGGCTGGGGCAAACCCAATGAGTCTCAAAAAAGGGATCGATAAAGCGGTCGAAGCGATTACACAAGCTCTCACCGATATGGCAATCCCAGTCAAAACATCGCAAGAAATTAAACAAATCGCGACCATTTCCGCAAATAATGACAACGAAATCGGCACGATTATCGCCGAAGCGATGGAAAAAGTCGGCAAAGATGGGATCATCACGGTGGCCGAAGCAAAGGGGATTGAAACAACACTTGACGTCGTCGAAGGGATGCAGTTTGAAAAAGGATACCTTTCCCCCTATTTCATCACAAACGCTGAAAACATGAGCGTCGAACTGGCGAATGCCGCGATCTTGATCGTCGACAAAAAACTCTCCGCAGTCAAAGACTTGGTTCCGTTCCTAGAAAAAGTGATGGCAAAAGGGCCGCGCCCTCTCTTGATCATCGCCGATGAAGTCGAGGGGGAAGCACTTGCCACTCTCGTCGTCAATAAACTCAAGGCAGGCCTCCCCGTCTGCGCGGTAAAAGCGCCAGGATTTGGCGATCGCAAAAAGGCGATGCTCCAAGACATTGCGACTTTAACAGGTGCAACGGTCATCGCAGAAGAAGTTGGCCTCAACCTAGACACGGCGGAGATCAATGTCCTGGGAAGCGCCAAAACGATTAAGGTCACCAAAGAGGAGACAACGATCGTCGATGGAGCTGGAAAGCCCGCCCTCATCAAAGAGCGCATTGCACAGATCAAAGCGGAGCTTGCGCATCCCAATATCTCCAATTACGACAAAGAAAAGCTCGAAGAGCGGCTGGCTAAACTGGTCGGAGGCGTCGCCATCATCAACATCGGCGCTGCAACAGAGCTAGAAATGAAAGAGAAAAAATCGCGTGTCGAAGATGCCTTGCATGCAACGCGAGCCGCTGTTGCCAACGGGATCGTCGCGGGTGGCGGCGTGGCTTTCTTAAGAGCCGTCAAAAGCCTTGATAAACTAAAGCTCAACGGCGATGAAGCAATTGGCGCAGCGATCATCCGCAATGCCGTATTTGCCCCTGCCACAGCGATTGCAAATAACTGCGGCAAACAAGGCAATCTCATCGCAGAAAAAATCTACGAAGGGAAAGGAAACTTCGGCTACAACGGCCTCACAGATGAGTTCACCGATCTCATTGCAGCCGGCGTCATCGACCCTGTCATGGTCACCATGAGCGCTCTGCTCAATGCGGCCTCCATCTCCAGCCTGCTCTTAACGACAGCTGCCATGATCACCGACAAACCTAAACCCAAATCCAAACACGCGCATGCTCCTTCGATGGAAGGAATGGGCATGGGTGGCATGGGAGGAATGGGAATGGGCGGCATGGGCGGTATGATGTAACGCAAAGAGGGCAATGAGGCCCGAAGGGCCGGAATCTCATAGCCCAGGTCGGAGCGAAGCGGAGGCCTGGGTTTAGGATTACAACAAAATTGAGGCCCGAAGGGTCGGCATATCACTCTGTAAAAAAACATCATGAAACCGTAAGCTTCAAAGAAGAATTTTTGAAGATGTTGCAGATGGAAGGAATGTCATATGATGAAAAATATTTGTGGGAATAAAATGATATGCCGACCCTTCGGGCCTCAACCTTAAGGTTTTCTGAACCCAGGCCTCCGCTCGCTGATGCTCGCTCCGACCTGGGCTATGCCAGGCCGACCCTTCGGGCCTAACAACCGATCAATTTGTTCTGGAACTGATTTTTTCGGGCACGGGCTCGTTCACAAAGAGTTTAACCTCTGGATTTGTGGTTCCAGAGATCGAGGTAGCCGCAGAGCTGTTCGATCCGCTGCTTTTCATCCATGTTTTCGGGAAGATCGCGCGGGATCTCTTTGAGCACCTTTTTCTTCACGGCCGCCGAGATCGCGGCATTCAAATCGCCAAGAAAATGAGAAGGTGCCACAAAAGCAAGCGCATCGTAGGCATTTTTCTCTAACCCTTCTTGTAACATTGTCGCCAGCTGCTTTGTAAAAACTGTCTGATCGTGCTGGTGCACATCAATTGATTTGCCAAGCGCATGGCGCCCACCACCTAAGCTGTCAAATGAGCGCCCTGGCTTGTCGGTAAAAATCTCCGACCCTTTCTTTCGGCCATACGGATGTTCAATATGCAAAATCTCCTGGAACTCGCGGCCAAGACCGGTCACTTGGTACACCTTTGCAAAGCTCTTATTTGCGGTCAAAATCCACAATTTCGTCGTCATGATCTCTTTCCTTTTTTTACCAATTCGCTCTGAAACCACCAAATACAGAACCAGTCGCCGCTCTTTGCCATTTTTGCCCGGACACTTCTAGGTACAGTTTGATGAAATTCCCAACGGGAACGATGAGCGCCAACGTCCCATCAACACTGCTCTTTTGTTCGGGAGCGCCTTCGATATTGAACGACTCATCAAAAGCGATGAAGCGCTCCTTATTTGTGCGGCCGGCGTCCCCCAAGCGGTAATTCCAAGCCAAATCCAAGGCGAGCTCCATTTGGCCTTGGGAAGGCATCGTGTTCGCATGGAAACCAAGTCGGCTATAGCATCTGAAAAGGCTCTTGCTGTCGATTTCCAAATCGAGCGACCCGCCTTGCTCTTCGGTGATCTCGCTGCGGTGTGTCCCTCCGAGCTCGATCCCGATAAAAGGTTGGACTAACACACACTCAAACAGAGGAACATCGATCACATTGTCAAAGCCCACTTCTCCATAGAAAGTCCCTTGGTAAATGCGTGTGTTGCTGCGGGGCGTCGCACGGAAATCCCCAGCAGCGATCGTGCGGTGCAAGCTGTCTCTCGAAGCGCCAAATGCCACATCGGCAAGGACGTAATAAGAATCGGGGCGATACAGAGTATAAAGGCCAATGTCGAGCGTATGCATCGTCCCTTTTCCAGGGAGCTTGAAATGGATCTCATCAGTGAAATACCCAACACCTAAACCGAGCGTCCAATCGTTCGAAAATGTGTGTTGCACTCCGCCAACGACTTCATACCCATTTCCACTAAAGCCGTACCCTTCATGGCCGCTATCGATCGCAAAGCGCGTGCCTCCCCCCTCAAACCACAATTCCTGACCAACTGCTTCATAAGCGCCAAAACAATTTTCATAGTAGGGCTTGCAGCAGGGGGGCATGCTGATGAGATCGCGTAAAGGATCGTACAAGCGCCTGATAAATTGCCGATTCACCATTTCTGCTAAAACCATTTCGCCCGCATATTGTTCACCGCCCAATTCATCAAGGACAAAGGCGATCTCATCGCAAGGCAAGAGGACCATGGCTTGCAACAACGCCTCGATATCAGCTGGCGGGTTGATCAAATTCTCAATTTGAGCTGCCACATTTTGCTGATTCTGGTTCAATGGGCAGTTGGTGAATGTGGGTTGTAAAATCACATACGCATTCTGAGAGTCATAAAGAGCGTTTGCTGCCACCACTTCGGGGTTGAAAAAGCCGTGCGCTTGGACAATCGAAAAGGTGCCGCTCAAACCATTCATCGTATTCGAATGCAACACCAGATAGGGGACATTGAGCAAAAATGTTCCATCTGCAGATGTCACGTCGACTTCGCCGCCGTTGATCAGAATTGTTCCAGCGACGATCGTCTCTGTCGCATTTCCAGCTCCATCTACCTGAACGCCATATTGACAGTCGATGTCCATCTGCAAATTGCCGCCGACGTTCATGGCTCCGATGCTATTGCCAGGCTTCAATAACCCGGCAGAACGGACCGACAAATTCCCCGTCACCGTTCCGACCCCCGATAAAATCCCGCCCCCCTCGATCGTGGCGTTACCAGTGAGCGTCGTATTGAGGTTGAGCTCCCCTTCTCTAATATACGTGTTTGCCGCTGTTTGAGGGGTAACCAACGACAACTTTCCAGGACCTGCTTTGATTAAATTCCCAGACCCAGTAATAGAGTTGCTATAGGTTCCATCTACCAGTTGAGTAAATTGCACTGTGTCAAAGTTAAGAATGTCTTGTTGAATGCTGTCGGTGTTCCCCACAAGCGTTCCGCTGATCACAGTGATAGGAGTGAAAAAATCTGAAAATGTGTTGAACCCAAGCAAATTGACCCGTCCACCACCCATCACCTGCAGCGTTCCCGTTCCCGAGATATTTCCGGAAAAATCTCCCGAAAGCGATTGGTTGAAAATCAAGCCTCCAGAACTCACTAACACCATATCGCCTTGCAACGTGCTCGTCGTCCCCTGAAGAGTCGTACCAGACCCGACAATCGTTGTCCCACCGGAGTAAGAATTATTTGTCCCGCTGAAAGTCACAATCTGACCACCGATCACCCCAACGGCCCCGAGGCCTGAAATGCTCCCCTTATAGACCCCATTTGTAATAGGCTGATGAGCACCGACAGCCTGATTAAATACCACAACGGTCGACTGATCGGTCGTTTGAACATCCCCTTGGATCGCGAGTGTATTTCCTATCCATACAACATTTACGCCGGCAAGCGTACCGCCTGTGTAGCTGTTGACTCCGAGCATCGTCAAAGTGCTGCTCGACGTTTTATCTGAAAGCTGGACGCCCCCGCTTCCAGAAATATTACTGGTAACTGTCGTTGTTGCAGGGCTTAAGATATAATTGGTGTCGTTATCCAAAAATACATTGCCAATGATGTTATCCCCTAAAGCACCAAAATTCCCCGCACCCACGTCGATCAAGCGCACATCGACTAGATTGGAATCGGAGATGGTGATGGTCTTCCCTGGTGATTGGATCGATACAGTTCCCTGCGGCCCATTCGTTCCAGACAAAATGTCGTTAAAGACAATACCAGAATTCGTTTGGGCAAAGACAAGTGTGGAATCAAAATCAACCAGTGTGATGGGGGAAAGCAAGCTGAATGTATCACCGACAAGCGTGGCATTATCCACTGTGACAGGTACAGAAACGCTCGAATTTCCCGACACAATGCCAAAGGTGCTTGGAATGGTCACCTGCCCACCGCCTGTGATCAACACCGCAGCTGGATTCGACATCCCATTTTGCGAAAAAATTTGTCCTGCAAAGACCCCGCTAAAACCTTGATCAAACGCTACCTGCCCATCGGGGAGAGGGCTATTGCTATTGATAATCACGCTATTTGCAAGGCTTGTCGTATCGCCAATCAGCTGTGTATTGCCTCCAACAAGTGTGGGCCCCGTGTAGCTATTCGGATCTGATGCATTGCGTTGCAGATGGACGATCGAGCGGGTTGTCCCATCTGCGTTGATAAAACTCAATCCTCCGTTTGTCCCTGTGACACTCCCTGCAATCGTCATCGGAACATTCCCCGTGAGCGTCAATTGATTACCCGCTAACGACACAATCGAAAACTGATCCGAATCTAATGAAAACAAAGTATTGGTCTGGCCGATCGCAAGCTCCCCGCCAAAAAACACCCCTCTCTTTAAGATCACAGAAGCGGCATCTCCGCTCGCTCCCCCCGTAAAATTGACCACACCGCCATCCGTTACGACAATGTTGGAAAGGCCAGCATCGGCACTTGCCGCAAACTCGATGTCTCCTCCCGAATTGATGATCGTTGCGGCATTCGCCGTTGAATTTCCCTGAAAGATGAGGCTTGCATTGGGACCCGTGAGGTTAAAATTGGCATTGTTCGCCGTGCTGGTGTTATCGAAGGTGATGTTTCCCAACCCATTGACGTTGTAATAAACGGTTCCTGTGTCATCGCCATCAGCCGTACAGCCGGGACTGTTAAAATTAATCGATCCCCCTTGTGTGACATTGATCGTTTGGTTGGAACCAACTCCATCTATAAATGATTGGTTGGACACTCCAAGAGTTGTCCCCCCAAAAACAAGAGAGCCCGCCTCAATTACCAACACATTCGGACCAAACCTGAATAATATCTGCCCCGGCGTCCAGACAATCCCAAAGGAAATTGCATAAAGAGGAAAATTGCCTGCGATATCCGCTGCTCCCAAAACGCTATTATCAAATTGGGCAATATTCGTGATTCCGGGAACGCCGAAAGGACTCCAATTCCCAGGTTGGGCAACAACACAGGAAGCCTCGGAACCAAATGCGTTCGTCCAAGAGCTTGTGGTGAGGGCATTCAATAACGGGGACGGAACTACGAGTGTGAAGCAGAGGAAAAAAGCACTCCACACTCTCAACTTATTCACACAATTACCCATTGTTGACTCTCTCCTTCCATGCTCTTGAGTCTATTACCAATTCGTTTGGATGCCGCCATATACAGAGCCTGTCGACGCACTTTGCCACTTTTGCCCAGCCACTTCGAAGTAGAAGTTGATGTACTTTCCAGCTGGAACGATCAGCGCTAAAGCTCCGTCAAAACTGCTTTTTTGCTCAGGAGCCCCTTCGATATCGAACGAAGTCCCAAAGGCAGTGAAGCGCTCTTTGCTCGTGCGTCCCGCATCGGCTAGGCGGTAGTTCCATGCTAGATCTAATGTCAACTGCATTTGGCCAAGTTCTGGCATTGTGTTGAAGTGGAATCCTAAACGGCTAAATGACTTGAAAAAGCTCTTGCTATCGAGTTCCAGATTGAGCGATCCCCCTTGGTGTTCGGTGATCTTGCTGCGATGCGCATATCCAAGTTCGATCCCAGCAAAGGGCTGTAGGAGCACACAACCAAACAGGGCCCAATCCATGAACACATCTGTCCCCGCTTCAGCATAGAAAGTCCCTTGATAAATGCGGGTCTTGCTCTGCATTGTTGCACTGAAATCGCCGACGGCAACCGTGCGGTGCAGTTTGTCGCTCGTCGTGCCAAAGGTCAAATCGCCAAGCAGGTAATAGGCGTTGGGACGGTAGAGGGCATACAAACCCACATCCACCGTGTGCATTTTCCCTTTTCCAGGAAGATGGAAGTGGATCTGATCTTCAAAATAGCCCCCAGCCAAGCCAACGACCCACTCCTCGTCAAACATGTGTTGCAAGCCGCCCACGACCTCATACCCATTCGCTTTTAACCCATACCCTTCATGGCCATTATCGATCGACAGCCGCGTACCCCCAGCCTCGACCCAGATCTCATGTCCCCAATTTCCCATCTCTTCGCAACAATCCATGGAATAACTCTTGCAACAAGGGGGTGTGCGAAGGATATCGCGGAGCGGATCAAACAATCTTCTGATGAACTGCCGATTGGTCATATCGGCAACGACCATTTCTCCGGCGTATTGCAGGCCGCTCATCTCATCGAAGACAAACGCAATCTCATCACAGGGCAACACGACTAACTCTTGCAACAACGCTTGGATGTCTGCTGGCGGATTGATCAAGTTGTCCAGTTGAAAGGCGATATTTGCTTGATTCTGTGTCAATGGACAGTGATCGAATGTCGTCTGTAAAATGACATAGGCATTTTGTGGATCATAGAGGGCTTCTGCATCGACAACATCTGGATTAAAGAACCCGTGTGCTTGCACGATAGAGAATGTCCCCGTCAACCCATTTGGCGTATTCGAGTGCATGATCTGATAGGGGGTATTGAGTAAGAATGTCCCGTCCGCAGAAGTCACGTCGACTTCGCCTCCAACTAATTGGATCGTTCCAGCCGCAATCGTATCTGTTGCATTTCCAGCTCCGTTGATCTGAACAGGGTATTGACTATCGACATCCATGAAGACGTTCCCGCCAATGTGCATGGTTCCGATGCTGTTGCCCGGCTTCAATACCCCGCCAGACAAGACAGACAAATTCCCTGTTACAGTACCGACCCCAGATAAAATCCCGCCCGATTCGACCGTTCCGTTTCCATTGAGCGTCGTATTGAGGTTGAGTTCCCCTTCTTTAACGTAGGTGTTTGTTGCCGTTTGAGGAGTGATCAGCGACAACTTTCCAGGACCCGCTTTGACTAGATTCCCAGTTCCTGTGATCGACTGGGAATAGGTTCCATTTGTGAGTTGCGTGAATTGAACGGTGCCAAAGTTAGAAATGTTTTGTTGAATGCTCAACGTATTTCCTTCAAGTGTTCCGCTTGCCACTGTGATGGGCCCAGAGAAAGTATTTACCCCGAGCAAGTTCACACGCCCTCCGCCCGTTACCAGCATTGTCCCTGTGGAGCTTGGGCTGGTGATATTGCCAAGAAAATCTCCTAAGAACGACTGATTAAAGGTAATTTGCGCTCCAAGTTGTAATTCGACATTCCCCTGTAACGAGTTGGTCGTTCCGATCCAGTTTGTACCAGCTCCGGTCACAAACGTAAACGGATACGAATTGTTTGTTCCAGTAAAGGTGACGGGTAGACCGCCTTGTATTACCACAGTTCCTAGCCCACTGATATTCCCAGAAAAAACGCCATTCGTAACAGGCGAGTGTGGGCCGCCGCTCTGATCAAAGGCCACAATCCCTGAACTGTCGGAAAATTGGATATTCCCTTGAACTGAAAGGGTATTTCCAAGTAAGTCAACGTTGGTTCCAACAAGCGTCCCACCCGTATAACTATTGACTCCGCTCAAGGTCACCTGGGTCAAAACAGAGTGACTGCCAACCTGGACGCCTCCGCTCCCGGAAATATTATTTGCAAAGACGCTCGTTGTGCTATCCAGGACCAGGGTGGTATCATTATCTACGACAACCGGAGCCACTACGTTGTTTCCATGCACAATAGCATTCCCCGTTTTGAGATGGAACAAACCCGCCGTTAGAAAAGGGGAAGTAAATGTGGTTACCGTTCCTGGAGAATCGACCAAAACAGTCCCCACAGCTCCATTTGTCCCTGCAAAGATGTTACGTGCAAACGTCCCACTCGCTGTTTGACGGAAGATCAGTTCAGAGCCGTAATTGTTTAAGGTGATATCGGAGAGCAAGCTGCCTGTATCCCCAATCAGCGTCCCATTCATCACCGTGACAGGTACTGCGACGCTTGAGGTGTTACCGGCTGGGATCCCAATTCCACTTGGAATCTGCACTTCTCCGCCGCCCGTGATCACGACGGACTGTGCACTTGTCCCTGTCCCTGTGATGTTGCCCAAAAATATGCCGCTGAAATCTTGGTCGAAGGTTAAAGTGGGCTGTGAGGTGAATCCGAATATGTTATTGACGACCACGCTATTTGCCAAGCTCGTCGTATTTCCAACTAAATTGTTGTTCCCTGAAACGGTTGTGGGGCCAGCATAACTATTGGCTGCACTCAAAAGAAAAGTGGTTGTGCGCTGCGCTGCGCTATCGAGTAGGTTATTAAAGACCAACGAGCCAGCTCCTGTGACAGGACCTGCAATCGTCATCGTTTGAGCACTTCCAGTGATTGTCAATGGGTTAGCACTTATTAAATGGACCGCCGAAGTTTGATCGGTATTCAAAGACTGCAACGTGTTTTGTTGATTAATGTCTAAGGTGCCGCTATTGATCAAAGTCACATTAGCCGAATTCCCACTATTGATGGTGGCTAGAGGCTCAAATACGATGAAGCCTCCATCAGCCGTCATGTTCGCAGAACTCGCAAACGCGCTAGCAGTAAAGATAACAGACCCTCCCGAAAAGGTCTTAATCGTTGAAATGTCTGCGGATGAACTGCCCTGAAAGGTAAGAATGGAGCCGGGGCCGGTTACATTAAAATTAGCGTTGTTTGCAATACTTGTGCTGTCAAATGTAACTATGCCTGCCTGCTCTAAATTGTAGTAGACAGCACCGCTATAAGCCGCATCCGCGGTACATCCGGCACCAGTAAACAAAATGGATCCGGTGCTAGCATTGCTGCTATTGGAAATTTTGAAGATCTGCGTTGCAAATGATGTATTCGTGACCCCAGGAGGGAAGAGCGTGCTCCCAGCAAAAGAGAGAGAGGAACCAACGACCATGACATAAGGAGCCGCATGAAAAGCTATCTGACCTGGAGTCCACGGATTAGGTACCACAGCATAGTAGGGAACATTCCTCGCAACATTATCTCCTGTATCAAATATAGCTTCATCCCCAGTTCCAGGCACGACTGCAGGAGACCAGCTATTAGGTAAAACAACCATACACGAATTCGTACTCCCGTTTGTCCATGTGATAGGTGCTCCACAAAGATGGATGGGATTGGCAATCGCATAGACGACGCACAAACCAATAAACGCTCGCATCCCCATTGATTTCTTAAACATCGCGTTTCTCTCCTATTCAAAACGAATTTTAAATTTCAAAAATTACCAATTGGCTTGGACGCCCCCTAACACGGTATAAGCCGAAGCCGTTTGCCACTTCTCCCCAACAAATTCGAGATAAAAGCTTGCGGTGGATCCCACCGGAACCGTCAGGTTCAAAATCGCTTCCAAGCAGCCTTTCTCTTCAGGAGCTCCTTGGACCTTGAAGGTGCCTCCAGTCGCTGCAAAACGGGTGGAGTTTGTGCGTCCGGCATCTGCAAAACGGTAAATCCAAGCCAGGTCTAACATCAGTTGCATCTGTCCAAACTCCGGCATCGTATTCAAATGGACCCCTAAACGGCTATAGCTCTTAAAGAAATTTTTGCTCCCAATGTCGAGGTCTAACGATCCCGCCCCACTCTCTTTGATCTGGCGGCGATGGGCATACCCCAACTCAAGCCCTAAAAACGGTTGGGCCAAGATGCACCCAAAAAATGGCCACAACAGGGTGTAATCGAATCCAGCTTCGCCATAAATCGTGGTTTGGTAAATATGCGATTTGCCATGTGCCGATGTACTGAATTCACCGAAATTTAACGTGCGCACGACTTTGTCTGTCGTGGCGCCAAACGTCAAGTCAGCAACGAGGTAGTAGCTATCTGGGCGATAAAGGCCATAAAACCCAAAATCGATCGTATGCATCTTCCCATGTCCGGGCAGCTTAAAGTGGATGTTGTCTTGGAAATACCCCACACCTAATCCTAAGGTCCAATCGTAATCGAACGTGTATTGGATCCCTCCGACAATTTCATATCCATTCGCGTTGAGACCATACCCTTCATGCCCATTGTCGATATTGATCCGAGAGCCTCCGCCCTCCACCCAAAATGAAGATCCCCCTTCGATCGAGGCCTTGCAACAGCCCATGTTGTAATAACCGTTGTAACAAGGAGGCGTTTTAATGATGTTGCGCAAGGGATCGTATAGGCGCCGGAGGAATTGTCGATTCGTCATGTCGGCAACGGTCATTTCCGTCGCATACTGCTCGCCGCTAAGCAAATCAAGCGTGCCACCCACTTCGCTGCAAGGCAATGCTACCAGGGCTTGCAGGGCGGATTGAAGATCTGCGGGAGGATTTATCACCTGATCTAACTGAAAGGCAACATTTAACTGATTTTGGGTATCGGCACAGTTCTCCAACGTCGTCTGCATCGTCAGAAAGCCGCTTTGGGAATCGTATGTCAATACCCCTTTGACCAGCTCGGGATTGAAAAATCCATGGGGGACGACTTGTGAAAATGTGCCTGTCAATCCGTTTTGCAAATTGGAATGAATAATGAGATACGGGTGATTCACCAAAAACGTCCCGGTAGGAGAAGTCACATCGACATCTCCTCCCAAAAGGGTCACCGTTCCTGGATCGATGATCTGGGTGCTATTTCCAGATCCATCGATGGCGACAGGATATTGATCACCCGGTATGGACACGGTATTCCCCATCGCACAATCGCCTTGACTCATCAAAACAACCAACGCTATAACTTTCATCCATTTCTTGAGCATCATTTACATTCCCTAATCGTTCCTACCAATTCGCTTGGATCCCTCCCAAAGCAGACCAAGAAGATGCGGATTGCCACACTTGACCGGCTCCCTCTAAATAGAAGCTGATAAAATCGCCTGCGGGGATCGTGAGGTTCAGGATCCCTTCAAAGCTGCTCTTCTGTTCAGGAGCGCCGATAATGTCAAATTCCGTTCCAAATGCAGCAAAACTGGTCTCGTTGGTGCGTCCTGAGCTTGCAAAGCGGTACAGCCATGCCAAATCCAAGGAAAGGCGCATCTGGCCTACGTCTGGAATCGTATTCAAGTGAACACCCAAACGGCTGCTGCTCTTGAAAAAATCCTTGCCGTCAATGACCAGATCAAAAGAGCCCCCACCGTTTTCATGGAGCTGGTTGCGGTGTGCATACCCGAGCTCAAGACCCACAAAAGGTTGCGCGACGAGATATCCTAAGATCCCCCCATCCAAAACGTAATCGAACCCGGCTTCTCCATAAAACGTGCCTTGGTAGATATGCGTTTTGCCGTGTGTTTCCACAAAGATGGGAGCAGCAATAATCTTCCGCGTCACATTGCCGGTCGTTGTGCCGAAGGTCAAATCTCCCAATACGTAGTAAGCTTCTGGGCGATAAAGGGCATAAAGCCCTACATCGACCGTATTTATCTTCGCGTGCCCTGGCAGCTTGAACTTCAGATCGTCTTGGAAATAACCCACTGCCAATCCCATCGTCCAGTCGTGATCAAACGTGTGTTGGATGCCTCCCACCACTTCATAGCCCGTGGCGTTCACACCATACCCTTCATGACCATTTTCAATCGAACTGCGCGAAGCTCCCCCTTCGACCCACATCGAATGGCCAGCCTCGATCGAATCGCGGCAGCAGTTTTCGGCAAAGTAGTTTTCATAGCAAGGCGCCGTGCGCATCAACACGCGCAAAGGGTCGTATAAGCGTCTGATAAATCTTCGGTTTGTCATGTCGGCAATTGTCATTTCGGTGGCGTATTGCTCACCGCTCATCTCATCCAAAATAAAATTGATCTCGTCGCAAGGGAGCGTGACGAGCACTTGCAACAGCGCTTCGATGTCGGCAGGCGGATTGATCAAGTTGTCGAGCTGAATCGCAATATTGTCCTGATTCTGTGTGATCGCACAATTTTCAATGGTGGTTTCCAAAACGATATAGGCGTTTTGTGAATCATAAGTAGCAATCGCTTGAACGACCACGGGGTTAAAAAACCCGTGCGCGTTGACTTCTGAAAACGTCCCAGTCAACCCATCCGTCGTGTTGGAGTGGAGCACTGCATAAGGGTGATTGAGCAAGAACGTCCCATCAGAGGACGTCACATCGACTTCTCCGCCATTAATGACGACTGTGCCGGCGACAAAAGTTTCCGTGTTATTACCAGCTCCATTGACCTGAACCGCGTACTGGCTATCAATCGCCATCTGATAATTGCCGCCTACATGGCATGTTCCAATGCTGTTGCCAGGGGCAAACAGCGCGCCTTTTAAGACCGACAAATTTCCGTTAATCGTCGAATTTCCGGTCATCACACCACCCAACACGACATTGCCAAGCACCGTTCCGTTTGCAACGAATGTTCCATCTGATTTTACATAGACATTACCGCCTAAAACCGGATTATTCGTTAAAATCAAAGCCCCTTCCGCGATCGTCGTATTTACTAGAGTCTGATTGCTGTTAAACGTCAGTGATGCAGGACCGTCCTTGATCAAGTTTCCGGTTCCCGTGATCGACTGAGAATAGGTTCCATCTGTGAATTGTGTAAATTGAACTGTGCCGTTGTTCAAGATGCTTTGCTGAATACTAGTCGTATTTCCCTCCAACGTTCCGCTTGCCACGGTGATGGGAATGCCGCTCGCAGTAAAAGTATTCGTCCCCAGCATATTGACCCTTCCACCCCCTGTAATGAGGAGAGTTCCCGTCCCAATCAGATTCCCCAGATACGTTCCATCAAACGATTGGTTGAAGGTCAAATTCGCATTGCTTAACAACTGAATGATCCCTTGCAACGAGGTGGTGGTACCAACCAAATTGGTGTTAACCCCAGAAACGATCGTCCCGTTGTTGTAGGAATTGGGTCCCGTAAAAGTCAGTTTTTGCCCCCCTTGTACGATCACACCCCCATTCCCAGAAATAGTTCCCGAATAGACCCCGTTCATCACAGGTGCATTCGTCCCGATGCTCTGATCGAAGACAACACCTGAAAGCGCATTCGTCAAAAAGAAATCACCCTGTAAAGCCTCTGAATTCCCATGGACTCCGACATTTGAACCAATTGTCGTTCCTCCTGTGTAGCTATTGACTCCCAATACCGTCACAACGCCAAGACTGGGTTTATTTGCCACCACAAGAGAGCCGGGTCCAGAAATATCGTTGACAAAAGTTGTTGTAACAGGGCTTAAAGTCAATGTCGTGTTATTGTCCAGGAAAAAATCACTCGTCAAATTATTGCCATTCCCAGTCAAATTCCCCGCCGTCAATTGCACCAATCCCACATTGATTACGTTAAGATCACTTACTGTAACTGTGACACCAGGAAAAAGAATATCAACCTCCACGGTACCTAAGATCCCACCTGTAGAAGTAATATCATGCGAGAAGGTCCCGTTGGCATTTTGACGGAAAATGAGCCTCGAATTATCATCACTTAGGAAAATCTTCGACCGTAAGCTGTTGGTGTCTCCCGCCAAAATCCCGTTCTGGATGGTGACAGGGACAGAAACGAAAGAAGAACCAGGAGGAATTCCGATCGTACCTGGGATCTTCACCTCCCCACCGCCTGTGATGGTGACAGCATTTGCCACCACTGCCGTTCCACTAATCGTCCCATTGAAAATCCCGTTAAAGTCTTGGTCAAATGTCAATGTTGCGTCGGGCGATCCCCCACTATTGACGACCACGCTATTTGCTAAGCTCATCGTATTTCCAATTAAACTGTTGTTCCCAGAAACGATTGTTGGGCCACCAAAGGTATTGGGTGCAGTCAGAAAAGTGGTTGTGCGATTACTGAGACCCGGTACCGGGTTATTAAAGACCAACGAGCAGCCAACTCCTGTGACAGGACCCGCGATCGTCATCGTTTGAGAATTTCCAGTGATTGTCAATTGATGACCACCTATTAAAAAATTGACCGCTGAAGTTTGATCGGTATTCAAAGACTGCAATGTGTTGTTTTGATTGATGTCTAAGCCGCTGCTATTGATCAAAGTCACATTAGCCAAATTCCCGCTATTGGCAGCGGAGGTAGGATCAAATACGATGAAGCCATTATTAGCCGTCATGTTTGCTAAACCCGCATTCGCGCTTCCACTAAAAACAACAGACCCTCCCGAAAAGGTCTTAATCGTTGCACTAGCCGCTATTGAGCTGCCCTGAAAGGTAAGGGAGGATAGGGGGCCCGTTACACTAAAATTAGCATTGTTTGCTGTACTTGTTCCGTCAAATGTAACATGTGATCGATCCAACAAATTGTAGTAGACAGCGCCGCTATTAGCCGCATCCGCGGTACATTGGACACCACCAGTACCATTAAACAAAATGGTTCCGTTGCTGGAAACCTTGATGATCGGCGATGACGGTGATGTATTTGTGATCCCCAGAAAAGGGAGTGGAGGGAGCCCATTACCAAAAGAGAGGGAGGCATTAACGATCATGACGTAGGAATCACCGGAAAAATTGATCTGGCCAGGGATCCAGTTGTTAGGCACTACAACATATAAGGGGAGATGCTCCTGGACAATTTCTGTATTGTCAAAATGGGCTATTTCCCCCCCTCCAGGAACACCTGCAGTCCAGTTACCACCCAAAATAATGTTACTCGAAAAACCATTTTGCCCATTTGTCCAACTGCCAGTACCACCAAAAAGATGGATGGGATTGGCAATCGCATAGACGACGCACAAACCAATAAACGCTCGCATCCTCACTGATTTTATAAACATCATCCTGATCTCTCCATAGAAACTTCTCTTAAAATACATAAAATTTCAAATTTCCGACCGAATTCCAGACCCTAGCAAGCGTTTGCTTTAGAGTCAATATCGAATTTTATATTTCAACAATCCCTTCTTCCAACCAACGGAAGGCTCCTTCAAGCGTGACTTCGGCAAGCGCATTGCCAGGCTTATCATCGTTGTTGGAAAGCGCTTTGAAGTTCTCTGTGATGCGCCTTTGAGCTAAGGTGCAAAAGTAATCGGCCAGATCGATGGGGGATTCTTTTTTATCCCCCTGCTCTTTAAGTTTGATGGCATAGGAGCAAGTGGCTGCCATCGCAAACAGATCGGTGCCAATTTCCATGAGGCGCCCTAAAAGCAATTGCCGCTTTTCCAAGCCCTGCTGGTAGCGCGCCATGGCATTAAAAATCTTCCTAGCAAGGATGTGCGCGTGTTTTTCGATAAATTTTAGGTGCTTGGCCAAGCGGGGGCTTTGGGGATAGGAGGAAGAAAAAAGGGTCGATAACAATTGCTTGGGATACCACAGTCCATAAAAGCCAATGGCTTGCACAACGGCCTTGATTTTTGATCCGATGGTGGCTTTTGGGTTAAGTAGAGCGCTTAGGCGTTTCAGATGGGGATCCATCGCTTCTCTGGCCAAAAAGAGCTTCATGATCTCTGAAGAACCTTCCAAAATAAGATTGACGCGGCAGTCGCGCATGATCCTTTCAACGGGATAAGGGGGCTCTCCGCGCGCTTCTAAAGAGCTTGCCTTTTCATAGCCCCGGCCGCCGCGCAATTGCATCGTCTTATCGACAATCTTCCATAAACTTTCTGTGCAAAACAACTTGGCCATCGCAGCTTCGATTCGAATATCGTATTTTTTCTCATCGGCAAAGGCGCATGTCAGCCAGCTCACCGCTTCCATCGCCAACGTCGTCGCTGCAATGTAGGAGATTTTCTCACGCCCATTCTCATGCAAGCCTACGGGCATTCCCCACTGAACGCGGCTAGCGCCCCAGCGGCGTGCAATGGACAAACATTGCTTAGCTCCCCCTGTGCAGGCGGCTGGCAGTGTCAAGCGGCCGACGTTGATAGTGCCAAGCGCCAAGGCAAGGCCTCTTCCTTCTTCCCAAAGCAAGTTTTCAACGGGGACCTTCACGTTTTTAAAACGCAATAGCCCGTTGTAGATGCCACCAAGGCCCATAAATTCGCAACGATGGACAACTTCAAAACCTTGGGCGGGAAGCTCGACAATAAAGGCTGAAATCTGCTTGCGCTCCTTTCCCTTGATCACTTTTGGAGCCGTTTTGGCAGTGACGACGAGCAGATCGGCAATCGTTCCATTGGTGCACCAAAGCTTATCTCCGTTGATGATATAGTACTTTCCATCTTCCGAAATTTCAGCTGTCGTAGACATCTGGGCAGGGTCAGAGCCAACGTCTGGCTCTGTCAGAGCGAAAGCGGAGATTGCCCCTTGGCGAAAGCGGGGAAGAAATTTTTTCTTCTGCGCTTCTGTCCCATACATTTTCAAAGGCTGTGGAACGCCGATAGACTGGTGCGCAGAGATGAGGACTGCTGTAGAGCCACAGTAAGAAGCCACCTGCATCACAAGGCGGCAGTAATTTGTTTGAGAAAGTCCAAGCCCCCCATACTCCTTATCGATTTTAAGGGCAAAAATCCCCATTTTTTTCATTTCGTCAATCACTTGCTTAGGAATCTCGCGCGTCTTATCGACAAGCTCCGGATCTAAATGTTGTTTTAAATAGCTCATGAGCCGGTCGATGATCACATCGCCCAGACGCTTGTCTTCCTCGCTTTGCAAGGGGAAAGGGTAAACCATGTCGTACGAAAAATTGCCCATGAAGAGATTTGCCCCAAACGATGGAAGATTGGCTTCTTTGCGCGCTTCTTCGGTGATTTGCATCGCCTGCTGCTTCTGCACATTCCCCTCTGCTGCTGCATTTGCAAGCGTATCGGATGTGTCAGGCTTATTCTCCAGCATCGTCATGATTTTTCCTCGTGAAAATTAAATTTTACTTTTAACCTTTAGATTTTTTTTGACAATAGAAACTTCTCATGCAATATAAGAAAAAAAAGGAAGGTAACCATGCCATGCAAAATAATGCGTTTTTTCATAGTCGCTTTGAGCGCCTCGTGTTTGGTCTCGACGTCTATCCAAGCCGTCTTGCCCCCCTATTACCAAAGCTTGAAGGAGTATCAGGCTCTTCTCGACGATCCGCAACTCAAGGAACTGTTCAATTCTGCGGAAATGCTCGTCGACATTAAAAGGGAGGAGAAGCGATTTATCATTGAAACGTCACAAAACATCCTCATCGTCACAGTGGAGTATGAAAAGCCAACCCAACCAGGACCCGCCATTTTCAAATTCACCTTTGGCTCCCCCATCCCCCTCCCTCACAAGGAAAAATAGGATTTTATTCTTAACAAAAAGTCACAAAGAATGAGTAAGATGCGACCTATTCATTTAAACGTTTTCTTTGTGTCTTAGCGCCTTTGCGTTTAAACCGTGAGAGGATAGGAAGATAGTCATGTGCAAATTATCCTAGAAACGGCAGTTCAAGATGATAAAGTGATGCAAGACTCAAACATGATAGTGGACAAAAATACAGGGGTTATCGTAATATAGTTATCCTTAATCCCTTATGATGATTATGCATATCTTTGTTTCCTTTTTTGCAGTTTTTCTCATAGCGACTTCTTCACTGGTTGCTGAAACGCCTACCGAATTTGTTTTCAACATCCGCCAAATATCCGATTCAGAAGGGTCCCCAATAGATGAAGAGGGGTGGATTCAACGGTACAACCTCGATGGCGTGTCCGCTGAACTTGATCGAGCCGCTCACAACACCTTTGGCGCGGGATTGCTCGAATTTGCAGGCTATTTCCCCCATCAGCTTTTCACAGGCGTTTACCGAGAAGGAAACGAAATCCATCCCCTAGTAAAAATCACATTTGTCAATGGGATCCTCAGCGCAGAGCAAGATACAGAAAATATCCTGCAAGAAATATCAAACACTCACGGCGGTAACCAGATTTACTATGTCTATCGGCCTACAGAAGGGTGGACAATAGACGTCTACAACTGCATATTGTCAAAGCTCGGATTCGTTACCCCACAAGCTGCTACACTCGCTCTCATCTGGAAACGATTGATTGAGGAGATGGGCGGCCCTGGTGCAGGGGGGACGATTCTCCATTTTGCGCATAGTGTGGGAGGCACGGATAGCTTTGTGGCTGGATGTCTACTAACAGAAGAAGAGCAAAAGATGATCCATGTATTCACCTTTGGCTCTCCCACGTTGATCCCCACCAACTCTGGATTTGCAAGCGTGACCAACTACGTCAGTGTGCGCGACGGTGTCCCCCTTTTCGATTTTTTCCGTCAGGTTCAAGAATTTATTACATGCGAAGGAAATATCCGCTACGTCGGTAATTTGTGGACCGGCTACTGGCTTGTGGACCATCTTTTCTTGTACGACGCTTATCGGAATGAAGTTCAAAAGCTTGGCTTAGAGTTCCTACAGAAATACAATTGATTTATAATTCTTGAAGCTGGCAAAATGGATCATTGACCGCTGATTGCAATCAAAGATAACACTGCACTGGTAGCTCAACTGGATAGAGTACCCGGCTACGAACCGGGAGGTTAGAGGTTCAAGCCCTCTCCAGTGCATCCTTTAGGTGTCTTATGCTGACACAAACGATACCCTCAGGTCCATTCGCCACAAACGCCTATGTCATCGCTTGTGAGAATACCCGACAAGCGGTCATTATCGATCCAGCTCCCAATAGCACACAGGCGATTGTGAATGCGCTAACCGAAAAGCAACTCACGCCCGTTGCGATCTGGTTAACTCACTCCCATTGGGATCACATTGCCGATGTTGCCCCCTTAAAAAATACCTATCGCATTCCCGTCATGGTTCATTCAGAAGACGCACCCAATCTACAAAATCCAGGTAGCGATTCGCTCCCGTGTTGGATTTCGATCGAAGGTGTCGAGACATTCACCCCGATCGATGAGGGCACCCGCCTCACGGTTGGCGACTTAACCTTTCGAGTGATTCACACACCGGGCCATACACCGGGCGGCGTCTGTTTTTATTGCCCCGAAAACAGCGTTCTATTTTCGGGCGATACGCTCTTCAAGGGAACCATCGGCAACCTCTCTTTTGCGACGGCTCGGCCACACCTGATGTGGCCTTCCCTAAAGAAATTGGCATTGCTTCCTCCCGATACAAAAGTGTATCCTGGCCACGGTCCTCGCACGACGATTGGGGCAGAAACGTGGCTCAACCGGGCTGAAGAAGTTTTTGGTGGTGATGTCTACGACGATGATGATGATTAAAAGGAGGCCTTTATGGGTAATTTAGTTGGAAAAATAGCTCCGCAATTTAAAGCAAAAGCTCTGGTGCAAGGAAAAATTGTCGACGATTTTTCTTTAGCCTCTTTCCGAGGCAAATACGTGATCCTCTTTTTCTATCCGCTCGATTTTACGTTTGTTTGCCCAACTGAGCTGCATGCCTTTCAAGAGCGTTCAAAAGACTTTGAAAAGAGAAATGCACAGATTATCGGCTGTTCCGTTGATAGCTGCTTCTCCCATTTTGCTTGGGCTTCAACCCCAAAAAACCGGGGTGGAATTGAAGGGGTCACCTATCCCATCGTTTCCGACCTTAACAAAACAATCGCGCAAGATTACGGAGTGCTTATCCCACACGAAGGGATCACCTACCGAGGTCTTTACTTGATCGATCGCCAAGGCGTTGTCCGCCATCAAGTGATCAACGACTTGCCCATTGGGCGCTCCGTCGATGAAACGTTGCGCACGCTCGATGCTCTCATTTTCTTTGAAAATCATGGAGATGTGTGTCCAGCAAACTGGCAAATGGGCTCTACAGCGATGAAGCCTACACAGGAAGGGTTGGAAAAATACTTTGCTAAGATTCAGTGAGGTAGTCGTACAGGTCAGCTTCGCTGATGATGAGAATCGAGTGGTACTGAGCACAAACCGGAACGACCGTATCGATGATTTCAGAATCGCCCACTCCCGGAAGGCAAATGGCCGATAAGTCGGTCAACTGTTCTTTCAGAACTTTGATGCCGTACATATAGTCGGGATAGCTAAACCCCTCTTCCCTAACGCGTAAAAAGACCAAAGAGGAGTGGTGGAGAAGGGCTTGGATAGCATAGTAAATTCCCAAACTCTCTTTCGGAGGGTTGCCCAATCCATCATGCAATTGAGGAATGGTGTGAAAAATGTGAGGGGTCCGGAACTCCCCCTTTTCAGCTTCACCGAATAATGCAACAGTAGATAGCTTCATATTCCTCCCTCTATTGCAAACCTATACTATACTTATATTATAGTATAATTTAATATATTTTACAAATCGAGGGGTGTAGCATGGTCCCACAAAAAGCGGAGATCTCAGAAGAAACCACGTTCTACGTGGTCAGACATGGACAGACCGATTGGAACGTCCAAAACATCGTCCAAGGCCATCATGACATTCCACTCAACAATGTGGGGCGTTCTGAGTCGCTTTCACTGTCTCAGACGCTCATGCAAACCAGGTTTTCTGCCTGCTTTTCATCCGACCTCAAAAGGGCTTTTGAAACAGCTCAAATCGTCGTCCAAAACAGGCCTCTTGAGATCAAAAGCTATCCACGCCTACGCGAAAGGTACTTTGGACCCCTATGGCAGGGGCGTCCATTTGCTGAATATCTCCAATCTCCCCAAGAGCTTCGCCAAGATGTGGAAAGCGAAACTCAAGTGAAAAGTCGGGTTTTGGCCTCTTTTTTAGATATGGTCACACACCACCCTGGCAGCCCCATTCTCGTCGTCACACACGGCGGGGTGCTACGCTTGCTTCTTGGACACATTCTGGCCCTAGATTTTACCCAACATGAGATGTCCACCCAAAACAACTGCGTCGCTAAAATTGTTTTCACCCAAGACTCCTGGAAGGTGCATGAGCTAAAAGGAATTGAGCTCAAAAAGAAAGAACCTTAAGAGAGAGGTAGTTGCTAAAATATTTTTGCATTGATCCTGTAGAGATATGCCGCCCTTTCAGGGCTCGCCTGATTTGCTATGATAAACCCAGGCCTCCGCTTCGCTCCGACCTGGGCTATGAGATGCCGGCCCGTTGGGCCTTAGCAGCAGTCAACATAACATCTCAAAAGCTACTCCATAGTTAATCGATCACGTTGTAGAGGCCCAACGGGCCGGCATCTCATAGCCCAGGTCGAAGTGAGCGCAAGCGAACGGAGGCCTGGGTAAACACGTACCCAAGTGACGAGCCCTGAAAGGGCGGCATATCACTCTAGGATCTTCGAAATCGGGTGTAAGATTTTTTATTGTCACTTTTGCAACCGTCTCTCAAGGTCCTCTTGCTGCTTGCGGAAAATGGCAGTAAGTTCCTATGATAGGTGGGTTCTTTGGAAAGATGGCTGAGTGGCCGAAAGCACGTCCCTGCTAAGGACGCATACCCCTAAAGGGTATCGAGGGTTCAAATCCCTCTCTTTCCGCATCGGGCTTTGGGTCGTTGATCCAAAGCCTATTTTTAGTAAAGATCCGGGTCAACCGGATATTTCCCCTTAAAGTCCAAGCATTCAAAAATCAAAGCTCCTTTGCTGACGGAACCGTTCGCCAAAAAGAGGGGCGCGATTTCAACCAAGCGGACGGAACCAAAATAAGGGGCTAGGCGTTCTAAATAGTTGGTTGTTAAGGTGGGATCGTTGAGTTGAGGAATATTCTCAACGACGACAAAGAAACAACGTTTTCCAGATTGACTCGTTAACTTTGGCCAATAAGAAAATTGGTTCTTGCGCACGCCCATCAAATTAAAAAAATGGGCCATGTTCTGTTCGGGCCCATAAAAACTGAGCTCGCTGACGGTTTGGTATTTATCGGAGATGAGAGCGTCCGCAGCAGGATGGTATCCCGCCTTCGTCAAAGCAGAATCGAGCTGCCCCCACCCAATGTTGTGTCGAAAAGGATTCACTTTGTAGGGGATCTGTCCTGTGATTGACTGCTCTTGGAGCGTGGGAATCGCAAAGGCCGCAAGCGTGAGTGCGACGGACAAAGCTACCCCCGCTACCGTCCAGCGGTAAGCTTTTGAATTGTCCTGAATGAACCAGCTTAATAACACAAAGGCGGACGGATAGGCAGCAATGGGCCAATTTCCCTGCATCTTCATAAACAACGACATTCCAAAGCCTCCGAGCAAAATCACCGCCGTTGCCAAAGCAAAAAACTGGATCGGGGGAGAAATCTGTCGATAGCGGCGAAAAGCCAAAAAGAGCGCTGCACATATTAATATAAATAGGATAGGAGAGGCGATGGCTAACTGGGAACCGATGAACTCAAGGGGATTGCCTGCAAACAGGCCGCTGCCCCTCCCATGCCCTCCAGAAACGGTCGAAAAGACGTGTCGGAAGGTGGCAAAATCGTGCTGGCTATTCCAATACACGCTTGGCAACAATCCTAACAGCGAAATGCCTAGCCCAAGCAGCGCCTGAGATGAAACCATCCATCTGTGAAATGGCCAACAGACCAGTAACAAAATCCACAAAAAATAGATAGGCCACTTAAAGAGGGCCCCGCAACCAATGAGAAAACCCACGATCAAATAATTGGGCGTTTTCTTCTCAAACAAGCTGGGGCCTAAATACGCTAAGCAGGCAGTCCAAAAGAGAAGCATCCCACCGTCAGTAATGGCAAAGAGGGAAGAGAGGATCCCCATTGGACTTAAGGCAAATGCAACCGCCCCACAAAGAGCCCACTTGGGGGAAACAGAGCTGCGTTGCGCTGTCACATAAATCAAAATGGGAAGAAGAGATCCGATGAGGATCGAAAAGAAGCGGACACCCAAAGGGTTACTGCCAAACAGTTGCGTGCCTAGCCAGATCTGCCACGCAATGCCTGGCGGCTTGCTATAATACCCCCAATCGAGGTTTTGGCTCCACGTCCAGTACTGAGCCTCATCGGGACCTAATCCAATGGGCCCCCGTAAAATCAATTCCACCATCAAAATGGCTTTTACGAGAATGAGCGCCGCAAGAATGAGTGATTCTTTTCTAAACATAGGAAGAAAGTAACAAACGGAGCCAAATAAATCAAAAAAACTTGCAATTATATCGTTTTTTTCTATAGTTGGGCGCATAACAGAAAAAGGAAAATAGATGCTACATGATCGCTGTATTGCCCCCTTTGCCCGTTTCCTACTCTGTTGTTTTATTCTGCTTGTGTGCGGTAACTTACAGGCCGAAATTCAAACTGATGTGGAACTTAGATACGGCGTTCTTTTCCCAAGCTCTTCTCTTGTAAGAGAACTCTACGGAAACGTCCTTCCCAGTTACCAAATCGAAGCAACCGTCTCGATGTGTGGTTGTTACTCCCTTTGGACCAGTCTAGACTTTACAAAAGGGAGGGGAAACAGGTGTGCGTGCGATGTGAAAACGTGGCTGAATCTGTACACCTGGGGACTAGGAGTCAAAGGCCACTATTGCCTCGCTTCTTGCCTCGAAGGGTATTTGGGTATCGGAATGACCTGTGCCAATACTCACGTCAAAAACAAGCGTTGTTGCTTCGACGAAAAAGTGTCCCGCGTCTCGGTTGGCGGTATCGTCAAAGGGGGGCTGACCTACGCACTCGACTGCAACTGGTTTATCGATCTATTTTGCGACTACACTTACCAACCCGTTCATTTTGAGCGCCATACAAATGTAGGTGGAATCACGACGGGTTTGGGTATAGGATACACATTCTGAAATGATACTAAAAAGCATCAAAGCGCGCATCAAGAAGATGGGCATGCCTGCTGGCGTCCTCATCAATGGGACCGGAACACTGCCCCACCAAGTGCAAATCACGGTTGTCGATTACAACGACACCACGATAAAGGAAAAGGTGGGCGCAACGGTGCAAGAGTGCCAATCGTACCTCAAGAGCCCACTTAACACCTGGATCCACATCTGCGGCATCCACGACAAAGAGACGATCGAACTCATTGGGAACCAATTTGGCCTCCATCCTCTGCTATTAGAAGATATCATGACAGCAGGGCAACGCTCTAAATTAGACGATTATAAAGATACGCTCTTCTTCGTGACGCAAACTTTGACTTACAATGAAGAGAATCAGCACGCAGAGGATGAGCAGGTCAGCATCGTCTTGGGGAAAAATTTCCTCATCTCGTTTGTAGAATCGAACAGAGACTTCTTCAATCCTGTGAGGGAACGTTTGCGCAATCCTCAAAGCCGCGTGAGGCAACGTGGCACCGATTACCTGTGCTACGCCCTCATCGACTGCATTGTAGACAGCTATTTCCTCATCTTAGAAAAAGTAGATGCAAAAATTGAGAATCTCGAAAGCGAGCTGATCAAAACACCAGAACCCAAAACGCTACAAAAAATCCAACACTCGAAAAGGGAAATTACGCTTTTGCGTAAATCTGTTTGGCCAATGCGTGAAGTGATCAGCAACTTTAGACGGATTGAATCGCCCCTCATTACCGATGGGACAAAACTCTATCTCCACGACGTGTACGACCACACCATCCAAGCGATCGATACGATCGAAAGCTTCCGCGACCTCACGTCGGGCATGCTCGACATCTATCTCTCGAACATCAGTCAGCGGATGAACGAAATCATGAAGGTCTTGACGATCGTCGCCACGATCTTCGTCCCCCTTACCTTCATTGCAAGCCTCTACGGCATGAATTTCGAGAATATCCCAGAAATACACACCCACTGGGGCTATTACGTCGTCCTAGGCGTCATGGCCACAATCGCCCTGTGCATGCTCATGTTCTTCCGCCGAAAAAAGTGGATCTAGGTTTAATGAGAAAGTAGCTCTGGCTTCTTCCTCCTTCAGGACTCTTAGCAAGAATTCCCCGATCAACAAGTTCGATTAGATCGCGGTAAGCGGTATCTTGGGAACACTTTGTCAACTTAGCCCATTTAGTCGAGGTAAGTTTTCCTTGAAAGTCTTCTAACAAGAGATTGATGACTTTCCGCTGTCTGTCGTTTAAAGAAACTCCCGCAAGAGTTTCCCAAAACTGTTTTTTTTCTAAAATGGCTTCCAAAGTGGATAAAGCCGATTTCATTGCCTTGTCCAGACAATTGAAAAACCATTGGATCCAAGGGGTGATATCCAATTTTCCTTTTTGAGTTTTTTCTAAAATGTCGTAATACTCTCTTCTTTGTAATTGAATTTGAGCAGAGAGACTGTAAAAACGGTGAGAACTATTTTCCGACCTTGCTAAGAGCAAGTCAGCAATAGCTCGTCCGATGCGACCATTTCCATCATCAAAAGGGTGGATGGTTACAAACCATAAATGGGCAATCGCCGCTTTCAAAACCGGGTCGATAGAGGTGTTCTGATTTAGCCAGTTTAGGAACAGTCCCATTTCATGTTCAACAAGTTTGGCTGCGGGAGCCTCAAAGTGGACGGTCTCTTTATCCGGCCGGTCGGAAACAACAAAAACCGGTCCCAAGCGCCATCCACCCACCAGAATTTTTGACATACCGCTGCGACCTGTCGGAAACAAAGCCGCATGCCAAGCAAATACTCTTTCCTGAGTTAGGGGTTGATCAAATTTTTGTGTAGCATCGAGCATCATCTCAACAACGCCTTCAACATTCCGATCAACAGGATCAAGAGCTGCACTCTCTATACCAAGACGACGCGCAATGGAGGATCGCACTGAAGAATAATCTAAAATCTCTCCTTCAATTTCGCTTGATTTCACGACATCTTGTGTTAAAGTCTTTAAAACTGTCTCTTCGCGAAGAAAGAAACCAACTGATTCCATCCCTCCGATCAAGCGCCCTTGCAGATGTCGCAGGGGAATTAGCAAAGCATTGATCCTTTCTTGATCCCAAGTAAAATTTGGCCAGTTTTCAAGTTGGTAGATGTACATGTCCTTACGTTACAAGATAACCAGTCTTTATGCAAGAGTATTCTCCGCATATTTTGCGGAGAATAGTGGGCTTATTCTCCGCATTTTTGATAAATCCCACGCCAAAAGACCAAGGAATGCGCTCCAAAATCGGGGCAGGATTATTTTCCGCACATTTTGCGGAGAATAGGGAGGTTATTCTCCGCATCTTTGCTAACTCCCACTGCCAGAAGATCATGGAATGCATTCCCATATTTTCACTCAAAATCATGGAATGCAATCCCATATTTTCACTCAAAACAATGGAATGCATTCCATTGTTGTTAAATGGCCCGGCAGAGGGTCAAGCCGTGGATGGCCGTGGGGTAGAGGGGGGCGAGAGCTTCTGCAGAGCAGCGCAAGGAGCTGCCCGTCGTCATCACGTCGTCGATTAACAAGATCGATTTGTCAAAGTGGGACGCTCCCTTTTCTAACGCAAAATCGGCATGGTTTAGCTCCTTCCGTTGCCCGACGGTTAAGCCGGCTTGGCTAAAACCTGTCGATTTGCGATGGAGCAATTCCACGACAGGGCGATCGAGGAAACGAGCCAGCGCGTTTGCCAAGAGGAGGCTTTGGTTATAGCCGCGCTCTAACTTGCGCAAACGGGGCATGGGCATCGGAACGATCAGATCGGGAATGGGCCAGCCTAACTCGGCATGCTGATAGGCCAAATAAGCCCCGCATCCGCTTGCCAAATGATCCTGCCCTCCGTATTTGAGATGGCGTACCAAAGAGGCTGCCGGGCCAAGGTAATCAAAGACAGCAGCGACCGCTTTCAGAGGTAACGGATCGGCAACACACGAGGCGCAGCACTTCTCTTGCATCGGATTAAAGTCTGCGGAAAAACAGAAGGGGCACCGTTCCATTTTTTGAATCGGAGTGAACTGCAGCAAACAGGTTGCACAGAAAATCTGATTTTCGCCTTCTAAGGAACCTTCACAATGAAAACAGAGGGGAGGATAGAGAAGATTGCACGTGTGCCGAAAAAATCCTTTAAAAGAACCGATCAATTGTAGCATCGATGTGAGCACTCATTTCCTCGTCGTAATGATTGTAGTGTTTCTTAACCCACTCTTTCATCTTCTCTCCCACCAATCTTGCATCTCGTTGAGCGCTATTTTTATCCTTCATCGACTCGTCTGCAAGAAGTTTCCCTACATCTAGGTGGATCGGTTGCTCTCCAATAAATCCTGTATTGCGATCAACGCCATGATCGTGATCGAATAGCCCTTTTCGGTATTCACCGGCATACAGGCCAAATATTTGGGTGATCTTCCCTTTAGCCGCATCGAGTTGCCCCGTTTTCAGCAAGCCGTCTAACGTCGCATCAAGAGGAACGCCTCTCTTTTGCAAAATAAAGGGGTAATGCTCCAATGGGATCTCGTAGTGAAGTCCGAGCTTATCTTCAATCGACACTTTTCGCGAGGAGTTCCCCTCGGTGTTGAGCTGGATAAAAATCAAGCCGCTCTCTTCCCGATCGTTGTGAAAGGCCAGTAGATACGATTGAAAAACGCCGTTGAGTTTTCTCTCCTTCCGCTGCTTTACTTTCTCTACATAAGTGGCAATCGGTCCAAACGGGGGAAGCCACTCTAGATAGGGCGTTGGTCGCAAATGCTTAAATTTAAAAAACTTTAAAACGTATTCTCCATCAGCGCTGGCAAACACATACGACTGAGCGCCTTTTCCCAAATAGCGATAGGGCTGTGCAAGGATGGCGTTTAATCGCTCTTCCTCAACAGCGGCGAGCGGAGGCAGATTCCATTCGGGATGATGCGCTACTACAGAGGTGATATTGCTCAACCGAAAATCGTCGGTGAGGGCGTAGTAAACTCTCGATACCCCAGCGATCGCCAGGATCGCCGCTAAAAAAGTCACTAAAAACCGCTTCATGTTTCCCCCTTATTTCCACCTATGGGTTGTTTCTGCAGGGAGTAGGTAGGCTTGCTTAAAGTGCCTCCAATCGTGACGTTAAACAGCTCGGCCAATTTAAAAATGAGATTGTATTGCTTCATCTTAATTTGCACGTGCACGTTGCCATCAAAATCGACGTAGGAGGGGTATCCGTTGTGCACTAAGGAGAACTTAGATAAACGCCCTTTGCTATACACGTCTTTGAATTTCTTCAAAACAACTTTGCCATCAGCGATCTCAAATTCGACGTTTCCCCGAATAGGCGTCAAAGCCCCTAAATCGAGGCCAATGCGCGTCAACAATTCAGCCGGAACTGCGAAAATCGTGTGTTGAAAATTTTTCTTCTGTGGATTGACAAAATGGAGTTTCCCCTGGCCTCGAAACGTATTGCGGTCCGCTAAGTATCCATACACATCAGTGATCTCTGCAGCACGGATGACGAGCGATTTTTTGATCGTATTCTGCGAAGGAACAACGGTCTCAAGAGCGCTTGGACGCATCTCTTTTACCAACAGCGAGGGGATAAAGAGTTGCCACTGATCAAAGGGATCTGGTGTGCTCGTCATCTGTGGGATCGAGATCTGACCCGATTCGTCTGAGATTGCCATTTGCGTGACAGTCGCAAAAAGGGGTTGATAATCGACATGGGCTGACAAATGGTCGAATCGGTATCCCATAAAATCAAAACTTGATCCCAACAACTCTCCCTGGAAATACAAGCGATCGCCAAAGGCTTTCCCTTGGCTCTTATCAAACCCATACCTGCCGTAAAGGGCATACCCCTGGCCGAGTTGTGCACCCGCAACCCCAGCAGCCTGTTCGTGGGTCATCAATTTGAATGCTTGGTTAAAGTCGATTGCAACGGTCCCCACAAGGTAGTGAAAATGGGGATTGAGCTGAAATTCGGGATCGGGTGCCAGATCGACAGTCACTCCAGATAAGTGTCCGCGCACCTTCTCAATCGAAAACCCATGTGGCTCCACAGCGCTCCAACGGATTGATAGGGGGGAGAGTGTGTGCGTCTGCTGTATCGATTTTGCATCGGCGATGATCACTTCACCGCGGTCGTAATTCGGGGCCTCTATCGCAGCCTTAACACTGAGAAGCATCTGTTGATAGGGTGTCTGGCATGAAAGGTTAACCCCTTGCGCGTCGTAATCGATTTGGAGATTTTGCACAACATAGTCTGTATCTTCAAAACGATACGCCTCATCAGCTAAAGAGAGATGAACGTGTGAGAATGGATGAGCAGAATCGGCAAGCGGACCCATGAGAGAAATGCTCCCTTGAATGGTCCCTTGCGATTTGAGATTCCCGATCACATCAAGTACGGAGGATGAAAACAGGTCGGGCCAGTTGTTCTCTAGATGCCTCACAAGCCAATTCAATTGAAAAGCAAAAAAACTAAAGTGGAGATCATCGATCTTGAAAGTGAGGCTCTTCGGATCAAAATGCAAAGAGGAGAGGTAAAAACCGACTTTTGGTTCTGGATTATCGAATGTGGTCATAGACGTTTGCACATGCCCTAACTTCCATCCAGAGGTCGAATTGTAAGCAAACTCCATCCCATCGATATCTCCTAAAGAGTATCCATCGACCCGTGCATCTCTCAGCGATCCAGTCGCTTTGAAATCGATCTGGGCTAAGTCGGGAAGTGTGCGGTCAATGACGAAATCAACGGTGCCAGAAGCGTGCAGGAACCCTTCGAGCTTCCTCTCCTCAATCATAGAAGAGAGCCAAGGCCACTCCTTCAAGGCTGCAATGTCGATTTCGCACAAATTTATTTTTCCATGGAGATGATCTTCTTCTGGGACATAAATTCCCTCCATGCCGCACAACACAGAAGAACCCAAACGCGCACCTAAAAAATTGATATTCCACAGGTGAGGATCTTGGTGGATATCCAACGAGAGGGAAATGTTGTCAAACTGCAGCTGTTCGATGCTCCACAAATCGCCCCGCTTATTGCCGATAAATTCAAATGTGTTGACGAAGTGATCGTCGATCGCTATTTCTCTGCCATGGATCTGGTACTCCAGAATGGAATTGGAATTGCTGTAATTAACCGATCCAACAAGCTGCCCTTCAGCCTTTTTAATCGTATTCAGCTCTTTTAAAAGACTCCTCGACAAAAAGAGCAGACCCGTTCGACTGAATCGCTGCAAATCGGTAAAAAAGGCATCTAAACCAAACTCAAAAGTCAGGTTAAAGAGGAGAGGATCGGACGAGTCGGAAAGAAGGAGCTGAAACTCTTGAGGGTGCACAGTTCCAAAATGGGATACCTCTTTGTCTAAATCGATGGAAACCACAAGCTGATCGTTTAAATCGCGTTCTGCATGGGTTTTCCCGGCAATCCTGAGGATGTCCCTTTTCTGATCAGAGACCCACAAATCAAATTCAGCCTCTTGCTGTGCGTAGTTGGTAAACCGAACCCCATCTCCTGTAAGAAGATACTCTTCAAAATGATTAGGAGACCCGACGAGAAGAGTGGCCTGAGGATCAGAAAAATCCATTACACTCGCTTCGTGATCGTAGAAAAAATTGAGGCTCATATCGGTAAGCATCATATCTAAGTTCGAGCTTTTCCACTCCCCATCGGTGATTACGCCGTGAATGGTGCTTTCCATCGTGTAATCGTCCGGTTCAAAATGGAAGCGCAACAAAGCCCCCTTTTCCTTCAATGCAATGTTTCCCTCGATCGGTATCTGGGTAAAAAAGAATGGCTTCTGGAAGTGGGAAAAAAGGTGTTGCAGCTGAGAAATCTTACCTGAGATGTCATCGATCGCAAAAGCGATCTCAAAAATCCCCTCTCCAGGCATGCTCCAGTCGACATCCGCCCTCCCAGCAAAGTGGAGGCCATTGCAATAGGTCGAGAGCCCAAGCACATGCACCTGATTGTCTTGCATAAAGATCAAGGCTTCGATATCGGTAAAAAGAAGGCCACTATTCTTCTCAAAATAGGAACCGCCACTCACTGGTAAAACGCCATAATCGCGCCCAGAATCGAGATCAAAATAGTGGGTCGCTACCCATGGCTTGCACAACTCGTATTGGCGGCAAATTTTTTGGATCTCAATCACAAAGTCATTATTTTTCAAAAAGAGATCAGAAGCATCGTAATCGATCTTGACGCTATGGGAATCGAACACGCCAAAAAAGGCTCCGCTTCCTCCCACATGCATTTGATCTCGCTCAAAAACAAATGGGGAAAGATATTTATCCAAAGGCAGGTCCATCGCCTTAAACATCCCCTCATCCAAAGCATAGCCAAATAAACTCCATCGGGAAACATCGTTACTTTCTAATGTCAGATCTCCACGCGCGGCAATCGAGGCTAGATCAAATCCTTCACGCGGAATTAAGGCAACAATTGCCTCTGTCCCAGCGGTCTGCAGATATTCAGAGATGACGTGGTGCGGAGGCTTGCGGTCGCTCTCTGCCGGACGGTCCATCAAAAAGCTAAAATAGATCGGGGCATCGTTTAAGTCACCTTCCTGAAACCGGATCGTGCCATCGACTTCAAATTCGCCAGAAATCGATTTTCCTTTTGCCTCAACGACAACCTTGTGATGCGCAAACTGCTTCTCTGCGATCTTCCTCATGTGTTTGGGAAGATAGGGCGCCAACTCGTCGGTATCTCCTCTCACCAAGAGGCGAACGAGCTGTTCGGGATCAGCTTCATTTAACACCATTTCTCCATGCATGCCAGCCACCATGCCGCGCATCACTGACTCTTGCAAAATCCCCTGGTGCACTTTCAAGACCGAATCGATCCCATCAAATTTCCATACCTTTTCTCCAAATCCGGGGATCGAAATGCGGCCACCGCTGACCTCTAACAGAGCATTTACGGATGACGCGGGGTCTGCCGCGCTTAAGTCAATTGAAGCAGAACCAAACGCGCTGCTGGCCGCGCCATGGAAGTCCCATTGGGGCAGTCGAATGACTGCGTGGTTAGCCTGCAACTTTTCAAGCTTCACCTCTTGTGGCTGAAAATCGTTCAAATAAACCAAGAGCGAAGCTTCAAAGATCCCATCCTCAATTTCAATCGCATTCCAAAATGGATAGTGAGGCACGATGAGGAATTTGATGAAATTGAAATCTTCATGGCTCAAACCAGCAATTTCGATCTCTCCCAAATGCCACTGGTCAGCTAGGTGGCGCAACGAAAGATGCGCAATTAAATCATCAACTAACACGTCATCGCTCGTCGCACGCGCTTTAAACGTAAGAGACATGGGGAGCGTATCGGAAAGGCGCAAATTCCCTTCGAGGTTCAGACGACGGCTCTGATTGTTATGGTTGCAAAAGGCATCAAAAACACAATGCCCCCCTTCGTGTGTATTAAAACTAAAAAAGCCTTCAATGTCGCTAAACGTCCAAAATGGGGCTCCCTCCTTTAGAAAAGTGAAAGCAGTGCCTTTCCCAAAGTCAACGTGCCCTGAAGTTGGCATGAACATTTCTGCCTCTTCATCGCCATCTGAAGCCAATTTAATCGTGATCTCCGGTGCTGTAATCACATAGTTTGGCTGCAGATAACTCGCTTGCAACTCTTTGACGAGCAATTCACCCCGAGCACTCGGCTTATGATCGCGATAAAAGTCGAGCTGCAACGTTCCCGATGTCTCTCCCGTCTGCACAGCCATTTGGGGTAGTCGAGGGCAACACACATGCAACAACTCAAAAAACGGAGCGACTTCCATCTTGTCGATCATCACATCGACGTGGGATTGTCCATGCTTTTCTTGAGTAATCTTCGCCGTTAAAGTGGCTTGCTCGTTCTCTGTTGAAACCACATGCACAGAGCCACTGCTTCGCTTGCCAAAAACCGCATCGATTGAAAATGCAAGGGGAGGGATTGCCGTTTTTTCATCTGTAAAGCGAATGATCCCCTTGGCAACGTTGACGTGTTGATTAAAATAAATGATCCGGTAGCGTGGAGAGCGCGCTGCGGTGATATCGACAGCTTTTTCGAATGGACGTCCCATGACCACGGTTGGAGAGACCACATCGACATAGACATCCACAGTGCGAGACAACGGCTGGACCTCTAACCCCAAAGTCGCCTTTTCAGCAGAGAAAATGGGTTTTCCTTCATGGACAAAACGGGGATGTTCAAAGACCCACTTCCCCTCTTCTTGTGATAGCCCGTCGTATTGAAATTCGCTATTGAAGTGGTTTTGCGCGTAGCGAGACAGGTACCAATCGAGAAACGTCGTGATAGCCACATCGCGGGTAGCAGCAAAACCCACGAGCGCGAACAGACAAAAGGTAACGATCAATAACCAACGTTTCATTTAAAACCCAAATCAAGTGAATTAGGCAGTATTTTACCCAATTTGGGATTTATTTCCTACGCTGCTCTCGGGCACGAAAAGTCTAAAGACGTTAAAAATTAGTACGACTTGGCAAAGATTGCGTCTAGGGTAGCGGGCCTTCCCGTCAAGATGCAAGTCCCTGCAGTGCCGCTCTGTTGGAGGGGGAGGCACCGGATCGAGACCTTTAACGGGTCGAGAAGTGCCTCGGTGGCAGAATCGCCGCACCATTTTGCCAAGACAAAGCCTCCGTGAATTTCAGGTTTTTCTTGGTTTTTGGAAGTAAAATATTGTTCAAATTCTTCAAAATTCTTCAAATCTTTTTTGAGATGGCGTTCGCGCAGAGCCGCTGCTTGGTCAAAGTAATTTTTTTGAATAGCCAGCAACATGTTCAAAATCGCCTCGCCCGCTTGATCAAAAGAAACGGACGCTTTTTCTTTGTGAGGCAGATCGCGGCGTGCCACCATCATGGAGCGCCCTTCTTGATCACGCGGCCCAACCTCGATGCGAACAGGCACTCCTTTTTTGATCCATTCCCAACTCTTTTCGCCCCCTCGCTTATCCCGCTTATCGACAATGACCGAAACAGGTGAGCCATAAAAAGAGACGCATTGGAGGAGGTTTTTAACCTCTTCTGCATAGGCGAGAACGGCCGTTTCGTGCTCTGGTTTTGGGATGACAGGGATAATCACGACCTGATGGGGCGCAATGCGGGGTGGTAAGCGCAACCCATCATCATCCCCATGACACATGATCATCGCCCCGATCATCCGCGTCGTCGACCCCCAAGAAGTGGTGTAGGCGTACTCGACCTGTCCCTCTTTGTTGCTGAAACGGATATTGGAACCTTTTGCAAAATTTTGTCCGAGATAGTGGGAGGTTCCGCCTTGAAGCGCTTTCCGATCCTGCATCATCGCTTCAAGAGTATAAGTCGAAACGGCACCGGGAAAGCGCTCTCCTTCAGATTTTTCCCCTAAAATTACGGGGATCGACAACACCTCTTCAAAAAATTCTCGATACACTTGGTGCATTCTCAAGGCTTCCTCACGCGCTTCTTGCTCCGTTGCATGCGCTGTGTGACCTTCTTGCCAAAGAAATTCTGTCGTTCTCAAAAAAATGCGTGGACGCATCTCCCAGCGGACGACGTTCGCCCATTGGTTGATCAGCAAAGGCAAATCGCGATACGATTCAATCCAGCGAGAAAACGACTCTCCAATGATCGTTTCTGAAGTAGGCCGCACAATTAAAGGCTCTTCGAGTTCGCCAGAGGGCACAAGCTTTCCATTTTTTTCTTCTAGCCGGTGGTGCGTAACGACTGCGCACTCTTTGGCAAATCCCTCGACGTGTTTTGCCTCTTTTTCAAGATAGCTCAATGGAATAAACAGGGGGAAATAGGCGTTAACGTGTCCAGTCTCTTTGATCCGCTGATCCAAATACTTTTGCATCAATTCCCAAATGGAATACCCCCACGGTTTTATCACCATGCACCCGCGCACAGGGGAATTTTCGGCCATATCGGCATGTTTGATCACTTGCTGATACCACTCTGGGTAATCCTCTTCACGCGTGGGAGAGATCGCTGCTTTTTCTTTGGCTGTCATGACTTTCCTACCTTTTTGACCCCCCCAGTCTAATTGAGCGATCCGCAAAACAGCAAGGAAAAGTTTGTGATTTTGCCCATGTGTGCTATAGTAAACAGCTATGTTCCCTCATGTTTCAGTTCTTCTAGAAGAAGTGCGCCAAGCCTTCGCTGTAAAGCGGCTTTACACCTTTGTCGATGCGACGTTAGGCGCTGGAGGCCATGCGGAGGCTATTTTGCAAGACCATCCCGAAATCGTCCGCTTTGTAGGGATCGACCAAGATCCCGACGCACGGGCCATTGCCGCGAAAAGACTGCAACCGTGGAAAGATAAAGTCATCATCGTCCCTGGAAACTTCTCAGAACTCTCACAACATCTAAACAATCTTAAAATTAACACAATCGATGGGATCCTCTTCGACCTTGGGGTCTCCTCAATGCAGCTCGACCAGGCAGAAAAGGGGTTTAGTTTTAGTAAAGAAGGTCCGCTTGACATGCGGATGAATCCAGAAGGGGAGTTAACAGCTGCCACAATCGTCAACACGTGGTCAGAAAAGGAACTAGCGCGCATCATCCGCGACTACGGCGAAGAAAAACAGTGGAGAAAGGCTGCCTATGCGATCGTGCAAGAACGCGCAAAAGAACCGATTGTAACAACGTCCCAATTAGCCGCTCTCTTGAACCGCTCCCTCTTTCGCAAGAAAAAGGAGCTCAACCCTGCAACGCTGGTCTTTCAAGCCTTGCGAATCTGCGTCAATAGCGAGTTAGAGGTCGTGGAAAAGACGATCCCGCTGGCAATCCAAAAATTGTCAAAGGGAGGGCGACTTGCGGTCATCAGCTTCCATAGCCTCGAAGACCGGATTGTGAAACGCGCGATGCAATTTGCCGCTAGCGACAAATGGGATAATTCGGGAATCGGCGGCGTCTTTCTGGATAAAGCACCAGAAGTGTGCCTCGTCACCCGCAAACCGCTCATAGCAACAGAAGAAGAAACCAATAGAAACCCCAGAAGCCGTAGTGCTAAACTGCGCATCATCGAAAAATTGTGACAACTTTATGCGATCGCACAAACCGTTATTTTTAACCCTCTTTTTCTGCACACTTGCCGCGGGGATCACCCTCTTTTTCCATATCGAAAGCCAAAACGAAGTGACAAAGCTGCGCCTTGCGATTCCGCAGATTGCTAAGGAGGTTGCAGACATTCGGGAAGAAAACGTGCGCCTCCAATATGCCATCGATACTTTTGAGAGTCCTAGGCATCTGTACGAACTGATGAAAGATCCATCCTATAGCCATTTGAGATTCCCCTACCTCAACGAAGAGTTCTTTGTGCATGAAAAATAACCCATTTCCCCCAGTCACACACCTACACCACCGCCGTATCTTAGCTCTCTCGATTGCCATCTTCTTTCTTTTTTCTCTGCTGATCGCCCGTTTTTTCTCGATCCAAATAACACAAGGAGAATATTGGTCAAAAATCGGCGACAAACAACACTATTTTACGGTCAAAGAGCCTTTTCAGAGGGGAATTTTCTATTCTAATCTCTCCCTCAAAAAGGGAAACGAAAATTTGCTGCAGCCGCTTGTTTACGACATCCAAAAATACCATCTGTACGCTGACGTGTCAGCGCTCCCTGCGAAGCTCAAAAACCCCATAACACACGACCTAGCTGCCCATCTCCATCTCAACGAAGTCGACAAACGTCGCCTTGCAAATCACCTCACCAAAAAGAGCAGAAGCCGCAAATTGGCGATGTGGCTGGAAAAAAATGAGCGGGATGCGATCCTTCAGTGGTGGCTCCCTTTTGCCAAGGAGCATAAACTGCCGCGCAACGCTCTGTTTTTTGTCAGCGATTACCAACGCTCTTATCCCTTTGGAAACTTGCTTGGGCAAGTCTTGCACACGGTTCAAGGGATCAAAGATGAAAAGACATTACAGGGGATTCCCACAGGGGGGCTTGAGCTCTATTTCAACGATTATCTAAAAGGGCGGCAAGGGAAGCGGCGCCTCATGCGCTCTCCGCGCAATTCTCTCGAAATCGGCGAAATGATTGCCGAGCCGCAAAATGGGGCTGATGTCTATTTGACAATTAATCACTACCTGCAAGCGATCGTGGAGCAAGAATTAGCTGCCGGTGTGATCAGCTGCCGCGCAAAAAGCGGATGGGCAGCGATGATGGATCCCTTCACTGGGGAAGTTTTAGCGCTTGCCCAATACCCCTTTTTCCATCCAGGCGATTACCAGCGCTACTTTAACGATCCCAGTTTGATCGAACACACCAAAGTAAAAGCGATCACCGACGCCCAGGAGCCCGGCTCAATCATGAAGCCCATTACAATCGCCGTGGCGCTGAAAGCCAACGACGAACTCACGAAACGGGGAGAGAAACCCCTCTTTGATCCCGAAGAGATGATGCCCACTGCAAACTCCCATTTCCCAGGACGAAGAAAACCGCTCAAAGATACCCATTTTCACGCCTATCTCAACATGCAAATGGCGATCCAAAAATCTTCCAACATCTACGTGGCGCGTTTGGTCGAGAAAATCATCGCTCGCTTAGGCAACGACTGGTATCGGAACGTGTTGTACCAAGACTTTGGGATTGGGAGAAAGACGGGAATTGAACTCCCTTCTGAGAGCATCGGCTCCCTGTCGACGCCCGGAAAAAAGCACCCCAACGGAGTACTCGAGTGGTCTGCTTCGACACCCTACTCGATGGCCATGGGGCATAACATGCAAGTGACGAGCTTACAAACGCTGCGCGCCCATGCCATCTTCGCCAACGGGGGATTCCTCGTCAAACCAACCCTTGTGAAAAAAATTGTGAGGCGCGGAAAAGACGGAAAGAATGAAATTCTTCTCGATCATTCAGATCCTCTCTTGAAAAAACCAAACCCGCGTGTCGTGTCTGAAAAGATTGCCAAACAGATTGCCACCGCCATGAAGTTCACGACAAAAAATGGGGGGACTGCGCGCAAAGCCGATGTGTGGGGCTATTCGGAAGCGGGAAAAACAGGGACGGCTGACAAAGTCATCGGCGGAGCGTACCGCCCCGAATTTGTGTGCGCTTCCTTTGTGGGATTTGTTCCTGCAGAAAAACCAGCTTTTGTTCTGATCGTGACGATGGACGAACCTGCGTATGGCTACATCCATGGACTAGGGCGCAACCACATGGGTGGGACATGCTCTGCTCCCGTCTTTCGTGAAATTTCCAAGCGCTCCCTAGAGTATCTGGGCATCCCTCCAAACGATCCGCATGGTTATCCGCCAGGCGATCCCCGGTTTCACTCCGAAAAAGCAGACTGGATGCCGGAAATCAAACAATTGCAGGAAAAGTATGAAAAATGGAATAACAAATCAGGGCATTAGCGCCTGTAAAAATTATGAAGCTTAGTCAACTGTTAAAAGGCATCCCGGTCAAAGAGGTGAAGGGCTCTAAAGAGCTTGAGATTACCGGCATCTGTTCAAATTCTAAGCTCATTGCACCGGGCAATTTATTTGTCGCTCGCAAAGGGATCATGGCCGATGGTTCTCAATACATCCCCGAAGCAATCGCCTCTGGAGCAGTGGCTATCGTCACTGATCTGTACGATCCGCTCACACCTAAACACATCACGCAAATAATCCACTCCGATCCCGCTGAGATCGAGGGATTGCTGGCCGCGCACTACTACCAACGTGCATCCGATGAAATGTACATGGTCGGGCTAACGGGGACAAATGGGAAAACGACGACCTCGTTTTTGATCACACACCTTTTCAACCAAACAGCGGGTCTTTGTGGATTGATTGGAACGATCGAATACATCATCGGTAAAACGCGCTATAAAGCAACCCGCACAACACCCGATGTGTGTTCGACACATAAGCTGCTGAGAGAAATGCGTCTGCAAGGGTGCCAGTCGGCTGTTGCAGAGGTGACCTCCCACGCCTTAGATCAAGGGCGCGTCGATCAAGTGGATTTCGACGTCGCGCTCTTCACGAACCTCACTTTGGATCATTTGGACTACCATCACACCATGGAAGAGTACGCCAAGGCAAAGCAAAAGCTATTTCTTTCCTTAGACCCGACAAAACGGAAAATGGGTTTGCCATTTCCCAAAACAGCCATCGTCAACGCCGATTCACCCTGGTCGGATTTCATGTTACAGGGGTGCAAAGCGGAAACGCTCACGTACGGAATGATGGGCAATCCCGATCTGAAAGCGACAGAGGTCGTCCTCTCCCCTAGCGGCACTCACTTGACGATGACCTATAAAGAGGAGCGGATTTCGGCTTTTTCCCCCTTTGTCGGGCGGTTTAACGTCTACAATTACTTAGCCGCTGTCGCCGTTGGTTTGGCGCGTCAGCTCCCCTTAAAAACAATTGTAGAAGCTCTTGCCACAGCCACACCACCCCCAGGCCGACTCGATAAGGTTGATAATCCTCTAGGATTGAAGATCTATGTCGATTTTGCCCACTCGGACGATGCTCTCTTGAATGTACTGACTTGCCTGAACGAATTTAAAACAGGGCGGATCATCGTCGTATTTGGGTGTGGAGGGAATCGCGATGCAAGCAAACGGCCAAAAATGGGAAGGGTGTGTGAAGAGCATGCCGACGTGGTGATCATCACCTCAGACAATCCACGCAATGAATCGCCCGAAGCGATCATCGACGAGATCAAAAAAGGGTTAAAACACCCTGAACGCGCTTGCGTTAAACTCGACAGAAAAGAAGCGATCGAACAGGCGATCTCGATCGCCACTCCAGACGATTTGATCCTGATTGCTGGCAAAGGGCATGAGACTTATCAGATCTTTGGCCATAAAACGATCGAATTTGACGACAAACAAGTCGCTCTGGAATTGTGTCAGAACAGAGTGTTTGCCTAAGGAAAACTGCCGTGAACAAATTTCTCCTTTCGCCTTTATTTTTTTTATTTCTCTGCTGCTGGGGTTGTTCTCCTCGTTACACCCCCCCTCAATATGAGCAGCCAAAACGGCGCCTTGCTCCCGCTTCTCCCAATCAAACTCCCGACATGGTTGACCTCAATCGCACAGGGTGGTCGAGCGGAAAAAACATCATTGTGCTCGATCCGGGGCACGGAGGGGATGATTATGGAACCAATTCGAACGGCAATCCGAAATTTTATGAAAAATACTTAAACCTTTCCACTACACTCATTGTGAAAGCATTTTTAGAGCAAAAAGGGTACACCGTCCGCCTAACGCGGACAAACGATACCTTTATCCCCCTCGACGAGAGAGCAGAGTTTGCCAATCGACTCGGCGCGCAACTCTTTGTCAGCATCCACTATAACTCTGCCCCGAGCAAAGATGCCGAAGGGTTGGAAGTCTTTTATTACCTAGACAAGGAAAATGCGACTCGCACCGAAGAATCGAAGCGGTTAGCCAAGTGTGCGCTCGAGCAGATCATTCATCAAACGGGGGTCAAATCGCGTGGTGTCAAGCAAGCCAACTTTGCTGTGATCCGCAAAACCGACATGCCTGCCATTCTCATCGAAGGGGGCTTCTTGACGAATGAGAAAGAAATGGAAAAGATCAAGACCAGCGCCTACCAAAAGCAGCTTGCTCAAGGAATAACCCACGGCATTACTGACTATCTAGCTAGAGCCCCATTGCTGAAAAAATAACGTCCTCGGCGCGACTCGAACGCGCGGCCTGTTGCTTAGGAGGCAACCGCTCTATCCACCTGAGCTACGAGAACATATGATTTTTTCTGCCAACGCGGGGAGCAGTTGCTGCAAATCGACTTGAATCAGGAAATCATCATCGCCAAGATAGGAGGGCTGAGCCAAATCGATCGCAATGATCCTCCCATTGGGGTTATGCCTTTTATACCACCCTAAAAATCCCTTATCGTCGTAACTCAATCCCACGCAAATGACATAATCGATCGCACGCAATTGGTCGCTTCCTACTTCTTTTCGCAATTGTTCCGCTTTGACGCGATACGGGACGATTCCCGTATATTCGTGGAGCAAATCGATATTTTCCGTCACGATCTTCGTATTTTTGAAAAAAGCCAATTGCTTAAGAGCCTCGTGTGCTTTTGAGGGATGGCCATAAAAGCAGGCATTGTAAAAATGACCGATTTTTTCATTGAATTCTTCTGGATCATCCATCACTTGTTTCAAAAAGAATATCCCTGTAATCCCTTTCTTAAGTCCAATGAGCCGCTCTAACTGCGCCATAGAAGGGATGCCAGCAGCAATCGAAATACCCGCACCTGTGTAAAATAACACGTTGTGTTCCGTGATCAGGGTTGCCAACGCTTCTGCATCGATCAGGTGGGGAGTGGCTTGCTCATATTGGCGCCGTTCATCCACCAGGTAAGAAGGGGTATTTGGGCCCACAGCCTTCTCTGGCTTTCGCGGTTGCTGCCAAACAGGATTCCCCTGTGTCCGTTCATATGAAAACAAAGAGTATTTTTTCTTCTCTTCCCCGTCCGCATCAAATGTGTGTTCGATGTACCCAAAACGGTACCGGGGCGGCTTATCGTAGAATATTTCCAGGTAGATCTCATTCCTTTTTCGAATGAAATGAAACAACGCATCCCCATCGAATTGCCAAAACATCTCGACCGATTGATCCTCCACCTGTTTCATCAGCTCGTCGTGAGAAATTGTCTCGGGATGAAAGAAAAAATTCCCCCTCAACTCATCCACACCACAAACGAGTATGAGAAAAGTCATGAAAGTCAAAACAACTCGGGCCATAAAAAAATGTCTCCACATTGACGGTACGAGCGAAAAAGGATAACACACCTAACCTCGCCTGTCAAATGGTGCCAATTTTCTCATTTTGCTAGACAAACTGGAGCATTTTGAACTATCTTGCTTAGGAATTTTCTAAAGGCGGTAAAGACGATGTATAAATTTTTCATTTTATTAATAATCAGTACGTTAACAGGAAAACTCGCGGGAGCTGAAGTGCTCGGCATTGGCGCTCCGATCATCGATCTGATCCTTCACGTCGACGATGATTTCCTAGAAGAACACATCCCTGGCGCCAAAGGGGGCGGATGCCGCCCTGGGTGGGATCGGTTCTGTAAGATTTTACAAGAAGCTCCAGGAGACGGCCCCCTCCTGGCCACAGGAGGCAGCTGTTCCAACACGATTAAGGGATTAGCCTCCCTTGGCGTTTCCACTTCCCTTCTTGGCAAGCGAGGAAACGATGCCATGGGGGAATTTTTTGTGAATAAAATTACCCCGCTTGGGATCGAACCCCATTTACTGCTCAGCGAAACCCCAAACGCACAGGTGATGTGCCTGGTCACACCCGATAAAAATCGCACTTTTGTCGTTTTTCCAGGTGCAGGCGATGAGATCTCTCGCGAAGACCTCTCTGATCACTTCTTTGACGGGATTCGCCACCTTCATGTCGACGGGTACATGCTCCATAACGGACCTCTTATCGAAGAGGCGATGAAGCGTGCGAAAGAGCGAGGTGCAACTGTTTCCTTCGATCTCGCCACCTTCCATATAGTGAGGCAATTTCACGAGCGGATCTTATCGCTGCTGAAAAACTACGTCGACATCGTCTTTGCCAACCAAGATGAGGCTAAGGCGCTAGTCGGAGCCATAGATGAAAAAGCGTGCCAGCTGATGCTAGCCTATTGCCCTACCGTTGTGATCCTCGCTGGTGCTGAAGGGTGCATCGTAGGAACGGAAGAAGAGATCCTAAAAGAACCAACCATCCAAGTCACTGTCGTCGATACAACAGGAGCTGGCGATCTCTTTGCCAGCGGCTTTCTGTTCGGGTACTTAAACGGCGAGCCACTCCGGCAGTGTGCGCGTCTTGGCAACCTCCTCGGCACCACAGTCGTCACGGTCAATGGCGCTGAGATCCCTCCCCACAAGTGGGAGATGATCCGCTGGCACCTAAGGGACGACAGGGACAAGGGACTCTAGGGTCCCTGTCCCTTTATTTGCAAAATAATTAAAAATTAAACTATAATTAAACTAAAACAATAGTTTAATTATGAGCGGAATTACTCCAAGTAAAAAACCTGAACCAACGCCCCATCACTCTTACCGGGTCGAGCCGGCAAAAACTTCCTATTTCAATCGGTTTGCTCCCTTGGCAAAAGAGATGTTGGCAAATGCGAAACTCTACCACTTTTATCCACAAAGCACTCTTGCCAATTTTAAGCGAAAAATTTTTAAAGTGTTTGAAGGGGTCGTTAACGCTTTAACAATTATATCAGGTTCTCGAAAGCGTTGGGACCAGAACCGACTGCTCCAGGGAAAACACGTAGACTTCCACCTCATGGGAGCAGAACACGTCCAAATCACGAGCAAAACGGGGGACCTCGTCGATGCTCACTATTTAGCCGCCGATTCCCTTCTCAAAAAACTCGAAGAGCTCGGGGGGAAGAAAAAATGCCTGCGCATCGAACGTGCAGATAAGCCACAAGCCTCCACTCCCCCTTTTCCCGCATTTGTATTCAAAAAGCCTCCCGCGGATTTTAACCTTGTCGTTAAAACGCTCCGCCAATGTGGGCTAGACAACTCTGGTTGGGATTACATCAAAAACGAAGACACTCTCTACTTATGCCGCAAAAAGGATGCCTTCTCACTTTCTCGCATCAATTTTCATTCAAAAACAAATCCCACCCAAATCGTCGAAATGGCAACACCTTCCACAAAGCAAGGCGAGACGGCAAGTACCGTGCTCCTGAGCAACCCCCAAAGAAGTATCTATGAAAACGAGCTAGAAAAAACGCTAACCTATGCTTTAGAGGGGCTGAATGTCATGCTCTACAACCCTCCCGGAAAAGGACTGAGCACGGGTTTGCCAGACAGAGATAACATCAACGCCTCGATCGAGGCTGCGTATGACTTTATCTCTAAAGTGAAACGGACAAAAGATGACCAGATCTTAGCACAGGGAACCTGTTTTGGGGCAGCACCCACCGCTTGGTTAGGAGCTCAACACCCAAAAATCAACCTGTTCCTCGATCAAAGTCCCGCTAATTTTGTGGATGCAGCCAATTACATGTTTGAGGAGGAGAAAAGAAACATCACCGACCAATTAGAGGAAATGAAACATAAAGCAGAAGTGCCAAAAAAAGCCGACATCGCTTCCCCAGAAGAGGGTGATGAAGAGGAACCAGAAGATACAGTCCCCCTCCTGCAAAAAGCACCGCAACCCCAACAGCCGCTCCAATCCCGTTTAAGAAATGATCTCCTCTCCTGGTCCATCAGCATGATCGCCACCAATCTCTCCATAAGCTCGTTAGCGAAAACCTTCTTGTCCGGTTACGATATCCCTGAACTATTACAAAGCAATCGTGGCAACACACTATTCAATTTAAACGTCAAATCGAGCAGAGGAGAAGGCGGAGACGATGTTGTCCCACCCGAACATCCAGAAATGATGCTCGATGCGTTAGCCGACACCGAGGGAAGACAAGTCCGATTTGCTTTCAATCCAGGTGGTACACACACTTCTGAATGGTGGACAAGTGCAGAATCAACAGATGCCGTGATCGGGTTTTTAGAAAATACGGGGTTGATCCCAAAAATGGGTGCTGCATTTCAGCAGGGGGAAACTTCCCCTCCAGCCGCACGAGCAGAAACAACGAAAATGGCGACTCTTAAAGACCTCTTTGCAATAGATGCAAAAATCGAAAGATTAACCCAAGCAAAAGGAACTGCCCGAGCAGAGGAAGTTAAAGCCAGAGTGACTCTTTTAATGAAACAAGTGGAGAGGGACAAAAAAGGGATATTCGCTCGCCAAAACGACCTCGCTGAGCAATACGAAAATGCAAAGAAATTGAAAGAAATCTATGAGATTTCAAAACAGATCAGAAGCACTCTTCTTCCTAAAGGAACTTCAAAAGCGCACCGCGCCTTTATCGCCTCAATAGATGGACTGTCCCTGTTTGGAAGACCAACTCTGCTAAAAGCTTTGCACCGGATCCTCAATCACCTCCATGAAGGAAACCTCGACAAAATTTCCGAGAGTGATCTTGCGTTTGCTCAAGAGAATCTACCCAAACTCCGCGACTTTTTCCGAGAACATCCTGACTTGTACCCAGCCAAAAGCAGCACCCCCCCTGAAGAGTGGGATCAAGCAATCGGTCTTCTTAAATCACTGGCTCACGAACGGCTCATGGCTCAAAAAATCACATTCACCATGCCAGCGTTTCACTCTAAGGTTTTTCAAGAACTCATGAAAGATCAGATCCCTCAAACAGACGATACACAACAAATCTTCGATCACGTCATCTCTTCTTTTGGGAGCGATCTCGCCAAGACGAAACAGCAGTTTACTCAAGAGGAATTTCTCAATCTCGTCAACGCTGCTGTGATGCAAGTGAAAAGGATCTACCTCCTTTCACAATGCGCTAAAACCCCTCTTCAAACGACTGTACAAGTTCAAGCGCTCCCACCTTCCGATCTAGAGCACGAGCAAGCCCGTAGCATCCTCATGCACATGGATACTCTTTCCTCTTTTATGCATGCGATTTGTATCGCAGGGGAATCGGCCCTTGGCAAAGCCTACCAGGGAGATATCGATAAACTCGCCTCTGCACGGCAAAGGGTAGGGGTTTTAATCGCTTCCATAGAACCCCGTTTTCCTGAGATGTTGCAAGAAGCCATGAAAGAAGCCCAAAGGTTACAGGATGAATTTCCACACGGCGAAGATGAGTTAAACGGTTTCATCAGAGCCTTGCACTATTACATCCCTCTTCCCCCCTCCACCCCAGATTCTTGGGAAAAATTCTGATTGATTGCCGCCCTCCGCAACAGTATAGTGAAAATTTAATCAGGATTTACGATGTGTGTGCAACGCTTCATTTTTCTCGCAGCTCTCTGTTTTCCCATGGCAGCTCACTGTTTATGCGAGATGGATTGTTCTGCCCTATGCGACGAAGTGGTTGTCGAATCCACCACCCACTTTCCGGGCGGTCCCTTTGTCGAAGCGTCCTTCATCTACTGGCAGCCCGCTTTTGGGGACTACCCGGTGGCAGCTCTTTTTCATGAGATTGGCACGACAGGAGACCGGGAATCTGTCGACGTCCAAGGCCTCCACTTTCCGTTTGCACCCGGATTTCAACTAGGAGTGGGCTACGACCTGCCGTGTTGGGCGCTCGACCTCTTCGTCAACTGGACCTGGCTCCGTTCAAACCCACATCGGACCGTAGTTTCCGACTCCCAAAACATTGTCCTAAATCTCTTTCAAGATGCCCCTAAACTCTTTGCCTCCGAAGCGGACTCCACAGGACACATCGAATTAAACTGTTGTGATGTCGAGTTTGGAAAAACATTTTGTGCTCCATGCAATGGTTTCATCCGCCTTTTTGCGGGACTAAAAGCGATCTGGTTGAACTATGATTTCAACACAGCCTTCTTGAATCCCACAAATGGGAGCGACTTGCCGTATGCGAACCTCAACAACGCATCAAAAGACCAGATCTGGGGAATCGGGCCGCGCATCGGCTTCAACACACAGTGGTGCTTGGGCACTGAACAGCTTACTTTACTGCTCAACGGAGCTGCAGCGCTGCTCTGGGAAAAATTTTCTCCTACAGTTTCCAGCACCTACACGCTCAATGGCGATCCACACGGCGGGATCGAACACGCTCACATCAAAGAGATCAACCCCGTTGTGGAATTTTTTGTGGGTTTGAACTACGCCTGCTATTTGAATGGGGCCCACGCTCAAGCCACGATCGGATACGAAATGCAATACTGGGCCGACCAGCTCCATAACACCTTCATTAACTCAAATGAACCGTTGACTCTGCAAGGATTGACGGTGACTCTAGCGCTTAGCTTCTAATAGGTTTCACTTTGATTCTCTGTTCATAACAGAACTTCCGCTAAAAGTGCGCTTCTTAGTATATGACAATTATATTTTCAAAGGAGCGTGCATGTCGCCATTTACATTCAGAAAATCGATGCAGAGTTTTGTATTTTTAGGAGCCGTCCTCTTTGCATGCGATTGCTCGGCCGCTAGTCAATATTGGGATGGGTCATTTACCTCAGGACCTAACTCTCCGCATGGCGGCAGCGGGAATTGGAACACAAGCGTTCCCAGCAATACAAATTGGACCGACTCGCTTGGACTCACACACAGCACATGGGCCTCTGATGGGGCTGTTTTTAATGTGACACCGGGGACTGCTACACTGAATGTGGACAACATTTCCTTTACGCAAATTGAATTCGCAGTAAGCGGCTACATCATTGCAGGCCCGAAAACATTGAATATGTTGCCAGCTTTTACCTACATACAAACGGATCCGGGTGTTTCAGCCACGATCTCTTGCAATTTGATCGGTCCTGCAGCTACTGATTTTATCAAGACTGGCGATGGAACTTTGACACTGAGTGGTCTTGGAAACTCCTTTCAACGGACTGTGGTCGTGCAAGGTGGCGTTCTTGATGTGACAGGAGCTATAGTCACAAGCGGGACAACATGGGTTGGAAACGGTACAAACAATAACGCCTTGAATCTCACCGGTTCGATCCTTAGCACAGGTGATATCGACATCGGGGTTGTCGTTGGTTCGATGAACAACGTTGCAACCGTGACAGGCGGCACCTGGACAGCCACTTCAGGGACTCTCTCAGTTGGATCGCAAGGCCCTAACAATGCGATGAACATCCAAAGTGGAGGCCTTGTTTCTGTCCATTCCTGCGACATCGGCCCAATAACCGGAACTTCAAACAGTTCCGTGACTGTGACCGATTTAAATTCTCATTTAAGTGTTGCGACCACTCTAACTGTTGGAGATGCGAGCTCCTTTAACTCGCTGACAATCAAAAATGGCGGTCTCGTGGACGGTCCAACCACTACTGTTGGCAATCAGATCACGTCGGCTTTTAACACAATTGTAGTCGATGGGATCGGCTCTTCTACACCCAGCCTAAACAGTACCCTGAATTGCATAACCTCATTGACGATAGGTCAAGCAGAGTCATTTAATAGCCTGATGATTACGAATGGCGGGCAGGTGAATAGCAAGCTCACCGTTATTGGAAATTTGTCCACAACCTCCTCAAACTTTGCCCTCGTCCAAAATCCACACTCCCTTTGGACTATTACCGGCAATTTGTATGTGGGAGAGAGCGGGAGCTCTAACAGTTTAGCCGTATCAAAAGGGGGCATTGTAGATGTTAGTACCCAAGATGCTGTAGTAGGCTTAAATGCGGGTGCAAATTTGAATGTGCTTCAGGTCAGCGATCCTGGCTCTCAGCTCAATGTGAGCGGTGGAGTAAGCTTATACATCGGAAAAGCGGGCAGCAGCAACTCCTTGCTCATTTCCAATGGCGCGGTTGTTTCGGTGAATAAAAACTGCATCATCGGACATGTGGTCAATGCGAATTCAAATTCTGCAACTGTTTCCGGGGCAAATTCAAATTGGAACTGCACCGGGACTTTTCGAGTCGGGACGGATGGCTCTGGCAATTCCCTCTTAATTGAAAATGGTGGATCGGTGCTGGTTGGCACAAAGCTGACCATTGGCTCTAATAGCGATGCGATTAACAACTCCGTGACAGTGGACGGGCCGGGATCTCTGCTCGGAGGCTCAACATCAACGCCGCCGACTGTCGTGGTAGGCGATTCTGGTATTGGGAGCAGCCTGACAGTCACTAATTCAGGAAGCGTTACAGCGTCTGTCATCACTCTTGCTAAGTCAACTGCTACAAGCAGTGGCACACTTAATATCGGAACTGGCGGGCTGCCCGGGACCCTGAATACACCCGGAGTTGCAGGCGTAGCTGGTACTGCGCTAGTAGTTTTTAACCACAATTCTCCAAGCTACACATTCCTTCCGATTCTTGCAGGCAATTTAAGCGTTAAACACATTGGACCTGGCACGACAATCCTGGCTAGTCCAAACACCTATTCTGGGGCAACGACGATTAATGCCGGGGTGCTTGCCGCAGGGGGTGCTGACGTGTTGAGTCCCTCTTCGTCGATCACGGTCAATAGCAATGGAGCTTTGAATCTTGGTGGCGCTGATCAGTCGATTGGTGCTCTGACCAATAATGGACTTGTGGATTTTGGAGGGACGACGACTGGCGCTTTCTTAAATGTGAATGGAAACTATACCCAAACTGGCAGTGGGACGCTTCTTGATAAGATTAACCTTGCTGGACAAAGCGATTTGGTAAACACAAATGCAACGGCTTTTCTAGGTGGAACTCTATCTGTTGTAGCACTCGATGGCTATTCCTTATTTGACACCTACAATGTGATTCATTCTAACAACACAATTTCTACCACTTTTGACACAGTCGTTTCCAATAACAGCCTCGTCTTAACTTCAGTGATTTACGATTCAAATGATGTGTATTTAATGTTTCGGCAAAATCTTGGGTTTGCTGCGCTTACCCACAACGAAACAGTCGTCGCTACACAACTGGACGGGATTAACAACCCCACAAGTGATGAGCTCGCGGTCTTAGAGGCTCTTGTAAATTTATCGGTGCATGATGCCAGAAACGCCCTCGACAATATTGCTGGGGAACAATACACCTACATCGTGGAGCTTGACCGCTACAGCAACGAGACTTTGAATCGCAGAATTTTTAACGCCTTAAGAAAGACCCTGTCTCCTTGTTGGTGTGAAAACCCCTGCGAACCCATTCAAACCTGGTTTCAGCTAGGAGAAGGGCAGGGTTATGCACACAGAGATTGCAATAGCAACGGATTGCGCACCTTAAATTGGGACTTTACGCTTGGTGGGTTTACCCCCATTTGTGAAGGGCTTCTTATCGGCGTTGCCGCCAATTATGAGATCCAAAATGTGCAGTTCTACGAAGGGGGACACACCCATTGGCATACTGGACAAGCGGCACTTCAGGGCATTTATCAGAACGCCTGCGGCTATCTGCTTGCCGATCTCATTATTGGACAAAGTTGGGGTAAAGTGAGAAGAGAGATTGATTTTGGCTCGATCCATCGCGTGGCAAAATCTAAGCCAAAAGTAACGCAAGGGTTTGTTTACGCCGAAACCGGCTTCAATTACTTCTGGTGCGATGTCCTCTTACAACCCTTTGTTGGGTTCGAAGCGGGTTTTTACAGACAAAAAGAATTCGATGAAAGTGGTGCCGATTCGCTCAATCTGACGGTGAGTAAGCAAGAAGTTAACACGTATGACTCGTATTTGGGAACGCACGTCACAACCTATTGGGACTGCTTTGTGATTAATGCCGACATCTCCTGGCAGCACCGCTATGACCGCTCGTGTGTAAATACCACTACGCGATTTGAAGAATTTGGCGAATCATTTTCGATATATGGGGTAAGACTCGGCCGTAATGCCGTCAATTGGGCCTTCAATGCCTCAACTGAGTATCGGGAAGGTGTGACACTCTACGCAGAGCTATCAGGACAAAGATGGAAAAACTGGTCCACCTACGGAATAGACCTCGGCATTAGCCTTGAATGGTAAATCGATTCTAGAACGCTCAGCTCGATACCAAGAGGCATTGAGCCCGTAAAGATATGCCGCCCCTTCAGGGCTCGTCTGACTCGCTATGATGATAAACCCAGGCCTACGCTTCGCTCCGACCTGGGCTATGAGATGCCGGCCCGTTGGGCCTCACAACACGCTCAATTGGTTCTGGAGCTATTGGTCGGAGCCTTATGTAGTCTGCGGTTAAGGCCCGAAGGGTCGGCCTAGCATAGCCCAGGTCGCAGTGAGCGCCAGCGAACGGAGGCCTGGGTAAACACGTACCCAAGTGACGAGCCCTGAAAGGGCGGCATAGCACTGTAGGATCTTCGAAATTGTAGATATACTATTTTATTGTCTCCATCGGCCGCAGCAGTCGATTCATTTGGGTTCGATTACACGCCCCTTCATTTGCATTTCTTCTAATTTTTCATATCTTTGAAGATTCATTTTTTTGACTCTCTGCGTTCCGTCCGTAAAGATTAAACGCAGAGACGCAGAGAATACATTTATTTAATGATTGGCATCCCACTCTTCTTCAATAGGTGCAATGAGATCACTCTTAACATGAACCGTGCCTTTCATTTTTCCGAACAGTGTGGTGTCTTGCTTTTCAATAGGGGAAAGCTTAGCAATGGGAATATTTCCTTTAGTAATAATGAATTCAACACCTTTTGACTTAACTTCTTCCATGAATCGTAGACATTCAGCCTTAAATTTTTCTGCTTGAACAACCCGTTTCATTCTGCACCTCCTATAGTCCATATTACCATCGTTACATTTAACCTAGAAGGGAGGGACGCCGAAGGTGTCTTTGAAGGCTTGTAGGGTGGTGTCGCGCCCGATCGCAGAGATTGAATCGAGTAGAGGGACATCTTTTGGGCACACCTGCTGGCAATTTTGGGCGTTGCCGCAATCGGCAATGCCTCCTGGTTGCATGACAAGCCTTAGACGTTCATCGCTTTGCATTGCCCCTGTCGGATTTAAATTGAAGAGGCGCACCTGAGCCATGATCTGAGGACCCACGAATTTCGAGCGCTCGTTGGATTGTGGACATGCTTCGACACAACACCCGCAGGTGATGCATTTCGAAATCGCGTACATCACCTCTTGCTTTTCTTGGGAGATTTTAGGCCCGGGCCCCCGCTCATAGGCCCCGTCTGAATCGATCCAAGCGTGTACTTTTTTCAAGTTTTCAAACATGCGCGAGCGATCGACGATGAGATCGCGCACGAGTGGAAACTTGGTAAATGGGGCCAGAGTAATCGTGTCCGATTGCGTCTTTTCTAAAATCGGCTCGATCAACGCCGTGCAAGCTTGTCGAGGACGCCCATTGACGAGCATCGAACACGACCCGCACACCTCTTCTAAACAGCCCTGCTCCCACACGACAGGGGTCACTTTTTCCCCTTTCCGATTGATCGGATTTTTTTGGATCTCCATCAAGGCTGATATCACGTTGAGGTAAGGTTCAAGAGACAGTTCAAATTCCTCCCAATATTGGTTTCCGGGATGGCCACGATAAACCTTTAGGATAAATTTTTTCATAAACCTCAAACAGGTAGTTCGATGTTAGCGGGGATGTTTTCCAATGTCGGCTTCACCTTCACCGCTTTCGAATAATCGCGCATGACCGGCTTTAAGTGACGCAAATCGATCGCCTCATACGTGATATCGGGATCGCCCGTGATGGGATTGAATGTCGCGATTGTCGTCTTCAACCAATTTTCATCGTCCCGTTTTGGATATTCTGCCTTGAAGTGGGCCCCACGAAACTCATTTCGCAAAAGAGCGCTCTTGGTAATGATGAGCGCGAGGTCGAGCATGGGCCCAAATTGCAACGCAAAAGCCAACGTTTGATTTGCAAATTGGGTATGGTCATCTAAAGAGATCCGTTGATACCGCTCACGGATTTCGTGGATCTTCTCGATCGTCCGCTGCAAATCGGTGTTGTTGCGCTTCACGGTGACATTAGCCACCATCCACTCTGCCAGCTCATCGTGCAAGCGATACACATTTTCTGGTCCTTGCCTTGCCAATACTTCGCTTTTAAGATCGACCACTTGCTGAATCGCCTCTTCATAGGCACGTAGAGACAACTCACTGCCTTTTACGCAATTGTCGATGTAGCGCGGCACTTCATTGCCTGTCACTAGACCTCCAAAGATACAAGAGAGCAGTGAGTTGGCACCGAGACGATTGGCTCCATGGTATTGATAATCCGATTCCCCCACATTGAAACACCCCGGAATGTTCGTCATTTGGCGATACCGCTCGTACCGATCGGGATCGTCAGCTGCTGGCCAATCGACCCAGCCTCCTCCCATCGTATAGTGAACAGCGGGAAAGATCCGCATCGGCACTTTAGAGGGATCTTCACCGGTGAATTTTTGGTAGATATCCAACACAGAAGCTAATTTTTTTTGCTGTTCCTGAGACAAGTGAGAGACGTCTAAGTACACTTGCATGCCCCCATCGACTCCCAATCCCATTTCACAGATGCGCAACAACTCGCGCGAACCGATGTCGCGTGGAACGAGATTGCCAAAAGTCGGGTACATCTCTTCTAGAAAATACCAGGGTTTTCCCGTCTCGCCGCAAGGGAGCAACAACCCATCGGCCATTTCGATTTTCTTGCTTGAATCTCCCCATACCCAGATTCTGCCTCCCTCTCCGCGGATCGACTCCGACATCAGCCGCATCTTATCCGATCCTGGAATGGCTGTTGGGTGGATCTGGATGAATTCTCCATTGGCGTATTTCATCCCTTGCCGGTACAAGCGTCCATTCGCCGCTCCTGTGCAAAAGGTGGAGTTGGTCGATTTTTTAAAGATCAAGCCGCATCCCCCTGTGGCAATCACAACGGCATCCGCTTTCAGCGCTTCGATCTTCTGGTTGAAGAGATCCATCAGCACTATCCCACGCGCCTGACCAGAAGGATCGAGAACGAGCTGCATAAACTCGTGATTTTCAAATTTCTCGACCAAGCCTCTGGCCTCGTGGCGCCTCACCTGTTCATCCAATGAATAGAGGAGCTGTTGCCCTGTCGAAGCCCCGCAAAAAGCGGTGCGGTTGTACAGAGTGCCTCCAAAGCGGCGAAAATCGAGATTCCCCTCTGGCGTCCGATTGAAGGGGCACCCAAACCGATCGAGCATGTAGATGATCGCAGGCGCTGCTAGGCACATTTCCAGAATGGGAGGCTGGTTTGCCAAAAAATCGCCCCCTTTCATCGTGTCGTACGCATGAATGATAGGGGAATCATCTTCCCCTTTGAGATTCATTGCGGCATTAATCCCGCCTTGTGCGCAGACGGAATGGGAGCGCTTCACTTTTGTGACAGAGACGATTTTGACGTGGCACCCTTTCTCAGCCAATTTCATGGCAGCTGAAAGTCCTGCAAGCCCTCCACCGACAACAACAACTGTTTTCTTTCCCTTACTCATCGCCCTGTCATGTTTTAAGATTAATCCAATAGGTCAACCAAATCGCAGAAAGCCCAAACCCGCTCACCAAGACCATTAAAGAAACAGTCAAATAGCGCATCAACCTCTGCGCGCGCTGCGACAGGGTCACTCCCCAAGAGATCATGAACGTCCACATCCCATTGAAAGCATGAAATGTGGAAGCTAACACTAAAATCGTATAAAGCACCATCATCATCGGCATTTTAAAAGTGTCTCTGACGACTAACAAATCTGCTGTTCCAAAGTTGGGAGCGACGGCAATGACCTCATCTTCACGCAAGGGGCGCATTTCCGAAGCGCTGAGTGAGCCAGAATCGTGGGAGTTGTAAAGCTTCACTCCCAAACGCTCTGCCACAGAAGGCAGTCCAGGATCATTTGTAATGCGCACGACGTATCCGCTCTCCGCCCCCGCCGCAGCCAGCGGCGATTCGACGAAACGCATGTGGATGACGTGCGCGAGAATCCCAACAATTAAAAACCATGAGGTGATCCGCTGCCACGTGTAGGCTTTATTGCGCGGATACTCAGGCAAAGAGGGAGTGGAACCATCCGTCGCGAAGGAATTAGCCTTCGATAAACGCAACCGATGGATCCCATAAGCAATGTGAATCAAAATTGGCAATGCAATCAGCAAAATCTCAACAATTTGCAAATACGGGATATCGTGAATGGCATTGACAGCATGGATAAACCCCTTCCCATCATCTCCAATGTAAAGAGCTGCCTGAGAATTGGTAAAGAGGTGAATGAAAAGGTACACGACCAAGCCAATACCTGCCAAAGAGTGCAATTTTCTCCAGATAAAATCGTTTGGAACAGCAGGTGCTGACGTCGTTTCCATAAGAGGGTGTATAACACGTAAAACGAAAAAAGCAAAGCTAAAGAGAGGTCATCATTTTTCCAGTAGCCTTGCAAAATCCAATCAAATAGTATGACTAAAAAAGTGAAAACTATGCAAGCGACACTGAACACTCAAACGCTCGAATCTTTTCTGTTCCATTTGGGCTATGCCAACATCAAATGGGAAACGCGTCCTTTCCACTTTGCCTCTCAAAGATTCACTGAATCACAAATCCCCATTGCAATCCGAATTGCTGAATTCATCAAAAATAGGCTCAACCTTTCAAATGAGACGATTCAAGTATTGAAGAGTGGGAACGAAGAGGGACGGCGGATCCTTATTCTTGATCCCAAGGCATTTGCAAGAGCCCTGACAGAATACGAGAAAAACTGCCGAGCAATCGTCACATTAACAGCGCAGCTTGAAGCATTAAGCACACAAAGCTCCCTTGAAAATAATGTCTAATCATTCCATCTTGGAAGAAAGAGGAAAAGAAGTTCTATGCAAGAAGTGAAAATTGGGTCGTACAAAGTTGGACCTGCGCATCCGCCGTTCATCGTGGCGGAGCTTTCAGCAAACCACAACGGTTCGTTGAAGCGAGCCCTCAAAACCGTAGAGGCTGTAAAAAAAGCAGGCGCCCATGCGATCAAACTGCAAACGTACACAGCTGATACGATTACCCTCAATCTGCGCACAAAAGAATTCATGATCAGCGATAAAAAATCGCTCTGGTTTGGGAAAAACCTCTACGACCTCTACCAAGAAGCCTATACGCCTTGGGAATGGCATAAAACCCTCTTCGACCATGCACGCAAGCTTGGATTGATCGCCTTTAGCACCCCTTTTGATGAAACGGCCGTCGATTTTCTTGAAACATTGCATGTGCCTTGCTACAAGATCGGTTCTTTGGAAATTGTCGATCTGCCCCTCATCAAAAAAGTAGCAGCGACAAAAAAACCGCTTATCCTCTCTACTGGAGGAGCTACCCTTGCCGAAATCAAAGCCGCTGTGCAAGTGGCTCGAGAAGGGGGATGCAAACAACTCGTGTTGCTCAAATGCACAACGGCTTATCCGACGCAACCCAAAGAGTGCCATTTGCGCACGCTGCCCGATTTAGCAAAGAAGTTTGGCACTCTTGTGGGTTTATCCGATCACACAATGGGCATCTGCGTTCCTGTTGCAAGCATTTCACTCGGCGCTGTCCTGATTGAAAAGCATTTCACCCTTTCCCGCGCCGATGGGGGAGTCGATAGTGCCTTTTCAATGGAACCTGAAGAATTAAAAGCCTTAGTTGTGGAAACGGGAAAAGCGTGGGAAGCTCTTGGCAACGTTCACTATGGCCCGTTGCCCGCAGAAAAAACATCCCTCTCTCACCGCCCCTCACTTTTCTTTAGCAAAGATCTCAAAGCAGGCGCGACAGTGGGAATTAAAGACATTGTCTCGGTCAGACCTGCGTTGGGACTTCCTCCCAAAGAGAGCGAAGCCATTTGCGGGTTGAAGCTCAGCGCCGCAGTCAAAAAGGGGACGCCCGTTGCATGGAAACACTTTAAATGACTCTCTTTAGTACGATCAAAAAAGAGCAATTGACCAAGCGACTCCTCTACGGCTCGCTCATCGCTGCGATCGGAGCTCTTCTTCTCGTTTTCGGAGGGGCAATGCTTCCTCCTGCGTCACTTGCACTCTGGGGCTTTCCCCTCTTTCTCGTGGCTATCGGTTTTATCACCTGCGGCATGCTCCCTTACCGACGCCTCAAGCGGCTCGAATCAGATCCCTATGTGATCAAAATCGAAGGCAATAGTCTCTCTCTCTTGCGTGGAGGGAAAACTCTTTTCCATGTGAATATTCCAGAAATTCTTGAAGTGCTCTATGTCGAAGAAGGGTCTCGCTACGGGATGGAGCTGGTCCTCAAAGGATCACCGCATAAGAAAGTGTTCATTCCCTATTTCAGCTCAGCCAGCTGTAGGCAAATCACAGACCTGATTGAATGATGTCGTGCATTTTGATGAGCCCGACGACAAAACCATCGTCATCGAGAACGGGCAGGACGGTGACAGGACGCTTTTGATCCCCTTCCATCGCCTTTAAGGCATGCTCAGCCATGCAATTGGGAGCGATGGAACGAGCTGCTGGTGTCATCAACTCATGCATACCCTTCTCTAAGGCTTGTGGACCGTGGTTTTGCAAGGAGCGGCGCAAATCGCCATCGGTGAAGATCCCCAACAATTTTTTATTGGGATCGGTCACAAGCAAGCACCCACATTTTTTGTTCGATAGCTCTACAAGAACATTGCCAAGCGTGTCGGTGGGCAGGCAACAGGGGATATTTGCCCCTTTTAACATCAGATCGCTGACGCGTAAGGTCAAACGCCTGCCAATTTTTCCGCTCGGATGGTTCAAGGCATACTCCCCAAGGCCAAAATTCTTCTGCTGCATCAACGCAATCGCCAGCACATCGCCAAGTAGGAGCTGCGTCATCGCAGAGGTCGTCGGCACGAGATCAAAGGGGCATAATTCAGTTTCCATCGGGAGAAGGAGAGAAAAATCGCAAGCTGCGCTCAACCGGCTGTTCTCTTGGTTCACAACAGCTACGAGGGTTGCCCCTTTATTGCGCAAACAGGGAATCAACTGCAACAGTTCGTCGCTTTCCCCGCTTTTGCTCATCATGATAAACAGATCGCCCTTGGAGACAATGCCGATATCGCCATGAAGGGCATTGACAGGGGAGAGAAAAAAAGCGCGCGTTCCGGTCGAGGCCAGCGTCAAAGCAATTTTTTCAGCCACTAGACCGCTCTTGCCAACGCCTGAAAAAAAGATCAATCCCGACGCATTTTTTAAAAGTGATAACAGTTTTTCTACAGCTGTGATATCCACTTTATCGAAAAAGTACTCAAGCGCTTCTTTTTCTTTCTTAAATAGTTCTCTTATATGACCCATAGCCTAGATTTTAATTCATGAAAACGATTAGTCTCAAGAAAAAACGGAGTTTCCGATGAAACCTCTCATCCCCGTTACCATTGCAGAAGGCGATGGGATTGGCCCTGAAATCATGGGCGCTGTCTTAAAAATTTTTAAAGCCGCACAAGCGCCTCTCGATTACCATTTCGTCGAAATTGGGGAAAAAGTGTACTTGAGAGGCTTTCCTGGGGGCATCGAGCCCAAAACGTGGGAGAGCATCCGCAAAAGCAAAGGGTTCTTAAAAGCCCCGATCACGACCCCTCAAGGGGGTGGATTTAAAAGTTTAAATGTCACCATCCGCACCTCTCTTGGCCTCTACGCCAATGTGCGCCCTTGCGTCTCTTATTACCCCTTTGTCGAAACTAAGCACCCAAAAATGGATGTCGTCATCATCCGCGAAAATGAAGAGGACCTTTACACTGGAATCGAGTACCGGCAAAGCGCTGAAGCGTACCATGCGCTCAAAATCATCACGCGTCCTGGTTGTGAACGGATTGTGCGGTATGCCTTTGAATATGCGAAAGCCAATCAACGCAAAAAAGTCACCTGTTTCACAAAGGACAACATTCTAAAGTTAACAGACGGGCTTTTCCATAAAGTGTTCGACGAAATTGCAGTTGAATATCCCGACATTCAAAACGAACACTGGATTGTCGATATCGGAGCTGCCAAGTTGGCAGATACGCCTGAAGTCTTTGACGTCATTGTCATGCCGAATTTATACGGAGACATCCTTTCCGATGTGGCTGCCCAAATTGCAGGCTCCGTTGGCCTGGCGGGCTCTGCAAACATTGGAGAGCACGGCGCCATGTTTGAGGCGATCCACGGATCGGCCCCACGTCGTGCTGGCCAAAACCTGGCTAACCCCTCAGGATTGCTTCTTGCAGGGGTTCTCATGCTCGTCCACATCGGCCTTCCCGAAATCGCGGCGACAATCCACAACGCCTGGCTGAAAACATTAGAAGGGGGAATCCACACCTACGACATCTACAAGCCCAACACGAGCAAAGCGAAAGTGGGAACAGCTGAATTTGCCAATGCTGTGATCGAGCGGTTAGGGCAATTGCCCTCCACGCTCAAGGCTGTCCACTACGCTACCCCCCGCACTCATGCGAAAAGCGGAGAACACCAACGTCAACCGAGACCAAAAAAGGAACTTCTCGGTGCCGATGTGTTCATCGACTTTAGTGGGACAGGAGAGGAACTGGCAAAACGGATCGGAGAGAAAGCTGCACCCCTCAAACTCTCCATGATCAGCAACCGTGGCGTCAAGGTGTGGCCAGAAAAGATGCCAGAAACCTCCTGCGTCGATAGCTGGCGCTGCCGCTTCCTCTCTTCGACAAAAGGAAAAAACGTATCCCAACAAGAACTCATCGATCTTCTGAACGCTCTCAATGCCCTAGGGCTCGATTTCACCCACATAGAGCATCTCTACACCTTTGATGGAAAACCGGGGTATTCCCTCTCCGCCGACGAACAATAAGATAACAACGCAGAGGATGTAAACAACAGCCTCTCTGCGTTGATAAAGTAGCCAAAAATTCAAATTCCAAAAAAGAATTGCATTAATTATTGTATATGGTTTAATTTTTGGGTTTGGATATGGAGATACAAAACAGGTTACAGTGAGGACAATCATGATCTGTCGCATGCTTACTTTGATACTTACAATCGGCATCTTAACTAATCAAGGTGCTCTACAAGCGGCCTGCAGCGGCTGTTCGAGAGGGCAAACTCTCGTTACTGAAGGCACAGCATCAGCTGCGTCAGCAGGACTTCCTGGACTGCCAGGAGCCGCAGGATTGCCGGGATTGGCCGGCGTGCCAGGAGCTCCAGGGCCTGCAGGTCCTCCAGGATCTCCAGGTCTTCCAGGCGGACTGTTGGACTATGCAATGGTGTTTGCAGAAGGACTTGGTGTTGGGAACACTCAAACCGTTCTCGGTGGGCACAACATTTTATTCAACTTACCGGATGGGCCTTTTGCTCCAGGCTCAACATTTAGCCACATGTCAGGTGCTGCAGAAGTCGCTATCCATTCAGTAGGAACTTACCTTGCACGTTATGTTGTCACTGTTTCGTTAGACTTACCTCGTCTATTTAACACGACAACTTTTGCATTAGCCTTAAATGGCACTGTCCTCCAAGGGAGTGATCGTTCTTCGAACATTGCACCAGGCGCTGGAGAGCTTACGATGGTCGGCGAGGTTATCTTTAGGATCTCATCTGAGCCACCTACAAATGGCGATCAACTCACAGTGATGAATGCAGGCTTTTTGGGAAACGGCAGCAATACAGCGATAGACCAATTAGGAGTAGCCACCACCGCTGCATCTCTCTTTATTCAAAAATTGAGCAGCAATTAACACAAAGGATCCTCGGATGGCAAGGATTACAGATAGGCTGAATGGGTACACAGGAGAGCATATGATTTTACACTTATTCACGTTTCTGATATTTGCTGGTTTATCTATGCATGAAACGCGTTTACAAGCCGCCTGCGAAGGGTGCTGCATAGCGGAAGAACTTGTCATACAAGCAACTGCCACCGCCGCTACTGCAGGTTTGCCTGGTTTACCGGGCGCTGCTGGATTACCAGGCTTAGCTGGCGTCCCAGGTGCACCAGGCATTGCCGGACCGCCCGGCACCATTGGTTTGGCCGGCGGGGTATTAGATTATGCATACATCTACAACACGGTCGGCGACAACCAAAGTATCGGCGCTGGTGGATTTGTCCCCTTTAATATCCCTGCAGCTTTTGACTCAAATCCCATTTATTTTCCACCTGGCACGACTTTTGACCATAATGGAACAAGCTCGGTTTTATTTATTCACAGCACTGGCACATATATGGCTCGCTATATTGTAACAGTTGCACTAGCTCACACGGGGGTTCCTACAACATTTGAATTGATGTTAGATGGGATTCCAATTCCGGGAAGTGCGAGATCTACGGATATTCCCGATGGAGCTGGTCAACTCACCATGGTGGGTGAGGCTATTTTTACAATTTCTGGAACAGTTCCAGCTTCTGGCAGGGCGCTGACTGTCAGCAATAGTGGTAATGGGGTCGCTGGTATTCTTACGCAGATAGGGGTTTTGGCCCCTGCGACTACTGCGGCATCGCTATTTGTTCAAAAGTTTAGCAATTAAAACAAGGAAGTTAAAATGACACACCTTTACAAAACGACATCTGCGGTCTTGATGGCTGCGTTGATGGTTGGGGGGAATGCTGTTTATGCTGACATGTGGGCATCACCAGCTCCTGACTGCATGGATAGTTGTGCAGTTGAATGCAATAATTGTTGCAATGAGAATTTCTGGGTCAGTGGTGATGTGCTGTATTTGACAGCTTGCGAGGGCGGTTTTGGGTGTGCATTTGGATCAACAGCCATTGAGAGTACTGTTAGCAACGGCCAAGTCATTACAAGTATTGCAGAAGAGGATCGAGATATAGATTTTGATTGGGATGTCGGTTTTCGCGTGGGTGCGGGATACCGCTTTGATTGCAGCTGCTGGGACGCGTCTATCTATTGGACCCATTTTAATGAAAATGGCAGCGGTCATGACTGTGAAAGCAGTGCAAAGTGGAAGTTGAGATTTAATGAGGTGGATGCCTTATTGGGATACACATTTAAGTATAATGACTGTTTCAATATCCGCCCCTTTTTCGGTGCGCGTTATGCAAAAATCAATCAATCGTTAGACACAAATTTGGTTTCTACAGTCTTAGTCGTAGCAACAAATGCAAGCAGCATTGTGACCACCACAGACAGCGACACTGAACATTTTTGGGGCGCTGGTCCTGTGTTGGGATTTGATGCCAATTTTTTACTTGGCTGTGGCTTTAGCGTCTATGGAAATCTTGCTGGGAGCCTGTTGTACGGCGAATTTAAAGACGAATTCAATGATAGCAATGTCTTTACAGCAGCCGTTAACAATTGCGTAGCAAGTAAAAAAAGCTGCGGCGTTCTTTACGGATTAGATGGTGGCATAGGTGTGCGCTATGAGATGTGTTATGCAACATTTCAAGTAGGCTTGGAACAACATACCTATTTCGATTACAACCAGATTGGTTGTGGTGGCGATTTGAACTTGTATGGGGTTAATGCCTCAGTCATCGTACGCTTCTAAAATCAGTCCCCTGAACCCTATATGCAGACAACGTCATGTTGCGGTTCAGGGGGATCTATATTTTTCACAATCTTATTGTTGCACGGTTCCTAACGTCGATTAAGATTGACTCCCATTTTGAAAAAGGATAGAAAAAAATTACAACACAAATAGGCAAGTTTTAGTCTAAACCCTGAAAGGAGCAAGTCATGTCAATCGTCAAAGTGATCGAAGTAATTAGTGAAGGTAAAACAGTCGATGAAGCGATCCAAGCTGCAGTTAAAGAGGCATCAAAAACTGTAGAGATGATCCGTCAAATTAACGTTGAGCACATCGAAGGAATTGTTGAAAAAAATAAAGTTACCAAAATCCGCGTCAATGCGAAAATCAGCTTTGTTGTAGAGAAATAAAAAAAGATCTTTATTGTAATAAATATTGTTATCGTTTTATAATAACCTATATTTGTTAAATTTATAAAAAAAATAGGGGGTTGAGAATGTTAACTTTAGGTTTTGAGCCTGGTCAAAGTGGAGCTAGGCCTGTTATCTTGCCATCACTGCCAGGTTATTTGAGTTTTGAGCCTCGTCCTGATGGCTATAACCTAAGGCCAACTTATCCCCTAGGCAATGGTTTTAGTTATTTAGGTCCTGTTCTCTTCACACGCACACGAGATCAGGCAACGATAAATTCAACGGCTTCAAAAATAATCAATATGCTTACCGGTACGGTGATTTATGGAGCAGCGGGTGGAATTGCCACTCTTACAGCTCTTGTACTGTATGAATCCTATACAGCTAAGAAAAAAAGCGTCATAGAAACACTTAATGAGGCAAAACTCCCAATTGCTGGGACAATCCTCAGCGCCTTTCTAGCTTATAAGTGGTATACCAGAACTTAAAAACCCAAGTGACTACTTCTGAGCCCTAGGGTAAGTTGATCTTCTCGGCTTTGGGTTTCGACTATGTCTATTGAAACCTCTCCCGACCTTGTTTCTCTGCTCTTTTTTGAACGTAGGCTCTAATCCTGGAATGGTGAGAATGGTAGCTTCGTTGTTTGTCAGTGTCGCAATTTTGTCAACGAGGTGACGGTCTCTAGGCAACACGAATGACTGGGCTCTTCCCTGCAATTCTGCTCTTCCGGTGCGTCCAATGCGATGAACGTAGTCTTCGATATTGGCTGGAAGATCAAAGTTGATGACGTCGCTAATTGTTGGAATATCGATCCCCCGAGCGGCTACATCGGTTGCCACAAGAATGGAAATCTTTCCTTCTCGAAGCTGCTGAACCGTCTTCGTGCGCTGCCTTTGTTGTAAATCCCCATGGAGAACTCCGACAGAGAGACCTTTTTCTCTCAAAATGTCGCACAGTTCATCTGCAAATGATTTTGTTGAAGTAAATATGAGTGTCTGTTCGGAGGCTTTTTTTGGCAAAAGATGTTCGAGTAAACGCAATTTATGGTTCAGGTTATCCGCAAAGTAGATGGATTGGGCAATGTTTTCATGTCTCTTTGTCGTATGAGCGAGGTTAATTTGAGAAGGATTTTTCAGTAGGCTTTTGGCAAGCCCAAGAATTGCTTTTTCAAAGGTCGCTGAAAACATGACCGTTTGCAATTTTTTGGGTAGCTTAGCGGCAATCTGTTCGACGGGCTTTATAAATCCCATGTCGAGCATGCGATCTGCCTCATCGAGAATAAACATTTCCACCTGTGAAAAATCGATCCGGCCCCGATCCATGTGATCGATGAGGCGTCCAGGCGTAGCGACGAGAATTTCATACGGACGAGCTAACTGCCTGATTTGCTCTGGATAGGGTGACCCTCCATAGATGCAAACAGTCGTCACCCGGCTCATGTATTTGCTGTATTTTTTAGCTTGCCCTGCCACTTGCATCGCAAGCTCTCTCGTAGGGACTAAAATTAAAATTTTTGGTCCAACGCTCTTAGTTGCGGCAGACTCTTTTATCTTATGAAGTGCTGGAAGAAGGAATGCAGCTGTCTTTCCTGTTCCCGTCTGAGCAGAAGCGAGGAGATCCTGTCCTTCGAGTATTTTTGGAATTGCCGCTTCTTGGATCGGGGTGGGTTTTACATACCCTGACTCAATGAGAGATTTTAAAATTTCAGGGGCAGAATTAAGAAAAGAAAATGGCATAATAACGACCCCTTTATTTTGTGTCGCACTATTATACAAAATATCTGATTTATTGAATATAAAAATTTTATGCGGGCTTTGGTTTTCGCGTCAATCCACATCCCATTAGTGTTCATTTTTTATTGAAATATAATACAAAACATGATACAATCCGCATTTTAATAATAGTTTGGGTGTGTGTGAGTGTTAATATAAACAATCTTTTAGAATGCAAGACTCAACTTGCAAATTTGCAACATGCGTTGACCCCAACGGCCTATTCCTATGCTAAAGAAGTGGTGACCGGGTTGGAAAGGATCGAAAGACAAAAAGAACACATTTCAAAGATAAACAACGAAGACAAACGCAATGCATACATCACAAGCCTGACCGGTCTTATTGCAGAACGGGGGTTAATACCAGGAAAAACGTCCAATGAAGTCCTTCAATCTATCGATATCAGAATCAAAGAACTGATTGAGCCTTATTTACTCGAAAAAAAATCAAATGCTCTTTTAGAACTTTTTAGACATGGATTTATAGGCCCACCCTGCTTCAATGGCCGGATGATCACCTTAAGTCATTATGCATACGAGAAATATGGTTTAAAAGACCCTTTATATTTTGAACACAAAACTCAGTGGGATCAAGAAGCTGTCCAATTAGAAGAGTGGATGCATGTCTGTGTGGATGCTCTTAACCTTGATCCAAAAACAGCACCCACAAAAACGGACTTAATCGAGCTTTCATCTAAACAAGAGAGCAGCGAACTTCAAAAGATTTTAACTTCCAAAGAGTTTGCCCCTATTTACAAAAGAGCCTGCCAGTTTTTTATAGAATTATCCTAGAAACGGCAGTTCAAGATGATAAAGTGATGCAAGATTTTGAGTCAGAATCGCTTTTGATGGGGGGCGATCATTCCCAAATGGTGAAGGCGCCCCCCATCAGAAGCGGTTATCACTCAAAAGATTGCGTTAATTTGGCGTCTTCAACTGCCGTTTCTAGGATTATAAGTCTCGGAGGGCATGCGGCTTTGCTGCATTCAGCCAGCCTCGTAATTCTGGCATATTTCTCATCTTATCAAGAGCATCGATCCAATCAATTGCCTCCACATCTTCGACCACTCCTTTCGTGAGTAAAAACTGTTTGAAGTGCCTTGCTAGAGGAGAGGAGGAGTATCTTTTAAAAGTTTGGGCACACAGCTCTAGACGATCTCCGCTGAGCAAGTCGTCAACAGTTGCACTCTCGATCGCTCGTGCAACATCCTCTTCTGATTCATATGCATTGATCAGCAAATCAGATAGAACATACTCGACAAATTCCTTAATTGCTGTAGACGATACATCCTCTATCTGATTCACGTTAAGCAATTGTGCCTGAAATACGGCTACCCTCCCCATCCTGGCTGTCAAGCATCCATCCCCATTTGCAACGGCGTTTACAAAGTCTTTCAAACGATTGCCCTTTTTAGCTTCTTGATAGGTCAACAAAAGAGTATCAACGCGCACACTTAAAGACTTACTTGCATCATTAGCTGTGCTGCCAGTCACAAACCCCGGCTCAACCCCAGCATTCAGTGTCTTTTTATTCATTGCATTCATCCGCTCGTTTTCATTTTTTATTTGAATGAAACTTTCCCTTTGCTGATCCAGTGTCCGCATAAAAGTAAAAAGCGTCTTTGTCCTCTCATAGGCCGTGGGTGATATAGTCTCTTTTATTTCTTCAATAGCTTGAATGGCCTCTTCAAAAACGAGTTGCTTAATTTCCGGCTGCCTTTTCTTAAGACTCTCACTTATTTGTCCTAATTTCCCTATCAATGGATGATCACTTGGCAATCGAGACAGATAGAAATCGACTAACAATTCGAGGTCTTGAATTTTTTGATGTTTCCAGTAATCAGAAGACGCCCCCCAGTTCCCTGTCTCAACCACTTGAAAGGCTGCAAGACAATTAGACAGGCCCCTCTCCCTTGACGACCCTGTTGGAGCCTCCTCACTGACAAGAAGAGGATTGGGCTCATCATCTAAAAGCGCCAAAGCTTTTTCCTCAGAAATGGAGCGATCTGCCTCAAACCACCCGGCGCGCTTGGAAAGTTCATCGTCGATTGGGCTATACAAAAAGCGCAAGAATTCGTCACAATTTTCAATCTTCTGTTTCAGAAGTTCTACAAGTTTGCCAAAAGGAGAAAAATTCCCTAGGGTCTCATGTGAAGCGCCCATCGAATCGCTGCCAAAAAAAGAAAGTTCTCCAGTCTCGCTTTTGTTGATATTTACCGTGAACCAATGTCCCAGTCCGGCATTTCCAACAACAAGAGATAAGGAAGAAGGACCTGGATCTTTTGCAAATTGAAATAGCTTGAGGCCGTCTAAAGCCTGCCTTGTATCTGAGAACAATAAAAGGGGATTTCCCGTTTCACTCCCATCTGACGTGCTCATTTGAAAAGCCCCAAATTTTTCTAAAACTTCTGGGCTGTTTAAAGCAGCTAATGGGTGTGAGAGGGGAAGCGATTTGATGGCTTTCACAACCTCCTGTAAAACCGGCAGCGAAGCATCGCGACTTCCCATTTTTTTGTCTTGAACGTGTGGGAGGCATAACGTCTTATAGAAAGTAAGAAAAAAGTTTTTGTCATTTAAAAGCCGACCCATTTCCGCAGCGTCCATCGAGGAGCCTAAGAGCAAACAGTTTTTTAACGCGTGAAACCCGCAGTTTTCAAATCCAGATGTTGTTCCATCTTCATACTGGTTCAACACAGCAACCTGGGTCAAATTCTCCATCACGCTTTTATTGTTTGAAAGAGTGCTTAATATTTCTTTGTGATCAGAGGGGGTTGGCAATCGATTGATGCAGGCTTGATTAATTTCGATTAAATCAGCCATTTGATTCAGGAAGCGCAAGTCATTTTTTTCAAGCAATGAGTGTGTTGCTATCACCTCTTCTTCGAGGAGTTTCATTTTTTTCCCAATGACTTCATGAAAATTCCTCACTAATCTCTTTTCGTTTTTAGCGTTGGTTACATTTGTAAGATCAACGACTCCGGATAACAATTCAACGAGCCGAGAACAACTCTTTTTATCAAGATCGGCGCTACTGACAATGTGTGACATTATTTCCGAAATAGAATCTATTTTTCCTTCTGCCTCTTGGAGGGTCAAGACTAATCTCTTTTCACCGGCATTCTTGAGTTTTGGCAATTCATTTTGCGAGTATTCCCTAGGGCCCTGGCTATAATCGTGAGGTAACATAACACCCCCGAACAAGCTAAACTACCACGCTACCATATAATTAATTATAAACTAATTATAATATAATAAATTGAAGTAAAAATGAATATTTGATAAATTAATAATAAATTTATCAAATTTTTTTAAAGAACAGGTTATTAAGTTATGGAATTAATTGAGAGTAGCCTTGATCTGGCTTGTAAAGAGCTCCCACTCTGCATTCCCCTCGACGAGGGACAAACGCATTCTCACCCAGGCAACAGGCAAAGCTAAACCATCGATGCGATCGATTTTCACTTTGTCCTTTTCGGTGCACAAAAGCCATTCAGCGCCTTTCTGCCGGCACTGGAAGGCAAAATCTTGCAACGATGGGTGGTCAAATGAGCGGTGATCGCCCACGGAAGAATTGGCGACGATAATCCCTCCATGCTGCTCCACCGTGCTGTGGAAATACTCGGGGTGGGCGATCCCGCAGAAAAGACCCACTTTTATCCCTTGTAGGGAAGGAAGCACTTCCCCTGTCAGGGTGACAACTTCGACGAGGTCCATCCGCGTTCCGACGATGGGAGCCTTCGTATAGTTGCCGATTTTGGCTTTGAGACCTTCAAAGGAGGCCTTATCCTTGACGTGGTTGAAGATGACGAGATGGGCTCGTCCTAACGAATTCACCCCTTCTCGCAACAAGCCGCGGGGTAAAAAGTGGCCTTGTCCAAAAGGATCGGCCATATCGACCACAACGACTTCAAAATCTCTGGCTAAATGGCGGTGCTGCATCCCATCATCGAGAAGGATCACTTCAGCTCCCGCTTTGGCAGCCATATTCGACGCTTGGTGCTTATTCCTTCCCACGATGACGATCGATTTGGGAAGGTTCTGGGCCAACAGATAAGGTTCATCTCCACAATGCGCCGCCGATTTTAACGGGCCATTCCCATTGCATAAAACGGTAGGCCCACGCAGTTTCTCAGCGAGTGAACGATACCCGCGAGAGAGAATTGCAACCCGGTTCTTATCGTAAAATTCCTTTGCGAGCATTAATGTGACAGGGGTCTTGCCTGTGCCTCCCATCACAATATTCCCAATGCTGATCACAACGGGCACTGGAGGCGAATAGCGACGAAACCATCCCTGGTCAAAGCCCCAATTGCGACAGGCGACGATCACGCGAAATGGGAGGCTCAGCAAAAAGAGCAAACCACGCAGCAAGGAGGCATACAAGCCCCGTTCCTTGCCGGTAATCACATCGATAAAATAGGTCTCAAGTTGCTTTTTCATGATTTACTTAGCAGATAAGACGTGGCTTGTGGGGCACCGAACATCTGTTTTTCAACCAGTTCGATGATGATGTGGATTGCAGCCATATGCGCCTCCTGGATCCGATCAGAAGTGGAAAAGCCGTTGATGCAGATCTCTAGATCGGCAAAACCAGACAATTTGCCGCCCCCTTTTCCTAAAAAGGCGATCGTGTATAACCCCAGGCGGCTAGCCGCTTCAAACGCTTTGACGATATTGGGAGAATTGCCACTCGTCGTGAGTCCGACAAAGATATCGCTCTGTTTGCCATACGCTTCCACACCGCGCGCAAAGACCTGATCAAACCCCAAGTCGTTTCCTACGCAGGTCAAATGTCCGGGCTCCGACAAAGCAATCACGGGTAACGCGCGGCGCGGCGATCGAAAAAGGCCCGTCATCTCTTCTGCAAAGTGGGCAGCGTCGCATAAACTCCCTCCATTCCCCGCAACAATGACTTTATTCCCGCGCTCAAAGCAGAGAGCCAATTGATTGGCTGCTTCTACCATAAATGAAACGTGATGAGGCTCTTGAAGCTGAGTGACCGCAGCAATGGCATCCTTCACAGCTTGCAAACAAGTCGTTTTCATAAATCCCTCTTATCAGAACCTGATTATTTTCTCGAATTAATCCGTTAATAGCAAGCGAATTACCATTTGGCGGTTGGGGGCATCGAGCACAAGATTGCCTCTGGATTCCCGCCTGAGAGAAAGCCAAACCGGGTTCCTCTATCATATAATAAATTAAACTCGACATAATGGGCTCTCATCCGCTGTTGGATCTCCTTCTCAGCCTCTGTGTAGGGCTGATGGACGCGCTTTAGGTAGATCGGCATGATCGCCTCGATAAAAGTCTCCCCAACAGTTCTCCACATCTCTGTGTCGCGCGCCCAATCCCCCGTCGAATAGTGATCAAAAAAAAGGCCGCCGACACCCCTCTCCTTCCCGCGATGGGGGATAAAAAAGTACTCTTTGGCATTCTTAGAAAATTGGGCATAGAGCTCTTTGCCATGCGGTGCTAAAGCTTTTTTGGCCGCGTTGTGAAAATGTTCCGTGTCTTCTGGATAGGGATATCCCATGGGAGTTAAATCGTACCCCCCTCCAAACCAACGCTTTTCTTTCGTTTCAATGTACCGAACATTCATGTGGACTGTTGGCGCATGAGGATTTGCCATATGGGTGATGAGACTAACACCTGTCGCAAAAAAAGGCCCTGAGGCATCATCGCCAGGAAATTTCTCTCCAGAAACGGCCGACCAGTTGACGGCCGCCTTTTCAAATACATCTCCGCGCAGCACCGACATTTCCCCACCACCGCCAGTGTGGTGTTTCCAAGCGGTCTTCTCAAAGCGATGAGTCGGCTCTAGCGTTTCAAACCGCTTGATAATTGCCGTCCGCAACCCCTTCAGAAACGCAACGATTTGCTCTTTATCCATAATGGTGATTACGATATCCTGAAGATTGTATTAGCACAAGAGAGCGCACCATGCAAAAAGGGAAGAGATACGACGTCGTTGTGATTGGAGGAGGCCCCGGTGGTTATCCTGCAGCGATCAAAGCCGCTCAAAATGGACGCTCCGTTGCCTTGATCGAAGCAAAAGAGATGGGCGGAACGTGTTTGAACCGCGGGTGCATCCCTTCTAAAACACTCATTGCCAACGCAGAAGTGCTCCACAAGATCCAAGATGCCAAAGCGTATGGGATCACAACGGGGACAGTGCAATTCGATTACGCCAAAATGGTCGAGAGAAAAGACCAGGTCGTTGGCAACATCCGCAAAAGCCTCGAAGGATTAATCACTGCCAATCAGATCGACATCTACCGCGGGTTTGGCAAATTTGTCGCGCCGCGGGCACTCAAAATCACCGGACAGGACAACACAGAAGTCTTAGGCGACCACATCATCATTGCAACTGGGTCCGAACCCAGAAACATGTCCGCCTTTCCCTTCGACTACAAAAAAATCCACGATTCCACCTCTCTTCTGGAGCTCAAAGAGCTTCCCAAATCGATCGCCATCATCGGGGGCGGTGTCATCGGCTGCGAATTTGCCTCTCTCTATGCAGCTTTTGGCGTCGAAGTCACCATCTTTGAGATGTTGCCCCGGATCATTCCAATGGAAGCAGAATCTGTTTCGATTGCGCTCGCAAAAGCGTTCCAAAAGAAAGGGATTAAAATCGTCACAAGCGCTGCTGTAGAAGGGATCGATACAAAAGGGAGCGGCATCACTGTTAAACTCGGGGGCGGCGCGACGCACAAAGCCGACATTGCTCTCGTCTCTGTGGGAAGAAAATTGAACACGAATGAAGTCGGCCTCGACAAAGCGGGAGTTCTCGTCCAAGAAAATGGGATGATTCCGGTTGATGACAAGATGGAGACAAATGTGCCAGGGATCTATGCCGTCGGCGATATCTCGTCCAAATGGTGGCTTGCGCACGTCGCCACCCACCAAGGTCTTGTGGCAGCTAGCAACGCCACAGGGCACCCCATGCACATGAACTACAACGCCATCCCGTCGGTCATTTTTACAGAACCAGAAATCGCAACGATTGGAATGTCCCTAGACCAAGCCCTTGCCAAAGGCTACACGGCTACGTTAGGGGCCTTCCCTTTCCAAGCACTCGGCAAAGCGCAGGCCTCTCTTCAAACCGATGGATTTGCCCAAATCGTGCTCGACAAAAGAACGGGACAAGTGCTCGGAGCGCAAGTGGTCGGGCATGAAGCCTCCTCGCTCATTGCAGAAATGGCCATTGTCATTGCCAATGAGCTCACAGTTGAATGCATCACCGAAACGATCCATGCCCATCCGACAATTGCTGAGGTGTGGATGGAGGCGGCCTTTATAGGCCAAGAAGCTCCTCTCCATTGGCCGCCTAAAAAGATGGCAAAGAAGTAAGCGTATGCTCAATAACGAACGTTTTAATACCGAGCCAAAAGTCAAAAATCACAAACTGAATATCCTCCCTTCCAACCCAGAATCAAACGACTCTGATAAAGCTGTTGGCTTAGGGCGGTTCCCTTCTTGGCTCCACCGTCCTCTGCCGAAGGGAAATGCCCTTTGGAATACGGGAAAAGTCATTAGAGGCAACCATTTACCCACGGTTTGCGAAGAGGCAAAATGCCCCAACCTGTTAGAGTGCTGGAGCAAAGGCACCGCGACATTTTTAGCGCTCGGACATGAATGCACGCGCAGCTGCGGCTTTTGTTCGATCGATTTTACCCGCACGCCGAAAGCACCCGATCCCCAAGAACCAGAACGGATCGCAGACTCTGTCCGGCAACTCGCCCTTAAACACGTCGTCATCACAATGGTGGCACGCGATGACCTTGCAGACGGGGGTGCGATCCATATTGCGAACATCGTCGCTGCGATCAGAAAAATGGATCCAAGCGTCGTTGTAGAGCTTCTCATCTCCGATCTTGCAGGTAGGACAGAATCAATCGACATTGTGTTAGAGGCTCGTCCAGACGTGTTTAACCACAACATCGAAACAGTTAGAGAGCTCACACCGCGTGTGCGGCACACGGCTACGTACGACCGGACGCTCCAAGTCCTCAAATATGCTTACGACAACAAAAAAAATCCCCGCATGCGCATTAAATCGGGTTTTATGGTGGGACTTGGAGAAACTGTCGCCCAAGCACAAGAAACCCTGCAAGACCTGGCTCATCATGGCGTCGATGTGGTCACGATTGGTCAATACCTCCAATCGAACCGTCATAAACTCCGCGTGAAGGAGTTCATCACACCTGAGCAATTCAAA
>JABDCX010000002.1 GCA_013287915.1 Chlamydiota bacterium
CATCAGCGAGAGGCTTCAGAACATTAAGATGAAAGACTGGTATAATGAGCTGACGGTTCAGAAAGTCGTTCTTCCTACCTGGCCCGAGGAAACGAAAGAACGTTTAACGGCCTATATTGAGCAATTTAGAAACAGAGGTTTAACGGAATTAGTCGAGCCTCCGAAAGAATCTGTCCCAAAGATGAAAAAGGATTTTCAGCAGGTAATTGAAGGTCTGAAGACTCTAGTTTGTGAAAAAATTGGAGAATACGACGGATGGGCTGAGTTTCAACTTTTATTTGCAATTCCTACATTCGCTGTGTTAAATGACACCCATTTTATTAAAATCGGGAGCTATATCGATCTAAAAGCAACGGAGGATTTACGAGACTACATCGAAAATCTCGATAAAACAAAAGAGATTGATTTGACAGAGGTCAAACGGCATTTGGCAAAAGAGGGGGCTCAAGTTGACTTAGCAATTTTCTTGGAGCAACTTATCAAGGAAAAACCAAAAAGACCAGGCATTTTGACGTGCTGGGAACAGCCGTCGGAATTTTTTGTTGAAAAGATATTTTCTCTTAACAGGCCTAATGGGAAGAAACTCGAAGGGGTAATCATTAAATGCGAAAAACGAGATAACAGGGTTGTATTTTTACTGGATGATTATCTTGAAGTAATCATCCAAAAAGAACCATTTGAAATCCAGCTGATTAGCTACCGATGTTATCCACATCTTATCGCAAGCATCCAAAGTAAACTTATTCAACAAGGGGACACCTTAACGATCCGCCGTCCTCGCGAGGCAGGAGACGGTGCTGTTATTTTGGCAGGTCAGTACCAATTGCAAGAACTTACGGGGGAAAATGAATATACACTGATTAGTCCTGACCAACAACGGAAGTACCGAGTGCGTGCGGGATTGGACAGGGAAATTAAGGTGGCAGAGTGGAATCAGCCAAGTCAAAGATACGATGACAAACGATCTTTTTCTCAAGATGCCTTCGAGCGTTGTCATATCGCTTGGAAGAAAATTTGCGAATCCGTTTCTGAAATTAATCAATCTAATGCCGATAGGTGCGTTTTAATTAAACTCTCTCCTGATGAAGATGGGTTGCGTAGACGACGTCTTGGGCAAATTAATCAAGAGCTCGAAGAGCTGTATCAAAAATTTCAAGGGGCAGAAAATGAGTCATTGATGGATGCCCTGCTCGACAATCTCATCGCAAATGGGATGAAAAGAATTGATATTGATTTACTAGAGAACAAGAAACCAGCACTAGCGAGTGATATCGTAAGTTTGTCAGAAAGATACAGCGAATTGAGGATGGCAAGGACGCCCGGACAGATCCTTTTAAAGGCCGTGAGGGATGCAAACTATGTTAACCAGGTTGGCAAAAATGGTCTTTGGAGCCAAAGAACAATGCAATTGCTCCTGGAATCAAACGAGCATCTTAACCATCTAGCAAATGGCGATCTAGTACTGTTTATGGGTAACGCTGGCTCTGACAAAAGCACTACCATTGCTTCTTTGATGAAAGTGGGGCAAGATAGCCGTTCGAATGCACAAAGTGTGAATGATGATCTGAAGATTGGGGAACCGATTTACACACAAGGTTATAGGGGGCCAGGACAATCTTACTTTCTGGTTGATTGTCCTGGTTTTAACGATACACGAGGGATTGCGTTTGATTTATGTGCAAATTATAGCATGGACCAAGTAGTCCAAAGATCGAAGTCTCTTCTGTCTCTTGTGATTGTACTACCTGTCACGGAGTTTTTCTTTAATAACGGAAATTCTATCATTGACCTCATTAGTCTTATACAAGAAAAGTTCCGGACTATTTTTAAACCAAAGGATTTAGAAGCAAGTGCGAATGTCCACCTGCTTTTAACGAACCAAAAGCATTCAAGGGGCGGCATCGTAGCTGATAGGTTGGCTGAAAAAAAATTTGAAGAATTTGTTGAAGAAATGATGAGACAGACCGACGCAAACCTCAAGAAAGAAGATCCTCTTGATCACTACCCTAAGCTTACGAAGTTCTTTCTTAAAGAGCGTATGGATATTTGGACAGCTATCCAGCAAATCTATAAGAGCGGTCGCGTGCATTTTATCAACTTAAGAAACCAAAAAGATCCGAAAGAGGTCCTAGATTCATTTTCTAAGAACGGCATTTTTGATAAAAAGCAATTTTTTCCTAGAATGCCCTTGGCTAGAATGGCCCCGGGTTTTACGCATAGCTCGTTTGAGGATTCAGTTGGAAAGGCTGCACATTTTTGGACCGATGTAATTTTGGGCAAGTTTTTAAAGTCATTCCCAGAAGAGCTTGAGAAGTCTATCCAGAGAAAACGCACACTCACCGTTAATGCAACAGAGGTAAAAGCTTTGACAGTCTCTTGGTTAATTAAGTTTATGGAATTAAAGGTGAGTCTTGAAACACTAAAAATTTGTCAGAACGAAATTGAAAATCGGATTCGAGAATTCAACGATGAATTTGGCATACTCACTCAAAAAATTCCGGTGCTCAAAGAAACAATTGCAAGACTTGAGGGAGCCGTTGGCACGGTCCTTACGAAAGAGTATCATGCTGAGATTAAGTTACTTGAAAAAAGGTTACAGGATTTGCGGTGGCGATGCGGTCGTGAGAGCGAAGATCAAGAAGCAAAAATGCGTGAGGGTAACGCACTTATAGAAAAACAACAGGAGTGTGAAAGTAAGATAAAAAACTTGGAAAATGATCAAATCAAAGAGTTGTTAGAGCGCATAAAGAAGGGATTAGAGACCGAAGAGACGATAAAAAAACAGCTAGAAAGCTTCACTCAGATTGACAAGAGAAGTGAAAAAGAAGCAGACGCAATAGAGCAGAACATTTCAAATCTTCTTAAAAGCCGTAGGAACTTGGCTATTATTATTAAGAACGAGTGGGAGAGCGTCCAGTTTCTCAGGAAACTTGCTGACGAGGCCATCGCAGATGGAGACTTCTCTAGTGGCAACGTAGACGCTTGCCGCCAGTTTATTTCGCTTTTTGATCAGCACAAGGACTCGTTATTGCTGACGATTCAAGAGGAATATAGATTTTAGAACATAAATTTTGTGAAATATAAAACAAATTATTTTTTTAGGAGGTTTTTATGAACTCGTTATTTCGTTATTACGATCTTCTGCACACGAAGTGCATCGATGTGTGGCCAAAGCAAGAAGGCGGATATCAAGCATCTGTATCATTTTTGGACACGGATGGCAAGGTGTCACGGTTCATTGAAAAGCTTCCTCTGGTGGGAATACCGAGCCTGTTATTAGGCAAAGACTGTGTTAAAAAGTTGAGCAACTTTCTCAAATTCACCTATCTTGTCCCGGAAAAGGGGGGAGATGGGGCCGTTGATAGGGTATCTGTGCGCGTGGCGTGTCGAGCAGGGGGGTTGCCGAAGATCCCCTTTCAACCAGGGTTAGCTCTGGGGTCTGTGGTTTCTGGTAACGTGATGGCACAACTTCAGGAATATGGGGATGCAAAAGCAAAAAAGGATAGGCTAGAAGATCAGATCAAAAGCGCTGAACAAGAAATTGCAACGCTTGATACAAAGATAGCTTCTCGAAAGGATAAGGGGGACAACGACTCTTTGGTGGTTCTTTGGAAAGCTCAGCAAGCATCAGTAGGGGCCTACAGCCAGGGACTAGTTGGTCGATTGATGTCGTTGATGCCGGCGCAAAATGAAGTGTTCCCGATCCCCGTCATCGAAAGTTTCTCTCAGGGAATCGCATCCCCGATCGATGTCGGCAGTTCGGTGATTGAAATCCAACCACGCGGCTTTGATAGCGAAAACTTTAATTCTCAGTATATTTTAATTAATACCGCAGCAGAGTTGATTCAGGATAAAATAAGCCAATCTTCTAGAGCAAGTAGCGCTTTTGCCGGAGGAGGACATCTACTTTTCGGTTCCGTAGAGTTCAACCGCACTAAAACAAGTGCTGTTTTAGACCGAATTATGCAGGCTAAAGCGAAAAACGAAGCCAAAGGCGTTTTAGTCATCGATGCATTCGTAACGACGCGCAATGTGCGCTGTTTTACTAAGATCAATTACGATCTCACTAGACTCAAGCAGGTCTTAGCGGTAATGAAAGGTAAAGAAGCCGCAGAAAAAATACGTTATGGGATTACTGAGCATGGGGGATCGCAAGCGATTTTTCTTTTGACCGAAGCAGTCATGGGAGGGTCTTTCACTGCTCTCGTGTTTTCTTCCGGTGAGAGTGAGTCAGACAGGGATCTAGATGGGCATCAGACAGACAGTAGTTCTTCCGGCGCGGTTGGTGTAGAAGGGAGGCATCTCTTGCATAAGGCAAATGTAGGCTATATGGCCGCAGGTTCGAGTGGATCTAAGTCGGAGAAGGATGCGCTGTCCGGCAGTGCGCAAACGAGGGTATCGATCGAGTTTTTTGCTCAAGGAGCTATTCCAACCCTATCTAGGAGTACAATCGAACGGGAGATTTTAAAGCATCTTAATTTGGATCCATCCAAATATGAATTGAGCAGCAGCGATGCATCCAATTTGGAAAAAATTGTGAAAGCCTCAGGTCAAGAAAGAGAGATTGCCCTTCTCCAACAAGATGCTAAAGTCAAAAGCCAGCAGGTAGCCATTTTAAACGCCGTGCGAGGGATGGTGTCTGAAAAGCAAAAGCAAAATATTCATACGATGGAAAGTGTGATGGGGGCATACGAAAATTTTGCTGAGCGGATCGCAAACGACAAAGAGTGTGGAGTGCCAATCGGGTTTAATTATACGGTACTCACGCAACAAGAGATAGAGGCAAAAATCAAAGAATTAGAGAAAGACGCAGTCTAAGAAAAAGGGTAAAAAATCATGATGAGTTTAAACGGCATCTTGCCTGCCTATCCAGGTTATGCCCTTGGAAGTATTATTTCGGAGGCAGAATTTCTGCTTCCGATTCATCTAAAAAGGCAGAGTGATCTCAATGCAGAGTTGGAACGAAAGACAAATAGTTATAATGAACAACTTAATGCACCAGCAGGCGTGGGTGATGAAATTTTAGATACTCTTCCTCTTGAAATGACCAGGGTTAAGAATGATTTAAGAAGTCTAAATATTAAAATTCAGGATTGTTATAGAAAGATTAGTGCATCCGATGTTCAATTCGCTTTGCCATTGGATGATCGTTATGTAAAGCTCTCTTCCGATGACCGTGCTTTTAGAATGGAGCGATTGAATCACATCATATTTGATAACAACGAGAAAGTTCATAGTCGCTTAGAATCCTTTGTAGCCGGCCTGTTTTTGCAGGATGCTCCTCGGTCGTTTTTATCCACGGGGGCTTTAGAAGGAATCGAAAAGAGTATAAGTTCTTCTGTCACTCAAGTAGCTGCTCGGGTCACTATTGTTGTTGTGGGTTCATTCATCACGCTGGAATCGCAAAGAAGGATTGATCCTCTTGTCATTCGTCCAAACGCTAGCTTAGATGCGACTCTGCTCGCCCATGCAGCCGAATACTACGTTTTAAAAGAAGCGGTCCTCGGTGCCGTATTCATAGGGGTTGGGAGGAGAATAGAGACGCAAGTATCCGGAGAGGATAAAGGGGGGGCACAAGTTCAAACAGAGAAACTCCTTTCGACGTTTACTACAGTGTCTTTCGTCAGCCAAGGGGCTATTCCAAAACTGGATCGTAGAATTGAAAATGTCAATCTTTGGAGCGCTTATGTCGATTGGAAGGAGACATTGCTTTCCGATCCGAAGCGTAGTGGCTACCCTATAGGGTTTAAAGTACAGAATTTGAAAAATGTTCTTGAAGAAAATAACAGGCTCCCAAAAGAAACACAATAGCGTGTCCGGTAGATCTTGAAAACCTTGCTTTTTCTTCTTTCGGGCACAGCACGAATTAGGTCTTCAGGAGTTTGCGGAGGTCGTCGACGCCGATCCATTCGGCATTGGTGTTGGAGGCGTATGAGAAGCCTTCGGGGACGGGTTTCCCTTCGCGCCCTACGACGAACTTCTGGAGGAGTGGAGGGTGTTGGTGATAGATTTCAGGGATGATCATGTAATGGTTGTTGTATTCCAGCGTGTGGCGGGAATCTTCGGGCCCAAACATCAATTCATGTAGTTTTTCACCTTCCCGAATCCCTGTGTAGGTGTGGGAGAGCTGTGGAGCAATCGCAGCGGCCAGATCCTCGAGTCGCATGCTGGGGATTTTGGGGATGAAAACTTCTCCCCCGCGCGTTTGCCCGAGACATTCGATGACAAAATCCACCGCTTGTTCAATCGTAATCCAAAAGCGGGTCATCCGTTTATCGGTAATGGGGAGAGATGTCGCGCCAGATTCGATCAATTTTTTCCACATTGGGATCACGCTGCCTCGGCTATCAAGTACATTTCCGTAACGAACGACGGAAAGAGCGGGGTAACCGCGCGCGCCGACATATGCATTGGCCGCAATGAAGAGCCGGTCGGAGCACAATTTTGTGGCTCCATAGAGATTAACAGGATTGACCGATTTGTCTGTGGAAAGGGTAATCACTTTTTTGACGCCGGCTGAGATCGCTTGATCGACGACGTTCATGGCGCCAAAGACATTCGTTTTGATGAACTCTGAAGGGTTGTATTCTGCTGCTGGCACTTGTTTTAAGGCGGCAGCGTGGATGACAAAATCGACCTCATTAAAAGCGCGGGCGAGCCTTTGCGAGTCGCGCACGTCGCCAAGAAAGTAGCGGATATTGGGGTGGTTGAAGATCGGTTCCGACTGCTTCATTTCCCACTGTTTCCACTCATCCCGGCTGAAAATAATCACTTTATGGCAGTTCGAGCTCGACAAGAGCCTTTTGGCAAAAGCCCGGCCGAAGCTGCCCGTACCGCCCGTAATGAGTACAACTTTTTTTGAAAAAATATCGAAATCTAGGGTTGCTTGTTTCATCTTACTTTACTTATATGTGATTTTGTGATTTTCTGTATTGTAATTTATTCGTAGGTGCAAACTTAGTATGGCTAAACAATACGACGAAAGCAGTGTAAAGACGTTAGACGCCTTGAGTCACATCCGGTTGCGTTCGGGCATGTATATTGGGCGCTTAGGGGATGGGACTCACCCAGATGACGGGATCTATATCATGTTGAAAGAGGTGATCGACAACAGCGTCGACGAATTCATCATGAAGAACGGGAAAAAGATCGTCATTGGAATCGATCAAGAGAAGGGATCTGTTTCCGTGCGCGATTACGGAAGAGGGATTCCGTTGGGAAAGGTCGTGGAATGCGTCAGTCAAATCAACACGGGTGCGAAATACAATGACGATGTGTTTCAATTTTCAGTCGGTCTAAACGGCGTGGGGACGAAAGCGGTCAATGCCCTTTCGAGCCATTTCCAAGTGAAAAGCTTTCGCGACGGACAAACGGCTGAAGCGACCTTCTCTAAGGGGATTAAGCTTACAGAAAAAAATGGGAAAACCTCAGAAGCCAATGGAACTTTTGTCGAGTTCATTCCTGATTCTGAAATTTTCAAGAAATATAGCTTTGACAAAGAGTACATCCTGAAGCGGTTGTGGCATTATGCGTACCTCAATGCGGGACTTGTGTTGGAGTTTAACGGAGAAACGATTGAATCGAAGAATGGTTTGCTCGATCTGATCAATGCGGAGGTCGGAGAAGATCGCTTATACGAGCCTCTTCACTACAAAGGAAAACATGTCGAATTTGCCTTTTTACACACGCAGAATTATGGTGAGACCTACTTTTCGTTTGTCAATGGACAGCACACTGCCGACGGCGGGACTCACTTATCGGCATTCCGAGAAGGGATCCTCAAAGGGGTGAATGAATTTTCGAAGAAGAATTTTCAGGGGGTCGATGTACGCGAGGGGATGGTTGCGACGATTCTCGTGAGGGTGAAGGATCCAATTTTTGAATCGCAGACGAAAAATAAACTGGGCAATACCGAATTGCGTGGTCCTCTCGTCCAAGAGATTAAAGATGCCGTCGTGGAGATGCTCTACAAAAATCCCACGACCGCAAGCGCTATCATCGACCGCACAGTCTTCAACGAAAAATTGAGGCGCGAGCTTGCGGAAGTTAAAAAAGAGGCCAAGGAAAAGCAAAAGAAGATCTCGTTCAAGATTCCAAAGTTAAGGGATAGCAAATACCACCGCAACGACGAGTCTGGACGTGGCGAAAAGACCATGATTTTCCTCACAGAAGGGGATTCGGCAAGCGCCTCGATTGTGGCTGCACGCGATCCACTCACCCAGGCCGTATTTTCACTGAGGGGAAAGCCGCTTAACGTTTATGGAATGAAGCAAGATCAGCTTTATAAGAACGAAGAAATGTTCAACCTGATGAGCGCTCTTAATATCGAAGATGAAATCGATCGCTTGCGCTACCAAAAGGTGATTTTAGCAACAGATGCCGATGTCGACGGGATGCATATCCGCAACTTGCTGATCACTTTTTTCCTCACCTATTTTGAAGGGCTGGTGGTGAATGGCCATCTTTTCATCTTGGAAACCCCCTTGTTTAAGGTGCGCAACAAAGAGAAAACGTACTACTGCTATTCAGAAAATGAGCGGGATAGCGCTGTGGAAAAACTGAAGAAGGGGGTTGAAATCACCCGCTTCAAAGGTCTTGGGGAAATTTCACCAAACGAATTTAATCAGTTTATCGCAAAAGATATCCGCTTAATCCCTGTTGAAGTGAATACCTTTTCAGATATCAAACAAACCCTCTGCTTCTACATGGGCAAGAACACTCCTGAACGCAAAGAGTTTATCATGCGCAACTTGATCAATGAAGAAATTTTAGAACTGCCGACGGGAGGATAAGCAATGGAAGACGTCAAGCAGTTGATGCGAAAAAATTATCTTACCTATGCGTCGTACGTGATTCTCGACCGTGCCATTCCAAATGTATTAGATGGCTTAAAGCCCGTCCAAAGGCGTATTTTGCACACCTTGTGGGCGATGGACGACGGCAAGTTGCACAAAGTTGCCAATGTTGCTGGGCAAACGATGGCGTTCCATCCTCATGGCGATGCACCAATTACAGAAGCGTTGGTCAATATTTCCAACAAAGGGTATTTGCTCGATCAACAGGGGAATTTTGGAAATCTCTACACCGGAGACGCGGCTGCAGCAGCCCGTTATATCGAAACCCGTCTATCGGCGCTTGCCAAAGAGACCATGTTTAATCCGCAACTGACCAAGATGATCCCTTCCTACGACGGAAGAAATCAAGAACCGGTTGCACTCCCAGCCAAGATCCCTCTCTTGTTGCTCCAAGGAGCGGAGGGGATTGCTGTGGGGATGTCGACGCACATCCTTCCTCACAATTTTGTCGAATTGCTCAATGCACAAGTCGATATTCTCGAAGGGAAAGAGGTTACTATTCTCCCCGATTTCTTAACTGGGGGCATCATGGATGCTTCCGACTATCAGAAGGGGAAAGGGAAGATCAAGCTCCGTGCCAAGATGGAGATCAAAGATCCAAAGACAGTTGTCATCCGGGAAATTTGCTATGGTACGACGACAGAGTCTGTGATCCGCTCGATCGATGAAGCCGCTAAAAAGGGAAAGATCAAAATCGATTCGATTGACGATTACACCTCAGAAAAGGTGGAGATCGAGATCAAATTGCCACGCGGCAGTTACGCAGAAGATCTGATCGACGCTCTTTACGCCTATACCGATTGTGAAGTTTCGATCTCGTCTCAGATGATTGTGATCAAGGACGATATGCCTTGTGAGATGGATGTCAATGAGATTTTGTATCTCTATGTCCAGAAGCTGCAAGAGTATTTGAAAGAAGAGCTCGAAATTGAGAAGCGAAAGATCGAGGAAAAGATCTTTGATATGACATTGGAGCAGATCTTCATCGAGAATCGCTTGTACAAGAAAATCGAGAATATCAATACGTATGACAAGGTTCACGACACAATTGCAACCAGTTTAGAGCCCTTTCACCACATGTTGAGCCGCGTGCCCACATACGACGACCGCGAAGTGCTGCTCAGCATCCCGATCCGTCGCATCAGCCGTTTTGATATCGAGAAAAATCAGCTCGCGATTGTCGAGAAGAGAAATGAACTGGCGGTGGTCGAAAAACATTTGAAGAGTGTCAAGAAATTTGCAATTGCCTATTTGAAAAACCTGCTCACAAAGTATGGGAAACATTTTCCACGCAAGACCAAACTTAAGCAGATTGAACAGGTCGACTTGCGTGCGATCGAAACGCGCATGATCAAAGTTGGGTTTGACTCCGCATCTGGTTTTGTCGGGACTAAAGTGACAGGTTCCCACACTCTTGAGTGTACCAATTTTGACAAGCTGCTCATGCTTCACGACGATGGGAGCTATGTCGTCACCAATGTAATGGAGAAACAATACGTCAACCGCGATATGGCGAAAGTGATTTTTGTTGGGGTTGCCGATAAGAAAACTGTGATCACTGCTCTCTTGAAAGATCCCAAAACCCACTTCTGCTACGGAAAGAAATTTATCGTCACGCAGTTCATTCTCGATAAAACGTACCGCTATTTCGACGAAAATTACCAATTGTTGGGTGTGACAACAGAGAGCAATTGTTCTGCTGAGTTGCAACCGATTCCAAAAGTGGGGCAGAAGCCGACAAAAGTGGTCGTATCGCTCGATCGCGTGCGTGTCAAGGGTGTGACTGCAGGGCCTTTGCGTTTGTCTAATAAAGGGATCAAAAAGGCATGTTTGACGACGACTCACTCCGGAGCCAAGCGAGCTTAGTTGCGATTGAACCGCATCCGAGTAAAAAAGATCGACTGGTGATTACCTTTGCTGGCGACCTCTGGCGCGAAGTGGATCGCTCCCTTTTTCAAAAGCATCAAGAAGCATTGAAAGCAAGCCTCAACAGTGAAGAACTCGAAAAGGCTTTCAAAGCCCTTGAGAGGCAACAAACCCGTCTTTATGCCCTGCGAAGGATCTCTCAACAGGCGATTTCGGAGCGCACCCTTATCCGTGCCTTGCAGCTCCGTCTGATCGCCCCAGAGACGATTGAGGCCGTTTTGGTCGATTTTCGGCAAAAAGGGTACCTCAACGACACCGAGTGGGCCAGACAGTATGCTGCAAGCCTTCAAAGGAAAAGGATGGGACCCCGCGCAATTGCCCAAAAACTGGCCATCAAAGGGATCCCAAAAGAGACGATCCAGGCTGTTTTAGGCTCTGAAGAAGGCCAAGAAGAGGCCATTTTGGCCCTTTTGGAGACCCGCTACCGTTCCCGCGATCTAAAGGATCCCAAAGAGCGACAAAAAGTGATTGCCTCCCTGGCACGCCGAGGATTCGAATTTGAAGCCATTCTAGCCGCTTTTACGAAATACAAAAAAAGAGTTGATTAAAAATAGTAATTAATATATAATGAGAGTCTAATGTAAGTAATATATTAAAACAAAGGCGTTAATATGAAAGATTTTTACAATGGTCTTGGCTACGTCCGCAATGAAGCATATCAGGCGTGGAATCGGGCTTCTGCGTTCGCCAATGCAAAGACTGATGAATTTGTCAAAGCGTCGACTCGTGTATTCTTCCCACTCACGTCGGATAGGGCGACAAAAGCAGCAAATTGCCGTGATTTGGGAATATATGAATCGTTTGCAGGAATGGTTGGATTGGTTGCAGGCGTGGTTTTTGTTGAAGCGATTTATACGCGCCGCAATCCTTTCTTTCCAATACTTGCTGGATACACGGCTTATAACTTATCCAAAGTGATGAAAAACGCGAGTGATGTCATCGGCAGACCCGATAGGTATTTGGCCGGAGAAGAAGTCAAAGAGGATGATCTGACGGATTTGTTGAAAAACCATACACTTCTGGCCGACTGGGCAGTCGAATTTTTTGCCTCCGCAGTACGAAAAGAAAAACACGCAATAAATCAGGCTGCGAAGCAAGCTGAGGGTATCTTTGAATCTGTGATCGCCGCTGGTACTGTGGTGGTGGATGCTGCGAAAAAAGCGCTTCAGGTACTGACTCCAGCAGAGATCAAAGAGAGAGATTTAAACCGCCTACGCATGGCGCAAGGCGTTCTCGTTCTCTTCATTACCGATGCGGCAACGAAGGCGTTATCCATCTTGAGAACCCTCTCCTCCAAGTCGCTCCCAACAGTGGCTTTCGGCGTTGCGGCAGGCTGGGTATGCTACAACTTGTACCAGATCGCACAAAATGGTAAAGAGATCGTAAAAAATCCCGATCACTTTCAGGAACGAGATGGGCAGAACATTACTTTAAAGGAAGAGGTGATCAAATTCTCTCTTAAAACAAATACTGTTTACTTTGATCGTATCGTCGACGCTTTTGGAGTCTCTAGTGCCCGACGCTATCTCTGGGGAAAACAAGAATAGCTTAAGAGCCGTGCTCCTGCACGGCTCTCTCTAAATCTCTATCTAAAAAAATCTCCTGCCTCTAATATTCGGCTAACAGACCAGCGAGCTCACTACTCATGAACCACCAAATTCCCCCGCCAGGGTGGCTTGCAGCTACCCCACTTGCCCATTTTTCTTCCTTGCATGAACTTTCTCTCTTACCTCTCATTGGACTGCCCATCCCATGGCCCAAGATCCGTTTTTTCCTTCAATTTGATTTCAATTTGCACACCCCTTTTCAAATCCATCCACAGGCGCTTCTTACTTTTCATGTCAGGGACATGAGCACCTCTCTGGATGGGCGTCAGCCATGTTTTTGGATGCAAAACATCAACCGTTGGAGTCTTGATCTCTCCCCGTATCGGACGATGGACGCTTACGTCAAAGGGCTGACCCGCTGGCACCGGTGCAACTACGAGAAGTCTCGCAAGCTGTTCACCCTATACGGATGCGAGGCCTCCCTAATCGAAGGGGACTGGTCTGAACATGCCCTCCGCGCCTATCAACTTTATGCGAATGTCGCAAAGAAGCACAAAGAGAGCCTTTACGACTACCCCTACTTTCAGGCGATTGCCAAGCGCCCCGATTACAAGCTCATTTGTGCTTGGTTTCAGGGAGAAATGGTTGCGATGTTTCTACTTGAGGAGGAGGGAGACACCATCCATTCAACTTGCTGTGGGATGGATTACCACCACTCTACGGCCAGTTGCGCCTATTCTTGGCTCCACTATGCCCTGATTGAGCAGGCAATAGGCCGCCATAAAACCTTTGACGTGGGGATTTCGGCAGATAATGCCAAGCAGGCGATTGGATTTACGCCGATTCCCTCCTCGATGGATATCTACTCAAAATCAGGGGTTATCCGCTCTCTTTTGCGCTTTCTCTCTCGGTTCGTATCGGCGACAATTACCCCTGAAGCCAAGGTTAAATGGCGGTTTGCCCCTTTTTCCCTTCATTTGAGAAATAAATGATAATATGGTATAATACAATACGTGGTAATAGGCTGAAAACCAAGAAGGTGCGTTATGTCTCAAGCACAAGGTGTCACAGCTGTTCCTGAGGGTCCAACACCTCCGGTAGCGACTAAACCGACTACTGTTGATGCGACAACAGCGGGCCAAGCCGCCCAGTCGAACTCGGCTGCAGGTGATTCGACGACGATTTCCTCTTTGGCCGATCTTCGAAGAAAATCGCCAAAGGTGTATAACATGTTAATTCAGAGTCTTGGAGAGAAAATCTGCTACGACATGCAAAAACACAATGACCGCCTGAAACAGCAAATGAGTGCATAGAATAAGGATATTTCGTGTATCAAGCTTCACTTTTTTTAGGATTTCCTTTAACACCCGATTTTGAAGAACGCTTATCGAAGGTGCGCCCTCAGCTTTTGAAATTGCGCATGAGCGGGAAAGAAGGACTGCAAGAGATTGAGTACAAAGGGACCCGTTATTTGGGCAAAAATGTGCGAGACCTTATTGAAGCTGAGACGCTCAAACTGCTTGAGATGAATGTGTATAGTTTATTGCAACAACTCGTTCCTGGCTATTCTTTAGAGCCAGATGCTTTGGTGTTATTACCCCTCATCATTGACGAAAAAGTCCCCGTTCATTCGTATTCGTGAAAACATGCAGACAGAAAGCGAGACTCTTTTTATTGCCGAAGAAGATGCAGGAGAGCGTCTCGACAAGATTTTAGCTAAAGTTTTGCATACCGCTGGTTCGCGTACCTATTTTCAATATCTAATCGATGAAGGAAAGGTGCTCCTCAATGGAGCTGTCGCTAAAAAACGCACAATATTAAATGCTGGCGACGAAGTCGAGGTCGAGTTCATCTTAACTCCCGAGCTCACTCTTAAAGCTGAAAATATCCCTCTTGATATTTTGTATGAGGATGAATCTTTATTGATTGTCAACAAGCCTGCAGGGATGGTCGTCCACCCAGCTCCAGGAAATTGGAATGGAACATTTGTGAATGCCTTGCTTTATTATTGCCGCGACAAGCTGACGGTCGACCACCCAATTAGGCCAGGAATCGTCCACCGCTTAGACAAAGATACGTCAGGGGTGTTGATCGCCGCAAAAACAGCTGTTGCTCAGCAAAAGTTGATCGAGATGTTTGCAGGAAGGCGGATCCATAAAGAGTATGTGGCCATTTGCCATGGAAACCCAGGAGCGGGGAGCGTCGATGCTCCTATTGGCAGGCACCCAAAATTGAGGCAGGTCATGTGCGTGCTTCCAGAGGGAGGGCGTCAGGCGATTACCCACTACAGGACCTTGAAGAGCCATCAGACGGCCTCTTTTGTTCATCTTGAAATCCCAACTGGACGCACCCATCAGATTCGCGTTCACATGAAGCACAGGGGGATGCCCGTGCTTGGAGATCCCGTTTATGGGATCGATAGCCTCAACGCCAGGCTCCATTTGGAAAGGCAAATGTTGCATGCGTATCGGGTCACTTTTGATCATCCGATAACAAAAAAATCGTTGACGGTGACCGCTCCCTTACCCCACGACATGGTGAAACTTCTCGAAAAATTGGACCTATTCTTTTCGCTGGAAGAATTTGACAAATTCAGATAACGTAATTTTGAAATTCGATTTTGTACAATTTTTGTCTTTGGATTCTCTCCGAAGACGAGGGCAAAAATTGTACAAAGTCGAGTGAAGGTGGCAAGTCATTGCGATTTCACCACTCCTATCGGATCTAAAATTTTATACGTTTGAACAAGGATCGAGGTATGAAAGAGTTTGTGGCCTACATTGTCAAAAATCTCGTCGATCACCCAGACATGGTGAAAATCAATGAAATTGGCGGCACTCAGACATTAATTATCGAGCTGTCTGTAGAAAAGTCGGATATTGGAAAAATCATCGGGAAGAAAGGAAAAACGATCAACGCAATCCGCACTTTGCTGATGTCGGTAGCGAGTCGCAATGGGATACGCGTCAACCTCGAGATCTTAGAGGAAAATGCCGCTAATGTCGATGGGACCTAAACGGCGTTAATAGGACCTAAACGGACTGAGCAGGATTCGAACCTGCGACCACCCGCTTAGAAGGCGGGTGCTCTATCCACTGAGCTATCAGTCCTTGTTAAACGTGGATGAGTCTATCGCTCCCTTTACAATCTTTTCAAGTCTTTTTGTCAGACGGAGGGGGCGGATTCGCTGCGTCCGCCTCTTTTGCTTTTGGAGGATCTTCAGCTTTGGTCTCGGGTTTCGGGGCCTCATGAGGTGGGGCTTCTGCGTGGAGATGAATCGGCTCGATCGCGTGGCTAGGCGTGAATACTCCGGCGTAATACCCTCCGCAATTGGCATCTGAAGGCGTTTTTGGCAGATGTTCAGCAAAACAGGGAATCGAAAAGAGAAGAGAAGGTGCAGCGCCTTTCGATTTAAAATAGTCTTGTATAGCTTTCACGAACTTCCCGTACGCTTTTGGCGCATACTCAGAGGTGTCTCCCCATGGAGAGTCCGATAGCCAGGGGGCATCGTACAAAATGCTAATCTTATCTAGCTGCTCTTTGGAAAGGCCTTCCAAAGTGTCGCTTAGCTGCTGAGAAAAGATTTTTTCGGAAATGCTATCCTCAAATTCGTGAAGAGACTCCCCAATCGCAAAGATCGGGTGGATCTCCGTTTTCAAAGCTTCTTCAATTTTGTTTTTGAGGGCGGGGCCTGAAAGGGCATAGATAGTCCTTTCTTGAGCTGTGCCGATGAGGGCAAATTTGCACCCGAGTTTCTGGAGGCACAGGCCTGCGATAGAGCCAGTAAAAGCCGTTGGCTCTGAAGAGGGCATGATATCGGCCCCAAAGGCGATTGGCTGCTCGGCAAAGTGTTTGGTCAGGGGGGTGATAAAATCGAGGGGAGCCGCGATATGGAGAGGAAAAGCGAGCGCCTTCACTTTTTCGAGGAGCTGCTCGACCATCGCGATGGTCTGATCGATCGAGTAGTACCCTTTGAAAGTAGCCAAAAAGATCGGCTGTTTCGAAAGGGCCTGGTTGGCGACTTCTGGGGCTATTTCACGTGTTGTTTTTGCCATAAATCCGGACTATAGCAGATAGCCTGATTCCTGTCGTTATTCCGGCGATCATTTTCCCCTTGGCAAAAAAGTTGACTCTCGATTATGATGTTGTCATTACATTACAAAAATACTGCTAACATGTAGGGTTAAACGATGTTAAAATATAAACCGCAAAAGAGTTTTCAGCTTAAAACGGCAGACCGTCAACCGAAGTGGTTTGTTCTCGATGCCGCAGGAAAAACATTGGGCCGATTTGCCTCCGAAGTATCAAAAATTCTCCGAGGAAAGCATAAGCCCACATTTACGACTTTTATCGATAGTGGAGATGGAGTGATTATCATCAACGCCGAAAAAATTGCCGTCACGGGCAACAAAGAGGCGACAAAAGAGTATATCCACTACACAGGGTATATCAGAGGTCTTCGCAAAACGCCTTTCAAAGTGATGAGAGAGCGCCATCCGACATACATGGTTGAACATGCTGTTAAGTGCATGATGCCTCGCACGCGCATTGCTGATGCCCAACTGAAAAGACTCCATGTGTTTGCAGGTCCAACGCACAACATGGCAGCTCAACAACCGATCGAAGCAAACATTTAAGCAAAGGTAGATGAAACATGGCTCTTCAAGAACAAATCGCAACAGGAAGAAGAAAAACAGCAGTTGCATCCGTTAGACTCCGCCCAGGATCAGGCAAAATCGACGTCAATGGCAGGGAGTTCGATCAATATTTTCCTGTGGACGTTCAGAGACAAACGATCCTTTCCCCCTTCCAAGCGATCGGCGGAAATGGTAACTTTGATTTGATCATCCGCGTGAAGGGCGGTGGCGTCGAAGGGCAAGTGATTGCTACCCGTTTAGGGATTGCAAGAGCTCTCATTGGCGAAAAAGAAGAGCTCCACCACGACTTCAAGGAGAAAGGCTACCTCACTCGCGATTCCAGGAAGAAAGAGCGTAAGAAATACGGTCTTGCTGGCGCACGTAAGGGCTTCCAGTTCTCCAAGCGCTAGAAGAAATATTTTAACCACAGAGAGCACAGAGCACACAGAGATGGTGTTTGTGCTTAAGGCTTTTTCATTTTTTGCATGAGCAAAAAATGAAACTCTGTGGTCTCTGTGTGCTCTGTGGTTCAATAAATTGTTTTAATGATTAGTCACCTGCTGCCTCTTTCACCTCCCTAGACAGAATTCCTCCGCTGTGGATAATGAGCAACATGACCAACGCTCACCCGTATCGCATTGTCGACGACATAGATGTCACTTCTCCAGAAGGGCGTCGCTTGGCTGAATGGGGCCGGGCAGAGATTCAGATCGCAGAAAAAGAGATGCCGGGTTTAATTGCCCTGCGGCGCGAATACGCTGGCAAACAGCCCCTCAAGGGGGCGCGGATTGCCGGGTGCCTCCACATGACCATCGAGACTGCAGTTTTGATCGAAACGCTGCTCGCTCTTGGGGCCGAAGTGCGGTGGTCTTCTTGCAATATTTTATCCACTCAAAATCATGCCGCAGCGGCAATGGCAGTGGCCGGTGTTCCGGTCTTTGCCTGGAAGGGGATGAGTGAGGAGGAGTACGAGTGGTGCATCGAGCAAACGCTTTTCTTTGGTGGCAAACCGCTGAACTTGATGATCGACGATGGAGGCGACTTAACTCGCATCGTTCTCGATCGCCATCCGGAGCTCGTCAAGGGGATTAAGGGGCTTTCAGAAGAGACCACGACCGGGATTCGTACGCTTCTCAAAAGAGAAGCGTCTGACCAGTTACCTCTGGCTTGCATCAACGTCAACGATTCAGTGACCAAATCGAAGTTTGACAATCTGTACGGCTGCCGAGAATCGTTGATCGATGGGATCAAACATGCCACCCACATCATGATTGGAGGCAAGATTGCCGTTGTCGCAGGTTATGGCGATGTAGGGAAGGGATCGGCTGAAGCTTTGCACGGCGATGGGGCACGCGTGTTAATCTGCGAGGTGGACCCCATTTGCGCCTACCAGGCGGTCATGAGAGGCTTTCAAGTTGTCACGATGGAAGAAGCTGCTCCGATCGGCGATATTTTTGTCACAGCAACCGGCTGTAAAGGCGTTATCCGCCCAGAGCACATGCTAGCCATGAAAGATGGAGCTTTGCTTTGCAATATCGGCCATTTTGACTGTGAAATCGATGTCGATTGGCTCAACCACCAGCCCACTATTGAACGGATCCCAATTAAACCGCAAGTGGACCGCTATTTCTTTAAAAAAGAGAAGAAAAGCCTCTTGCTTCTTGCCCAAGGCCGTTTGGTCAATTTAGGGTGTGCCAGCGGGCATCCTTCTTTCGTGATGTCCAATTCCTTTACCAATCAAGTTCTCGCCCAGATCGAGCTATGGACAAAATCGTACGCTCCAGGGCTTTACACCCTGCCTAAAATCCTCGACGAAAAGGTGGCTAGGCTGCATTTAGAGGCGCTTGGGGTTCATTTGAGCGATCTGTCAGAAGAGCAAGCCGCCTATCTAGGCATCTCCCAAAAAGGCCCTTTCAAAGCTGACCAGTACCGCTATTGAGCTAGCGAACGGCGTCTTCTAGGCGTAGGTATCGATTGATCTCATCTCCGAGTTTTTGCAATTTTTTGAGGTTTTGGTTGATTTCCGCTTCTGTGATAGCTTGTTTGTGATCAAGAGAAAAATAAGCGTTTTCCATCTGCTGAATGAGTTTTTCTTGTTGAACGACCAACCGAAGCATGTCGGGGTGCCAACAGGGCTTGATGTTTCTTTTTCGGGCTTGTATCATGCTGTCGGTTAGTTGCTGAAAAGGCAAGCCTGGGCGCGCTTTGATGATAATGCCACTTTTCCTTTTGAGTTCTTCATTATTCTTTTGGACAGCTTCAAAATTCGTAAGGTTCGGCATTCCGAGAGAATCGACTATGATGATGTCTTCTTTTTTGAGCCCATATCTCGCATAGACACCTTTCAAGGCATTGCATTTTTGATTGATCTTCTGGGTGGAAACTCTTAAATCGTTATCCGATAATACGCAGTTGCGAATCTGGTTAATGTGTGCATTGAGGTGCTGTTTTATTTTTTCTTCGTAGCGATTTGACCAAGAGATGAAGAGCGGTAACGCTCCAAATAGAGCGGCTGCGCTAGCTTTGAAAAAGAGGAAAGGAAAGACAGCAATCAAACCGCCGATTGCTAAAGCAGTACCCGCGATGAACGCATTTTCGACGGTCTTGTATTTCTTCATGTCGTTTACGACTTCATCTCCAAAGAGAAGGCGGTCTTTACTGACATCTGATGTTGGAACTTCTGTTATCGTGACATAATGTTGCTTTCCAGTTGTGTCAAGTTCGATGTCATTTTCTTTAGAATCCCACGTGGGTCGTCTGTTGTCGATGACCTTTCCCAAAGACACCCATGTCTCTGGTCCCCGCTCTTTGGGGTCGGTTAGAATGGTTTTCAATTCTTCTCGAGCTTGGGGATCGGCAAAGATGTCGCCGCCAGCTGCAGGAGTTGCTGGGCCTCCGCGTTCTAGTTCTGCAACCTGTTCACAGTAATCGAGCAGGTAGATTTGTTCTGCCTCGGTGAGCTTTCGGTGAAAGATCTCTTCTGCGCCGTTGGCTGCGCGTTGAAACTTTTCAATGGCTTCTGGAGTTGCAGCATAGAAAAACCAAGACGATGTGTCGAACTGGTGGGTGGGTTTCCAAAGTGAGTTCAAAAGCTCCTGCTTGGCTGCGATTGTGGGAAGCCGGTTGAGTTTCGATTCGATCATTGGAGTGAGGTTGTGCGTCAATCGAAAAAAGGCAAGAGTGCTTTCATAGTAGATTTTTTCCCACGAAATTGTGGGCCTTTGAGCTTTTTCTTGTGAAGTTGAAGAGGGGGCAGTCGGCCTGTGAAATTTGTTAAAATTGATTTTATGTACAGGAGCACCGCGTTCGGTCTTGATCTTGTATTCGATACAGTTTTTCTCTTTGTCAAATTTAAGGATTGTCAATTCGATTTTATTGATCTTTTGCGATGAGGGTGGTATGTTTGCAAGAGCATCTTCCGCTACTTGTCTAATCAAGTTAGGAAATTCAGGCTCATCAGCCATTTTATGCGTGTGACTATAATCACAGTTAATTAAACACTTACTAATAGTTGTTGTGTAATTGTAGTCAATAGCCATAAAAAACTCCTGTTTTAATACAACTTTAATTATAAATGTTTTTATTATTGATTGTATAGTGTTTGTTTAAGCATTAAAGAATGAGGGCTCATCACACAAGTGAGTATCTATGCTTTGAAGGCCTCATTGATTCTTATTAAAATACCTTGTTTTGTGATAAACTGGCGGTTTTAACCGGGCGGGAGTTAAGTATGCATTTGTCGAGTGTATCTAAGTTAGAGGCAAGAAGCAAAGCAGATGTGGTTGTGGTTCCATTTTGGAAGGGGAAACACGGTCCAGAAGCCGCCATCGAAGAGATTGGCGTTTTGAGAAAGGCGCTGGCGCCTTCGTTATCCTCACACGACTTTAAGGGGAAAGAGGAGGAGCTCCTAGTTATCTACGAAGATGGAGAATACGAAAAGCGAATTGCCCTTTTGGGATTGGGTGAGAGAGATAAAGTGACCGTAGAGAGGCTCAGACGTGCCTATGCACCCATTACGAAATTTGCCTTAAAAAAACGGTTGAAGAGTTTAAATGTTCCACTTCCGGTGTGCGAAGCAATTCCAAACGAGGGGGTTATTCAAGGGGTTTTGGAAGGGCTTCTCTTGCCCAACTACAGCTTTCATGCTTTGAAGCACGAATCGGTAAAAGAAGATCCTCCCACTCTTGTGGAGAAAATTTCTCTGATTGGGGCGGGCAAAAAGGAGATGGAATTAGCCAAGACGATTGAGACTGTCTGTCAAGGGATCTACTTAACGCGCGATCTGGTCAACGGAAACGCCGACGACGTGACGCCTCAATACTTGGCCAAGGTGGCTGTGGGGCTAGCAAAGAGCCATAAAAGCGTAAAGACGACGGTGCTTGACAAGAAGCAGATCGTGAAAGAGAAGATGGGCTTGCTATTGGCGGTCAATCGCGGTTCTGATTTAGATCCCGTTTTTATGACGATCAGCTACCGAGGCAATCCGAAGTCGGATGATCATACTGTGGTTGTGGGGAAAGGGATCACATTCGATACAGGTGGGTTAAACCTCAAGTCTACTGGCATGGAGACGATGAAAGACGACATGTCGGGTGCCGCAATCGTGTTGGGCGTGATGGGGGTGGTTGCTGAATTAGGCCTAAAAGTGAATGTGACGGGAGTGATCGCATCCACCGATAATGCAATTGATGCAAAGAGTTATAAACCGGGCGATGTGTACCAAGGCCATTCTGGCAAGACGGTCGAAATTGGCAATACCGATGCGGAAGGGCGGTTGATCTTAGCTGATGCCCTTTCCTACACCGTGAAGCATCTTAAACCAACGCGCATCATCGACTTTGCAACTCTTACGGGAGCAATGGGGATTGCCCTGGGAACAGAGGCTGCGGGTCTTTTCACGAATAATGATGTTTTAGCGGATCTTTTGCTCCGCGCTGGCACGGAGACGGGGGAGCGGTTGTGGCGGATGCCGATGTTTGAAGAGTACCGAGAGCTCCTCAAGTCCGATGTGGCCGATATCAAGAGCACGGGTGGAAGACTCGGAAGCTCGATTCTTGCGGCGCAGTTTTTACAAGATTTTATTGGAAAGACCCCTTGGGCGCATATCGACATTGCTGCAACGGCCTTTTCAGCGGAGGGGCGCCGCTATTATCCCCGATTTAGCACAGGAATAGGAGTTAGGCTGATCATTGCCTTGCTGCAGAACTTATGAATAGCGAATTTCAATACAGAGAGAAAATCCCTGTCGCCATTTTAGGAGCAACGGGAGCTGTGGGACAGCGCTTTGTCGAGCTGCTTGCGATCCATCCTTGGTTTGAGATCGTCTCTTTGGCTGCTTCTGAGCGTTCCGTGGGTAAGCCGTATCGAGAGGCGGTGAATTGGTTGATGGCATCGCCCCTGCCGCAGAATCTTGCCGAGATGGTCATCGAGCCGTGCCGCCCCGGGATTGGAGGTGTGCTAGCCTTTTCTGCATTAGACTCTTCCGTCGCAACAGAAGTGGAACAAGCGTTTGAGAAAGCCGGGGTCATGGTGGTCTCAAACACGCGCAACCACCGGATGGAGCCGATGGTGCCGCTTCTGATCCCCGAAGTGAATGCAGACCATATCGATCCGTTGCTCAAGGCGAGCGTGGGTGCGCGCAAGATTATTACAAACCCAAATTGTTCAGCCATAGGTCTTTGTGTAGCATTAAAACCCCTGTTCGACCAATTTGGATTAGAGGCTGTCAACGTGGTGACCATGCAAGCAATTTCAGGAGCGGGTTATCCAGGGATAGCAAGCCTGGATATTGTCGACAATGTGATCCCCTATATTTCGGGCGAAGAAGAGAAATTAGAAACTGAACCACTCAAGATATTTGGAAAAGCGGGGCATCAAGGGATAGAACCAGCTTCTTTTGCGATCAGCGCCCATTGTAATCGCGTTGCTGTAACGGATGGGCATACGGCTTCTGTTTCCGTAAAGTTAAAAAAACGGGCGCGGCCAGAGGAGATCTTGCACGCCTGGCAAACCTTTACAACTGTCGCTCAGGAACTGCAGCTTCCGATGGCGCCCCGTTCGCCGATCTGCTATTTTGAAGAGGAGCGCTTTCCGCAACCCAAACTACACCGCCATTTAGAAAAGGGGATGGCTATAGCGATTGGACGGTTGCGCCCTTGCCCCTTATTTGATTACAAATTTACGATTTTGTCCCATAATACGATACGCGGAGCCGCAGGTGGAGCGATCCTTTGCGCGGAACTGCTGGTGAGAAAAGGGCATATTTTTTGGTAAAACCGAACAATACTTAATAAGTTGGCACGCGAATTGCTCTAGCTCAGGCAACGCCCTAACTTAGGAGGTGTGTTATGGTAGCTAAGAAAAAGGTACATAAAAAGCGCGTTGTGAAACGTTCTGCAAAGCGCAAAGTCGTTGCTAAGAAATCGGTTCGAAGAGCGACAAAGAGAAAAACAGTAAAACGTAAAAGCGCTGCTAAGAAATCGGTTCGAAGAGCGTCAAAAAGAAAAACTGTAAGACGTAAAAGCGCTGCTAGAAAGAGCGTTGCTCGTCCTGCAAAGCGCCGTTTAGCTCGTCGCCGAGTTCATACTGCAACTGGCATGAGACGCAGCGCACAAAGAAGCTCCCGATAATCTCGGTTGTTTTTTTGTAATTCCTAAGCGCGGCAACCAATTGCCGCGCTTTTTTTGTAAGCGCTCACCTAGGTATAGGCGCTTCCCAAATGGGTTTGAGCGGCGATCTGCATCAGAAATCGGCTCATTAATAGTTCTTTTCACTATTAATTCGCCGATTTCCGATACAGCTCATCCACCCAAACACCATTTTGAAAGGCCTGGACCTAGCTGAACGCTTACCTTTTTTTTGGAGAATGGCCGCATGGATATTGTCTGTATCGTTCAAGCACGCATGGGGGCCTCCCGACTCCCTGGTAAACCCCTCAAAACAGTTTTGGATCGCCCCTTACTCAGCTATTTGGTTGAGAGGCTGCGTCAGGCGTCTTCTTTGAACGAGATCGTGATTGCGACTTCGACGGATCCGCGCGATGATGCGATTGCAAAATGGTGTGCCGAAGAGAAGGTCGCCTGTTTTCGCGGCAGCGAACAGAATGTTTTAGATCGCTATGTGATGGCAGGTCGGGCACACCATGCCGATGTCGTTGTGCGTGTAACGGGGGATTGCCCTTTGATCGATCCTGTTATAGTCGATACAGTCGTCAATTTCTATCTCCAGAACCAGTTTGATTACGTCTCCAACACGATCGTGCGCAGCTACCCAAGAGGATTAGATGTCGAAGTGTGCTCCATGCAGGTCTTAGAGAAGGTGATGCAGCTTGCCACTAAACCAGAAGAGCGGGAGCACGTGACTCTCTTTATCTACGAGCACCCAGACCTATTTTCTATCGGGAGCGTCAAACAATCGTCAAAGGAATCAAACGACCGCTGGACTGTGGACACTTCTGAAGATTTTGAGCTCGTTTCTAAGCTCCTTATAGCCCTTTACCCGAAGAACCCCCATTTCCGGATGGAGGACGTTCTCACCCTCCTTGAAAAGCATCCTCAGTGGCGTTTGATCAACGCTCACATCCAGCAAAAGGCCGTCCACTGACTTTCGAAAAAACAGCTTGTGGAAAATTCCTCGAAAGCATAGACTTAATCTTCGTTTTAAGGGCGTATAGCTCAGTTGGTAGAGCTCCTGTCTTACACACAGGTGGTCATAGGTTCGAGTCCTGTTGCGCCCAATAAACGGTCCTATGCGGGAGTAGTTCAATTGGTTAGAGCACCGCCCTGTCACGGCGGAAGTTGCGGGTTCGAGCCCCGTCTCCCGCGTTCTTAAGGCCTTTTCTTAAAGCTCTTTAAAAGCCTTTTCTAAGAGCGCTCTTTTTTCTTCGAGGTGTTCTGTATCGGTGAGGTCGGCCACGTGAATGGGGACGATGGTGATATACCCTTTTTCGAGCCAGGCGCCATCTGTATCCGCATTTTCTTGATCGAAGTGAAGTTTTGAACCGAGCCAATAATAGGGGTTTCCTTCGGCTGGGTGGATCCGTTTATCGGGGTTTTCTGCCCACCATTGGCGCCCCTGCTTGGTCATTTTGAAGCCTTTGTACTTCTGGTGTTTTCTGTCAGGGAAATTGATGTTCAATAGCGTTCCTGGCGGCAAAGGATGCTCCATCAGGTATTGCAGGAAAGTGGGCACGTACTTCGCGGCTTCTGCATAATTGGGTTCTGTGTGGTAGTCTTGGCACGAAAACGCGATAGCAGGGACATTTTGCATGACGCTTTCGATCGCAGCGGCGACAGTGCCGCTGTAGAGGACATTGCGTCCGGCGTTGGAGCCTCGGTTGAAGCCTGAAAAGACGTAGTCTGGTTTTTTATCTTTGGTAATGGCGTTGAATGCCATTTTGACGCAGTCAGTTGGCGTGCCGGAGACAGACCAGATGTTGTTTCCATTTTCCCAGTGGATTTCTTCCACGCGCAACGGATTGCGGATCGTAGTCGATAAACTGACTGCCGACTGTTCACCTGATGGGGCAACGACCGTGATATCGACGATGTTCCGCAGCGCTTCCCATAAGTGTTTGATTCCCTTTGCATGAATTCCATCGTCATTGGTGACGAGAATGTGGGGTCTTGGCATATCTGTTCATCCTTTAGATAGTTAAAATCGTTTTAAGCATAGGGTACAGATCTACGCCCTGTCAAGTGCATTATTGGCGATATTGATAATAAAGGGTAAGGGAAATTAAATATTTTATTTGATGAATACTTTTGAGTGTGTAATAATTAGATTTGAACTCGCATCTCTTCAATTTTTACCCCCGTGTGTAAAACATTCGCGATATCGAGTGGAATTAAGGAAATTAAGATAGTAATCGAGGATGAACGTGTCTGACGAAACTCATAAGTTTTCAAAAGAGCGCGAGTTTCGCGAAGAGATGCCTTTTAGGCGTCAGATCAAGCACTATTTCAATCGCATTCAACAGATCTTTGCTCATGCGGAAAAACCCGCGCAAGACCTTCATGGAAGGATTCACGAGGTTGCTGAAGATTGTCAGAAGTTAGCGGAGGAACTGATTGCGCTGAAAGAAAAAGCGGTGGCGCGTTTGGGTCCAGCAGCATCGTCTCATTTCAATGGGGTGATCGAAGGGTTTGTCAAAGAGCTTTCGCGCATCCAGCGCGAAACGGAGCGGACGCACGATCTTACACATCGAGTGAAACTCACAAATCGCTATAAAGAGTGGACCGACGAGGTGCGTGCATGGTTGTCTCTAGAAAGCGTTTTCAATCAACCTAGGAAAATCAATCAATCGATCTTGCTTTACAACGTCCAAGAGTACGACAAAAAGATCGATAAGGATTTGCAAGTGGTTGAGGACTATGTGAGACATGCCTTGCTAGAGTGTGGAGAGGATGAAGAGGGGCGAGCAAGACTTCGGATGCAGGTGATGCAACAAGTGGAACCGCTCTTGGAAAAATTGCATCAGCTCAAGAACTTTAAAACGCCCACCACTTTGGAAGAACTGGCTGGCTGGCGTGTGTCAGCTGATCATGCGCGTGGAAAGTGCTTTTCCGATGCTTTACACGCCGTTGACTCTGTTTTCAATCGCACAGAATTTCTCGATCCTCCAGACCATTATTAGATGATATACTCACCAGCGATGGAGCGCTTGTCGTGTCCGTCGAGGACATGGAAGGCTCTGAGCTTGTTGATGGTGAGGGGAGACAGCTGTCCAATAGGTAGGAAGGCAACTTTTTTGCCAAACCGCGTTGCGTAGCTTTTCAAAGCACTCCGAGGGGGTTTTGCAGCTACATAGGTGATCAACGGCTGCACAGCGTAGTCGATGGCGGCTTTGAGAAGCACCTCTGATTTAGAACGGCAATCTTCGTAATCGGGATCGGACCACACGTCTAGCATGCGTCTTGGGGGGTATGACATCATCATGCCCCCATATTCGCAGCGGCTGATCCCAGGGCCGACGATTTTTTCTGTAAGCGATGTGGCGTAAAATGCCATGTCAGATTCTTGCGCGTGCTCTCCGATCCAAGTGGTTTTCCACGAGAATTTCTCTGGTACTCCTTCTTGCTGATCCTCGTCGAAGATGATGACGACAGAGCCAACAGCGCCTGTCGGTCTCCCAGAAGCCTTAACGTATAGCTTTCGCTCTGCCCAGTGGCGGATTGTTTCGCGCGTGTCGATCCCATCTTCAAGGCTTGTTGAAAAAGGGATCGTGCGAACGCCTTCTTCACGCACGATTTGTGTCCCTTTTCGTTTGAGAAATTCTCCAAAACTCTCGATCACGACATCTTCAGGGGGGTAGGAACAAATCGTGAACGGTCCTGGGGGATAGAGGCGCGCTTGGCTTCTGCTTTTATTGCGTCGCTGAGGAAAAAGGGAACTCTTGATGTGCTTTGCTTTGAGATGGAAATGGATTTTTTTGCTCTTTCCCCACACTTGTTCAATGCTCAAATCTAAAGCAGGCAAATTGTCGATGTTGCGCAAGAAGGGATAGGACGTGGCGAGCTGCCACACTTCGTAGGCAAAATTGTGGTCGACACAGGCTTTAGAAGAGGTGAGGATTTGGAAAAGATCGGGCATCAGGTGTTGATGGATGAGCGAATAATTGCGCGTGAACTTCATCAAATTGCGGAAGTTGTAGCCAGGAAAGGCGTTGCCAGTTGTCTCGATATATTTTTTTGAAGCTTCCTTGTACAGCGTGTAGAGGAATTTTTGCCTGTCAGGTACCCCCTCAGGGGCAGCCCGCCACTCTTCGTAGCGCTCAGTCAGCCAACCCCACTCGGCCATCACGTCGCGGCACGATTCCTCTTGCAGCGTGCAGATGAGGATGGAATCTCTGTTTATGTGGGTATGTGGAGGAAATTGTGCTTGACCGACTAAGCTTAAAATCGACTCAAGATGTGCCATGCCGCAGACGAAAAGCACTTTGTCATGGGCAAGGGAGAGCTCCTTAAGGCGGCGCGCCATGTAGAGTTCCCTTGCAAGATCTGCAGGCGTTTTGATTTTTTTGGCGAGCTTGTGATAGGCGTTGTAGAAGTCTTTCAGACCGATCCGCGTGATCGCATACGGGTCTGGCATCGGTTCGGAGATGTCGGGATATCCTTCGACATCTAAGTCGATGCAGAAACCAGGGATTCCTGTTTCAAGCGCGGAGCGTAGAGCTTCAAAAGCAGCTTCGCACGGCTCTGCCATGTAAAAGAGATCCTCCTCTGCTTTTGTAGCGACAATGACGCTGATGTCGGGCAGCCTTGATGCGGCGTGTAAGCATTGCAGCTGCATCGTTTCCGGAAGCTCGACCGCCACGCATGTGGGTTGGATCCGCTGAAAGGCCAGGCGCACTTGAGCGGCCATCTCCATGTTGTAATGGATGATGGGAACGGCGTAGATATTTTCCTTTTGGATGAAGAAGGGTTCTTCAGGAAAGCTCATCGTTCACTCTAGGTAGGCAAGTGCTTCTTCGCCAAGCGTCATCACGACAGCTTGTTGAAGCAAATTTTCCCGATTTGCCTTGGTTTTTTCCAAGCTTTTGATCCGTTTAGCGGCGTAGCGAGCGATGTTGATCCCGTCTCGCACGGTGTAATTTTCATTGTGACTGTGGGCCCGTTGAAGGAAGTTGACGACGTAATCGAGAATGTCGACGTCGAGAAAGGGGAGATTCTCCCTCAAGATCCGCTTCTCTTCTTCGGCTTCAGGGAAATCGAGATAGATTTGCGGCTGCAGACGGCTGTGGATGTACTCGGGAATTTCAAAAGTGGAAGCGTCATCATTCATCGTGACACAGATCCGAAACTCAGGGTCGGCGGCGATTTTTAACCCGGCGACAATCGATTCGATGTAGCGGCGCGTGTCGAGCAGAGGGGCGAGCGACGCCCACGATTTTTCACTCATCCGATTCGCCTCGTCGAGAATGCAAACTCCTCCGGTGATCATCGCTGTGACCAGAGAGGAAGCGACGTAGCGGATCCCGCCCCCTTTGTCGATGACGGGGGTGATGAGCAGATCCTCAGGGCGCGTATCCATCGTGCATTGGTAGATGTAGACCGGTTTAGCAAGCTCTTTTGCTGCCGCATAGGCCAAGGTCGTTTTTCCCACACCTGGCTTTCCGATCAGTCGGGGATTGAGGGGAATATCATTCGGGTCAACCACGAGCCACGAGGCTAAAAGCTGGTCTAGAACGTCTCGTTGGCCTATCCACTTGAAGGTGAATGCGTCGGGGAAAGCCAGGGCTAAATCGACCCCTTGAATTTGGATGTGTCTTTCTACAGCATTGGGTTGTGAGTGCGGCATAGCACGGTCTCCTCAGTTAAAGGAGGAACTATAACAAAAAAGCCATAATGTTCGAGCTTTTATTTTAACGCAAAGGCGCAAAGACGCAAAGAGCTAAGAGTGACTTCTTTGCGCCTTTGCGTTTGAACTAATTTTAAACACAAAGTCACAATAGCACTAATAGACTGATAATGAGCGTTTTATAAGTTTATTTAAGCCTCTTTGTTTAATTATAACAGTATAGTTGTTAATAATTAATTACATTATATATAATAAAGATAAGATCTTTTTCAGTTTTAGTTATTGATTGTGGGGATTTATGACTTCAATGGATCCACATAAGCGCATTGATTCTTCTCAACACATCCCTCTTCCAGCGTCGGAAAAGCAAGAAGAAGACAAAGGGTGGTTGACTCGCATTGCGAAATGGGGAAAACAGGCGGCTACTGAAAAGATCAAAAACAAGGTGATTTATCCGGAAGAACAGATCAATCAAGAACTGAATGAAGCCAGCGCCAATTTAAAGAAAAACTTTCCTGATCACAACGATGCCGCTGTCATCGATGGCTTAATCGATTATGGGATCGCAGCTGCAGAGAAATGGATCGCGACTTTACCTCCAGAAGATAAGATTCGCAGCAGCTACGAATCGGCAGTGAAATTCTTATCAAAAGGTTATATCGACAAGCTCGTTCACATGTTGTTTTCAAGAACGCTCTCCCATTTGGCTGAGCGGTATCGACAAGAGCGGGGTCTTGCTGTCAACGCCAATTTCGATGCGGTCGATTTTGGGAATTTTCTGATTGAAAAGCTGAACGGGTGCGTTGCAGGCGTATCGAAAGAGGATCTCAAGAGTCGAGATAAGTTTAAAGGTCCCGCAGAACAGATTTTGGCGGTTCTATTGCCGCATGGGGTGCAAGATCTGCCGGGGGGGAGGCTCGTAGGCAACATCCTGTTTACCAAGGTGTGGGCACAAATCAACGATGCAGCAGCAGACGCCTTGATGCAATATGCCGCTCTAAAGCTCGACTACGATGTTTATGCGATAGATTTAGCCAAAGGAACGCAAGACTTGAATGCAATGGCCGCTCCTCAAGATCAGAAAGCGACAAAAGCACTGTTCGACCATGCATGGGAAAAGGGCTTTGAATACGGAAAGGCGCATCTCGACGAATTTATCCCCGCAGAGTTGAAAGAGCATTTCCAACAGATGGGTGGAATTGAACAGTTCATGCAAAGGCAGGTCGAAGGAGCAGAAGCAAATTTGCAGCTCCACGGTTTTTCTAAACAGCTTCTATTGCCGCTCATTTTGCGCGTAGTAAGCCTTCCTGAAAAGGATGGAGAGGCGGGTCTTGCTCGCTTCCTTTCTGACGTGAAGAACGTTTTAGACACCTATGCCAAGAGACACACATCTATTACCGAGGAGGAGAGAGAGGGCATCAAGACTTACGACGATGAAATTGCAAAATTCAAAAAGGAGATCGCGGATCTCCAATTAGAAGTGGATGCCATTTTGCCTGGGGTAGAAACCGAAGAGTCACTGGGGATTGTCGATGAGTCGGTGGAAGTGGGGCGCCTTAAGGAGGCAAAAGAGAACCTAGAAGCAAAAAAGAAAGAGCATAAGGCATATGTCGGAAAGCATGGGGCAGCAATCAATAAGTTGAAAGAGAAAGCGCAAATGTCGATTTGGCCTTTTCTAAAGGGCATGTTGGATGCGCTGGGCATAGGGAAAGAGATCCCAAATCCTGTCGATTACAATGAAAATGTAGCAGTTGCTCTAAAAGGGCTAAAAGATAAGAAAATCCCTCCAGCTGCTGTTGAAGCAATTGCCAAGTATAATGCCTTTCGCGCTGATTTGGGTAAGGCTGTGGCTGCGGAAGCAACGGGAGTCCAACAGGTCGACCTCAAATTGGCAAATGACTCTGTAAACGAGCTTGTCGAGTTTGCTGCTGCGGCAGTGATCCGAGGTGATGAGGCGCTGATTCAGAAGGGTGTTGAACAGGCCAAAGCCTATGCAGTTTTGCTATTTGGAGAAGTAGAAGGTCAAAAGAAAGAACAGATTGTATGGCTACTCGATCAAGCATTGCGTGTAGGACTTTCTACCGGGACTACAGCCGAAGTGAAGGCCTTTTTAGAACCTTTTGTGCTCCGTTTGCTCAGCCATCGAAAGGAGCGGGCTGGAATGGACGGGCAGGAGACGCTGCAACAGGTGTGTCAGGCCCTAAGTCGCGAAGTTGTGGCGCAGATCAAAGCAAAGGCCTCTGCATCGACAGTTGAGTCAAAGCACCTGGAGCAGTTTGTTTCCCTTTTCCTTGAAGAGTATCTCAGTTGTGTCGCGATGAATTTGAAGCGCGATCCGTCCATGGAAGGAAAGGGAGTAGAGCTGCTCTTCAATAAGATGGGACAGATCGTTCAGAAATTCCTGAAAGCACACCAAAAAGAACTACAGGGAATTCTCGCAAGCAATGAGGAGGCCCCTCTTAAACAGGAGAAATTGGAAGCCATTTTTGCTGACCTATCGAAAGAGCTCAAAGATCTCATCATTCCAGAAGGGGAAGCGGCAGGTGCTTTGATCGATCGGTTGGTTCCTCCCGACCTTCCTTTTGCCGAAGAGATTAAAGTACAGGTGAAAGAGGGGATAAAAACAGGATGGGAGGAAAATGTTCCAGCCGTTTTGACGCGCCTATTTACCGATTTGACGAAAGGGGGAGTGAGGGGAGAACTCTTGCTTAGGTTAGATGAGAAAGCAGAGATCACACCCATCGATGAAGCACTCCGTTTGGTAGCTCATCAAGTGGTTTCAAGCCTTCCCCCAGTTGTCATTGGCGGGGCGGATGCAACGGCTGACACCATCTTGAAGAATGTATTCAAACAACTCCACTTAAAAGAGAAAGATGTAAAACAAGAAGATCTCAGTCATGTGAAAAAAGCGCTGATCAATACACTTAAGGGAACATTGGAAAGCGCCGCATTTGATCGTGAAGGGAGGCAGTTATTAGAGGGTTATATCACCGTCATCTTAAAAACGTTTGCACTCCCCCTAATTGGCAAAATCAAAGCAGTGGAAGCCGATCGGTCAGGTCGAGGGCTTTCTGTCCAGTTGGGAACCGGGATTGTCAAAGCGATTGCCACACATCTACAAACGGTGCAAGAGGCGCTTAAGGCCTCTGGTAAGAGCAAAGTCGCAGAGCTCGAAGATGAAGAGGTTGAAAGCATAGAAAAAGAGAGAGCCTTTGCCCCTCTTAAAAAGCAGCTCGAAAGCCTTAATGATCGCCATCTTCAATACCGAGTCGATTTAGAGACGCTCGAATTTAACGGTGGCAGTGCTTCACAGATCGCAAAAAAGCAGAAACAGATAGAGATTATTCGCCAGAAAATAGCTGACTTGACTCCTAAACTTGTTGCACTACAACAAGAGAGCGAGGCTCCAGCAACTGTCAGGGCTCAAATTGGGAAGAATGAAGAGAGATTGATTCAGCATCAAATCGACCTACATGAGTTGAAACAACAAGGCGCTTCCGAGAAAAAAATCGCTGAAAAAAGGATGCAGATCGAAGCGATTAGAGAGAAGTTGTCAAAACTCAAAGCAAAAGAGTTTGCTGGGAAGAAAGAGTTTCTCAAGAGCCAAGTCGACCTCTTCTTCAGGCTCTCCTCCATTCAAGGGGCGGAAGATTTGCCAGTGCCTTCCGAGGCTTTTCCACTCATAAAGGGGATGATTCCAGAAATTTTAGAAGGGGTGTTTGATGCTGTTTTAGACCCAGATAAATTGAATGGGATCTTGCACGACCACCTCGAGCAAGGGTTGAAAGAGTTGACTCAAGCTGCACCAGAGAAGGTGCAAAAGGCGCCAAAATCCACAAAACTTTCTCCGCCAGTTGTGCGTACCCCCGAAGAGAACGAATTCATCGCAGCCTTTAATGCGATGTTCGATCAACTGGTTGGAGCTGGTGTTCCAGACGTTGCCGCCTCTCTCTTAACGACAATGCCTCAAATCAAGGAAAAGATACGAGGCGCCGTCGCAGAACAAGTATTAGAAACCTTGAGGGGTGTACAGATTGGGCAAGTAATTGACTCTGCCTTGGAAAGTGCCCTTCCAAAGCTTCGAAAACAGGCAGGGGAGGTTCCATCCAAAACAGAAGTTCTCGATCTCCATGCGCGGGAAGAAAAAGCCTATGAAGCCTTGGTGAGAAATCGCAAGAACCGTGAAGAGCTGCCGACCTTGCTTCAGCAATATGCTGGACAAATGGCGTACCACCAAGTCTCAACAGTGATTTCTGACCAGTTTACATCGCTGTGGAATGGCGCTGCCAACGCTGTGTTTGGAGAAGGAAAATCAGAAACAAAAGTCGCGGTCGAAGCGGTGGGAGAGAAGGTGCGATGGATTCCCGCATCTTTGGGAGTGGCCCATCTGCTCGAGCGTTGGTCAAATCAAATGAAGGAAAGTCTGATCTTGTCCCTTGAATCGGTTGCAGGCTCTCAATTGGAAAGCTTGCCACGCGCCATGACTCTCGAAGTGAATAAAAGTCTATTGTACAACATTTTTGGTTCTACGCTGAGCACTCTGGAGCAGCGGGCTTCCCAATTGCCAAAAACACCTCCTCCTTCACCCCGTTCCCAATCCGACTCTTCAAGTAATCTTGGTGAAATAAATAGATAGATGAGGTTTTTTATGAGTTCTTCAAGTTTACCCCCACTCTCTCCGAGAGGGTCTCGACCCGATCTCTCTCTTGCGAAAAAAGAGGAACAGCCCGCCGTTAGCATGTGGGACAAGCTCTACAAAACAGTGTCAACAGCAGTTTCAGATGCCACCAGCACAGCAGTCGAAACATTAAAAGCCAATGTGATCTATCCGGAAAAACAGGTCGACTTAGAGTTGAGTGAAGCTAAAAGTAAACTAGTGGTCGATTTTGGCGAGGATGGGACACTCATCGATGGGATGATCGATTTTGGGATCTCGAGTGCTGAAAATTGGCTCAAATCACTGCCCAAAGAGGATATGAAGAGGTATGTGTATGAAAATGCCGTTCACTTTTTAGGGAAGAAGTACGTTCACTCCTTGGTTCATATGTTGGTTTCCCGCACAGTGCGTAACTTGGCTGACGAGTTTAAAAGGGAATCTAAAGGAACGGGCAAAGAGCTGGATATTGCATCCTTCAGCGCTTTTTTGTTGAAAAAGCTCAATGCGTACGTCGACGCTGTTCCTCAAGAGCAAAGAAATCAACCCGCGGCTTTTCAAAGGCAAGCCGATGCCTTTTTGAAATTGATTCTACCGAATGGAGTAAAGGATTTACCCGGAGGAGCTCTCTTGGGAAACACCTATTTTACCAATATTTGGGAACAAATTAGAAAGACCGTCGCCCATTCGTTGATGCAATATGCTGCCGTTAAAGAGGGGTACAACAGCTATTCAGCGGCATTAGAGAAATCGCAGCTCGATAAAATCAACCCCCATGTCTCTCAGATAGATGCTAAGGCCACCAATGCACTGTTTGATCACGCCTGGGCTCAGATGTTTGCCTACGCCCAAGAAAGCGCCAAGGATTATGTCCCACAAGAGTTGAAACAGAAGGGAATTGATCTCTTCTTATCGCGCCAGATCGGCGATTGCGAAAAGTCTGCGGAATTAAAGGGATTTCTTAAACACCTATTGAATCCTCTTCTCATGCGAGCGGTGAGCCTTCCTGCCAATGCAGAGGGGCAAACAGGCCTTGTACGACTCCTTTCCGATGTGAAGCTGGTAATCGATGACTATGCTCAGAAACATGCGAAAGCGACTCCAGAGGAATCGAAACAGCTTCAAACTTACGAGACCAAGCTGAAGCAGATGCAAACTGAAATTGGGAGAATCAAAAAGTCTATTGAAGAGGGGAGAGTCATACTCGCGGAAGCCACATCGTCGGGCTTGACGGAGGTTGTTGAGACAATGAAAGGGGAGCTCGAGAAGCAGGAGGAAATCCTAAAGATAAAAGAAACGGAACGTAAAACATATCTAAGAAAGAATTTTCAACAGATCAAGGATTTACAAAACAAAACACAGTTTGTGTATGGTTCCTTGATTACAGACCTTTTAGGAACGTTGGGGATTGGGAAGGATTTGCCCAATCCGGTTGATTATCACCCGGTGTTAAATGGTCTTTTGGATGGGATGAAGAAGGCAGTCATGCCTGAAGCCGCTTCTAAGGCGATGTTAGACTACAAAGCTTACCGCGCGGGGTTGAAGGAGGCTGCAGAAACGGAAGCAGCGAAGGGAAACATTGACTTGAAAATGGCAGATGAGCTCATCGATGAGTTTGTCAAAATCGCGCAGCAGGGGCTCCAGGCCCCTGCGCGTAGAAGCCAGGTCTTGGCGTACGCTAAGATTTTGTTTGGCGATCAACTCGGAAAGGATCCCCAGTTACAACACTGGTTTTTTGCTCAAATCGAAGGTGGTGCTTTTTCGCCTCTTGTGATTTCTGAAATGAAAGTTCTTTTAAAGCCAATTGTACTGCGCCAGCTCAACCACCAAGCAGAGCGCAAGGCAATTCCTGGAAGAGAGAGTTTGACAGTGGTATGCCAAGCGATCAGCAACAAGTTAGTTCCCCTTTTGCAAGGCAAAGTGTACGGAGATGATAGAATACCGGTAATGGCACCGCGCACGAAACAGCTCATCGAAATGCTCCTCGAGGATTATTTGCATTGTGCAGCGCAGAACCTGCCAAGACCGGATGGGGCTACAGAAACGGCGATGGAGCTGCTCTTTAAGAAATTGGGCTTTAGTTTGCAAGATTTCATGAACACCCATCTTGCGGCTCTTAAAAAGGTTGTCAGTAGTGCAGATACTCCTGAAGTAAAACAAAAGCGGGTGGAAGCGATTTTCACACCGTTGTCTTATGAATTGAGAGAGGCTCTTGTCCCTGAGAAGGAACGAGATCCTTATGTTCTGTGGATGCAAGAGTTTACTTGGATGGATACAGAACCCAAACCTTTACCCGCAAGAACCTCGTTTACAGAGAATCTGTTGCCTGAGGCGCTGCCGTTTCGCTCTACGATTTTGGCACAAGTCGATGCAGGGCTAAAGAGTGGTTGGGATGGCAATGTGCCTCAAATCTTGACCCAAGTCTTTTTTGATACGACGAAGCAGATTGTCCCCACTGAAGAACAACAGGTAGAAGGAAAAGAAAAGCCGCTTGTTGAAATGTCCCGTCTGATTGCCGAGCAAGTGGCAGCAAGTCTGCCTGCGAATCTCATCGCAGGGGCACCCAATACAGCTGAACTCATTTTTAAAAACGTTTTAGAGCAGCTCAAGATCAAAGAGAAAGATATCAAGCCAGAGGACGCTGCACTCGTTAAAAAGCTTGTCGCAAATGGACTTGCAGAGATTTTCAAAAGCGCGACCTTTGAGCGAGATGGGCGCGTTCTGTTGGCAAAATATCTAGAGAGTATTTTAACAACGCTGTTTGTCCCCCTAGTGAAAAAAATCGGGACAACAGAAGCGGCATTGTCGGAAGGAGCTCTTTTTGTCCAAGTTGGTACAGGCGTTGTCGAAAAACTGACGGCGCAGCTTAAGGGCGTCAGAGCCGCTTTGCACGAGTCTGAATCCTCAGCTGTTGGCGATCTGACGGATCTGGCCCTCCTAAAGGGATTTGAGAAGGAGTGGGTCTTCCACGTGCAGTTAGCTGCACAACCAGTTGCCTTGACAGAGGACAATTTGGAAGAAGGGATCGGAAAAGAGAGAGAGGTGAACGTCATGGTCGTGAATACCATGCGCACCCGCATCAAGAATCAAGAAAAGGCTGTTGTCCAGCTGCGCAAGGAGTTGCAAGGCTTAAAAACGGCTAAAATGCGCGATGAGAGTGCGATCGCTAATAAGCGGGCTGAGATCGATGCTGCAGAGCAGATATTAGGGGAGCACAGAGCAAAAGAATCGGTGGCTAAGCGGGCATTTTTGAGAGAACAAGTCGCAGGCTTGCTCCGCTTGGCTGGGATTAACGAAGCAAAAGATCTCCCTCTTCCTTCGATTTTGCAAGGGTATGACTTTGAGTATTGCAAAAATGAGTTATTCCCAATGATCTTGGAAGGCGTCCTCGATTCTGCGCTGGATCCTGCTAAGTTGAAAGCGATTTTGCATGGTCAGGTCGAGGCCGGCATGGAAGAATTAAAGAAGGGGGGCAAACCACCACCTCCTGACGTTGCTGCTGCAGCTAAAACGGCTACTTCACCAACAGGGGTTGCCAGAACATCTGAAGAAGAAGAGTTTGTCAGACAGTTTAACGAATTGTTTGGAGAGTTATTGCGTTGCAGCTCGCCAATTGTGATGGATACGTTGATTTCGATGGAGAATGTGATTTCGTTGAGAACCATTTTTCCTGAGATTCCCCGCTTGCAAGATCTGATTGGAGGCCTAGCAGGGGAAGCGGCTTTGAATTGGATCAAGTCAAATAAATTACACGATGTAGTTGGCTCGGTGGTCCAAAGCGCTCTTCCAAGTATGCGTCCACCAGAGGGAAAAACGCAATTTGAACCTTCTCCCTATGAGCTTGAACAAAGGGAAGAGTTGGCTTATCAGGCGATTCAGACAAGTGAAAAGCATCAAAAAGAGTTGCCCGGCAAGTTGAATGCGTATGTGACCCAACTCGTCTATGCCAGCCTGGTGGCTTCGATTTCCAATAGGTTTACACAGCTATGGAATGCAACAGTGGATCGCGTCTGTCCAGAAATTGTGAAAGATGTTTTCAGAGCCGTCGGGGAGAAGCTGAAATGGGTGGCCACCTGCCTTGGGATCATGTATCTCTTCAACCTCTTTGCTCAAGGTGTGAAAGCTGTTGTGATGAAATCGATTGAGAAATCGGTCGAATTTGAGCTGAAATCGGTGACAAACATCACCAATTTCGACATCAACCAAAGTTTGGTCTATGGTCTGATCGGCACCCTGGTGAAGGAAATTGAGGGCGCAAGCCCAAGGGGGAAGATTCCAGAAGCTCCCCGTTTGCCAGGCTCAGCCAACGCTAAAGACTAAATGAGAGGACAGTGAGGACCGCCATACCGCCTAATGCCTCTCTTTGCGTCTTTGCGCCTTTGCGTTGAAAAAATCTCACAATTGTTTATTACGCCATTTAGAGCTAATAATTCGCATATGACTATCTTTCTATAGCCTCACAATTAAACGCAAAGGCGCAAAGACGCAAAGAGAGGCTTATATGCGTATATGGGACCCTATGGTCCTATTTAGCTCTTGCCTTGCTTCTTCTCGAGCTTTTTAGCCTTCTTTTCCTTTGGGGACAAAGCAGGCTTCTTTTTATCTTCTCTGCGATGTTTGACGACTTCTTTTGTCATAGGTACCTCCTGGAGATAGTTTCATCAAATCAAAAAAAAAGCGCAATGGTTTTTCACCACTGCGCTTTTGTCAGGTTCAAAACCTTGCGGTTTTTAGCCTTAGTTCACAATCGTGCTTTCTTGTTGCATGATTGGTGTCTTGATCGAGTCTGACGAGACTTCGACGACAACACGTCCATCACCCGATTCTTTTGCCTTTGCATCGATTCGGACATTGATTGTCTGACGCGAATTCAAGGTTCCGATTGGGCCAAATGTCACAGTGCTACCCGAGATCTTCCCTTGAACATCGCCAGTTGTCGATGTTGGAGCAATCTCTTTTGGGAAGCGCACGACGATATTGACGTTGCTATCAGATTCAGAACCTTGGTTCATGACGCTGATATTGTAGCTTGTCGATTCGCCGATGCAAATTGGGTTTTCTGTGTCTTGGATGCAAACGCTAAGCGCTGGACGTCCTCTCCAGTGAGTAACAGCTTCAGCACATGCATTGCAGCCTTGGCAGTTTGTGACGCCAACTTTGTTGGTGAAGCAGCCAGGTACGCATGTTGTCAGCGTGATAGTGAAGCTTGCTTTCTCGCCTGGCTTCAACTCGCGGAGCTTCCAAACAGCTTGGTTGCCATTGATTGTAGCGCCATTAGCAGCAACAATCGATGTTTGGCTTGGAGCTACGTCTGTGATAACTACTTCTGTCAATGGCTTATCGCCTGGGTTAGTGACAGTGATTTGGTAGTCAGCATTTTTGCCGATTTGTTGCTCTTTTGGACCAACTTTTGTAAGCTCAATGCACTCTTTGCAGATGTTTGTGCAAGCTTGGCATGACACTGTGTCAGCATTGCATGCAGTCACAACAGCTGTGTTGCATACGCGACCGCGCTTGACAGCTCGGAGGCATACGTTGATTTTCTTCTCTTGGCATGGTTCGAGGCAGCCGAGCTTGAAAGTCAATGTGCGTTGGCAAGAAGCATGCTCAAGACCATCTGGGATGTTGTCTGTAACGACGACATCTTCAGCTGTGCAGCTTCCGCGGTTAACAACAGTGATCGTGTAGTTAACTGGATCATCTGGGCAAGCTTCTTCTGTACCGCACTTATGGCACTCTAAGATTGGCTTTGCGCAAAGTAGCGAGCAGAAGCGAACAGGTGTTGCAGTTGCACAGAAGCAAGCGCATTGTTCACCTTCACAGTTACACTTCACCCAAATTTTACCTGGTTTGCATTCCCCTTTTCTCATTGGACCATATGCCCATGATACTTTTTGCCCTTCAACCTTTGCTTCTGGTTGGCTGCGCACGTAGGTAACGCCAGTTGGGAGGTGTGTTGTCACAACGACATCGCACACATCATCGCAAGCTCTGACGTCAAACTCTAATGGGTACTGATCCCCGAGCATGCACATCGATGGGTTTCTAGCAGTTACTGTGATTCCGTCGCGGCAGCACAGTTCGTTGCTAGAAGGATGCTTGCACTTTACCGCAGGCTTGCAAAGAGGTTCGCAAGTTTGGAGGCAAGGTGGTGTTGTAGGACGTGGTGGAGGACATGCAGGCGCACACACTGGTGGGCATACAGGTGCACATTTAGGTGGGCATACAGGTGCACATTTAGGAGGGCATACAGGTGCACATTTAGGAGGGCATACAGGTGCACATTGAGGTGCGCACACGGGCTTTGGTGGTGGGCATGCCTGTGGAGGGCATACTGGTTGACATGGCTGTTCACATACGGGAGCACAGCAGTCATTGCTTCGATTACTGCTGCAGCCGACCCATAGGAGCGCCGTTGTTGCTACTAAAAGCAACGAGGTAAAGATACCCAGTTGTTTTTTCATTCAAGACTCCTTGTTAGGTTAATTTATTCACTTTCTCAAAAAAATTTTTTCTCTCTAATAGAAACAAAATTGGTTGCACAACAGCTGTCGTTAAGTCGGGGTTGTGCAGAAGTTTTGGGGCGCTTGTTGCTTGTGTCATCATTTCCTTATCCAATCCTATTAGTCGAGTGAGTAGTTGTTAGGACCGCAAAATGGCCTTGCACCGGGATGGGTATTCGGGCAGGTCGTCGGTTTATGGTCGCACCAAGGTTGAGCCGCGCAAGGCCGATCGACGCAGCAAGGGGAGTTCCCTTCTGGTGAACAGCAGGAGCAACTGGTGAACAGGGCCAAAAGAGTGGCCGCGCAAATCGCTGTGGTTGTCGCTGTCTTTTTTTTCATTCTCTTTTCCGTTCGTGGTGTTCTTTCGCTTATTTTTTCAATTGAATCTGCAGGAGAGTATCTCTCCTACAGATTCATTGTCCTCCAAACTACTAGTAGCAGCAGTTAGGTGGTGGGCATTGTGGTGGGCACACCGGTCTTGGTGGTGGGCAGCAGTTTTGTGGTGGAGGGCAGTAGTTTTGTGGTGGGCAGCAAACTGGCTTGCACACTGGTGGGCATGGTTTTGGACAGCATGGATCGCGGTCACAGCAGCAGCTTGTGCACATTGCAGCAATTGCACAAACTGTAGCTAATGAAGCTAAAGTTTTGAACATCATGATATTCTCCTGTTTTTGTTTTTGTACTAAACGCATTCTCCACCTCTACATTAAAACGCCTTCTAAAACCAGTGAGAGCTGGATAATGAAGGGCGCCTCTTTTAATATAAAGGTTTTAACTCTGTTTGATACGCCTTAGGCAATAATTCTTCCACAAGAATTTTTTACATAGTAGAAAAAATTTGAGATTTGACTCGTTCATCATGCTGATAATGAGCGTGTTGGATGTCAGAAAAAAAGTTAAAAAATATTTAAGAAAAGGGTCGTAACCTAGCGACCTCGCTTCAAAATTCACCACTTGAGCCCAGCAAGGATTTACCACTGAGCCCAGTGAGATCAGTGAGAGACTAAAGAGCAATCAAAAAATCAAGATAAGCAAGATCAGGCAGGATAAGCAGGATATGTCCTATCCTTCATATCTTGCCTGATCTTGTTTATCCTGTTAATATTTTTAGAAATTTAGGAATTGGCTTAGGTATACCACACCATCTCTGATTTTTCAGAGTCTCTCACTGATCTCACTGGGCTCAGTGGTGAAATATCTAAGCTCTGACTTTTCCAGCCCAGCCGAGCTTATTGCGGAGAGTCGCATAGTAGTCGTGATCTGGCATCGTGACAAGGGGGAAGTCACGGGACGAAAGGGAGACAGTGACAGATTCGTGAAGTCCAATAAAGGCTGTGGGAAATCCGTCATAGGTGATTTCGAGAGGTTCTTCTGAACTGGTGTTCTCCACCCGTAGATTGTGCTTGGGCATCAAGACAATAGGGCGATTAGAGATGGTGTGGGGACAAATCGGAGTTAAGATGAGAGCATGGATTTCGGGTGTGACGATAGGACCGCCCGCCGCAAGAGAGTAAGCCGTTGAGCCACTTGGAGTTGCAATGATTATTCCATCTGCCGAAAACGTATTTAAGTAATTATCATCGACCCAGATGGCTAGGTCGACTAATGAAGGATTGCGAGAACGGTGCACGACGATTTCATTGACGGCAAAGTTGTGGTTGCCATCGGCAATTTTTCCTTCGATCACGAGTCTAGCTTTGACAGTATACTTTCTATCGAGAAGATTTTGGAGGCTTGGGATAAGATCCTCAAGGGCGATATCGGCTAAAAATCCAAGATTTCCCATGTTGATTGCTAAAACGGGAGCTGTCAATTCGGGGTGCCTGTGTACCAGACGGAGAATGGTCCCATCACCGCCAAGAGAGATGAGAAAATTAACCTCATTAGGTTTGACGGAAGTTAAAGGTTTTGCGCCTATTTGTTTGGCAACCTCTTCCTCTGCAACGACAGTGACATGGCGGGCGTGTAAATAATCGAGAATCTTCCTTGCCGTTTCAAGGGTGTTCTTTTTTAAGGCATTTGGGAAAATGGCAATAATCATAGCGTTGCGTGTGCGTTTGGGGTTTTTTCTAGAGAAAACTGAGCAATGACCCGCTTGCAGATTTTGGGGGCAGTTAGCCCAATTTCATCCACGAGTTCGGCGTGGGATCCGTGTTCGACAAACGTTTCTGGAATCCCAAAGTTGATCACCTGTAAGTTGTTGTATCCATGGCTCATCAAAAAGTGGTTGAGGATAGAGCCGAGTCCGGAAACGGCGGAGTGCTCTTCGATCGTGATCACGCGCTTGTGGTTGACGAGAAGAGTGCAGAGCAGGTCAGTATCAAGTGGCTTGACAAAGATCGGATCTAGGACCGTGCAGGTGATGCCAAATTCTTTTAGCATTTCGCGCACTTGGAGGGCAGTATTGACCATGTGTCCGAGAGCCACGATTAAGATGTCAGATCCTTCGGCGATCACTTCCCCTTTCCCAAGTTCGCGGTAGCGCAAAGGATCAGTGGAGTCTTCGGTCGCCATGTTGGGGTAGCGGATCGCTGCAGGGCGACCCCAGGAGAAGGACGATTCTAGGAGTTCTTTCAGTAGTTGTCCATTGCGCGGCTGGGTGATGACCATGTTTGGCATTGCGTTGAGGAAGCCGATGTCATAAATGCCATTGTGGGTAGACCCATCTGGACCGGCAATACCCGCCCGGTCGATGGCAAAGACAACGGGAATTTCTTGGAGGCATACATCGTGAAACACGTTGTCAAAGGCGCGCTGCAAAAACGTCGAGTAGACTGAGGCGACGACCTTTGTCTCTCTTCCGTAGGCAAGCCCTCCGCAGAAAGTCACAGAGTGTCCTTCCGCAATGCCTACATCGAGACAACGTTCGGGATACTTTTTCATAAAGTCGTCGAGCATTGAACCCGCAGACATTGCAGGGGTCACGGCGACGATGTGCGGATCTTTTTCTGCCATTTTTAAGATATGTGTGCCGAAAATTCTTGGAAAAGTAGGTTTTGAAGAGGGTGTAGGTAGGAATTTGCCGGTTCCTATATCGAATGGTTTGGCCCCATGATAGGTGATCGGATTCTTGATCGCCTCTTCCATCCCTTGCCCTTTATTTGTCAGGACATGCACAACGACCGGCCATTCGGTATTTTTAAGCGCTTGAAAGGTGTCGACGAGTTTTTTGATGTCATGTCCATCGATGGGACCCACGTATGACATGCCGTATTGTTCGAAGAAGGGAGCTGGGCTAACCAGGTTTTTAAGAGATTCTGTGATTTTGTGCCCTTGTTTTGCGAGCATGGCCCCATAACTGGGTATTTTTGAAACGATCGAGTCGAGTTCGTGGTAGATTTTATTCGTTGTGGGGTTGCTTAAGAGGCGGCTTAAAATATGCGTAATGGCTCCCACGTTTTTCGAGATCGACATCGCATTATCATTTAAAATCAGAATAAATTTCTTTAGGTCGCGTGTAACATTGTTAAGTGCTTCGAGAGACATTCCACAGGTCAATGTTGCGTCGCCAATAATTGGAATGATGTGGTCGCTTTTGTGGTGGAGATCGCGGTTTTTAGCAACCCCTAGAGCAAGTGAAAGGGCAGTTCCGGCGTGTCCCGCGAGAAAATGGTCGTAGGGCGATTCTTTAGGATGGCTAAAACCACAGAGGCCTTTGAATTTGCGTATGGTTTGAAAACGGTCATTTCTTCCTGTCAAAATCTTATGCGTGTATGTTTGGTGGCTCACATCCCAAATGAGCTTGTCGTTCGGAGAGTCAAACACGTGGTGGAGAGCAATTGTGAGCTCGACAGAGCCCAGGTTTGAAGCGAGATGCCCTCCGTTGACAGACAACACTTCGATAATTCTTTGCCGGATTTCAGCCGCGAGTTTGGAGAGAGAGTTTGGAGAGAGGTCTTTGATGTCTTGCGGCGATTGGATCTTGGCTAAAAGGGAGTCGGTCATTGAAAGGGGTCCTTTGAGGAGCTGCGCTGTTGAGATGCTGAGGAGAGGTTAAATTCTTGCGCAAGCGGGCGCTGGTCTGCTCCAGTCGTCAATTCACCGGAGCGGTTTTTGATGAGCATTTCGATCTTTCGTTCGGCATCGACGAGTTTTTTATTGCACTTGTGGATGAGCTTGTCAGCCTCTTCATACAGTTTAAGCGATTCGTCAAGACTGATAGCAGTGCCATTCATTTTTTCCAAAATGGCTTCGAGGCGCGTAAATGCCTCTTCGAATGAAGTTTCTGCTTCACTTTCTTGCTTTTTTGTTTTCTCGCTCATGAGGGAATCACTTCTTTTACAGTTGATGTTAAGGATCCATCTGACATAAGTACTTTAATTTCATCACCGGTCGAAACCGTTCTAACAGATGTTATAACTGAATTTCTTTTTTCCGAAAAGAGAATGCAGTACCCCTTACCAAGTACAGTTTTGGGATTCACTTTGTCAAGAATGTTTTGAATATGGTCGAGCCGCTCTTTTTGGTTCCTGAATTGGACCTGCATGGCTTGATCGAGCCGACGGCTGCTCTCGCATGTTTTGTCCCTCAAGCGCATACACTTGACCTGGAACAGATTGCCGATCTGCTGGGCATAGGTGTTTAGGCGGTGTTTGTAGTGGTCGAGCTTGGCCCCTGGCTTTAACGAAGCTAAGACGTGCATTTTGCCTTGCAGAGTGAGACGGAGCATTTCTAGCTTTTGGCGCATTGCAGTGTCAATATCAGTTTTAAGAGTATCTAGACGTTGCACAGAAGCCCCTAGGAGGGCATAGGGGTTGGCCAGATAGGGGCTTTTTACAATGGCTGCAAGGCGTTGTTTGTCGTGCCGAATGAGGTGAAAAAGGGTTTGTTGGATACGTGTGCGGATTTGAGAGAGGCGTTGCAGTTGGTGCTCTTTTTCTCCGATGACGAGCTCTGCTGCAGCGGAGGGGGTGGGAGCGCGCACATCGGCGACGTATTCCCCAATGCAGTGATCGGTTTCATGTCCCACGGCGCAAATGATCGGAATGCGACTGTGGAAAATGGCGGAGGCGACAATCTCTTCGTTAAATGCCCACAGGTCTTCAATGCTCCCGCCGCCGCGCCCGACGATCATGACGTCTACGAGATCGTATTGATTGAATTGTTCGATCGCTTGTGCGATCTCTTGCGCAGCACCCTCTCCTTGCACTTTGACGGGGTTTAGAATGATATGAAGACCTGCAAATCGCCTTGTGAGTACATTGAGGATGTCTTGTATAGCTGCGCCTGTTGGGCTCGTCACAATGCCGATCCGCCGTGGGAATTTGGGGAGAGGTCGTTTTCGCTCTTGTTTGAACCAACCCAACGCTAACAGCTTTTTTTTGAGCTCTTCTAGCTTGATGAGCAGCTCTCCGAGGCCGATTGGTTGGAGCTCTTTAACCAGGATTTGGTAGCGACCTGCTTGGGGGTATACATTGACCTCTCCTTTGACGACGACCTGCATCCCATCTTTTGGGGGAGTCGTTAAGCGGATCGCGTCGGGACGGAACATGACAGCCTGAATCTGCGCATGCGCATCTTTCAAGGAGAAATAGAGATGGCCCGAGGTGTGGGGTTTGAAGTTGCTGATTTCCCCCTGCAGCGAGACAAACGGGAACGTCTTTTCTAAACAATTCTTGATAGAGTGAGTCAGTTGCGTCACTGTCAAAACGACAGATTGAGCAGATGGGTTTGTCAACATAATCGCATATAATAGGGCAAAAGGGGAAAAAAGTCTTGAGTTTCTTATCGAAAGGGGGTACTATTTATTTCCAATAAAGGAGACGGAGTGTCAGGAGATCCAGGCAGAGCGACGACCGTAATAGCAAACTGGAAAATGCATAAAACGGTCGTAGAAGCGACGAGTTACATTACGAGCCTTGCCCTAAGCGCTCAACAGCTCCGCACCCGTGCGGGAGTCGCCGTTCCCTTTACTATGATGACTGCTGCCGCGCAGGCAGCAAAAGGGACAGCGGTTTTTATCGGCGCGCAGAACATCAGCGAGTATGCCGATGGCCCCTATACGGGAGAGGTTTCCGCTGCCATGGTAAAGGACGCTGGGGCCTCTTTTTGCTTGATTGGCCACTCGGAGAGAAGACGCCTTTTTCACGAGACCGACGGGATTGTGAACCTAAAGGTTAGAAAGGCCTTAGAAGCGGGGATTCGTCCTCTCTTGTGTGTTGGGGAAACGATTGAAGAGAGGAAAGCCGGCCAGACAAAAGCCGTTCTCGAAAGACAATTGATCCAAGGCTTGGCGGGCATCACACCACAAGAAGCTGAGTCTCTCCTGATTGCTTATGAGCCTGTTTGGGCGATAGGAAATGGGACAGCTGCCAAACCGGAAGATGCACAAAACGAACAGGAGTGGTGCCGCTCAGTTCTAGCCAAGCTGTGGGGAGATTCGGTGGCAGCGGCGGTCTCGATTCTCTATGGAGGATCAGTAAAGCCAGAGAATGCAGAGCTCTTGATTCAAAAGCCCGACGTGGATGGCTTTTTAGTAGGCGGAGCCTCGTTGGATGTGGAAGTGTTCATGAAAATTTTACAATGTCATAAAGGATAGGATTATGGGAACTTTTCTCTATTTTGCAGCGATTTCAGTGTTTGTCTTATTGTGCCTCGTTCTATGCTTCGTCATCCTGATTCAAGAAGGAAAGTCCGCAGGTTTAGCTCCCAGTTTTGGTGGTTCCGCTTCTGATTCGGTTTTTGGAACCTCAACAGCGGATGTGTTGAAGAAATTCACTGCTTGGTTAGCGATTGCTTTCTTTGTCTCGTGCATCATTCTTTCTCTTTGGACATCCGCGATAGGCCGCACCAAACAAGCCGATACATCAGCCTTCCCCGTCGAAACCCTGGAATAGCACAATTCACCACTGAGCCCAGTGAGATCAGTGGTGAACTATGGGTTGTAAGTTTGTTTGATTTTGCGCAGGTAGGGCTCTAGAGCTTCTCGCTCAGGGCCTTTGATGCGGTCGATGTAAAGAACGCCATTGATGTGATCGTTCTCGTGTAGAAAAATCCGTGCTCGCAACTCTGTCAATTCCTGCACGAACCGATTGCCATGGATGTCTGTGGCCTCGATTTTAATCGAAAAAGGCCGGGTGACTTGGCCGTGAATTTTTGGAAGAGAGAGGCACGCTTCACTGCGCGTCCACGTCTCGTCGCTATAGGATAAAATTTTCGGGTTGATGTATACCATCGTTGGTTCATAGACCCACTCTTTAGCCGCATTTTGATACACATCTTTAATCAGAAAAAGAGCCAAATCTTGGAAGACTTGAGGCGCGGCAAGACCACAACCGTCGTGTGCAACGAGCGTTTCTTCCATGTCGGCGATCAGCTGCAAAAGGGTCGCATCGATCGCTTCGACGCGCTTGCATTTTTTGCGTAAAAAGGGGTTGCCGTAGTAGGCTACAGGAAGTTTCATCTCTACCTTAATTGTATAGAGTATTATAACATTTGGAAAGCGAATAGGCAAGAGTGAATTTTACCCTAGAACCGGACCCTACAGCTTCTTGTACCCTTTGTGGGATATCTGTCAGGGGGCGTACGATCGTTGACGGGCAAAAAGCCTTTTGTTGCACAGGCGGCTCAAGTTGATAAAGCTCGTTTTATAGCTCTTTTAGAATTGAGTGAATTTGCTTTTTCAATTTTGGGATCTCATTTGTTAGGACTCTCCATGTCAGATCAAGGTCTACTCCGAAATACTTGTGTATGAGTATGTCTCTCATGCCTGCAATATTTTTCCATGCAACTTCTGGAAATTTCTTTTTAAAATTGTCTGGTAAATTTTTGATAGCTTCTCCAATAATTTCTAACCGTCTGATTAGCGAGTCTTGAAGTTGGATGGAATTTTTAAAGCTCTCAAATGTTTGATCTGCAATATACAGCTCTATAAGCTCAATACATTCAAAAATGTGTTCTAAAAATACCTTCGTGTCTTTTTTCATAAAATTATGATCTGCTCTGCTAAAATGCGATCGCGAAGTAGTGGATGTAAGGAATTATAAGTAATTAGATCTACATGCTTTCCAAGACTCTCTTCCAGTTGGATTTTTAAAGCAGCAAGATCAAGCAGGCTTTTTTTCTTTCCTTTGAATTCGATCAGCAGGTCGATATCGCTATCTTTTGTGGCATCTCCTCTTGCAAATGAGCCGAAAAGAGCGGCACGTTTCACTCCACTCTCGATCAATATTTTAGAAATGGATTTTTTTGTATTGAGCGATAAATTCATAAGTACCTCTAGCTTCAAAAAATAGCATCGTGCGGATTTTGGAGCAAGCAAGGCTTTGTGGTGATTTATGTAACGAGGCTCATTTTGCGTAAAAAGGGGTTGCCGTAGTAGGCTACAGGTAGCTTCATATCTCCTTAATTGTAGAACATTCTGAAAGCGAATAGGCAAGAGTGAATTTTACCCTAGAACAGGACCCTACAGCTTCTTGTACCCTTTGTGGGATATCTGTTAGGGGGCGTACGATCCTCGACGGGCAAAAAGCCTTTTGTTGCACAGGGTGTCATGCTGTGCATCAGATTTTGCAAGTCAGGGATCAGCTTCGGAACGTGCGAGAGCAACCTTTATTTTTGCAAGCGGTGCAAGCTGGGCTCATTTCGAACCCCCAAATTTTAGAGGAAATTCGAAGGGAACGGCAGGCCCTACCCGAAGGAGAGAGGGTTAAATTCCATATCGAAGTGAAAGAGATGTGGTGCCCTTCGTGCGCAGAAATCATCCGCCTGATGCTCATGCGGCAAAAAGGGGTGATTAACTGCGTCATCGACTATACGACCGATTTTGCCTCGATCGAATTTCAGCCCCGCATGGTCTCTAAAGAGGCGGTTTTATCTCTTATTAATAGGCTAGGATACATCGCGACCCCACTTACGATCGCAGATGAAAAGCCCGTCAGCCGCGATTTGTACTTGCGCTTTGGCGTAGCCGCCTTTTGCGCAGTGAATATCATGATGCTGGCGTATCCTCTTTATTCCACCTATTTCTACTTCGATGGGGAGGGATATGGCTTGCTCTTTGCTTGGCTGTCAGGTGGATTGGCTCTGCCTGTTCTTCTCTATTCTGCCTGGCCGATCTGGCGCCGCCTCTACCACAGCTTGCGCGAAGGGATCATGGGGATGGAACTGTTAATCGCGATCGGATCGACAGCGGCTGTGATCGTCTCTTCTATTCACCTATTTCAAGGGTCAACGGAAGTATATTTCGATTCCTTAAGCGCATTAATCGCCTTTTCATTGCTTGGCAAAATGATCGAGTCGAAAGCGAAATTTTCGGCAAAGCACTCCTTACTAAAGCTCGTCCGCTCTTCCCCAAGACGTGGCCGCAAAGCGTTTCCCGACGGATCTATGGCCTTTGTGGCTCTCAAGGAGGTCTCAAAAGGGGATCGTCTCGTCGTGTGCCCCGGAGAAAAAATTCCCCTAGATGGCATTGTAGCAGAGGGTGAGGGGGCATGCGATGAATCGGTGATGACTGGAGAGGTCGTTCCAGTCGTTAAGAAAAAGGGGAGTGCACTTTTGGCAGGCACTGTATTGGTGCAAGGGTCTTTGACCATTCAAGTGACCTGCGGTGAAGAGGAAACGGCTCTGTGCCGCATCATGGAGATGATTGAGCAAGGGATCAGTCACAAGGCTGTCTATACGCGAGCCGCTGATGCGGTAGTGCGCTGGTTTGTGCCCGGCGTTTTATCGCTCGCTTTTTTGACAGGCGTTATCGTTTATGGAACTTCTTTGGATAGTGGTGAGGCCTTTCTTAGGGTTTTATCGCTGTTGCTCATTGCCTGTCCTTGTGCAATTGGGATTGCCGCTCCGACGGCGGAATCTTATTTGCTCAATGCCTTGAGCTCCCTTGGTGTAATTGTCCGAAATCGGGGAGTGTTGCCTTCATTAGGGCGTGAAACGGTGCTCATTTTCGACAAAACGGGAACGGTGACGGAAGGGCGCTACCAACTCCTGAGTGGGGATGAGTTGTTGTCTCTGCAAGACAGTCAGGCCATTGGTCAACTCGCTTCTCGTTCTAACCACCCGATCGCTTGCGCCATCTCTTCTGCGTTTGGCACGGAAGCTTCGTTGCAAATTGAGGCATTTGAAGAGGTTGTTGGAAATGGTCTTCGCGCTTCCATCGATGGCGTTTTGTATCGGTTGGGCTCGTTGCGCTTTTTAAAAAGCGAGGGCATTATTTGTCGAGAAATTGCTGAACATGCGCCTATGTCTAGTTGTGCCTACATGGCTCGTGAAGGTGTTTTCTTGGGGGCTTTGCACCTCGGCGATCGGGTGCGACCTGGGATGGCAGAGCTGATTGCTTCTTTAAAACCAGCCAAAACACTTCTCCTTTCTGGCGATGGGGAAAGCACGGTAGCCTCTGTTGCGCGCTTGTGTGGGTTTGACGCGTGGCATTCCAATTGTACCCCCTTTGAAAAAAGACAAGTCGTCGAACAAATGAAACGGGAAGGTGCTGTTGTCTGCATGGTTGGAGATGGAGTAAACGACTCTTTAGCTCTTACTGAAGCCGATGTTGGCATTTCAGTCGTTTCTGCAACCGATATATCAATTCAAGTCTCCGATATTCTTCTCACAACAGACCGCCTTGCTGTCATCTCACAGCTGCGAGGGCTCGGGCGCTTTGGGCAAACGCTCATCAAACAAAATCTCTTCTGGGCATTTGCCTACAATGTCATTGGCATAGGATTAGCGATGTTTGGCTTCCTCACCCCGATTTTTTCGGCTTTTGCGATGTCTATCAGTAGCCTAACTGTTCTTTTCAATGCCAAGCGCCTCAAATCGATACAATAGAGTTTACTTATGATGGCGTAATGATAACCCCGGCTATAAAGCTCAAATCTTTTATTTCTGTAAGGGGTCATCATGGGTTATAGTTCCGACCAGGTTGCCTTTTTCGAAAAGACCTTCAATCACTTCACCACTGGAAAGGGTCAACTTCCCGGGTCCATGAAAATCATCGTTTTGGAACATCCCTTCATAACGCTTATAACTCTGATTGTTTTTCCAGGTGTAGGTTCCTGCACCATTCATCCGTCCATCTGTAAAGACACCTTCCGCGACATCTCCGCTTAGATATTCAATTCTTCCTTTACCATGGGATTTACCTGCTTTGAACGTGCACCACAGCACAGCTTTGCCGGGGATTTTTTTTATGCCATAGCCGTTTGGAAGATTGTTGTTGTCGCAAGGACCTGCATATGTGGTGTTGTCTCTGAGCTTGATTTCTCGTGCTACCAAGAGGAAATGGGAAGCTCCAATGATTTGGCCATTCAAGCGTACAGATGCAGCGACGACATTGTTTTTTAAAGCGGGATTGGGAAAGGCTTGTATTTCTGTTTGTCCATTTGGAGGATTGATGGGAATAATATAGCTTCCAGCCTCATCGGGGCACATTCTTATCAAAGTCGCTTTGATTTTTTCGTAATCGACGCCTGCGTTTGATCGGCAAGGGATGTGGTTATTTTGGCAGGCTTGGCTACAGATGTTAGCAAAGAGGCAGCGGGCACACGCGTAAAGTTTATCGCATGTTGTTGGGGGCGTTCCATTTGGCTTCACATAAGAGACAGGGCCCTTTTCTATCGCAAAGCAAACGGTACAACAAGGAGTCAGGGACAAACCGGTTTTCAGCATTGTAGTGTCTCGCTATGCCCAGTCGAGAATGACTTTGCCGCAGTTGCCAGCTTTCATGCATTCGAAGCCTTTTTGGAACTCAGCAACGGGGAAACGATGTGTGATGATAGGCGCGACATCCAATCCACTTTCAATCATGTGGATCATTTGGTACCAGGTATTGAAGATTTCTCTTCCGTATATCCCTTTGATATTAAGCATTTTAAATATGATGAGATCCATGTCGATGGTGCATTGTTGCGGGAAAATGCCGAGGAGGGCAATCTTGCCGCCCGTTTGAGCCTCTTCTAGCTGGCTGTTGAGGCCACTTGGATGGCCTGACATTTCGAAACCAACCGAGAATCCTCCATACAAATTCATCGATTTGACTGCTTCTGAAAGAGAAGTCTTTTCAATGTTAATCGCGTGAGTGGCTCCCATTTTTACGGCAAGTTCGAGGCGGTAGGGGTTGCGGTCGGTGATGACGATTTTGCGTGCACCGGCTTTTTTGGCAATTGCTACAGACATGATTCCGATCGGGCCCGCGCCCGTGATAAGAACATCTTCGCCGATGAGGGAAAAGGAGAGGGCGGTGTGGGCGGCATTGCCCAAAGGGTCTAAGATCGAAGCGATATCGTCAGGAATAGAAGGGGAGAGTAAAAAGACGTTTTCTGCAGGGATGTGAAAATATTCAGCAAAGCAACCGTGGCGGTTGACTCCAACGCCTTGTGTATTTGGACAGAGGTGGCGCTTACCCGTTAAACACTGGTAACACGTCCCACACGTCAAGTGACCTTCGCCACTGACGCGATCGCCTACTTTTAGGTGAGTGACTTCATGACCGACTTTGGCAATTTCCCCGACAAATTCGTGGCCGACAACCATGGGAACAGGGATCGTTTTGCGTGCCCAGTCGTCCCATTTATAGATGTGTAGATCGGTGCCACAGATCGAGGTTTTTTTTGTTTTGATCAACACCTCGTGCGGAGCAATTTCAGGGACGGGAACTTCTTCGAGCCAAAGACCTTCTTGTGGAAGTTTTTTTACTAAAGCTTTCATGAATCACTCCTGATTTTAAAAGAGCCGATTATAATTCATTCCATAATTAAGCGAAATTAATAAAAAATTATATCACACTTAGTTCCTTCCCGACCCGGATGAAAGCCTCTGTTGCTGCATCGATCTCTTCCGTCGTATGGGCAGAGGAGAGTTGCGTTCGAATGCGCGCTTCCCCTTGAGGCACGACTGGGTAGCTAAATCCAATCACGTAAATTCCCTCTTCAAGGAGGCGAGAGGCCATATTTTTGGCGAGTTTAGCGTCGCCGAGCATAATCGGGATAATGGGGTGATCCCCTGGAACAAGGTTAAATCCGGCAGCGCTCATTTTTTTGCGGAAGTGTTGGCTGTTTTGGTGGAGTTTTTGCCTCATCCGATCTCCTTCAGCTGATTCGACGATGTCGAGAACTGCTAAAGAGGCTGCTGAGATGCTGGGAGCAAGCGCATTTGAGAAGAGATAGGGTCTTGAGCGTTGACGGAGCCACTCAATGACCTCTTTTTTGCCTGAGACATAGCCTCCGGAAGCGCCGCCGAGCGCTTTTCCAAGTGTGCCTGTGATGATATCGATCTTTCCCATGACATCGCAATATTCAGGGGTTCCGCGTCCATGCTTCCCTAAAAATCCTGTCGCATGGCAATCGTCGATCATGATTAAGGCGCGGTACTTCTTTGCAAGGTCACAGATTTCTTTCAATTTTGCAATCGTTCCATTCATCGAAAAAACGCCATCTGTTGCGATCAGCCGATAGCGAGCAGATTGCGAAGCTTTGAGTTGCGCTTCAAGATCTTCTAAATCGTTATTTTTATAACGGAGGCGCTGCGCTTTGCACAAACGGATCCCATCGATGATGCTCGCGTGGTTGAGGGCGTCGCTGATGACTGCGTCTTCTGCTCCGAGGAGTGTTTCGAAAAGACCGCCATTGGCATCGAAACAGGAGGAGTAGAGGATCGTATCTTCTGTGCCAAGAAATTTCGAAAGACGCTCTTCTAATTGCTTGTGCGGAGTTTGGGTGCCGCAGATGAATCGGACAGACGCCATTCCAAACCCATAAGAATGGTAGCTTTTCTTGGCAGCTTCCATCACGCGCGGGTCATTGGCAAGCCCTAGATAATTGTTCGCACAAAAGTTGATGACATGGCGCCCATTTGCAAGTGAAATCTCGGGCTGTTGTTGTGAGGCAATGACCCGTTCTTCTTTGTAGAGCCCCTGCTCTTTGAGTTCAGCAAGCTGTTTGCGTAGATTTTCGTACATCTCCATGCGCGTCCTCTCCTTTTGCATAAAGAAAAGGATACTACAGAATTAACACGAAAAAAACAACCTAATCTCTCTCAAGCCGCTTAGGCAAAGTAAGCAAGATGGCACCACCTAATAGATAGAGAAATATAATGGTGCTCATTCCCCAACGGAGGCTGCCTGTGTGATATGAGACCCATCCATAGAGGAGCGGGCCGAAAAAAGCCGTTGCCTTTCCTGACAACATGTAAAATCCAAACATTTCGCGCCGCATGTGCACGGGCGCTATGCGTGCCATCAGCGACCGGCTGGAAGCTTGTACGGGACCGACAAATAAACACATGAGAAGACCAACGAGCCAAAACTGCCATTTGTCGATGGCGATCAGCGCAAAGATGCCGGGGATAATGAGCCCTAAGAGCGAATAGAGAATTACCCGTTTGCTGCCCCATCGGTCATCTAAGCAGGCAAATACAGCGGCTCCAAGTCCGGCTGTCACGTTCATCGCGATGCCGAAGAGTAAGACCTCGTGCGGCTCCATCCCAAATACCGTTGCTGCATAGATGCCGCCAAAGGCAAAGAGGGTGGCAAGCCCATCGACGTAGAACATTTTAGCAATGAGAAAGCGGACGATGTCGCTATATTTCCCCACTTCCAAAATCGTCTGCCAAAGTTGTTTAACGCCATCCATCGCCGCTTGCCTAAATGGCTTTTGAGCCGGAGGAGAGGCCGGTGTAAAGAGAAATAGAGGCAACGCAAAAAGCGTATACCAAACTGCCACAAGGATGAAGGTTGCCCTAACGGGAAGTGCATCTTCCTGTGGCAGCGCAATCCAGGCACTCTCTTTGTTGAGGAATAACAGTAAGCACAAGACGAGCGCCAACATGCCCCCTGCATAACCCATTCCCCATCCCCAACCAGACCAGCGGCCGAGTTGTGAAGCGGGGGCAAGTTCAGGAAGCATAGCATTATAAAAGATGTAGGCGCCTTCAGCCCCGATTGCTCCGATTCCCACTGTCCATAAAGCTAACCAAAAATAGTGAGGATCGGGAAGGACAAACCACATCAACAAAGTGGGAACGACACAAATGGCCGTGAAAGTACCAAGCCATATTTTCCGCGATCCACCTTGATCGGCAATCGCACCAAAGAAGGGGCTGATGACAGCGACAACGAAAGCAGAAAGACCTGTAATAGTGCCCCAAGCTGCTGCGCCTGTCGCAGGATTGGGGGCGACTGTGTTCACAAAATAGGCAGCAAACACAAAGGTTTGGATCACTGCTGCAAAGGCGCTATTTGCCCAGTCGTAAAACGACCACGCAATAAGCGGTAGCAAGCCTGTTTGTGTTTTTGATTTCACTGTACCATCTTCTGAACAGCTCAGCGACATCGATCATTTTCCGATGAGCAGCAAAATCCCCGCAACGAGTGCCAATACCCCTAAGACAACTGCAGGAATCGCAATTGAAAAGAGGGTCGTGACCCCAATCAGAATTAGATATACAGCCAAACAAATATTTCCAATGCTTCCACCAAATTTCATACCAATCTCCCATGTTAGACCCCTGATTGTGACCCATCAACGCCCAATCTCAAAATTCCCGATTTGTCGGGATTCGAGCCTGAATTTTCGCCTACTTTATCAAAGTATGTCAAAAATTCAGGCTCAAATCCGGTCAAAACCGGGCTCTTTTGACCTTGGGCATTGCTGGATCACAACCCGGGGTCAGGTTAAATTTTACAATAGTTGGCGCACCCAAATTTTGTCTAACAAAAAAGCGCTTGCGCAATATTCCCTCTTTAAGCTATCGTGGCAGTTTCCATCTCAATTTTGAGGGGGAATTCTCTGACCTCAGAGTCAGGGGCGTAAAGTTTGACAGCGATAAAAAGACAATGTACAAGCAAACAAATACCATAGAGCTTGTGCGCAGAAGTCATCGAAAGATGACGACTCGCATATTTTTATAATACTCAAGTTTTCAAGAGTTTATTTTTTTTGAGAATTTGATCTTGGTTCAGATTGAATGCTGACGGCGTGGATGAGGCATGCAAGTCGCACGAATTGTAGCAATACAATTAGTGGCGGAAGGGTTAGTAATACATGGGTAACCTGCCTATAACAGTGGAATAACGATTGGAAACGATCGCTAATACTGCATGTGGTGGCTCCGGGCATCCGGGGTTCATTAAAGCGGAGGACAGTAATGCTTCGCGGTTATAGAGGGGCCCATGGGATATCAGCTAGTTGGTGTGGTAAAAGCACACCAAGGCTAAGACGTCTAGGCGGATTGAGAGATTGACCGCCAACACTGGGACTGAGAACTGCCCAGACTCCTACGGGAGGCTGCAGTCGAGAATCATTCGCAATGGGCGAAAGCCTGACGATGCGACGCCGTGTGAGCGATGAAGGCCTTCGGGTTGTAAAGCTCTTTCGCTTGGGAACAAGAGAGGCTGGCTAATATCCAGCTAATTTGAGGGTACCAGGTAAAGAAGCACCGGCTAACTCCGTGCCAGCAGCTGCGGTAATACGGAGGGTGCAAGCATTAATCGGATTTATTGGGCGTAAAGGGCGCGTAGGCGGGGAGATTAGTCAGATGTGAAATCCCGGGGCTCAACCTCGGAACTGCATTTGAAACTATCTTTCTTGAGGGTAGGAGGAGAAAACGGAATTCCACAAGTAGCGGTGAAATGCGTAGATATGTGGAAGAACACCGGTGGCGAAGGCGGTTTTCTATCTTATTCCTGACGCTGAGGCGCGAAAGCAAGGGGATCAAACAGGATTAGATACCCTGGTAGTCCTTGCCGTAAACTATGTATACTTGGTGTAACTGGACTCAACCCTAGTTGTGCCGTAGCTAACGCGATAAGTATACCGCCTGGGGAGTACACTCGCAAGGGTGAAACTCAAAAGAATTGACGGGGACCCGCACAAGCAGTGGAGCATGTGGTTTAATTCGATGCAACGCGAAGAACCTTACCCAGGTTTGACATGCAGAGGAATTTACCAGAGATGGTAAAGCCCTTCGGGGCCTCTGCACAGGTGCTGCATGGCTGTCGTCAGCTCGTGCCGTGAGGTGTTGGGTTAAGTCCCGCAACGAGCGCAACCCTTATCGTTAGTTGCCAACAGGTAAAGCTGGGAACTCTAACGAGACTGCCTGGGTTAACCAGGAGGAAGGTGAGGATGACGTCAAGTCCGCATGGCCCTTATGTCTGGGGCTACACACGTGCTACAATGGTCGGTACAGAGGGCAGCGAAACCGCAAGGCGAAGCAAATCCTAGAAAGCCGGCCCCAGTTCAGATTGTCGTCTGCAACTCGACGACATGAAGATGGAATTGCTAGTAATGGCGAGTCAGCAACATCGCCGTGAATACGTTCCCGGGTCTTGTACACACCGCCCGTCACATCATGGGAGTTGGTTTTACCCGAAGCCGCTGACTTAACCGCAAGGGAAGAGGCGTCTAAGGTGAGGCCGATGACTGGGATGAAGTCGTAACAAGGTAGCCCTACCGGAAGGTGGGGCTGGATCACCTCCTTTTAAGGACACGTCGCTATATTAAATAGCGTACGTAGGTTGGGCAAGCTCTATGGGCTAATATTATAGGCTAGTACATTGTCTCTTTATCGCTGTTGAATTCTCGACAGGCAAATGAATCAAGATCTGGAGTGTGTCGTCTGGTTAACAGCCGGACGGCACACTCCACAAGCAAAGAAAGATTAAAGTAAAGTTTTGTAAAAAGCATCTTTATAATAACAAAATCACTGAACATCAATCGACGCTTGAAGAATCTGAATTTCGAATTTGTTTTAACGCAAATTCGAAAAACTACATTATGGCGAAAAATGTAAGTGTTCGCCTGGGTCCAGGCCTTTCAAAATGGTGTTTGGGCGAGTAAGATGCGAAGAAATCGGCGAAATTAATAGTGGTATAAACTATTAATGAGCCGATTTCTAAAGCAGATTGCCGCCCAAACAAATTTTGGCATGGCCTATACCCGGGTGAACGCTTACACAATTATACGTAGCTCAATTAGAGGTTGTAATGCACAACCTCTAGATTATAACTTTGATTTTATGGTCAAGTTAATAAGGGCTACTGGTGGATGCCTAGGCATCAACAGGCGATGAAGGACGCGATAACCTGCGAAAAGCTTCGGTGAGCTGGATAAAGCATTGACCCGGAGGTATCCGAATGGGGCAACCCTGCAGAGTAACCCTCTGTAATCCTCACTCTGAATTCATAGGAGGAGGAGGCGACACCTGCCGAACTGAAACATCTTAGTAGGCAGAGGAGAAGAAATCACGATGAGATTCCCTGAGTAGCGGCGAGCGAACGGGGAAGAGCCCAAACCAGGAATTTATTCCTGGGGTTGTAGGACCAGTTAAAAGATCGGGAAATCCTAGCAGAACACTTCTGGAAAGCTGGGCAGTATAGGGTGAAAGCCCCGTATGCGAAAGGATAACCCGACAAGACTGGCACCTGAGTAAAGCCGGACACGTGAAACCCGGTTTGAATCTAGGGGGACCACCCTCTAAGGCTAAATACTCGTTGATGACCGATAGTGAACCAGTACCGTGAGGGAAAGGTAAAAAGAACCCCTGTTAGGGGAGTGAAATAGAACCTGAAACCAGTAGCCTACAAACGATCGAAGGCCTATGCCCTTTTTAAGGGAATGGCTGACGGTGTGCCTTTTGCATGATGAGCCAGCGAGTTGCTGTTAGATGGCAAGGTTAAGGGACATACGTTCCGCAGCCGAAGCGAAAGCGAGTGTGAATAGCGCGAATGCTAGATAACAGCCATTTTTTATTACCGTTATACGCCTATGCGTGAGACAGATTCCTTCATGTGCGACGAAGCAGATATTCCATATCTGCGAGGAGCAAAGGGAGGAAGATGGCCGCGTATACGGCTTAGAAGGGTGATAAAAATTGGTTGTTATCTGGCCAGTCATCTGACGCAGACACGAAACCAAGTGATCTATCCATGACCAGGTTGAAGCAAGGGTAACACCTTGTGGAGGACCGAACTAGTAACTGTTGAAAAAGTTTTGGATGAGTTGTGGATAGGGGTGAAAGGCCAATCAAACTTGGAGATATCTTGTTCTCTTCGAAATAACTTTCGGGTTAGCCTCGGACAGGATACCACAATCCTTTACAGCCTTGCATTTAGAGCAGCGCGAAAGCTCCCGCGATTTGACGATCGTAAGTGGGTTAATATTTTTTAATATTGACCCACTTACGATCGCACAAAGCCCGGGGCTTTGGCGCGGTCTAAATGTAAGTCTGTAATGGGTTGTGGTATCAGAAGTTCTAGAGGGGTAGAGCACTGAATTCACGCGGGGGCCTACCGGCCTACCAAAGGAAATCAAACTCCGAATACTCTAGAAAAAGTCCGGGAGATAGACAGTGGGGGATAAGCTTCATTGTCAAAAGGGGAACAGCCCAGATCGCCGATTAAGGCCCCTAATTTTGTGCTAAGTGAGTAAGGAAGTGGAGTCTCAAAAACAGTTGGGATGTTGGCTTAGAGGCAGCCATCATTTAAAGAGTGCGTAACAGCTCACCAATCGAGAGACTCTGCGCCGATAATATCCGGGACTAAAGCACAGAGCCGAAATCGCGGGTTTACAACGCAAGTTGTAAGCGGTAGAAGAGCGTAGTTTTTCCGTTGAAGATATACCGTAAGGAGTGTTGGAGGGAAAACTAGTGAGAATGCATGGCATGAGTAAACGATAAAGGGTGTGAAAATCACCCTCGCCGAAAACCTAAGGTTTCCAGGGTAAAGTTCGTCTTCCCTGGGTTAGCCGGACCCTAAGCTGAGGCTGAAAAGCGTAAGCGATGGATAGCAGGTTAAATATTCCTGCGCCGCTAAATGGTGTATACGATGGGTTGACGAAGTTAAGTTAAGTGTGCGGACGATTGGAAATGTCCGTGGAGCCACGTGGTGGGCTGATAGGAAAATCCGTCAGCAGAAAACCAGATGGCGCCCAAGGGGAATCGCAAGAGGAACCGATGACATGGCGCGATGCTTCCAAGAAATAGACCCTAGTTTCCATAAGCGACCGTACCAAAACCGACACAGGTGGGTAGGAAGAAGATTCTAAGGCGCGCGAGAGAACTCTCGTTAAGGAACTCGGCAAATTATCCTCGTAACTTCGGGAAAAGAGGAGCCTTTTGAGGTGATAGGGTTTACCCCTAAAGCCTCGGGAGGCCGCAGAGAAATGGCCCAGGCGACTGTTTAACAAAAACACAGCACTATGCAAAGACGACTTAAGTCGAAGTATATGGTGTGATGCCTGCCCAATGCCAAAAGGTCAAAAGGAGATGTTAGCAGCAATGCGAAGCATTGAATTTAAGCCCTGGTGAATGGCGGCCGTAACTATAACGGTCCTAAGGTAGCGAAATTCCTTGTCGGGTAAGTTCCGACCTGCACGAATGGTATAACGATCTGGGCACTGTCTCAACGAGAGGCTCGGTGAACTTGTAGTAGCGGTGAAGATGCCGTTTACCCGCAATAAGACGGAAAGACCCCGTGAACCTTTACTGTACTCTGATATTGGCTCTTGACTTGTCATGTGTAGGATAACCAGGAGACTGTGAAGCCGTGCCGTCAGGCATGGTGGAGTCAACGTTGAAATACTGGTCTTGACAAGTCGGGAATCTAACAAACTCCCGTGAAGCCGGGATTTGGACATTGTCAGACGGGCAGTTTTGCTGGGGCGGTATCCTCCTAAAAAGTAACGGAGGAGTCCCAAGCTTGCCTCATCGTGGTTGGCAATCACGAGAAGAGCGTAAAGGTAGAAGGCAAGTTAACTGCGAGACCAACAAGTCGAGCAGATACGAAAGTAGGGCTTAGTGATCCGGCGGTGGAAAGTGGAATCGCCGTCGCTCAACGGATAAAAGGTACTCCGGGGATAACAGGCTTATCGCCACCAAGAGTTCATATCGACGTGGCGGTTTGGCACCTCGATGTCGACTCATCGCATCCTGGGGCTGAAGAAGGTCCCAAGGGTTTGGCTGTTCGCCAATTAAAGCGGTACGCGAGTTGGGTTCAAAACGTCGTGAGACAGTTTGGTCCCTATCTTTTGTGGGCGTAGGATATTTGAGAGGAGCTGCTTCTAGTACGAGAGGACCGAAGTGGACGAACCAATGGTGTTCCGGTTGTTCTGCCAAGGGCATTGCCGGGTAGCTATGTTCGGAAAGGATAAGCGTTGAAAGCATCTAAACGCCAAGCCTCCCTCAAGATAAGATATCCCAATGAGACTCCATGAAGACTACGTGGTAGATAGGTTGGAGGTGTAAGTGCAGTAATGCATTGAGCTTACCAATACTAACAGTCCAATGGCTTGACCAACTTTTTCTTGAGTAGCCTTCTAAGGCTATTCAAGAAAAGGTGAAACTACGAAAGCCATAATGGCCCTGGTTGTGACTAGCGTCACAACCGGGGTGATACTTCAAGCGTCGATTAATGTTTAGTGACTTGATTCATTTGTCTGAAGAGGCTTTCTCGTTGTGAATTCTTTGAGAGAGTTCTGGAGATTTTCAGACCGGTTTACCCCATCGTCTCGAAATCCATATGCGCTTGTATATGGATGAGAGGGGATGGCGGTAAAACGGGCGAAAAGATCCTGAAGGCTCTCGAAGAGGCACAACAAGAAAGCCTCCTCGAGGCGTTAAAGCTTTTCTTGGTGGCATTAGAGAGGGGGAAATACCTGATCCCATTCCGAACTCAGAAGTCAAGCCCCTCATCGCCAATGGTACTGCACACAAGAGTGTGGGAGAGTAGGTCGCCGCCAAGTTTTTATTTTGTGCCTTAGCAGCTTCGCTGCTAAGGCCTTTTTTTTAGTCTAAAACCTTTTTCCGCGGGCTTGCGCGCCGCAGCTCCGCAGCTACCCTATGAAAGAATGAGAAGGTCACACCTTCTCTCAAGACCGACAAGCATTTAACATGACCTAAAACTAATGAATGGAGGCAACATGTCAAGCCCAGTAATTCTAAGTAGTCATCAAGATACCGGAGATGCAAGGCATGATCAAACCGGAAATCAAGTAATCGCCTATAATGGAAGATCCATAAGCAATCCTTCATCAACATCAACTGATGTTAATTTTGACAAACTAAATTCGGAACATCTACAAAAAATAAGAGAGTTTTTTATTAATTTCCAAAACAGCTTGGCCAAATCCATAAACTCTCATGATCGTTATCGATATATGCCCCTTAATCCCTATACCGAAAATCTGTCTTTTGACAAAGATGGTAGTGTGAGCAATTTTCACCCCGTTCACTTTCTCAGTAAATGCTTATGCATTACTACGTTGGGCTTGTCATCAATTCCTTGTTATTTTGGACAATGCAAGGCTGAAGAAAGAACGGAAATTCCAGAAGGAATCAAACAATTTGCTATCCGTACTGCTTTAGGGTTAAGTTTTATCTTCCATGAAATCATTGCAGCGTTAGACACTGAAAGCAATAAACAACTTTCAGATTATTTTGTATCATTATTTACTCCAAGTTTACCTCAAGATGTTTATTTTATGCTCATGCGGAGCATAAGTTTTTCCGGAACTTATTTTTCAAAACCCACTTTTGATGATAAGAATGAATTAAAAACAGTTAAGGGGTCTAAATTGTCATTTTACCAGATTACTTTAATGGGCGTGCGCACCATCGAGGGTGGTAAATACGAACCAATTCATCCTAAAGTATTAAAATCTACCAAAGAACTCAATCTTTATCGATGGGGAACATCAGATTTTATTAATGCGATATATTTACAACGTAATTCAGAGCATTTTATATATCGTTTTGGCGATCCCTGTAGTAATCGCTTTTTTAAAGGAGCTGCGTATGATGATATAGTTTTAGACAAGCAATTATATAATGAATTTTGGCGCAATACAGATAATTTGGCCAAACTCTTCTTAACTCAAACGGAATTTCAAACATATGTACAACAAATTCCTGTTGCACCTACACCTTCAAATTATCCACCTAAAGTTTATCAAGAGGTTGTTATTGGTTATAACTACGACAGCCACCTTGAACCGGAAACTAAAAAAATCCGATCTTCTTGGAAAGCAATATTAGAGCACAATAATTTCATGATTTGACTAACAATCGCGGCGTCACTAGGGAGTTATGTTATTCAAATCGGCGGTGGTGGTGGTTCATGATGCATTCTTTGCCCAAACTTCCGGCAGGGATTAGTTATTGGAAGAAGGTTCCTTTAGTAGATAAGTTGGACAAGTTCCAGGGGAGATTATATATAATCGACATTCATCTTGACTCAAGTATCGATTAGCTAATTCATCTGCACTTTTCCAAAACTCTTCGAATAAGTTTTTCTGTAATAATACATTTGAATGACTCCCAATTTCCTCTGTCTCTAGAGGGCCGGCAGAGGATGAATGTATTCTGTCGCAGCTTCGCAGCTGAAACTCTCTAATATTCGTCTCCGCGGGCTTACGCGCTGCGTCTATCCGCTGCTTCGCAGCTAGGGTTTTGAGTGACAGAGCTGCTTCTATGTTCTAGTGTGAACTTAGGAGATGCCGGCGGGTTAGGCTTAGCAGCTGGCCTCCTAGGGTCTATCAGGAGGCTGTGCAAATTCCCCCGGAGTTAAGTAGTGCTGAGCCAATTCTTCAACTCTTTGCCAAAAAATAACTTTGTCATCTCTTTGAGTGGGACTGCCAGCGATGTCTTCTTTTTTCTCCGACCCATTTTTTATTATCACTAGATCATTCTTCCTCATAGCAGATGTTTGATCATTATACCTAAACGATAAATGTTTTAAACTAAGTTTGTTAGATTCCTGCATTAGGCTAACGCTTTTTCTAGCGAAAAACAACTCCTAAAATAGCGCTAGAGAATGAATGTGCTGGTTTTTCAGGATCGACTTATTAGTTTCCCAAAGCGAATCCGTCACTATCTTCAAACCGATGCCATCTTGCAAAAAGTGCTGTGCATTGTGACCAAAGAGATCAAGAAGAAAGTGATCACCTGTAGCCCAAAAGTTTCCAATCCCGAATTTGGCTCCGAATCTAATCGCTGAAATCGCCAGGAATAATCTGCTTAAGCTCCCGCAGTTGCTTAAGCTCCTCCTCAGTCAAGTAGTGATGGGCCAATTCTTCCACGTTTTGCCAAAAGACAGTTTTGTTCGCGTCATTGCTCGTCACTAGCTTACCCCCTACTAACTTCGTCTGCGGGTTACCTTCTACTATTTTTAGATCATTTTCTCTCATAGAAGGATTATCACCAACATACCTATAAGATAAACCCTTTAAATAATAAGCATCCATTGTTCCCCATCTATAAAGCGGAAATTTATGAAATTTATCACGGCTCTTTAGTTCTTCAAAAAGCCGTCTACTTTCCGGTTGATACGGCTCTAATTTACCACCATCATAAGTACGTACTCCTGTTGAGAAAAGATGCTTAATTGAAAATTCAAAACCATCAATAGTATTAAATTTAAGCATAGGTTTAGGTACGGTCACTCCTAATTCATAAATATTAAGGCTGTGCATAAGTATTCTGTAAATGTTCGAATTTTTAAAATCGGATGGCTTGTCGTCATCTTGCCGATAATCATCGGGTGAACGTCTGTATTCAGTTGGAAAACAATAACAAATAACAACAGCAGTAAAGTAATCTATAAGATCTTTATAACTCCCTGGTGTCAAAATAGGGATGTAATCTTGATAGATATAAACTAAAGCGAGGGCGATACGATTAGCGAAATATTTAATATTTGGCTGGATTTCATTTGTCACAGAGGCATTAGAAACCGAACAGCAAAGATAGGGTATACCCAAAGTAAACACATTGCAACAATCCCATAACGTTTTTCCATGGTCTTCATTCGTTATTGCATCATAGTTATCGTTATTGATAGCCACGGATGTATTGCTACCAACCCATCGATTCATGTTTTCTGTAATAGAATTGGCAAGAGCTCCTTTTAGTTGAAAAAAGAAATTTCTTCTTGTCACATTCTCTTCGGTAAAATTTGTGACTGCACCCATTTCTAAAACGCTTGGACTTTTTGTTGAGCTTGCAGATAGTGCTGTTGCAGAAAATGATCGTGGACTTCCTTGTCTTTCACTAGAATGTTGTGGAGAGACGGGAATTATTGGGGTTGCAGTAGGATTTATAGAATAATGTCGCCCATCAGAAGTCACAGTTTTAGAATCATTCGTGATGGTAGGATCATGTTCTTCACCCACCGCGATACCACGCACTCCTGAGGGGATAATTTGTTTGCTATGCATGATGACTTTCTCCTTTTGATGACTGGATTATGGACAAAAACTCAGTCTTCGCCTAATTATTTGTTAAGAGCAGGACTTCAGCGATATTAATAGAGCCTAATTTAGCTGTTAATGCATTTGATGTCAAAACACTGTTTTGCTCTGGATCCGAAAAAAGGGACAAGCCTCCCAAGAACAGTATATCTCTATATTTCGCAACAACGTCACAAACTGACTGGCTAACGGAATAGGCGGCAAATCCTTTTTTGTGCTTGGAGTGCTGATATCGACAATTGTTAGGCTTGTGATGCAAGCTACATAGGCATAATTTAGGTCAGGGTGTTTGAAATTCCTGCTTGGTCAAGAAAAGAGAGGCTAAATCTTCCACTTTTTGCCAAAAGATAGCTTTTTCTGAGAAATCAATATGATTGGTTGGAATCTGAAAGTCGTCTTTATTTCGTTCCTCCCTAATTATTTTTAGATCGTTCTTTGGCATTTCAGAAATATCCTTGTAATTATTCCTATCCGATTGAATCTGATACATATACGATCGATTTTTTAAATTATATGCATCAATTGTCCCCCATCTATAAAGTGGAAAATTACGGCGATTTTTCAGTTCATTAAAATGTCGTTGGCAATCTGGATGTGTTGGCTCCAGCTTGGTACCATCATGTGTGCATATCCCTGTGGAAAAAAGCTGGTTAAATGAAAATTCAAAACCCTCATTAGTTCTGAGTCGGGTGGGCATAATACCTAGATTTACCTCAAAGCAACAGTTTTGGTCTATTCGAAAATACAAGCCTTCTTCTTCTCGCAAATTAAGACTACTCATAACTATCGTGTAAACATCAGAATATATAAAGTCGGATGGCCTGCGTTCGTAAACTACTCCCTCTCCTTGGTCTATTATGTGATGGCGAGGGAAGCAATATTTTATAACAATATCAGCAAAACGATTGATAAGGGTTCCATTACTTTTACTTGTCAAAATAGGGATGTGGTCTTGATAGATATAAACAACGGCGAGAGCTATACGATGAGCGAAGTAGTTGATATCTCGTGGTATGCTATCGGAGTTAAATGATGTTCTGTTCATGCAGCAAGTTAGCGTACAACAATTTGGAATACCACCCGTTGTAGCTTCATAATTATCGTTGTTGAATTTAACAGTAGTAGTAGAACTACCTAATACTGGTACAATAAATATTTCTCGGGCAAGTGTATCTCTTAATTGAAAAAAGAACGTTCTTCTTCTTACATTTTCTTCGGTCAGAGCAGTAATGGGATTTACTTCACCCATTTCTAAAACACTCGGATTTGTAGTTGTGCTTGGAGATAGTGCTTTTGCTGAGTAAAGTGGCGGGCTTTCATGCCTTCCAACAAAATTATGCGGTTGAACAATTGTTGGGATGACATTGGTGCTTGATGTCGAATGATGACTGATAAGTCGGCCAATATAGCTTGCAGTTTTAGAACCCTTTGGGGCATCTGGTCCGGGTCCTACGCCTGCCGCGGCAAGATTGTTATCTACGTCAATCCCTGAGGGATTAATTTTTTTTTTGCTAACAAACATGTGTCTTTCTCCTTTTAAATCTCGGTTTGCTACCTACTGTTCAGATGGTTTTGGGGATATCAAGTTCTACAGAATATAGAAAAAGAAAAAAAAATCAACATGAATTTGTTTGCCGGATTGCGACAAAATCGCTCAAAATCCGCCTAAAACCTACTTCTGCAATTGTCTCTAGAGGGGCGGCAGAGGATGAATGTATTCTGTAGCAGCTTCGCAGCTGAAACTCTCTAATACTCGTCTCCGCGGGCTTACGCGCCGCGGCTATCCGCTGCCGCTGCTTCGCAGCTAAGGCCTTTTTTTTGGCATAATCCAGACCCAGATCAGGTCTAATCGGGTTTTCTTTACTGTTGACCTTGCACCATGTTTTTTAGCGAAGGCAAAACAGCCTCGCTTCCTTTAATATCTCCTCTATAGCCACGTAAACGCGCTTCTTCTTCACGTTGTTTAAGCTCTTGCAGCAATTGTTTTGCTTCAGTCAGCCCATCAATTTCTCTATTTGCGGAGTCTCTGATCTCTTTTTCAAGGACATGAATCATTCGGGAAATTCCAAAGCGGCTTGCTTCTTTTAGAATCTTAGTAGGGGCGTTTTCATTCTCATTTTCAAGATCGAGATCTTGAAGGGAATCAAGAGGTAATCTGGCTTTGGCTGCGTAGATCTGTTTGATTGCTGTGTCGAAACGCTGCCTGTAAGATTGGGGGACATTTTCTCTTCGTGCTTGATAATCGGGCGTTTGTTCATATTCAACCCGTGATTTCAAATAATTGATTGCGTGTTCGTTAAAGCGCGCAAAATTCTCGTATGAACGGAAGCCGCTTTTCCAGAAGGGGGGGAGGCCGGCATCTTCGAATTTGATATACGTGGTTCCGTGTGTATGAAGTTTTTCATTTCCAGGAAGGTACATGAACAAAATGTTTTTTTTGTTTTGCCCGGGGAGCTGCCCTTCCTCAAATTCGACTCCATTGTTGACAACGCCGTATTCATTCATGTGAGTTGAAATGCGATGGTAGACAGGGCAATAAGGGTCATCTTTGAGGCTTTCTTCCATATATTTGACGATCCGTCCTGTTTCGTCTTCGATTCGCATCGCTCCTCTTAGATGCTGTTCTTTTGTTAAACATGTTTGTGCTGTCAAATACCACATGAGAGCGAGCACCGTTTCCCGATCTCCAGTGGGCATAGGTTTTGTTTCGTCGCTCAGCTGAGGGACGATTTCATTTTCGGCCATGGTAATAAATTGTTTGATTTCATCGTGACTAACACCACAATATTGGCAATATTTTTCCATTTCTCGTTTTAAATGTGGATTGTTTTTGTATAAGGCAGAATCATCGGCATTGAAGTCCAAATGGTGAAGATGATGTGATGGAACAATGTCTTTTAAACTACTAAACGGGTTCATAATAAAACCAACAGTTAATAATTGTATATCTTTATTATAAACCATTGTTATATAATGTAAAATATTAATTATAATGTTATAGGGTGCTGGAGAGGAAAAATAGACGATTTTTTAAGCTTTTCTTGTCAGAAATCGGGGAGAATGTGTATATTCCTAGATATTTCTGAGATAATTTTGGAGAATTATGACCATAACGCGTTCTATTCTGGCGATGATTGCTGTGATTGCCCTCTCGAACTACCTGGTGCAGTACCCGATCAACGATTGGCTGACTCTGGGGGCATTTCCCTATCCACTTTCCTTTTTGATTACAGAGCTCACAAACCGATATCATGGAGCTGAAAAGGCTCGGGGAGTGGTTTACGTCGGTTTTATGTTTGGGGTTTTCGTTTCGCTTTTTTTGACTGTTCCACGGATTGCGATTGCCTCAGGAAGCGCATTTTTGATAGCCCAATTATTGGATATTTTTATATTTAATCGCTGGAGACAGGGGGGATGGTGGCAGGCGCCCTTGGTTGCATCCCTATCGGCTTCTTTTGTCGATACCGTTGTGTTTTGGTTAATTGCCTTTGGAGGGAGTGATGCCCCGTGGTTGACTTGGACGATTGGCGACTATGGTGTAAAGGTCTTCATGGATCTCGTTTTATTGTATCCATTCCGATTGTTAATTAATCGTTATTCGGTCATTGCAATTATTGCGCCACAAGAATAACGTTATTATTAGGAGTTTTTTTATGCCGCTCTCTATATCCTTATTTTCAATGATTTTGGTGATAGCCTCTTCCAATTATTTGGTGCAGTTTCCTTTAAACGATTGGTTGACATGGGGTGCATTTCCTTACCCTTTTTCCTTTCTTGTGACTGAAGTGACGAATCGCTTTCATGGGCCAAAAAAAGCGCGTCTTATTGTGTATATCGGCTTTATGTTTGGGGTTGTCCTGTCCTTTCTTCTCTCCACCCCGCGCATCGCAGCCGCATCGGGCGCGGCGTTTTTAACAGCACAATTACTGGATATTCTCTTATTTACCCGTTGGAGGCAAGGAGATTGGTGGCAAGCACCCCTCATCGCCTCGGTGGCAGCTTCTTTTATTGATACCGCTGTGTTTTGGACGATCGCTTTTTTAGGGGAAGATTTGCCTTGGGTCCAGTGGTCGATTGGCGATTATGCCGTAAAAGTCGCCATGGATTTAGCCCTGCTTTATCCTTTCCGCGTTCTCATCAATCGGTACGCATACAAAAATACAGCGATTGTCAGCGACTAAAGTTTTCCAGAAGACATAATGCCGCAGGAGATGACGAATTTGAGAGCTTCGTCTACTTTCATATTGATGGGAACGATTTCGCTTTCATCGAACATGAGCATAAAGCCCATTGTGGGGTTTGGCGTTCCGGGGACAAAAATGGAAACTTTGTTTTTGGTCAGATGGAAATTTTGTTCCGCAGAAATGAGCCCGATGCTGTAGGCATTTACGTGAGGAAAGGGGACGAGGACGACTTTTGAAAAGGCCGTGCTATCCGTCTTGAAAATGTTTTGGACGACTTCCGTTGTTGCTTTGTACACTTTATTGACAAAAGGAATTTTGTGGATGATGTAGTCGCCGAGGCGGAAGAGGGCTTGCGTGATCATGTTCTGCCCCATGACCCCTATCAGAAAGATCAGAGCGATAATGCAGACAATGACGATTGTTTTGCTGACGAGATTAAGGACTTGATTGGCGCTTAAAAAGAAAAAAGGATTTTCGAAGAGGTGGTAGTGGTTAAGAACAGCCTCCACAGCGCCTTCGAAGGGACGCGTGATAAAATTGACGATAAAAAGGGTCACAATCAAGGTGATCGCGGTTGGCAAGAGAAGGGCGAGTCCTGCTAGAAAATATCTCTTCATCATGCTTTGCTTACCTTCTTGGCATCAGCTGGATGCAAGATCCTCTTTGCTTCCTCTTTTGTCATCACCTTGATCGGGGCGGCAATGACTCCGCACGAGATCACGTATTTCAGAGCCTCTTCCACCTTCATGTCTATATAGACCAGGTCCTCTTCTCTGAACATCATGAGGAAGCCTGATGTGGGGTTGGGCGTGGTGGGGACAAAGACGGCTACTAAGGGCTTGGAGTGTTTACCAAGAGCGGGAAGGCCGTCTCTCGTGAGCAAACCAATCGCCAACGATTCTTCGGAAGGAAAGGGGACCAAAACGACCTGCTTAAATGAGCTCGTGTTAGAAGTAAAAATAGTATGGATCACATCTTGGCACGTCTTATAGACACTGCTAATAAAGGGGATCCGGTGGATCGCATATTCCCAAAATTTGATGATGTAGTGGAAGAGGAACCAGCGCGCCAATACCCCTAAGCCAACTGTCACAAAAAAGAGCATCGCCAAGATGATGAGTTGGCTGACGTATTTTTGGACCTGGTCAGCGCTTAAGAAAAGAAAGTTGCTTTCGATTAGGTCGTAATAGCCCAAAACCGACTTTACGACGCCTACAAAAGGTTCGGTCAGGAGATTGACAAAGAAGGCGATGATGGCAAGGGTCAGGGCTAAGGGCAACAGAATAACCAGCCCTGTGATGAAGTATTTTTTCAACGCTTACCCCCTCTCCTGTTCACTTTTTTAGCATGCTTGTCTTTTCTTCCCGACGCTCTTTCCTTCGGGTGTCTTGGCCGTTCTTTATGTGATTTCTTTAGGTTTTTGGGATGGAATCTCTGTGGTTCTGTGCTCGTGTCTAAGACGAGGTCCCAGCGGGTGTTGAGCGTAATGAGCTCCACTTCTTTGAGAATTACCGTAATTCGGTTGCCTGCTTTGAAAATCGCTCCGTAGCGAGAGCCTTTTAACACCATTCTCGCTTCGTCAAAGTCGAAGAAATCGGTGCCTAAGTCAGAGACGTGAATAAACCCTTCCATCATGAACTCCATGATTTCGAAGTAGATGCCAAAAGGCTTCACGCGCGTGATAATCGCTTCGTATTCCCGGTAGGGTGTTTTGGAGAAGTGTTCTTTGAGGAGTCGCAGCTTTTTGAGGAGCACGACGTTGTTTTCCGCTTTTGCACTGATCCTCTCTTGTTCCGAGCAGTCATCGGCAACGTTTCCAAGCTCAGCTGGACTGGCAGTAGGCTGGAAGAGGGCGCGGTGGATCACCAAATCGACGTAGCGGCGGATCGGACTTGTGAAGTGGCAATAGTGGGTGAGATTCAAGCCAAAATGGCCGATGTTTGTCGGCGAATACTCGGCGAGGCGCATCCTGCGAATATAGCTTGTGGCTAAATATTGCCCATAAGGCGTTTTCATCGCATCGTCGAAGAGTTTTTGGATCTCCTTAGCAGTTGGAATGGGGGAGAGGTAAAAACCAAACGCATTGGCAAGGGCCGAGAAATCTTTCATGTTCTCTTCTGCTGGCTCATCGTGGACGCGGTAAACCACCCCTTTTGATTGATTGGTGAGGTGTTGTGCAACGAGCTCATTGGCTTTGAGCATGAACTCTTCGATCAGCTGGTGCGTGATATCGTAGACGACGTAATCGGTCCCCGTTGGGTACCCTTTTTCATCGACTAAGACGACCAGTTCTGGCAACCCAAATTCGACGCTTCCCCGCTCGTAGCGCTGTCTTTTCAAGTGGCCGCAGAGCTCAATCATCAGTTTGAGTGAATTGAGATAGGGGCTTTTGACTTTTCCATCGAGAACGGCTTTTGCTTCTTTGTAGGTGAACCTTTTAGCGCTTTTGATGACGGAGCGGTGGATCGAGTAATCGACGAGTTGTCCATCAGGGTCCAAATGCATGATCACGCTGATCGTCAGGCGATTGACGTTTGGCTTTAAACTGCACAGGTTATTTGAGAGCTCTTCTGGAAGCATCGGGATGCACCTTCCTGGAAAATAGGTCGAGTTGCACCGCTTTTTGGCTTCGAGGTCGATTTGACTGCCAGGCTTAACGTAGTGGGAGACATCGGCGATGTGGACGCTTAAGTGGTAGTGCCCTTTTCTGTCTTTTGTCAGTGAAACGGCATCGTCGAAGTCTTTTGCCGTGTCTGGATCAATTGTGAAGCAGGCCGTCTTTCGGAAGTCGTCGCGTCCTTGGATCTCTGCGGCGGTGACCCGTTGTCCCAGCGCTTCCGCTTCCTTGACCACTTGCGCGGGAAATTCTTTGCGCAGTTCATACTCTTCAATTGCCGCGTCGACATCGCAAGAGGCATCGTCGATGTGGCCGAGGATGTTCGCTAGTTTTGCACGCGTTGCTTCCTCTTTATCACCCCATGAGACCACTCTCATGACGATCCGGTCTCCTATCCTCAGTGTCTGTTCTCCACTTTCCACGATCACAGAGTTTGCTGCTCCTAGCATGGGAGCATAAACGACGTAGGAATCCTCTCGCGATTTGCACGTCACAATCCCCGCGAGGTGGGTGCGCCCCCTCTTCACGATTGCCACAACCCGCCCTTCCGGTCCTTTAGGGGAGTGGGGGCCAGGGCCTATTTGCACGTCAACTGTATCGCCATCGACAGCATTGAGGGTGACGTGTTTGGGGATGAACACTTCGGCAAAATCCAACGAAGCGTCCAAAGGTTTAACAAATCCAAAACCCCGCGGATGAACTTTGATGGTTCCTGTGACAAGATCGCTGCTGCGGGTCGTCGCGATTCTGTTGAGCAAGTAAAGCCCCTTTTCTTTCCTCACAACGCCTTCTCTGACGAGGTGGGCTAAAATCTCTTTGAAGAGGGGGATGTGCAGCTCAGTGATGTGCAGACGATCGGCAAGCTCCTTGTCCGATTGCGGGCTATAGTTTTTCCCTTCGATGAATTGAGTCGTTGTCCTGAGTAGATTTTCAAACAGCTTTTCCTCTTTCGGAGTTCTCAGCGGTTGCTCTTCTTTTTTTTTTGCCGTGCGGCGCGTTTTTGCCATAGAGAGATATCTTATTGTTGTGGTATGATTTCAAACTAACACAATGGAAACATTAAAATGAAGTACGATCACAAATCCGTAGAATCTAAATGGCAACAGTTTTGGAAGAGGGAAAAAACCTTCAAGGTTTCCGTCGACCGTTCCAAACCAAAGTATTACGTCTTGGATATGTTTCCCTATCCCTCTGGGGCAGGGCTTCACGTCGGGCACGTCGAGGGGTATACAGCAACCGATATCGTTGCCCGTTACAAGCGCCAAAAAGGGTTCAATGTGTTGCACCCCATGGGTTGGGATAGTTTTGGGCTTCCCGCTGAGCAATACGCTATCCGCACCGGAACCCACCCAGCTGCCACCACCCAAAACAACATCGACAATTTTAGACGGCAATTACAAGGGCTTGGTTTTAGTTACGATTGGGATCGGGAATTTGCCACAAGCGATCCCTTCTACTACAAGTGGACGCAATGGATTTTCACCAAACTCTACGAGAAAGGGCTTGCCTATGAAGCTGAGGCAATGGTGAACTATTGCCCAGCCTTGGGCACTGTCCTTGCCAATGAAGAAGTGGAAGACGGCAAAGCAAAAGAGGGGGGACACCCCGTTGAGCGCCGCCCTTTGCGCCAATGGATTTTGAAAATCACCGCTTATGCTGATCGGTTGATTCAAGATCTCGACACCGTCGATTGGCCTGAGAGTCTGAAGCGCTTACAAATCAATTGGATTGGAAAAAGTGAAGGGGCTTACGTCCAGTTTAAAATCGATAACAACGACGAAGAGATCTCCGTATTTACCACGCGCCAAGATACGTTATTTGGCGCCACTTTTCTCGTCCTTGCACCCGAGCACCCGCTTGTTGCAAAGATCACAGCTCCTGGGCGCCGGGAAGAGGTGGAAGCGTATCAGAAAATGGCAGCGTCAGAGAGCGACCTATTCCGCACAGAGCTCAACGACAAGAAAACCGGCGTCTTTTTAGGCTGCTATGCGGTCAATCCGCTCAATGGACAGCGCATCCCTATTTGGATAAGCGATTATGTCCTCATGGGATATGGGACAGGGGCGATTATGGCTGTTCCTGCCCATGACGAAAGGGATTTTGCCTTTGCAAAAATCTTCGATTTGCCAATCGTTCCCGTGATCGATTCAGATGACCCCGCTTTTAAGGCCGGCAATGCCGCATGGTCTGGGGCTGGTGATTATATCAACAGTCAGAACGAAGACTTGAATTTACATGGCTTAAGCCTAGAAGAAGCTAAATTAGCCGTGAATCGGTGGCTTGAGAAGCATAAAAAAGGGAAGGCAGCCATCTGTTATAAATTGCGCGATTGGCTTTTTTCTAGACAGCGCTACTGGGGGGAACCGTTCCCCATTCTCCACTTCGAAGATGGCTCCAAGAGAGTTCTAGGGCTCGATGAATTGCCCTTGACCCCTCCTGAGATGCACGATTTTAAACCGACTGGCGATGGACAAAGCCCCCTTGCGCGCGTCCGACAATGGGTGGAAGTCGTCGACCCCAAAACTGGGAAAAAGGCGCTTCGCGAAACAAACACCATGCCCCAATGGGCAGGGTCGTGCTGGTACTATTTGCGCTTTTGCGATCCCCACAACACAGAAAAAGCGTGGGATCCCGAAGTGGAAAAATATTGGATGCCTGTCGATTTGTATGTCGGCGGCGTTGAGCACGCCGTGCTTCACCTCATGTACTCCCGCTTTTGGCATAAAGTGCTTTACGATGCCGGCTTTGTTTCCACAAATGAACCCTTTCAGTCGCTGCGCAACCAGGGGTTGATCGTGGCCCGCTCCTTTATGAGAAATACAGGGGGGTATGTCGATCCCGTCGATGTGCAAGAGAACAACGGAAGCTATCTCTTAAAGAAGACGGGCGAGTTGCTCCGCTCTCAAGTCGAAAAAATGTCTAAATCAAAGCTCAACGGAGTGACACCTGACGATATCATCGAAGAGTATGGCGCCGATTCGCTCCGCCTCTACGAGATGTTCATGGGACCGCTTGAGAAAGAGAAGATCTGGAATACAGATGCCGTTAATGGCTGTCGCCGCTTCTTAAACCGCTTCTACGACATGGTCACCTCCGAGAAGGTGACAGACGAAACGACAGAAGAGGCACTTAAACTCGGCCACCGCCTCGTCGCAGGCGTTGAGGGGGATCTCGATAAGCTTTTTTTCAACACGGCCATTGCCAAGATGATGGAGTTTATCAACGATTTCACCCGCTTGCCCGCCTATCCAAAATCTGTCCTCAAGATGGCCATCCAGATGCTCATGCCCTTTGCTCCCCATCTTGCCGAAGAGCTCTGGAGCCACCTGGGCTTTACCGAGTCGCTCTCCTATTGCCCATTCCCTAAGGTCGATCCTCGCTACCTCGTCGACGAGACGATCACCTACGTCGTCCAGGTGAATGGGAAGGTGCGCGGCCGCTTCGACCTGCCCAAGGACCAGCCCGAAGAGCGCGTCCTAGCAGCTGCCAAACAGCACCCTGGCATCTCCAAGCTCATCGACGGCCAAGAGATCGAGAAGATCGTCTTTGTCCCCAACAAGATCATGAACATCGTCATGAAGGGATAAGGAGTCCGGAATTTGGGACTTTTTGCGTCTTTGCGTTAAAACCTGTTCAATGATTCAACGCAAAGACGCAAAGGCGCAAAGAAAGCGAGCAGGCTCAACGTTAGGGTTCCTCTCTATTAAAACCTTGACAATAAACTAATCATTTTATTATAATTCTATTTGATTTTGTAAAATTAAAGAGGTTCTTTATGCAAACAAATTTATCAGCAATTCTAAGAAGCTCCACCTCCTTTACCTGGCCCCCAGCCGTTGCTGAGCAGGGAGCCAAAATGTGCTATGCAGCGCGTTGCCTTTTTGAATCGCAAAAATGGGGTTTCCAAGTACTTGGAGGAGCGATTAAGCACAAGATTAACCATGGTACTTTTTCTTTAGACCCTGCCTTCAGGGAACAGATGAAAATTCAACTCGATAAACTAGGAGAACAGGCAAACCAGGCGGGTGTCGCTGGCTTTGTTGGAATTGCCTTTGTGGCTATCGTTTCAATTCTTTTGGTAGAAGCCTACAAAAGAGCAACCAATCCCAGTAATCCTGTCTCTTTCATCAAAGGCTCGAATGGTCAACCCGATGTCACGATCCCTCGCGGGGTGCGGCAGACATTAAACACCTTGCTATCGACGTATAAAATTAAAACAATTGAGGAGATTCCTGTACTTACGGGGGAAGATTTCCCACGCGTTGTCGATATGACCGAATCGGTCATGAAGGGAGTGACAAAATCGGGCCGGCCCTATCTGGCTATTAAGATCCAAACTGATTTAAGCAAGTATTCAAGAATAGGACATTTGTCAGAGAAACAAGAAAATCTTTACAGATCCTTTCCTAGTCATACAGAAGTGCTCATCCTGTATAGACACTACCCTCAGACTCCAGCGGCCTGGCATGATACACCGATGGATTATTTATTCCACCACTCATTTTTTGAGTATGAAGTGACCTCCTCGCAGGACGGTTCAGTCTTACCAAATGCCAAAGCGGGATTTGAAGCTGTGCAGAACATCCTCAAAGGTGGCGAATATGAAGATGATGAACTTCATGGCAAACTAAAATGGAAGCTCGCAACCTAGAGGTTTTTTATGAATTTTGATTATTCTTTTTCTACTGTTAGAAATGCTCTTTCTTGGATCGTGCCAACTCCTTTTTCTAATCAATGCGCAAAGATGGGGTTCGCGACTACCGCTATTTTCGCGACAGTCACCACAGTTTGTCAAGCAGGTGGTGAACTGATTCGCCAGCAAATTAAACAGGGAGCATTTTCTTTCGATCCCGTGTTTAGGGAACAAATGGCTGCTCAATTGGGCAAAGCCCGTGCAGATGCCTCTCGGGCAGGTGTTCTGGGCTTCTTAGGGATGGCTTATGTTGTGATATGTGTTGGAGCAGCCGTCATTATAATAAGAGAGAGCCTCAAAGAAAATGCTATTAGGAGAAGGGAAGCACCACCAGCCCTTCAGCCCTCTAGACCAGTGAGACAAATTGAGGAAGATCTAAATGAACGACTTGTGCCAGAAAAATTACAATACAAAGATCCCAACGTCCTCCTTGCAATATTGCAAAACCCAGATCGGCGCCCTCTTCCAGATCAGGCGGGTTTAACGTTTGAGGCGGTCTACGGTGTAGTGTATTCGGCATCGCGAAACTCCCAAGGTTTTGGTGAAGAACAGCGAACACAACTGTTTCAAGCATTTTTTCTTGCGTATCCTGCTTTAGAACCAGCTTTTGTCGCACAAAGTGTCCTAGGCAGAATGCGTGGTGTATTCCATAAGGAAGAATTACCCACAGTTATTTCAGCAATCACCTGTTGCAAGAAAATTGAGAATCATCTGAAGGCCGCTTTTGATTACGCTGTGAGTGGGATGCAACTGGAGTATTTTCACGCGATTTTAAAACGAGCTCCCGAGTTAAAAAAAGAGTTGCCTGAGGTGATAAAAAAAGTTGGATATGATTGGCCAGATTGGCTGCAGTCAATTGTGGAAACGTATCGAGACGACCTAAAGCCGAGCGATATGTTTTGTCTTGTAAATCTCATGAATAATAAAGCATTGTTTGATCACAGGGCTATTCAGTCTTTGGAAAGGATCACACAAATTATTCGAATAATCGCTTTAGCAGCAGGTGAGCTGGAGGGAGATTGGAGGGCGGAGATTAAGAAATGGCTCAAGTTCGTCGCTGAATTTCAGAGTGTACGCCTCTTCAAAGAAGTGGCAGATGTCTTTAAAGATAAACTAAAACGGGACGATTTTGTTGAGATCCTAGCGGCTGAGAATGTTCCACTGAACGTGAAGAAATGGATCAACAACAATTATCCGGTATCCTCTGAGGCTGGGCCAGCAAAACAGTTAGAGATTGAGCGTGGTCGTAATCGATCCGATGCAGCTATCCCTGTAGGCAGCATCAACAATGGCGAATCTAATAGTTTACTCGGACATTTATTTGGGCCTGTAAGCCGCTTCAACAATAGCAATTCTAATTGTTTCTTCAGGTATTTATGTGGATATGATCCTGTAGCAGCGATCGGAGTTTTGAAGAATGCCAAGGTTTTGGAACAGGCACCAAGTTATGCTGTCGATATGTTTCGACATGTGTCTAATGGGATTTTAGGGACACTTTACCAAGAGGGCGAGAGTGCCGATCCTGCGATTTGCGTTAACAGGGTCAAGCTTTTGGAGGCTTTTTTTGATCAGTACCCTGATCTTAACGGGATAGAAAGTGATGTTGAAGGCTTTCTTATTCAATTGGTTAATCCTACAACAATGGGTGCAGATGCGGATAAATTAGCGATCTTGTCTACGGTTTTTCGCAGATATGAAATCAGTCATCAAAGCTTGACAAACGTGTTTCAACACTCTGTCTCAACGGGCAATCACCTCTGCGCAGAACAGATTCTTGAGAAAATACCTGAGAAAAAAAGCCATATCGTCTATGCATTGAAAGTTTATAGCCAATATGGCAGGAACGAATTTGCCAAACAAATCATCCAAAAATATCAGACAGAACTAGACTTAACAGATTATGAGTCAATCTTTTTAGAAATAAAAAAGGTGGCTAGACCGGGAATTGAGAGTTCTCTCAAGATATTCTGGGAGATTTTTAGAGCGCTCCCTGAGACTAAATCTACTTCTCCGTCTCTCGTCAAAGCCGCATTGGAATGCATCGTGGCTTTTGATTATGTTGATGGGTTGAGCCGAGTTGTAGAAGGGTTTGGGGATCTAACACGCGCAAACTTCGCAGAGATTTTACTTTCGGCAAACACTTCAGAAGAAGTTGTCGCATGGATCGATAGAAAATTTCCAGTTTAACGCGGTAGATTTTTTATGAACGCTTTACGATTGATTCTGCGCATAGCTGTATTTTTTTTCATCGCCATCCCACTGCAGGTCCAAGCCCAAGATGTTCGCAATCCGGACCGTTATACGCTTGATCGACCCGACTCGTCCTCTCAAATCGTTTACTATTTTTCCGCGCCTGACGGGGAACAAAAGAGCTTTCCCATACTTGTGATATGCCAGGGGGCTGTAGAATCAGCCCATCGTAGCGTGCTATTTTACAATCAGTCGTTTGCTGATTGGATTGAGCCGCTTCAGGTGGGGTGTCTGACGATCGAAGCGTGGGGGATCGACGGAGAACAGTTCAATAAAAAGGAATTTTGGGAGCATTATACACTCTCACAGCGCTTCGAAGATCATCTGGAAGTGATTGACCATTTTGAGGCAAATCCCCCAACAGGTTGGAACGGGCATTGGATTTTTCTCGGGTATGGCGATGGAGGGCGCTTGGCGACAGATCTAGCGATCGACGTTCCTCAAACGCGTGGAGTGGTGAACATGATGGGAGCCTACCATTCCTATTTTGAGAAATGGTGGGATTTTTGTGACCATCTAAACAAGCACTACAACGCATTGTGGATTACTGACTTTTTGTTCCCTTTCTGGGCTTCTTCTCAATATTTGCCATGGTATCGGTCCACATACACAGAATTCATCGAGAACCTAATTCCTTCCCCGAACAGGTTTTGGTGGAAGTTGAGCTACCTTTACCACGCAGATGCCCTTAGCCACCCCCCTGTTGACTATGCCAAAATTACCTTCCCTTATCTTGTATTAATACAGGATTGGAATTACCTCTTTTCCCAAACGAAGGCGTTTGTGAAAGCCGCAAGAGAAGCAGGGGCCGATATCGAGGTCATTTGCGATGAGAATGTAACAGGGTGGGTCGAGGGGAAAGGCACCCTTAACCTCTTTGATGAGGCCTTTCTTTGGATCAAAGACCTCATTCAAAACGACTGATTCCTTACGTTTCAGCTCAATTCTCCAAAAAAATTGGAGTTTCTGGCCGAATTAACTCTTATTTGAACATAAATCTCCAAAAAAATTGGAGTTTTTGGCATAATTAGGGAAAAGAGAGGTGAGAAGCAATGCATCCCATTTTGCGGTTCGCGAAAACGGCTTATATACAAAGTGAAAATCTTAAGCCTCTATTAAAAGAATATTCGAATCCCGACGATTTCTTATCGAGGCTAGTAAAAAAGGGAGAGCTCATACGCCTTAAGAACGGTTTTTTCCTGATTTCCGAGAATGTGAATGAAAAATTAGTTCCTTATGAGCAAATCGCTAATCTCTTGTATGGACCTTCGTACATTAGCTTTGAGTGGGCTTTATCTTTTTATCGCATGATTCCTGAGGGTGTTTATGTCATGACTAGTGCATCTGTTGCAAAATCTAGAGTATTCAACACAGCCGTTGGGACTTTTGATTATGTCTACTTGAGCCATTCCCGTTATGCAATTGGGATCGACCAGAAGGAAAATGCGGCAGGAAGATATCTCATTGCTACCCCTGAAAAAGCCCTTGCCGATCTGATTCATCTGAAAAGCCATCAACTCCAAGGAAAAGAGCTGTTGGATGATTTGATTGAAGCAAGACGAATGGACGAAGATCAATTAAAAAATCTAGATAAAATTCATCTTCGAGAGATAGCGAACCAATATGGTTCAAGAACTGTGATGAATTTGATAAATGTACTAGGGATGCTATGACCAATTCAAATATAAAAAATATCCTCAACCATTATGAGAAGTCCAAAATTAGCGAACAGACAAAAATTCGAGAGGTTTTGCAGCAAACGGCATTGCTTGGACTTCAAAGACACGGGTTCTTTGAAAAAGCAGCGTTTTATGGAGGAACCGCTTTGCGCATACTCTATGGTCTTGACCGTTTCAGTGAAGACTTAGATTTTTCTCTCCTAGAACCGGAGAAGAGTTTTGATTTTACTACATTCCTAGATGGAATGAGAAAAGAGCTCTCTTCATTCGGTTTTGAAATGGAAGTAACTAAGAAAGTGAAAAATGTGGAGACCAGTGTCGTGTCTGCCTTCATGAAAATGAATACGATAGAACTTTACTTAGCAATTGGTGAAGAGGCTAAACGAATCAACCACAATGAGAAGGTTCAGATTAAGCTAGAAGTCGATGTTGATCCACCACCACGAGCCCGATTTGAAAACCGCCTGGTGGTTAATCCGATGCCTTTTTATGTTTTGACGTTGCATAAAAGCGACTTATTTGCTGGAAAAATGGCTGCAATTTTGTACCGAGCGTGGAAAGGCAGAATCAAAGGGAGGGACTGGTACGATCTCGTTTGGTATATTCAAAATAAAGTTCCGTTAAGCCTTCCTTATTTAGAAGCATGTCTGATCCAGGCGGGGCATTTGAAGCCTCAAGATCCGTTGGATCGCAACCGTCTCATTGAGATGTTACAGGCAAAAATTGAATCGATTGATTGGGAAAATGCTAGAGCCGATATGCGAGCCTTCGTTGCAGAACCAGACAAACTTAAAATATGGTCTCCGCCCTTCTTCAACGATATGATTCAACATCTCCTAGTTGAAACCCGATCTGCCACTTAAAACCGAACTTGCGCCTAGAGTTTGGATAGTTTTTCACACGAAAAAGTGTATTTCCAGCCTTGTTAAAGGGATTATTGAATTCATTGACAAAAAAACCTTATTTTGATATCATGTCACTTATTTTAAATGGGTTCAAGGCTGTTAAACATAAAAATAATAGAGAGATTTAGATGAACTTCAATTTTTCAGTCACAAATGTGAAGAATCTGTTTCCCACCTCGTTTCTAGAGGGGTTGAGGCAACAACCCTCTAAGATGGGATATGCGGCTTGTTATCTCCTTGAAGCAGGTAGAACCGTCTTTCAATTTGTTTGTGGGTCGATTAAACACCGGATCAACCAAGGTTCCTTTTCTCTCGATCCAACCTTCCGGAAGCAGATGGTTGCGCAATTTAACCAGGCGAGAACGTGTGCAGCGCAGGCTGGCGTCGCAGGCTTTTTAGGGCTTTTTACACTCACTGCAGTTGCGGTAGTTGTCATCGCAAAAATGATTCAAAAGAAAGATGGAACACAACTCAACCCTCCACCTTCAAACGGCCCGTCTACTGCCTCCACAAGAGCTAAGGAGCCTTTCAGCGCAGCTGCTTATTTTGCTTGGTTAACTGCAACAGGACAAAAGGACAAAGACAGCCCTTTCAAACTCCTGTGTCAGGAGGATCCAGTGGCTGCGACGACTTTTATAAACGATAACAAAATAAAACCGGAAGCTCCGCTTGCAAACCAGATGCTCCAAGACATCCTGGATGGGATTTTAAAGGATATGTTTAGCAAGAAAGAGCAAAAGAAGAACGAAGAGCTCAATAAAAATCGCCTCCTGCTGCTCGATGCGTATTTTACGCGCTGTCCTACCACCGACCTGAGATTTCTTGGACAACAACTTGCAGCATTGGCATCTCCAATGGTCGATATTAGTGAACAGGATCGATTGCCTTTTTTTCTAATGATTCTGGATCGTTCACCAGATGGGCTTAAACATCATTTGAAGGGAGCGCTTAACAATTCAATAAAATGGAATTACAGAATATTCTTGGAGAAGGTCATTGACCGGAATCCCTCATTAAAATCCGAATTCGATAAAAACCTAACGGGGATTCTGTACAAAAATTTGAAATTAGTGGAGTGGATACTCACTGAACATCGCGACTGGGTGTCGGAGCAGGGTATAAGTGGAGTTTTAACTCATCTAATACGGCAGTATGGCGTCAAAAAGGAAACGGCACATCATGAACTCTTCCAGAAAGTCGTCCAGCAGAATCCAAATCTTCCAGAGCTATCTGCTTCGAATGTATTAAGTTTTGCAGCGATTGATAAGAATTGGGAGATGTTTAAGATTGCGGCAGAGGGCTTTAAGAACGTGACCCGAGAGAAAGTTGTGACGAGCATCAGAGATCAACCGGATCTTTTGCCCTGGTTTAATGAACACTTTCCAAAAAGAGAGCATATCTGATGAACCGCTTGCCGTCATTGTCGAATTTTTCTTGGATTTCGCTGCCAGAGGTGGTGATGCAACAGCCCGCTAAGATGGGGTATGCAGCACGCTATCTCCTTGAAACTGGCAGAAACGGCTTTCAATTTGTTTGTGGGTCGATTAAACACCGGATTAAGCAGGGTACCTTTTCTCTCGATCCTGTCTTTAGGGAGCAGATGGCCGGGCAATTTACCCAGGCGCGGGAGCAGGCTGCTCAGGCGGGTGTCGCTGGGTTTTTGGGGCTTTTTGCTGCAGTGGCTCTTTCGGTGGCGCTGTTTCTTAGACTCCGATTAAAGAGTGAAACACAGACATCTAGTTCAGATTTGCCAGCGAAACCAGCACCTACGGTTGAGGAGAGTGAGTTCAAGAAGCTTTGCAAGAACAAGCCGAAAGACGCAGTCGCTTTGTTGAATGATCCGGGTCAACGGCCGGGAGCTGAACACGCACAGCAGGTATTGCAAGACATTGTCGATGGGATTTTAGCGGATATGTATCAGAAACGAAAGCTCCTCGTGATTGATGCTTCTGTGCACCAAAACCGCATCCTCTTGCTGAACACATTTTTTCAACATTACAATACTGTTGAAGTTCCCTTCGGCGCACGCATTCTCGCTCAATTAGCTTCTTATCAAGAGGGGATTGAGTTAGAAGATAAAAGCCCTTTTTTTGCTGTGATCAGCAAAAGCTATGCGGCAAAGGCTGGATCAGAGTTTGTGACGAGCGTCCTTCAAGCTTACGATGCGCAGTTAGCTACTAGCGGTCCCGCTGCTCAAGCAGCTGCAAAGGGCTTAAAGTTTCTCGTGAAGGCCTATTTGGGTGTCTTTACGACCGACCATTCCTATCTGGTCTTGCGGTGCATCATTGCGCACAATCTAGAAGACCAAGAGGGGATGAGCCTGTTCAAAACGATTGTGACTCGGCTAGGTAAGCAGGTAACGCAACAAATTCAGGAGCTACTGAAGACGACAGCTGATCTTGGCCGAGTGGCGCTGTTTAAATGCATTGCAGATCGCTTTAGAACAGCTCTCACTCTTGATAGTTTGGGTGGGATATTAGCGTCATCAAAGACTCCAGAGGCAATTAAAATTTGGATTTTACATTCGTTTCAGAAACGCAAATAAAAGAGGCTTTTATGCAAAGATTAGAGCGATTTTCGGGTGCTTTAAATTCCTTCCGGTTTGAGATGCCATCTGGAGTGGTGGAGCACACTGCCAAAATCGGCCATGCAGCTCGCTCTGTTTTTGACTTTGTGGGAACAGGCGTGTCGATGGGCTATGAGGCCGTTCGGCGCAAGGTCACTGTTGGGACATTTGTTCTTGATGCGGCGTTTAAGGAACAGGCGCTTGCCCATCTGGCAAAAGCCAGAGCACAGGCCTCTCAGGCTGGTGTCACGGGATTTGCGGGCCTTTTGGCAGGGTTTGCTTTGGTAGCTGCTGCTTTAGTCGCGATCAATCGCTATACTGACCTGTTCATTTCTCAAGAAACCAAAACTAAAAACGCCCTCGCTCAGTTTAAGGAGGGGAAAATTACGGCGGCTGCCTGTCGGGAAAGGCTTGTTTTAAACAGTGTCGATGCTTTTACATTGCCAGGGATTAAAGAATTGGCCATGGAAAAGGGGGGAGCTGACAAGATCAAGGAATTGCTGGGAGAGGTTATAAAAGGTACGGGCAGAACCCTCTGGGCCAGTAACATTGAGGAGTTCCCCTATCTTGCGCTTTTGGGAAGGATGTTGCAGAAAGAAGGGGGACTTGAACGGGCTGTTGCTCTTCTCAATTTTTATGAGAAAGATCATCGAAGCGACAACCTCACTGAACAATTTGATCACGTCGAGCCGATCCTTTTAAAAATGGCTGAGATGAAGGGCGGAAAAGAAGCGATCAAAACCTTCCTTAATCAAGATACGTCCCACCATTGTAAACTGCTTGTTTATGAAGGGATGTTTGAGAAGGTAAAGAAATTTGTCGATGCACTTCCGATGGTGGATGGAAAGCCGTTCTTTACTTCAACTGATCTGAAGGAAATTCTGATTTCAAGATACAACAGCGATGATCCCTATCGTCGTTCTTTTAACCGTATAGCGGCCATTGACTCGCCAACAATATTCGCTGCAGCGATGCCTTGGCTCGAGCGCATTGTCGACGATCCAGAGGGCGGGAGGCAAATGATTCTTGAGCTCTTAAGCTTGGTGGATCCAACATTCGATAGCACGCCTTTGCACAATGCCGCAATTGTCCCTCATGCGATTCAGCTTCTCAATCGACTTAAACCTGCTCCCACCGATGAAGAAATGCGCCCACTTCTTTTGGCAGAACAGTGGTCATATGATCCAAGAGCTCCTCTGTTTAGCCCTAGCAAGATTTACAAAGTGCCCTTCTACAACGTTCCGCTCTTTCTATTCGCAGTTCCTTGGCTACTGCGTTTTATCGAAAAGAACGATGAGAAGGTTATCGATTACACAAAAAGATTTATGACCTATGCCGGGGATCCTGATTTTAGGACGATTAACCTGCTGGATCCTAAAGTGTTTACCGCAGCAAAACCACTCGTAGAGGCAATGGCTAAACAAAACAGGTTGGCTCTTCAGCAGATTGAGGCGATGTTTACTCGATGCCAAACCCCACAATCTTACAATCTTGGAGAATTTATAAGAGTTATAGGGACTCCGGCAGCGCCTATTTTTGACCTTGAGAATCTCAAATGGATTTTGTCTTTATGCGAACAATTGAAGTTTGACAAACGTAAAGTCTACAACATGCTGAAAGACGTTAGAAATGACACAGATCTAACGGTGTTGCATACTCCAGGGGCCCTTGCGCTTGCTAAGCCGCTATTGGATTCTCTCTCACCACAGTTGACTTTATGCGAGAAGCTAAAGCTTCTATTCGAGGAGGGTTCTAGCGCGACTCATGTCACGGGAGCGAAGAGCTTAAGTGAGGAAACGTTCCACCCTTTAGAGATAACGATTTTCGAGAGAAATTTCGAGGAGGCCAAGAAGTGGATTGACGAGAGCTCCCCAACAACTGAGGACTCCTTTCACATTAAACGTTGTATCCTAGCTTGGATAAGTGTAGGGGACGCAACGCAACGCGCAAGAAAACGGGGGCTTGTCGTTCATTGGCTGCTCGTGCTCGCGATTGAATAATAATTTATCAAAATAAAAAAGGAATGATTATGTTAAACCTGTCTGCTTTGAAAAGCACTTTGTGGTCCGATGTTACAACGTTCAAGCTAGCCGATCAGCCAGGAAAAATGGTGGACGCTGTGAGATCCGGAATAGGATTTATTGGAACGGGCGTCTCAATGGGCTATGAATCTGTTCGACGCAAATTTACAGCAGGGACATTCACACTAGATCCAGCCTTTAAAGAGAAAGCATTTTCGCATCTAGCGCAAGCCAGAGCACAGGCCGCTCAAGCGGGTGTCGTCGGCTTTGCTGCCGTTGCTCTCGTCTTCGTCGCTGCTTATGTGGTCTTCAAGAAATTCCACCCCGCTTCAGTCAGTAGCAATGTCCCAAAGAAACAACCAGCCTCATTGGCTCCAGTCACATTTCACGACAATATGACAATTCCTAACCGCGTTATGCAGACGTTGAATTATCTGCTTGAGGAGTATTCAATTAAATCTGTAGACCAGCTTCCAGTGCATGTGGGCAAGCTACCTGTAACAGCAGAGGACGTGGCTAAGATGACCGATCCCGTTATGAGGTGCATAGATCAAGGGTTACCTTATTTTTTGATCAAGGTAAACACCGAAAATCCGACGATTAGAGAGACAGTGATCATCTTAGGCGGGAACAACAGCATTGATCCCACTACCTGGTATTATTTGAATATTTTAGCTCCTGATTTGCCCAAATTTGCATCGCTTCTTACCTACGGCATAGTCTATGTAGAAAATTCAATTGCTTTGGCAGACAAAGATCAAATGGAAAGTATAGCCAAAATTAAAGCGCTAATCTCGGGAAAGCCAGTTCAGGATCGGGATCGAAAGACATTTAGTTTAGCCAAGAAGATCGTCGCTGCGAAAGAAGCAAACACAGTAACTGGTCCATTAGACCCGCTCCCATTCCTTGGTGAGACGACAATTCCTCGCTGTATTAAGGAGAAATGGGATGCGATCCTTCGAGAAACCCTGGCTTGTAGCAAAGAGGATATTGCACGCTATAATAGCCTAGATGAAGTTCCTGAGTTTACAGGAAAGGTGTTTGATAATGGCCAACAGGTGGTAACAGGAATGGCATTCCCTGTCATGAAGGGTGTTTATAATAATAAGCCTTACATCCTGATCAAGACAGAAATTTGGGGGCTAGTAGGGGCACAGGACCCAGTAAGAGCTCATGTGATCATTGGTCAAAAACTTTCAAGTAAAGATCAAGTAGAATGGAATCAGTGGAATGCTGGAGCAAATGGTGTACCCCTACTTCTGGATGTACAGGGACTGATGGCAAGGAACGTAAATGAAATAATCAGGACCATTATCACTGGCAAATCATGTCTGGATGTTTCTGAAGTCTATATGTGTAAATTGGGTTAAGCTGAAAGCCAATAACTAGGCTATGGTTGGACAACAGATTTTGGTCATGTAGAGATATGCCGCCCCTTCAGGGCTCGCCTGATTTGCTATGATAAACCCAGGCCTCCGCTTCGCTCCGACCTGGGCTATGAGATAGCGGCCCGTTGGGCCTCAATAACCTTCCAGTATCGGCTTCGAGGCTTTCGTGCCCGTGCCCGCGTGCGTGCCCGTGCCCGATGTTTTCCAATCTATACCGTTCATAACAATCCATTTTTTCGGGCACGCACACGAAAAGTTAGAGTGTGTAAATATATTTGCCTTGGGCGTAGTCGATTTCGACGACGGATTTGGGAGGAATTTTCCCTTCCAGGACCCCTTTAGAGAGGAGATTGACGATCTCCGATTGGATGAGCCGCTTGAGAGGACGGGCGCCAAAGTAGGGGTCGTAGCCGTCCTTGGCCAGTTGCGCGACAGCTTCCTTGGACCATTTGAGGACGACTTCGCGCTCTTTGAGGCGCTTTGCAATGCGCTCGAGCTGGATGAGGACGATTTTCTCCATGTCCTTTTCTTTGAGGGGCAGGAAGGGGAGGATGTCGTCTAACCGGTTGATGAACTCAGGGCGGAAATGGGCCTTGATAATGGGTTCAAGGACGGCCATCAGGGTTTCTTTGTCGATCGTGCCTTTCGTGTGCTCCATTTTTTGGAGAAGCTGGTCCGATCCTAGGTTTGAAGTCATGATGAAGAGGGCGTTCTTGCAGTTGATCACGCGCCCCTTGCTGTCGGTGATCCTTCCATCGTCAAAGATCTGGAGGAGAATATTAAAGACGTCGTGGTGCGCTTTCTCGATCTCGTCGAAGAGGACGACCGAGTAGGGTCGGCGGCGGAGCGCCTCAGTGAGCTGCCCCCCTTCATCGTATCCAATGTAGCCTGGGGGCGACCCGATCAGGCGGGAGACGCTGTGCTTCTCCATGTACTCTGACATGTCGAGGCGAATGAGCGCGTCTTCTTGGTTGAAGAGCTGTTCAGCGATCGCTTTGGCCAATTCCGTTTTTCCCACTCCTGTGGGCCCCATGAAGAGAAAGGCCCCAACAGGTCTGCCAGGGTCGCTAAGACCAGAGCGTGAGCGGCGGATTGCTTCACAGATCGCTGTGATTGCCATCTCTTGGCCGACGACCCGTTTTTCGAGATCTTTTTCGAGGTGGAGCAGTTTCTCCGCTTCCCCTTCGAGCATCTTTTTGACGGGGATGCCGGTCCACTTGGCGACGATGTGGGCGATCAGGTTTTCGTCGACCTCTTCTTGGAGAAGGCGATTGGGGCGTTTGTCGAGCTGGCTTTGAGCTTCTTCAATCTGTTTGTGGAGTTCGGGGATTTTTTGGTAACGGATCTCCGCCACTTTGTTGTAGTCGGCTTTCCGTTCATACTCTTCTTCCTGGAAGCGGAGTTTTTCTAGGATGTCTTTTTTCTCTTTAAGCGATTCGATGAGCTTCTTTTCTTGGTCCCACTGTTGCCGGATGATGGCAAGGTCTTCCTTGATCTTGGCAATCCGTTTTTCAAGATTAGCGGCCTCTGCCTTAGATGTGGGGGTGTTTTCCCGTTTCAGCGCCTCCATTTCGACGATGAGCGTTGCCAGTTCCCTCTCCTTGGTGTCGATGGGGAGGGGACGGCTGCCAAGCTGCATCCGGATCAAGCTGGCGGCTTCGTCGATCAAGTCGATCGCTTTATCTGGCAAACGTCTGTCGGTGATGTAGCGGTAGGAAAGGTAGACGGCGGCGTGGATTGCCGACTCGGTGATGTGGACGCCGTGGAAGATCTCATAACGCTCCCTTAAGCCCCTCAAAATGGCGATCGAATCTTCGAGGCTTGGTTCATTGACCAGGACGGGCTGGAAGCGCCTTTCGAGGGCCGCATCTTTCTCGATATGCTTTTGGTACTCATTTAAGGTCGTGGCACCAATGCAGTGGAGGGTTCCGCGCGCAAGAGCGGGCTTTAGGAGGTTGGCAGCATCCATGGCCCCTTCTGTGGCTCCGGCTCCGATCAGCGTGTGCACTTCGTCGATGAAGAGGATCACTTTCCCTTCGCTTTTCTCAATGTCTTGTAAGATCCCTTTCAGACGCTCTTCAAACTCTCCACGGTACTTTGTTCCTGCGACGAGGCTTCCCATGTCGAGGGCGAGGAGCTGCTTGTTGCGGAGCGAATCGGGAACGTCGTTTTGGATGATTCGCTGGGCTAAGCCTTCGGCAATCGCCGTTTTACCAACGCCTGGGTCTCCGATCAACATTGGGTTGTTTTTGGTCCGGCGGCTAAGCACTTGCATCGTGCGGCGGATCTCTTCATCGCGCCCAATGACGGGATCGAGTTTGCCGCTCATGGCCAGCGCGGTCAGGTTTTTACAGTACTTTTCGAGCGTTTTAAGGCTTGATTCGGCGTTGGGAGAGTCCATGTGGCGATCGCCGCGGATCTCTTTGATAATGTCTTCGAGTTGTTTAAAGGTGACGCCTGTCCCTTGCCGCCACTTGGCAAAGGGTTCTCCCCCATTTTTCCAGTAGGAGAGGAGGAAGTGGTCGCTGCTTGTGTAGGTGTCATTCCATTGTTTAGCAAATGCTTGTGCGTCGGTGATCCGCCCCTGGAGAGAGCGTCCGGCTTGAGGAGGTTCTGGTGGCCCGCTGTAGGTGGGGAGGCGACTGAGCTCTGCCTCCAACTTTTCGACGAGAGAAGTGGGTTGCGCGTTGAGGGTAGTGAGGATTGAGTTGAAGTACCCTTCAGGTTCGCTTAAAAAAGCCAAAAGTAGATGATTATCAGTAACTTCTGTGTTTTTTCTCTGTTGGGCAATGGCAAAGGCTTCTTCGATAGCTGCCGTGACACTTTCGGTAAAGTTTTGAGCCATGGTGATCTCCTGTGTGGTAAAGAGTGTAGCTTATTCCTAGACAGGGTCTGTTGTCAAGAATTCACAGCGGGACAGGCTCTAGGGGAGGAAGGTTGGGAGGGAGATTTGAGGATTCAACCACTCAGGCATGCCGGAAGTGACATTCTGGGCTCTTTCTTGACGAAAGGCTTCTTCTGCGGGTTCGCATACAACACTTCCCGTTTGCTGGGTAATGTGAATGACTCGAGGGCCGTTTTTGCCATTGAAGAAGAGGGCATAGTGGTCGACAAACCCATCGTTTTCCAATAGAAAAAGTATCTTTCGCTGAACTGCTCCAGGCGCTTGTTGCGACACGTTGAACGGCCTTCTTTCCGATCTCGAAGGCAATCCAAAATTTGCTGCTCTTGCTTGATTTGTGGGCATCATCAGCCTTCTTCTTCTTGCAGGGGTGGTCCTAGGGTCGAGAATTTCTTGGTGGATTTCTTGTGACGGGGCTATGACGCCTTGGTTGATCAGATCAATCATGCGTCTTTGTGTAGCCCAGCCTGTAAGAATGGCAGCATATTCGATCAGTTGATTGCAGTTGATCGTGGCGTCAAAGGGGAGAAGATCCAGGTTTTCAGGTGCAAACGCATAATCGGTCTGTATCCCTTTCCATTGATAGGATCCTACAAGCAGCGATGCCATTAAGAAAAGGGCTTGATCAAGGGGGATTCGGGAACAGAGAACATGGCGCAGTTCTTTGTCACCGAGGACTTCTTGGCGGCGTTCAACTGCAATGTGGTGAGAGGTGATTAAATCAAGAATTGGTTCGATTTGAATGGGTTCATTGGTTTCGAGGAGTCCCTTGAGCAAAAGGACTAATCCATTGGGATTAGTATTAATGGATTTTATGGCAATAGCTGATCTTTGGCCGGCTTTGATAGAAAACGTTTGCCAATCCACGCCTTGCTGGATGAGGTACGCTGCGGTGGACCATTGTTTTTTGGCAAAAGCGTAGTGAAGTGGAGTATAGAAGTCCTCGCTTGTCGCACTTACTTTATGCAGGGAGTTAATGGCGGTTGGGTGGCTTTGGTAAAGATTTTTCAGCTCCTCCAACTTGCCGTTCGCGGCTAGGGTGATAGCGAAATAGCCTGGAGAGGAAGGTTCAAAGATTGAAGTAGGTATTGATGAAGAACTAGTGCTGCCCGAAATGTTAGGTGTCATATGTTACCTATAATAATGCTTTTATTAATAAATAAGCGTTATGTCACATGCATGATATATATTCAATCTATTTTTCCAAATTTTAATACCAAGACCCGTTCTTAACTCCTTATCCGCAGGTCAAACAGACGGGGAGACAGAGAGACTCAGAGAAGCGGCTGTTCGCCCCCCTCCGCGTCTCTCTGTCGTCCGTCTGCGCGCTCAAGTGTTTTATAAAAATAAATAATATAGTATAATATAATTTAGTGAGGTGGAACATGGCAGTTAGTTTTTCTGACTTTAAGTTGTTTGATATTAATCTTAATCGTTTTAATCATGGGAGTATTGATCGAGATGAGGTGGAGTTTGTCAAAAAAATGACCTTTACCATGGACAAAAGAGTCGTGGGAAATTTGGCTGTGATGATGCGCCGCTTGTGCTATTTAGTCCTACACGGAGAGTTTTTTAATGCCGAGGCGGAGGCGGAACGATTGAATCTGGATCAAACCGTTTCCAGCATTCAGGAAACATGCGCACCTTGGATCGAAGCAGGAAAAAAAAATACTGCTGAGAAATTTGCTTTGCTTTCCTCCCCAGAGTTTCAAAAGCAATTTAAGGGGAAGGAAATCGGAACGCTCATTCAGGATTTGGAGAGCATTTTAACCCAGTCACAATTGGCCCGGGAGGTTCTCTCTAATATCAGCGCAAATGCTCCCGAAATAAAAAAGCTGGATGGAATCAACGAAGAGTTAACGGCTGCGTTGAAATTCTTGAAAGAGTATGGATTTAATCAGTTGATGAAAAAATATAGTGAAGGGTTGAAACAAGGGGATGTGGATACTCGCAGAAAACAGCTGATCGACTATGCCGATGGGAAGGATGATACCCGACGGCTTGTTTTCTGGAAATCGGTCAACGAGATGATACCAGAAGAAGGGGCCAAGAAAAAGCCTGCTTTAAACGCTGAAGAGCAACGGCTTGAAGAGTGGAATAGGCCGCTGACCCGCGACGAACTTCGTAGAAAGATGGAAAGAGCGCGATCAGAGCGCGATCAGCAAAAGTAATGATCAAAGAGTCAAATACTCTTCCAGAAATTTGACGGCTATGAGATCCTGATCTGTGGGTATCCGCGCGAATAATCCCTCTGAAGGGTCTCCTTTAGAGATATTCAATCGCAATTTAAACTCTTCGAGCCATGCATTGGTGTTAGGTGATTCAGGTAGGGACTTGGGACTTTCGTCAAGTTCTGTTTGCCTCTCATACGGAGCATCAAACTGCGCCTTTGTCGTTTCGTTTGTTTGGTCATCGTACAGACCATCTAACGCCACTATATCGTCATCGAATTCATCTATCGCTTCTTTCTCAAGCGTAATTTCGAGGCATTCCAATGCCAGGCTAAAATCATCTTTAAACTTTAACCGGGATTTTTCAACGCCTTTAACCTGATCCCATCTCTCTTTCATCTTTGCCAAAGTAGAAATGAGAGTTGACATCCCCTTTTTTTCCTTATAATGATCTTCTTGATATTTTTTGTCGAAATTCGTGCTGCAAATGACCCCACAAAGAGCATTCACTTCTTGAATAAAAGTCAATCGCAGGGATGCTTTTTTAGTATCTTCTGCTCTTAGAGCCTGATTCAATAAAAGGGAATCAAATCCACTAGGCCCAGCGATAGGGCCTTTGGACGCCCTGGGAGTGCTAGCTACAGATGAAAAGCTACTACTAGGAAGAGAGGAATGTTCACTTTTTTGGAGTTGAGAAACACGTTTATTAGTCATAGGCTTCAAAGGACTGCCTAAAGAGGAGTTTGGGGAAGGAAGGGGAGTCTCTTCCGGCTTAATTACAACCCCATGAGATCCGTCTGCCAATCCCCCATTTACTGGGGTTTGAATGTGTAGGTTAGAGGTGAGTCTTGAAGATAACATCCTTTGCACCTGTAAGTGAGGAACATACTAACAGATAGTGGTTTAATAAAGCAAGCTGTGAAAGTCTCATTTATAGAAAACTGTTGACAAAATGGCTTTAGATCTTGTACACTGCCTCATTAACCATTTTATTATGGAGTTAAAATGTCAGTCTCGCCAGTTAGTTTAGATAATATCTATTTTCTTTATGGAAAAGAAAATCAAAATTTAAATAATAAAACCCATATTTGCTTCGGCTACACGGACGATAAGAAGAAGAATGGAATAGACTGTTATGTCTATGAAGAATGGGGCAGCAGGGAGCAACGTTTAGTGGACTCTATGCTTAAGCCGATGGCTTCAACAATGGAGGAGTGTAATCTTGGTGATTTAACAGTTTTAGACGTATACCGCAAGATCATTCTGTACAAGAATGAATCCTATAAGGTTAATCAAGAAAGTCTTACGGAAAGAATATCGAGATTTGCACAAGCACTGATTGTTTGCTCCAAGCATGGGTTTGTTCAGTTGAAGAATATCGACCGATATCAACTGATGGGTACGGTTGGAATTCTTGTGCAGTGTGTAGGTTTCCCCATTTTGTTTGATGCGATTGCAAATAACTTCAAGCCCAGAATAAGACCTGGAGCGACTCTGATTGAAGTGGCAGAGGCTTCTCAGAACTTCAAAGAACTACTTAAGCCGTTCAAACGCTTTGTTGTTCGTTATTGTTTAGTGGGTGCTATTGGTGCCCCTATATTTTTGACAGGATTTCTTCGAAATTTTCAAGATCGCTATCTGTCGTATTATAACGAATTTGGGCCTCCACAACGATTCTATAAACTGCTCAAACTGAGAAAGTTTGTAGAAGTTGCTTGACGAAAGGCATAAGATCAGAGGGCGATCAGCAAAATAGCTGAATAGGGACCCATTTTGTAAGTCAGGTCTTGGAGAATAGGGCCTCGGTCGTTTTCGTAAATGTCTTCGGGAGAAGGATTCGCTGTGTTCACCACCCAACGCCAGTGTTTGAAATAGGGGGGCGGGGGAAGGTGCAGGGTTGTTGTGTGGTCTTGTGCGTTGAAGGCGATATACAGGTCCTGGTTGTGGGCGTGGTCTTTTAGTGTAAAGGCGACGAGGTGGCTATCGCGGTTCCATTCTGGTTTGAATGGTTCTGTGCCATGCCAGTCGACATCTTTGTTTGTGAGAAAGGTTGTGCGCTTCAAGATTTTATGCCTCTTTCTGAAGGCAATGAGAAGGCAGTAGAAGCGGTAAAACTCTTTGTTTTGTTCGATTTGATTCCACAAAAACCAGTTGAGCGGATTGTCTTGGCACCAGGTGTTATTGTTTCCCTGCTTGGTGTGGGCGTATTCGTCCATGCAAGTCAACATTGGAATCCCTTGAGAGATCATCAGGGCTAGGTGAAAGTTGCGCATCTGCAGCTGGCGGAGGGCAATGATTTTTTTATTGGTGGTGGGCCCTTCTTCGCCGCAGTTCCAACTTTCGTTGTCACTTGAGCCATCGCGATTATTTTCCCCGTTGTCGAAGTTGTGCTTGGTTTGATAGCTGACGAGGTCAGCCAGTGTAAATCCATCGTGCGAAGTAATGAAATTGACGCTTGTATAGGGCTTTCGCTTGGCGTAGAGGTCTTCTGAGCCGCAAATGCGCATGGCAAATTCTCCGTGGCTCCAGGGGCTGCCTCGAATGAAACGCCTGATGGCATCGCGGTACTTTCCATTCCATTCCATCCAACGGTTTGTTTGCGGGGCAAAATTCCCCACCTGGTACAGTCCAGAAGCATCCCACGGCTCTGCAATCAGTTTGACGTGAGAAAGGATGGGGTCTTCGGTGATCGCTTTAATGAGGGGAGCCTCTGCGAGGGGAGTTCCATCGGGCCCCCGTGTGAGGGCTGAGGCCAAATCAAAGCGAAATCCGTCGACGTGCATCTCTGAGACCCAATAGCGAAGCGAGTTGACGATCAATTCTTCTACAATGGGGTGATTGGCGTTGAAAGTATTGCCACAGCCAGAGTAGTTGAGATAATCGCCTTCGCTGTCGAGCATGTAGTAGATGCTCTTATCAATCCCTTTGAAAGAAACTACTTCCCCGTCCTCGTTACCCTCTCCCGTATGGTTGTAGACCACGTCTAGAATGACTTCGATTCCATGCTTGTGAAGGGTTTTGACGAGCAGTTTAAATTCATTGATAGGCGCATCTTTGTCTGGCGACGAGGCGTATCTCTCCATCGGGGAAAAGAAATTGAGCGTGTTGTAACCCCAGTAGTTGTAGAGGGGAAGCTTCGATTCGGGATGTGTGACGAAATACTCTTCTTCATCGAATTCGTGGATGGGGAGCAGTTCGACAGCATTGACGCCAAGTTCTAAAAGGTGGGGGATTTTTTCGATGATCCCAAGGAATGTGCCGCGATTCTTAACTTTGCTTGAAGGATCTTCGGTAAAACCGCGCACGTGCATCTCATAGATGATTAGATGGTTTGGAGCCAGATTGGGGGGTGCATCGTCTTCCCAATCAAACGGGGGATCGAGGATGATTTCGCTATAAGGATGATAAACAGGAGGGATATGAGAGCCTGGGACTTTATCGCCTCCCCACCGGTGGCATGAGGAAACTCCTTTGCTGTAGGGGTCGATGAGCTGTTCTGGCACAGGCCCATCTGCTTTTATCACGTGGTAAGTGTAGACCACCTGAGCAGGATCGATCCCGTGGACGCAGATGTGCCAAACATCACCCGTGCGATTGTTATGAGGGGAAAAAGGGATCTCTTCGAGAGGTTCGCGGGTGATGCGGTCGTAGAGCCTCAGGGACAGGGCCAGGGCCTCAGAGGAGACCAAGGCGAAGTTAATTCCCTCGTTTTGTAGAGAAACTCCAAATGGGTGGGAAACGCCATTGGAAGTCGGGGAGCGTTGTTGAAGAGCCATCTTGCCTCTTTTCAGGTTTTCAACTCACGCTAGCACGTCTCTACGAATTTTCGCAAAAAAAAGATCAGCGATTCTTCATTTATATTTAACAGTCTTAATATAAGCGTGTTAAGACTGTATATCCAGGTGATTCTTATATGAAAACCACATAAAAATAAATTAAAATTTTATTTATATATAAACTGTAATAAAAATTTTGAGTAATTATATAGATCGCGATATAATCATAAGTAGGGCAAGTAGAATGTAGAGTTCATCGCTCAAAGGGGTGTTTGGAAATTTTGTGGATGTGCACAAAAGTCGTTTACTTTTAAAGTGCATTGAGGCAATTTGGATTTAGTTATTGATTTCGATGATCCTGAAGTAGGTCCCGACAACGCAACAAGTAAGTCGTGTCTGAGAGGGGTCTCTCTAGGTCATCATCAATTTTTTTGGAGGTATTTATGTCTTTTGAAAATGCTAAACACAACCTGAAAGAGTTTGGAAAAGAACTTGGACTTGAAGGTTTGGAGTTTGATGAAAACAACACGTGTATCTTAGGGATTGACGATGCGTTTTCACTGCACCTCACTTATGAACCAAATTCGAAGCGGCTCTACATGTATTCGCCACTCCTCGATGGGCTTCCCAAAGATGACAAAGTGCGCTTGCGTCTTTATGAAAAGCTTCTCGAAGGCTCTATGCTCGGCGGCCAAATGGCTGGCGGCGGGGTAGGGGTTGCGGTCAATGAAGAGTTGATCCTGATCCACTGCACGCTCGATATGGAGCACGCTGTCTCCTCAGCATTGCGCGCATTTGCACCTTTGTATGTGGAAACAGTAGAAAAATGGAGAAAAATTTGCGCCGAGATCGCTGAAGGAAGAGCCGAGTCAACGAAGAAAGAAGGCGCTGCTCCCGCACCAATGGCTCATGGTGGTGGCGGAAAACCAGGACAAGGCTTTATCAAGATTTAAAGTCAGTCAAATAGTTTGTGGCTGTGTAGAGGATCAGATCTCTATGCAGGCCACGACTCTTTTTTTACATCTGTGATATCTATTCCCAGTCTTCGAGAGGAATTCAGTCATGAAAGGCTTTTGCCCGCTGGCTTCCGGTTCGAAAGGCAACTCGATCTATTTCGGTACAGAGCAGACGAAAATTCTCATCGATGCCGGTCTTAGCGGCAAAGCAATTGTACAGAAGCTTTCAGAAATCAATGTTGATATTTCTGACATTGATGCCATTTTAATCAGCCACGAACATACCGACCACATTCAAGGTGTAAAAACGCTTGCTTCTAGGTATGGAATTCCGGTTTTGGCAAACGCCGAGACAGCCAAGGGGATAGTGGCAGCCCTTCAGGAGTGCCCGAAGTTTAAAATCTTTGCGACTGGCGAACCGTTCGAGTTTGGCGATTTGGAAATTCATCCTTTCACTATTCAACACGACACATTAGATCCCGTGGCATTTACGATTAAAACAGGCGGGCTCAAACTTGGTTTTTGTACTGACTTAGGGTTTGTCACAACCCTTGTTGCCCATCAGTTGCGCGCGTGCGATTATCTCTATGTAGAAGCAAACCATCAACCTTCGATGGTACACGCTTCTGCGCGTCCGATGGTCTATAAGCAGAGGGTGCTCAGTCGTACAGGACACCTCTCCAACGAGGCGTGCGGGGAGTTGCTGACAAGCGTGTACCACGCCGATCTCAAACACGTCCATTTAGCGCATCTTTCTTCGGAGTGCAACACCCCAGAGGTCGCTCTCAATGTGGTGCAAGGCATTTTATCTGCTCAAGGGATCTCTGTGGAGATGTGCGTGGCTCCACAGCACATGATCAGCAAAGCGATCCACTTCACCTCACATTCTACCGCACATTTCACCACTGAGATCAGTGAGACCAGTGAGAGACTGTGAAAACATAAGAAAAAGTTAATCATTAAAGCAAGCAGTGTAATTTTGGAAAGTATCATTTGTTTTCTTTGCGCCTTTGCGTTGAATCATTCAAAGGGTTTAAACGCAAAGACGCGAAGACGCGAAGAATAAGACAGGGTTGTCTGTCTTAGAGACTTTCTCAAGGCTCTCGGGGTCTCTCACTGATCTCACTGGTCTCAGTGGTGAAAAAATATCGTTCGTTATTGGAAGATGCCTTTGATCTTATCCAGGAAGCCTTTTCTCTTGGGGAGATTAGCTGGTCCTTCAAGCGAGCCGAACTCTTTTAAAAGTTGTCGCTGCTTTTCTGAAAGGTTTGTGGGGGTCTCGACGAAAATTTTGACGAGGAGATCGCCTTTCCCGTGTCCATGCACATTTGGAAATCCTTCCCCTTTGACGCGGAAGATTTTCCCATTTTGTGTGCTCTCGGGAATCGTGAGGCGACATGTGTGATTGAAGAGAGAAGGGACTTCTTTTTTGCAGCCCAAGGCAGCTTCGCTAAAGCTAATGGGAAGATCCAAGGAGATATCATCCCCTTCCCGTTCGAACAATTCGTGTGGCTCCACTTGGATAAAGACAATCAGGTCTCCAGCTGGCCCTCCGCCATGGCCTGCATCTCCGTGTCCACTCATTTTTAAGCGCATGCCGCTATCGACGCCAGCGGGAATATGGATTTTTACGTGTTGCTTTTCTTTGACGAGCCCTTCGCCTCGGCAATCTGTGCAAGGATCTGTGATCGTTTGCCCTTCGCCGTGGCACTGAGGACAGGGCATCGACATGCTAAAAAAGCCGCGTTGCTCGAGAATTTGGCCAGCCCCTTTACAACGGCTGCACCGCTTAACTCCCTGTGGAGAGGTTGATCCGGTTCCTTTGCATTTGGCACAAGCGACATGATTAGTGATAGCAAGTTCTTTATCAATGCCGTGGGCAGCCTCTTCAAACTTGACCGTGATATTAACCCGCTTACTGGCTCCTTGGCGGTGGTGTGGACCTCCATGACCTCTGCCGCCGCCTCCGCCAAAGAAAGATTCAAAGATATTATCGGAGCCAGCACCTCCAAACGCACTCATGAAAGTGTGAAGGGCTTCGTCCATCGAAGAGAAGCCGCCGGCATGACCCATTCCACTGCCGTCTAGGCCTGCTTTGCCGTGTCGGTCGTAGATCTGACGCTTCTTCTCGTCGCTTAACGCTTCATAGGCTTCGGAAATTTCTTTGAATTTTTTTTCAGCCTCCGGATCGCCAGGGTTCTTGTCAGGATGGAATTTGAGGGCATTTTGACGGTATGCCTTTTTGATCTCCTCAGGAGTTGCAGTACGTGTGAGTCCGAGTGTTTCGTAATAGTCCATAAGAGTCATTTGATTCTGTATCTAAATAATGTTGAGAAAAAGGTCTGAATTAACGCGTTTTTCTATACTTGACAGCAGCTTTTGATTTAGCTCTTTTGCTGACGGATGGCTTAGAATAGAAACGGTGCGCTTTCACTGTTTTCATGACCCCTTCTTTATCTAAGCGTTTTTTCAGTGTTCTTAGAGCCTTATCAATCGAGTCACCTGCACGTACTTTTACAATTGTCATCGCTATTTGATCCTGATCTTTTAGTGTTTTGATATTTGAGGCATTCCCCTCACTTCGGATGGATTGATCAAGCACCTAGCTTACATTCCGTTCCGAGTAGAGAATTATAGCTCGTTATGCGATTATCAATCAAGCGGAAAAAGACTTGACGCGACTCGTAATTTCGCGCTAAGTAGGAGGATTATGTCCAATAACTATCAATTGACGCGTTATCCTATCGGGTCTATTCGGGAGATCTGGTCGATTTCTTGGCCTTTAATGCTGAGCTTGATCTCCAATAGCATCATGCTATTCGTCGATCGTTTGGTGCTTTCGTGGCATTCCCCCGAGTCCTTGGCCGCTGGAGCCAATGCGAGCATGTCTTATTATCTCTTTCTCGTTATTCCTATGGCCGTGTGTGCCATTTCTGAGGTACTGGTCGGCCGCTTGCACGGCGAAGGGCGCTTTGGCGAAATTGGCCGCCCGGTCTGGCAAACGGTGTGGTTTGCTCTTCTTTTAGCAGTGCCCATGTGGCCTCTTGCTTATTTTTGTTCCGACTACATTTTCTTTGGTTCAGCAGATGGGTATAAAGAAAAGGTTTATTTCCAGATTCTGATGGCTTTTGCCCCTCTCATGTGTGCGTCTGTGGCCTTCGGAGGATTCTTCATCGGGATCGGCAACGTAAAAGTCGTCACTCTCTGCACGTTGATCGCAAACGTTTTCAATGTCATCGGAGCTTATCTGTTCGTCTTTGGAGCGGGGTTTATCCAGCCCATGGGGGTCGCTGGGGCTGGTTTAGCCACAGGCCTGGCTCAAACGATCCAAGTATTGCTTTTGATAGGGTGTTTTTTACAGCGTTCCTATCGACAGCAATATGGGACGGGACGGTGCGTTTTTGATTTTGGGTACTTCAAAGAGGCGATTAGTATTGGAGCACCAGCGGGGACTGGACATGTCGTCGAAATCTTTGCCCAT
>JABDCX010000003.1:0-43609 GCA_013287915.1 Chlamydiota bacterium
GGCATTGCCGAAGCTGAATTCGATAGGGGCGATGCTAAACTTCTTTCGCAACTTGAAAACGTTTCATTTCAATCAAACGGCTACTCACAAACTTACGAATACGACGGAAAAACCTACGAAGATCGCTATCTGTTTTCAACTGATAAAGAGGTTCATGGCCGCACGGTTTGTCCTAAGAATGGTTTTTGCGAGGAGTTTATCACCGAGCAAACACCAACAAATCTCATTTACACTCAAAAGAGACATGGGACCGATAAGATCGAAGTTCAAAAAGCTACATTCAAGAAGGCGGGCGAAGAGTGGCTCCTAACCAAAGAAGAAAAATATGAGGAAGGGCGTGTCTTAAGGCTATCTGATAGGAGCTTTGCTTCCACAATCCTGGATCAGTCTCGGCAAATCGTCGCAAATGCCGCAGCTGCATACGTAGCTACTTTAACGACAGGGCAAACGCCAAAAATGGCATTGATTGCTTCACTGTTTCACTTGGTAAGTCGAACAAATGCTCTTGCCATTCCTAATCCTTTGACCGAGGCGCGTCAAGTAAAGGAAATTAAGTCAGGTACTATTGGGGCTTTAACGAGGAGAACGGCACCAATCACACTTCTTAGCCCCTTACCCAATTTCTCGGTTCAACCTGGTGCTCAGCTAAGCCATAACATCAATTTGAGAAGCTATTGTCAACTTTCAAACTCTAATCAAAACCTGGAACTTTCGATTCGACAGACAAGTGGTCAACCGGCTCCTAGCTGGGTTTCGATCGGAATGGGTGCCATTACGCTTGAGAGTTCCCTTTATTTAGGAGCATTTACAGCTACTAATATTTTTGTATCGGGTAACTATGCATATGTTCTCACTTACAACCAGGAAGAATTAAATATTGTTGATATTAGCAATCCAAGTAATCCGATAGCTGTGGGATTATTTGTGGCCACTGGCGCTCGAAGTGTAGTTGTAAAAGGAAATTATGCCTATCTTGTTTCAAACAATAAATTGACAGTGGTTGATGTCTCTATTCCCTCAAGCCCTGTTTTGGCAACTTCTATGTCTATGAGTGTGATTAATAGTGGATATTCTCAATTTTGTGAGGTTGATAATCATTTGTACATTTACTCTAGCGATAATCCTAGTTTTGGTGTTCGTCATTCTAATCTAACAGTAGTGAATATTAGCAATCCAATGAATCCCACTCGGGTAAGCATACTAATTACAGGAATTAATGAAGGCCCATATCCGGCTGTTTCTGTTTCTGGCAAGTATGCTGTTACATCGACAAGCAGTGCTGCCTATTTCATAAATATTACTGATCCTTCGAGCCCCGCATTAATGACTAAGCTTCCATTCAATGGACCTTTTATTACGACAGTGGTGAAAGGAAGTTACCTATTTGTGGGTACATCTAGCTCTTCTGGGGTGAAGATTTACGATATCTCTACATATTCAAATCCAATCTTGGTCAATACAATTTTTTTGCTAGCTCCTCCAGGATCACTTACTTTAGACGGAAATTATATTTACGTTTCAACAGCTATCAGAGGTAGCGGTGCAGGTAACCCCAATCTGATCATTATTGATATTACAAATGTACAAACGGCTAAAATTGTCGCAACAATTCCTACTCTTGGTGGCGCATATAACACTTTTCTTAGTGATAATTATGTTTATGTCGCAGACGGAGGGGCAGGACTTGCAATCTATAACGCAGAGTCAAGAGTTTTGTCTGGAACTCCCAGTGCTTCAGATCGTGGTTTATTGCTCCTAAATGTGACTGCAAAAGATGATTTAGGCAATACGCTAATGGATCCGATAGCGATCCATGTAGGTGATATCAAAGTTGCTATCCCGATATCAAACCAGCAGGTGTATGTGGGGAATTCAACAATGCTTTCCCTTCCAGCTGGAACATTTGAATTTCCTAATGCAGCTTTTACGTATACTGCAACATTAGTGGGGGGCTTGCCTCTTCCTCCATTTATCAATTTTGATCCAGAGACACGCACGTTTTTATTTACACCGCATTTAGGGGATCAAAATAGCTATCGCATTCAAGCGACTGGCGATGATGGCTACGGCGGTACAATTTCAACAACATTTGATTTAAGTGTTCCCGACCGCCCTCCCGTATTGGCACAGCCACTTGGCAACCAGACAGCCTACACAGGTGAATTTTTTGAATATATTGTCGCAAGCAGCTCATTTGCCGATGCAGACAATGATCAGCTTGCATTTTCTGCAAACTTGGTAGGCAGCAGTGTTTTGCCAGGGTGGCTTGGATTTGATCCGGCATTGCGCAGGTTTTACGGAACTCCATTTGGGAGGAACACGTATCAAATTCAAATGAATGCAAATGACGGATTTGGTGGAGTTGTATCAGGGACCTTTACAATCACTATTCCAAATAGTGCTCCTATCTTGCTCAATCCTATCGGAACTCAACTGGCAAGCGTTGGCATTCCCTTTAGTTACACCTTCTACTCAAGCACATTTTACGATGTTGATGGCGATGCTTTAACTTACTCAACAAGTTCACTTCCAGCTTTTCTTAGCTTTAATCCTGCAACGAGAACCTTTACAGGAACTCCGCAAATTCAAGATACGGGAACCACCTCAATTACCTTATCTGCACAAGACCCCCTCGGGGCCAAAGCATCTGCGACCTTTACTCTAACGGTTTTGAGCTCAACTAGCGATTTGCCGCCAGTCCTTGTTCTGCAAATTCCCGACATGACGATCACATCGGGCATTCCATTTAATACTACCTTTAATAAGGGGACATTTGAGGATCCCCAGAATCAACCTTTGACTTACACAGCGACTTTGGAAGGGGGCAGTCCTTTGCCAGATACCTTGCATTTTGATCCAGAAGCTTTCTCCATGTCTGGAGTTGTGACAATACCGCAAACCTTGCGGATAACGATTAAAGCAACGGATCCTTATGGAGGGTTTGCTGTCGATACATTTGCCATAACAGCAATTGATGGAACGAAATATCCACCCATTGTGCTGAATCCCTTACCGGATGAAATCGCCACTGTCGGCGTCATGTTTCGCATGCAAGTACCAGAAACTACCTTTAAAGATCTTAGCGGAGATTCATTGACAATTGCTGTGATCCAGGCAGGAGGCTTGCCGCTTCCCAAATGGCTCAAATGGGATCCGGTGAAGCTATCCTTTTCCGGGACTCCAGGGCCTTTTGATACCAACACTTACGCAAATAAGGAACACACGATTGAAGTCTGGGCTGCAGATGGCACAGGAAGTGTCAAAACAAGCTTTAAAATCACTGTTAACGGAGAATCGTTCTGGGCAACGTTTATTAAATACGGATTTAGCTTTGTATCCATTGCAGGTACCGGTCTTGGACTTTGGAAAAGTCGAGCGCTCATCTGGAATCATTTTAGACAGGATAAATATCGCCAGAAGGAACCTGAAAGAGCAGTTGTCGGAGAGCAGTTTGAACGGAAAATATCTTTGGATTTCAAGAGAGCAAGAGTAAGGGTTTACCACAAGGATATATTGTTGGATAAAATGCCTGATGATTTAGTCTATAAAAACGATCAATTAAAAGGCGTACCAACCACTAAAAGTGTAGGTCGCTACACAATTCGCATTTATGACCAGGATGGTTATATCAATGAAGAATTCGATCTGTTCATTAAAAACAATGCAAATGATGCCGATCCCATAGAAAAGACAGGTTATATGCAGACCAAGTTTGCCTCTTTCTCAAATACCTGCCTTCCGCAAGATGACGATGAAGAAAACGGAAAGGGAAACTGCTTTGGGTCCAAGAGGGGGGATTCTTCCATTATGATGCAGAGTCTATTGTCACATCAAAATAAAGAGTTGAAAGGAGATGGGGTTTTATGACCGTTTCTTTAAGAACAGCAATATTATCCGGAATTCGATACTGTACACAAACTGTATCAAATATCTTGCCGCAGATGAAGCCGGCATCGGTTACCGATCTTCTTCATCAAACGCAAGAGCAGGGGAGTGCTGTTCTTAGCATTGGCCATGGAGAGATCTTAATTGAGATTATGAAGGATGAAAATGGTCTTCGAATTTTTAAAGCAGATGACGAAATGTCGCAAAATCCCGTTGTCATCCGAGAAGGCAAAGAAAATAATGGCCACGCTTTTTGGGAAGCTAAAGTTACCAAATATCTCAGCCGGCATTTTCCCAAAACGTCCATGGTTGATTTTGGTGTCACGCATCGACGTTGGAAGAATGAGGCATTTGCAGATTTAAAAAACCACCTTGCTTTGAGTGGCCAGCTGAGGAAGCAAGGGGAGCAATTCACACTGAAGTTGCCCCCTGAAGATATCGTCACATTCGATGGCCCTGATGCAGAGTTAAAATCAGACATTTACCTAAAGCATTTTTATCACAGGAGAAAAACACCTGTGGAGGAGACTGAATCAGAGCCTTGGGATCTACTAAAACGGCTTGCAATAGGTTATTTGTCTTTGTCGGGGGATTTGTTGACACCTTGGGTGAAGACACATGTGCTTCTTCCTCACCAAGCGGACCATTTGAGAAAGAAAAATTCTGCTCAGACAGAACCAGATGGATTTTTGGATTGTGCCAATCTTGCTGAAATGGCAAAAAAATCCTCACTTAATCGAGATGTTCAAAATCACTTAGAGCAGACTTCACGTGCAAACTTTCAGCAAAACGCACTAAGTGCTGCAATGGTCTATGCGGCCACAAGGCTTGCAAGCAACAACCCAAAAGTGGCAATGATTACAAGTTTGTTCTCTTTCGTTCCAAGTGCGACTGCTTTGTCGGCTGTGGGCACTCGTGAGATCTCATTTTCCAAAGCCACAAATGGAATAGGACTACAAAAAGCCAATGCAGCAGCCAAAAGCGCCTTGGCAAGACAAACTGCGCCTATTACAATTATTTCTCCTTTGCCCAATCTTGTTGCAACACCGGGAATCCTGCTTACACAGCAGATCGATATGAAACAATATTTCGAACTTTCCAATCCAAATAGCAATCTTGAGCTTACTATTAAACAAAGCGATGGTACCGCCGTTCCTAGTTGGCTCAAAATGAATATGGGCGATATTTCCTTGATCAACGTCTTTGATTTTGTGACGGGTAGCTATGGTAGAGTCCATGTTATAGGTGATTATGCTTATACTTTTGGCTCAAGTGGGCTTAAAGTTGTTGATGTCAGCAACCCCAAAAATCCTGTAGTTGTTGGGAGCCTTGGTGCTATTTCTTTATATAATGATGTATATATATATGGTGGTTATGCTTATTGTGTAGTTTACCAACAGAGTATTGCGGTAATTAATATATCTGATCCATATAACCCAATATTAGTTAATAATGTAATTGCTAAAGGTAATTCTATGGATGGGTCTGGTAATTATATTTATTTAAATTCCGATTCTATTGGTGGAATTAAAATATTTGACGCTAACAATCAAACTAATCCTGTACAAATTGGTGAATTTGCCCAACCTAGCAATCTTTTTACTAAATCTATTGGTGATTATGTTGTATTTGGAGATCAAGGTAATGGCACAATAAAAATAATTAATGTTAGTATTCCAGAAAATCCTGTTTTAGTATCTTCATTTCCAGGGTTTGGCAACTCAGCAGTAAATAAAGAAAATTATTTGTATGTTGGAAAAAGCTATCGTTTGTTTATTTACGATATTACACAAATAACAAACCCTGTTGTGGTTGGAACAGTGTCTTTGAGTAGCCAACTTATTGATATGGTTTTGGTAGGCGACTATATCTATGCTTCTTGTCTAGCCGATGGAATTCAAATCGTAGATGTCAAAGAAGCTTCTAACCCACAGTTTGTGTCAACTTTTAAACACGGGGCAACACGAAACGTTTTTCTCAGTGGTAACAAGGGATATTTTATGGATAATTCTGCTTCTACGCTTGGGATTTTTGATGCAAGCATAAGAGTCTTATCTGGCAGGCCTGGTGCATCTGATCGTGGCTTGTTGGAAATTGACGTTACCGCTTCAGATGATTTGGGGAATTTAGTTGTAGACCGAATTGCTATTCATGTTGGTGAAATTAGTGTGTCGCCCATTCCGAATCAGCAAGTGTATGTAGGAAATTCTACGCTATTTACTTTTGCGCCCAGCACTTTTGAGTTTCCGGGTGCTACGTTTACCTACACAGCGAAGTTGGTGGGTGGATTATCCCTTCCTCCGTTTATCAGCTTTGATTCGAGCAGCCGCACCTTCATTTTTGCTCCAACATCAGGAGATCAAAATACGTATCGGATCGAAGTTACAGCAAATGATGGCTACATGAATACTAAGACTGTATTTGATCTCAGTGTGCCAGACCGCCCACCGGTCGTTGAGCAACCCCTGGCGAACCAGACCGCTTACACCGGAGAAGCTTTTGAGTATATGTTTGCCGGCAATTCATTTTCGGACTTAGATAAGGACATATTGAGTTATTCTGCGCGGTTAGTAGGTACCAATGGATTGCCCGGCTGGTTGAGTTTTGATCCTGTTCTTCGAAAATTCTATGGAACGCCATTTGGAAAAAATGTCTATCCCATTGAAGTGACTGCAAATGATGGCTTTGGCGGTATTGCATCCAATACATTTACTATCACAGTCCCCAACAGTGCTCCGATACTGCTCAATTCACCTGGGACACAGCTGGCAAGTGTAGGGATCCCATTTAGCTATACATTCAACACAAACACATTTTATGATGTCGACAATGATCCGCTGACATATTCTACAGATCAATTACCTGGATTCCTTATCTTTAATCCCGCAACGAGAACATTTACCGGAACACCCCAGGTCTTGGATTCCGGAACTTATTACATTATTCTGCAGGCACAAGACCCCTCCGGAGAAAAAGTATCAACGACCTTTAGTTTAACGGTTTTAAGCTCCTCGAATAATAATCCTCCTGTGTTGGTAAAGAGCATTCCTGATGCTTCAGAGAAAGCAGGCTTGCCTTTTAGCTTTAGTTTTGATTCGGGCAGCTTTGAAGATCCTGAAGGAGCCACGTTAACGTATCAAGCAACCTTAGAGGGTGGAGCACCCTTGCCAGAAGGAATCTACTTTGATTCCGATACACGCACGCTCTCTGGTTTGCTTCAAACTCCTCAATCGTTCAGGATTACAATTCGTGCAGTGGACCCTTATGGCGCTTTTGCTGTCGATACGTTCACTCTCAATATCATTGATAACGCTAACTATCCGCCGATTGTGCTAAATCCATTGCCTGATGTCGTAGCGTCGGTTGATCAGCATTTTTTCTTTCGCATACCCGATAGTACGTTTGCCGATCCCAACAATGATAAGCTGACTATTTCGATCAATCAATCAGGCGGACAGCCGCTTCCTAAGTGGTTAAAGTGGGATCCCGCAACTAATTCTCTCTCCGGCAAGCCTGGGCCCTGGGATACTGGCACCTATCAAGATAAAGTAATTGATGTTGAGGTGTGGGCCTCAGATGGAAATGGAAGCGTCAAGACCACCTTCAAAATCATTGTTCAAGGACAATCCTTCTGGGAAATCTTTATCAAGTACGGCATCACCTTTGGCTCTATTGCCATTTCAGGCATCGGATTTTTTAGAAGCAGAGCCCTCGTTTGGAATTACTTCATGAAGAATAAGTATCGTAAAGGGACTGAAAGAGCCGCTGTTGGAACAATGTTTGAACGAGATATTTCGTTGGAACTCAAAAAAGTAAAAGAAGTTAAGGCCTACCACAACGGCGAACCTATGGCCAAACTGCCTAATGGATTGTGTTATGAAGATGACCAACTGAAAGGTGTACCAACCACCAAAAGTGTAGGTCGCTACACAATTCGCATTTATGATCAGGATGGTTATATCAACGAAGAATTCGATCTGATCATCAAAAGGAATGCAAATGATCCCGACCCTGTAGAAGAGAAGAGCCACCTCCAAACCAAGCTTGCTGCTTTTTCAAGCAAATTCCATACAAATGAGGCTGAGGATGATGAAAGCAGAGAGAAAAACTGCTTTGGATCCAAATCCAAGAAAGGAGATTCTTCCGTCATGTTGGAAAGCCTATTGCCGGATCAAAGCAATGCGTAAAGCTGCTGAATCTAGCTGGATTTTACGACTCGATTAGGCTGTAAAATTTCTGTTGTTGCAAAATTAACAAAATCTTTAATCTTGATCTTCTAATTTGTCGGAGGCGCTTATGTCGATCAATCTAGAAAAATTTTCCAACACAGCCGGTCTTAATTTTTTTGCAAAACAAGCATGCCATGCTGCAGACAGATTAACCGAACTTACCTTTCATGTCCTAGATGGGGCGACAACTAGCCTGGGAAGGTTGCTGCCAGATCTTCGCCCTAGATCTGTTGGGGACGTGGTGCTTCAAACAAAACAGAAGGGAAGTGCTCTTTTTGGGACGCCTGGAGGCGATGTCTTAATCGAGATTTCTCAAGATCAAAAGGGATACTATATTTTCAAGGCAGTGGGGGAGACTCTAGAGCCTATCGTCATCTATGAAGGAAAGAAAAAAACAAGCGGGGCCGCTTGGGAAGTGAAAGTTTCTACCTATGTACAGCAGGTTGTCAAATTGGCAGATTCTGTGAGTTATGGCGAGACCGCGAGGCGCTGGAAGGGAGAGACGTTTACAGCGCTTAAGGAAAAGTTTGTAGCCGATGGACTTTTAAGAAAGAGGGGAGGCGAGGTGCTCTTGAAACTGCCAGGAGAGGATCTATTGACCTTTGATGGTGCTCAGGCTTCTTTAAAGGCAGAAATTGTGCTGAAGCGCTTTTATCAAAGAAGAAAGACTGAAGTAGAAGAGATCCAATCAAGGCCTTGGGAACTGCTCAACAACCTATTTGTAGGGTATCTCTACTTTTCTGGGTATGCTCTGGCACCTTGGGTGGATGATCACGTAATGCTTCCCCATCAAAGAGCCGAAATGGAAGATGAAAAGGCACGCCGCATGACAGCCGATGGCTTTCTGGATAATCACGAGTTAACAGAAATGGCAAAACATCCCGGCCTTCGAGACCGAGTGATCAGCATTGCCGAGGCAGAAGCAGATGCCGGGGATGGCAAGCTACTGTCACAGCTAGATAATGTCACTTTCCAACCAGATGGCTACTCTCAAACGTTCAAATACGAAGGAAAAAGCTATGCAGAGCAGCATGTATTTGCGGGGGAAAACGAGGCACATAGCCTCATGGTTTGTCCAGAGAAGGGTTTTTGTGAGGAGTTTATCACCGAGCAAACACCAACAAATCTCATTTACACTCAAAAGAGACACGACTTTGACAAAATCCATGTGCAAAAAGCCACTTTCACAAAAGAGGGAGCCGAGTGGAAACTAACGACGCAAGAGAATTATGAGGAAGGTCGGGTCTTGAGGCTTCCCGATAGGAGCTTTGCCTCCACAATCCTTGATCAGTCTCATCAACTGGTTGCTCATGCAGCAAAGATCTATTTGGCTACCATGATCACACAGCAAAGCCGGAAGATGGCTTTGATTGGCTCACTATTTCATTTGGTAAGCCAAACCAAAGCTGCATCGGTGCCAGAAGCGCGTCACGTCAATGCAGTCCGATTGGATTCTATGATGAAAAGAAGAGCGGCTATCACCGTTATCACCCCTTTACCCTATCTTACCGCAACGGTCGGAGTGCCGTTCGTAGAGCAGATTAATCTGCCAACGTATTACCAACTTTCCATTCCAAATGACAATCTAGACCTTTCCATTACACAGGCTAATGGTTCTGCAGCTCCCAGTTGGCTTTCGATGAATATGGGCGACCTTTCATTGATAAAATCTATGTATTTGACTAGCCATAGCAGAGATGTTTTTGTATCTGGTAATTATGCGTACATCGCCGGTGATACCTCCTTCCAAATGGTGGATATTAGCAATCCAGGTAGTCCAATTGTTGTAGGGTCTTACACCAACCCGCGCATAGGCGGAGAATTGGGTGGATTTGTTTTCGTGAAGGGGAATTATGCGTATTACGGTGACATATTCTTCGAAAACTTTGGCACAGGTGTTGCAATTCATGTGTTGGATGTGAGTAATCCAGCTAGTATTTCATCACAGGCGACATTTTATAATGCGATGATTAGTCATGCAATGACACAGTCTGGTAATTATATTTTTATTGGCCAGTATGACAGTTCTGCTTCCAACGATACTTTGACTATTATTGATATTACAAATCCAATAAATCCGTTTCAAGTATCGTCGATTAGTTGGCCAACACTCGGCGGTTCCATAACAGACATAAATATCTATAACAACTATGCTTATGTGTCAGATTATTATTATCTATGTATTGTGGACATAAGCAACCCCTCTAACCCTGCATTAGTAAGAACAATTTCGATCAATGCCCTTGGTGGTTGGGTAACCGCAACATTAGCTCGAGATAATTTTCTCTTTGTAACAGCGGGTCCCTCCTTGCAGATTTACAACAACACTCAAATCTCTAACCCGGTATTGGTTAGCACTGTATATCTGGGACCGCAAGCTACGACTCATTATGCAACAGCTAATTCTATGATTTTGGAAGGTAACTACCTCTATGTTTTTTGTTATGAACAGGGTTTGAAAGTGGTCAATGTAGAAGATCCTCTAAACCCAAGTCTAGTAACTACTTTTAATACTGTTGGGTCGGCTGTTAATGGTTTTCTGAGCCAGAACAATGTTTTTGTTGCAGACGATCTGGCTGGTTTGACGATCATTAATACTCAGCAAAGAAAGCTGTCTGGAACTCCAACTGTAGCAGACCGTGGGTTGTTGTTACTCGATGCTACAGCAGCAGATGGATTGGGAAACACTGTTGTGGAGCCTGTTGCGATTCATATTGGAAGCATAAGTATCACTACCATCCCTAATCAACAAGTATATGTAGGGAGTTCGATGCTGTTTACTCTTCCAGCTGGCACATTTGAGTATCCAGGAGCTACATTCACTTATACAGCTACTTTGGTAGGGGGAGCGCCGCTTCCGCTCTGCATTAATTTTGATTCAGGAACACGCACCTTTATATTCGCACCGCAATCAGGTGACCAGAACACCTATCGCATTCAAGTTGCGGTGGATGACGGTTATGGTGGTACCAGCAGCACGACCTTTGATTTAAGTGTGCCGGATCGCTATCCTGTCGTAGCACAACCCCTGGCGAATCAGACGGCTTATACTGGAACGCCTTTTGTATATGCTTTTACCAGCAATTCATTCACCGACGCAGATAATGATTTGCTAAGCTATTCTGCACGATTAGTAGGTAGTAGTTCAGGTTTACCCGGCTGGTTGAATTTCGATCCCGTTCTTCGCCAATTCTATGGAACTCCATTTGGAAGAGGGGTCTATCCCATTCAAGTGACAGCAAATGATGAAAATGGAGGTGTCGTTTCCAACACATTTACAATCACAGTCCCTAGTAGTCCTCCAGTTGTAATCAACCCGATTGGAACGCAGACTGTTGGCGCTGGGATTGCTTTCAGTTACACATTTAATTCTAATACTTTTTACGATGTAGATAACGATCCGTTGACTTATTCAACAGGTACATTGCCAGCTTTCCTTGCTTTCAATCCTGCAACGAGAACTTTTAGTGGGGTACCGCATAGCGTGGACATTGGAACCTATACGATCACTTTGCAGGCTCAAGCAACTGGTGGAAATGTTTCGACAACATTCAGTTTAAGTGTCTTGAGTTCTACTAATAGCAATCCGCCTGTCTTGATCGAGCAAATTCCAGATCTTTCCATCACCTCAGGCATTCCATTCAATAAAACCATCAGCTCTAAAACATTTGAAGACCCTCAGCATCTTAATTTAACCTACACAGCAACCTTAGAAGGGGGCAATCCTTTGCCCTACGGTTTAGATTTTAATGCAAATACCCTGACATTATCCGGCACGGTCCCTACGCCGCAAACCATGCGGATTACCATTAAAGCCGCAGACGTTTACGGAGCATTTGCCATTGATACGTTCACATTAACGGTGATGGACGGAACAAAATATCCACCCATCGTTCTTAACCCATTGCCAGATGTTCCTGCAACCGTTGGCACTCCATTCTTTATGGAAGTACCGCAAAATACATTTAAAGACCTTAATGGTGACCAATTAATTGTCTCCGTGGAACAATCAGGGGGATTACCGCTACCAGGTTGGTTGAAATGGGATGCGGCTAAATTTTCATTTTCTGGGACACCTGGACACTTTGATACGAATACCTATTCAAATCGGCAGGTTACCATCAATGTGTGGGCCAAAGATAATGTAGGGAGCGTCAAGACTAGCTTTATTATCTCCGTTGGCGGGGAATCGTTCTGGGCATTGTTTATTAAATATGGCTTTAGCTTTGCATCGGCGGGAGTTTCTGCTTATGGGCTTTGGAAACAAAGAGCCTTGATATGGAATTACCTTTGTAAAAACAAATATCAAAAACCGATAGAAAGAGCGATCGTTGGTCAAGACTATAACCGTGACATGCAACTTGAGCATAAAAAAATAAAAGAAGTTCGGGCCTATAGCGGGGATGAGCCATTGCCCCAACAACAGCTTTTGCCAGACGGTTTGTCTTATGAGTATGGTGCAATTAGTGGAACTCCAACGGCTAAAGATTTGGGTCTCTTTACCGTGCGTGTTTTTGATTATGATGGGTATATTAATGAAGAATTTTATTTAATCATCAAAAATGATTCAACGGATCCCGATCCGGAGAAACAGCCTTCTTGTTTCATAGCTGCACAAGCGAAGCTTTCTCAAATGCGCACTTTGTTTCATTCAAGCAGAGAGCATAATGAGGAATTAGGAGTGGGTTGTTTAGGAAGACTGAAAAAACACTTACCCACAGAATTTCCGATGAGAAAGTTAAGCAATACTCACGATGATACAAAATCCTAGGTAATGAAGCTATCCTTATGATACTGTGAGGTAAAATCAATCTTCATAACACTTTCAGCACGGGCAATATGCGTGGTATTCCCTCCACGTTTAATTTCCCATGGGTGTCCACCGACTGTTTTTTGGGAATGCTTCCCATCAATCCAATCTGCAAATTCCTCATAGTAGCTATATTGCTGAATGATTGACAACTATTGAAAAGGGGATTAAATGGCATGACAATGTTTAGTAGAGTCTTAGATTTTTCAAGTGGTTTGGTACAAAAGCTATTTTTTCCCCAAGCCCACTTGACTTTTGAGGAATCTCCGCTATTTGATGCAAGTGCCTGGAAAAACTATTATCATTTCGATGTTGTTGATGTACCTGTCCCGATGGATCTTCAGCAACGTTTGGATCAGCCATGTCCTCATTGGGGGCAATTTAAGGTTAGGCAAACACATCTTTTATGTCTGGTTCCTGGGGGAGTGACCAGTCAAAAAATATGGCATATGGCTCAAGCGGGGAACTTGTCTACTTCTGTGGAAGATAAAACGCTTCCTCCAAACCCATATTGGATTTTAATCACGACAAAAATCTTGCCAGACAGTCGATCTAAGAGTTTGCTAGAGCAAAAAAGAGATTTAGAAGTATTTGGCTACGCTATTCCCACCGTCTTAGAAGCTTCGGTTGCTAAACTTGCTTTGCAGGCATCTAAAAAGGTACAGATTTATCCATATCCAGCTGGATGTACTAGATGCCAAGAAGAAGTAGATGGGTTTCCTGTGGCAATAGGGAGCCAGGATGAACAACATTTGCTTGCGATTTTCAACGAATGGAACGGCCTCTCTGGCTTTGCTGCCGTCTGTAGAGCTTTGAATTGAACTGCTCTTACGCAAATTCAACGTCTGATAATTTACGTTATGTTAGGTTTGCGAGGGATGCTTTTGCAGAAATTGCCAGAGAAAGTTGGAGCATTGCTCCGCGGAAAGCGTTTTGGGATCGACCCATATAGGGTCAAACTCTCTTGTTGGTTGTTCTTTCATGGGTCGAAAACCTTCAATTCCGTAAATCAGTCCGATCTGGAAGAATGTATAGGGCTCGGTTGATGTTGTTTCTGGGACTGCGATTGTCGTTGTTAGATTATCTATGAGATGAAAGGAATCGAATTCAAAGGAGATTTCCTCGGCTAGTTCGCGCCGTAAGGCTTGTTCAAGCGACTCTCCAAATTCAATTCCGCCCCCGGGAAAATCGAACTTGCCAGCGTAAGGGCCTTTTTTTTGCTGAACCAGAAGTAGGTCCCGGTCTTTTGCTACAAAGGCGTAGACACCTACTCTGGTGATTTTTTGCATGCAGATCCTAGGGAATAACCGTAACAGAAAAATAGACTCTCCTTAAGTATTTTGTCAAGAGCTCTCCAGGCAGGACTCCCCTGTTTTCACGTATTTTGTAAAATTTTATATTACGTCATAAAAAATAACAAGAATTTATCTATTTACATTAAATTCGATATTAAATATAATTTTCGGATAATGTAGTTTATTTTTATTTAATACTCAAAAATATTGGCTTTAATATGAACGATGTAAATGTAAACAGGAATGTAGAAGAAGCAGCATATGTCGACTTGAACAAAATAAAGTTGGCTCTTGCATCAAAGCGACAAACAAGTTCTCCTAACCGACAACCAACTCAGAAATCATGGATCCGTGTAGCAGAGCTCCTTGTTGGTGAATTGTCTCAGGGACATGCTGCGCGCCAGACTGAACTCGAGTTGATTGAAAAGCAAATTGCGGTGTTGAGTGGGGAGATTCAAAATGGTAGGGCTGGCAGAGGTAAAGTGACCTCTATTTTGGATTCGTGTGAAGAAATCGTTGGGGTCGCCAGGCCGATTCTCAAATTGTATCCTTCAACACAGAACACACTCGCGCTTTTTATTGAAGCCTGTAAACAGCGAGCTGCTTGGGAAGCAACAAAAGAAAACTGCCCTAATGAAGCGCCAATGCGACTGTTGCAAAGTATGCCAACCTCTGAACCTCCAATCATGTGCGATCAGCCTTTAACAAAAACAATGGCTGCTCAGGTACAACAAATGATCGAAAATTTCGACAAAATGTTGGAAGGTTTTGCGTCGGTTAGAAGCGGAATGGTTTCTAGTTTGCATTCCATTACTTTAAAAGCTCGAAACGAATATGCAGCTCAGTTGGCAAGCCATTTAGTGGATGAGATCATGAATAAAGATAGTTCTCTTTCAGAACAAACACGCAACATTAATCGCGCCTTAGCGCTTTTCCCCCTGACAGAAAAAGTAGAGCCCGAAACTGAGCCTTTACGTCGAAAACTAGGTAAAGCGATTGTGGCAATTACGAAGAGGCAGGTACAAGATAAGTTGGCGCAGATCAGAGAAAATAAAGACATGAAAACCAAACTGATGAAAGCAGACGAAATTGGTGAACTTATTGATCATTTGAGAATGAATCGTACTTTCTTTTGTTTTAGGGAGGATGTGTTTAATGATCTGAATAGATGGGAAGCTGAGATGATTCGCTTATTCCCTGTTGAGCAAAACCAAGATATGATTCAAATTCGGAGATTAGTCATTCTAAGCAACGATCTCAGAGGTTTAATCCTCTACTCGATGAAAAGAGATGATCAAGGGAATGTCTTGCCCGAGTGTCAAGAGCGACTTCAAACTTGGGATGATCATGTCAGAAGTTTACGCCAAGAGATATCTGCTTTAGAAAGATTGCCTCGCGGCCATGATTTTCAACGGATTAAGAAAGCAACGGCAGATTTGCATCATTTAGGCACAAAGATATTTGAGGTATTTGCAAAGGAAAGAGTTGCCGGAGAATTTACTGATATTGCTCTCGTTCACCTCAATCGAGCAGAAAAAGGTCTTAAGGAATTAAATACAAATCGCCCTCGCAGTCAAATCTGGATCGGTTCTAATCTCCTTTTAAAAATGCAAGAAAATAAGGCAAAGCGCGTCGGTATAGAAAACGCAGATATCGACACAACCTATTTTGAGTTGGATGGTGCGTTTAAACAGTTTAGTTCTGCAGCGGCAGCGGGCCATACAGCAGCTCAAATTCAAATCGCTGTTGATAGTTTTGATATCTCCGAAAAAGAGCAGCCGGCCGAAGTGCAAATCTTGAGTGAGCTGCTACTGATTAAAAGTCGCTTGAAAGCCCTCAATTTCTTTGATGCACCGGTAGCTGGTTTGAAATTTACAAACAAACCTTCTAGCGAAGGATCTGGCAGTTTTGTTCTAGATCCGCCAGAGAGATCTCCACAAGCAAACTCAAATGGGCTAGACGAGGCAGGAGAAACGATTCGAAGCTATCTATTCCGCTTTTATGAAGGGAAGCGCGCAGATATGTCAGAAAGAAGCCTTTTAGGTTCTCAAGTGCGACCTGAAAAAATTCTCGACGCATCGCAACTAAAGCCCCTAAAGAAAGACGAACTGATAGAATTGATCGACAAGCTTTATCAACTAGCTGTCGACATAAAATCTACAGAAAAACTCTCGCAACCCGAATTTGAAGAGATTGAGCTGCAAATAGAGTGTCTCAAGAATCTTCTCTAATATAAAAGCGCGCCTGTTCTAAAGAACTAACGGGTTGATTTGCAATCTAATATATAGAGTGGTATCCTCTGTCATCGAAATGATTTCCAGATTAAACTTGTGAGGTAATGACATGGTGTCAAATAGTCAAAGTCTTGGCCGAATCAACTGGGTCGTAGAGGGTGAACCGGGATCGATTAATAAGAAGACGGCGGAGCCTATACAATTCAAACCTTTTGAATCTATCAGAACATGGTTGAAACCTGAATTGCAGCAGCAATTTTTATGGTTGAACAATTCCCCATCTGATTCGCATCGGTATCAGAAGCTTTGGTCGGATGTTAAGGGTCCTTCGATCCCTCCAGCTGAAGCCAAGCAGCCGAGTTCAAATGCTCCAGAAATTTCAAATCGCTGGAAATTAGCCGATGAGATACAGTTAGTGTTTCTGCTCACACAACCCACCAAAGCCAGTACTAAGGAACGTGCTTGGCAACAGGTCGCGAACGCTATGAAGCCACATCGAAGCGTAAGTGCATGTAAACTCCATTTTCTTAGACTTAAAAATTCAAATCGCCTCCAGAGCATCATAGAGGCATCAAAGAATACATCTTCTCCCATTACCATAGTAGGGAATATAGAAGGTTTCCAGGCCTTTAGAGAGACCTTTTGTCTCCACGAGAATAACCATTCAAATAAGAAAATGAAGATGACAGAAGAAACTAGCCCAGAAGCGGGAATGGATCTTTGAAAAGAGGTTTTGCATTAATTCGCTCCCTCGTTTATCGTGAGATTTTCAAGATTTAATGAGAGAGGGGTATGTCAACGTTTACATCTATCCAAGACTTGCTCGGCAATGATGCCGATCCTCTTTTGTCCCATAAGTGTACAGCAGTTCCAAAAGAGCAGCTCCATGTGCCAAATGCGCGCTGGATCGAAGAGATCTGGCTCCCCTCTGACCGCAATATCCGCGTGTTGCGCAATTTAAGCGCCTTGTTTAACCATGGGCGCTTAAGTGGGACTGGCTATCTTTCGATTTTGCCTGTTGACCAAGGAATTGAACATTCTGCAGGAGCTTCTTTCTCGCCCAATCCAATCTATTTCGATCCTGAAAACATCGTGAAATTGGCTCTAGAAGCCGGTTGCAATGGGGTTGCTTCGACGCGTGGAGTGCTAGGATGTGTGGCGCGGAAATATGCGCATAAAATCCCCTTCATCATGAAAATCAACCACAATGAACTCTTGTCTTACCCTAACACTTATGACCAAATTCTTTTTGCAGGTGTTCATGAAGCCTATGACATGGGCGCTGTTGCTATTGGAGCCACCATCTATTTTGGTTCCCCTGAGAGCCATCGTCAGATCCAAGAAGTCAGTAAGGCATTTGCTTTGGCACACGATCTGGGGATGGCGACGATTCTATGGTGCTATTTGCGCAATCCTGCTTTTAAAATTGGAGATAAGGATTACCACAACAGCGCCGATTTAACCGGGCAAGCAGATCACCTTGGCGCAACGATTGGGGCTGATATTGTAAAGCAAAAGCTCCCCACTCTCAATGGTGGCTATGCCGCTCTCAACAAAGAAAAAAAGGGATATGGCAAGTACACAGAAGAGATGTACACAAAACTATGCTCAGACCATCCGATCGATTTGTGCCGTTATCAAGTTCTCAATGGGTACAATGGACGTATCGGCCTGATTAACTCCGGTGGCGAATCGGGGAAAAATGATAAAGCTGATGCCGTTAAAACGGCTGTGATCAACAAGCGCGCAGGTGGCATGGGGTTGATCAGCGGACGCAAAACGTTTCAAAAGCCAATGAAAGAAGGGATTGAGCTCTTTCACCTTATCCAAGACGTGTATCTATGTAAGGAAGTGACTATCGCCTAAGAATTGTGTGAGCGTTCTGTCGCGATTCTTTTCTGGAAGTAAACTCCCCTTTTGTTGTACTACAGAAATTTGGTTAACTTATAGCTGAGGTCACCTTATGCAGTTGCGAAAATTACTTGTGCTGTTTCTTGTTATTTCTACAGCCTGCAACCCTCCCGAAAGTAACGACGAGAAAGCCATTAAAGAGCGCACGCTAGCATACGAGGGCGCTTTTAACAAAAATGATTCAAGAGCTCTTGCAAATTTATGGGCAGAAGAAGGCTTCTATACCTTGCCGGAAAGTGGTCAAACTGTGGAAGGAAGAGACGCAATCAGGGACAAATTTGATGCGTTTTTCAAAAAAAGGCCTAAATCGACTCTGGCAATCGCGATTGATTCGATCACCTTCCCAAATCCGGATGAAGCAATCGAATCTGCGACTGCTACTATCAGCGAAAAAGATGTCGTTCGCGCCCAAATGACTTACAAAGTGATTTATGAGAAAATCGATGGGCAATGGCTGATTTCCGAAATTCGGGAAATTCTGAGTGCCAAGCCCCCTAAACCCTCTCCACACCTCAAAGAGCTCGAATGGCTGATTGGCTCTTGGGTTGACCAAGATCAAGACACAACGATAGACTCCAATTACCAATGGGATCGGTATAAAGTGTTTATCACTCAGCACTTCTCCATCACGGCTGAAGGGAAATTTGAACTGGAAGGCAAACAAATCATTGGGTGGGATCCCATTAATGAAAAAATCCGCTCCTGGATTTTTGACTCGGATGGTGGTTTTGGCGAGGGAAACTGGCGCAAAGACGGGAGTCGCTGGATTCTTGAAATTGCCTCAACACTTGCCGACGGAAGAAAAGCATCTGCCGTTTATATCTTCACACCGATCGATAAAGACCACTACACAATTCAATCCACTGATAGATCAGTTGGTGGAGAGCTGCTTCCTGATATTGAACCTGTCACGGTTGTTCGAAAGGAGGCGCCATGAAAAGAGGTTTGATTTTACTTGGTGTCACCACTGCAATAGCCTTTTTAGCAATCCCCGCTCTCGACGCGCGCGATGGGGGTTCTCGCAGCGGCGGTGGAGCGCGTGGCGGTAGTGCGGCGCGTGGTGGTGGAAAAGAAGCTAGAGGCGGCGGTGGAGGAAGGGGTGGGCAAGCACATCCAGTTCAAAGAAGCCCTTCGATGAGCCGTACGGGCCAAAACCGCTCCAACAATCAAAGCGCACCATCCAGGAAAAATGAAAGGCCTGGACAAGTTCAAAGCCAAAGCAATAGAAAGCCAACGCAAAACAATCTTAAAGAGTTTCTTCACACGCATCCACAAAGCAGCAATCGCCCAGCTGGAACTCACATTCACACGAATAGACAAAATCTTGGCAAAAACGTGCGCAACAATGTGCATACCCATAATCCTCATCATCATGACTGGTTTAATGATCATTTTTGGGTAAACCACCATCACTTTCCAGCCTACTACCACTCCCATCACAATTGGTGGAGATGGACTACGCCAGTTGCCGTTGGTGGATGGCTTGGGTGGAATGCAGCGCCTATTTATTATGATTTTTATGCCGACAATGGCGCAACATATTGGGGACCCTCCACAGTCGTTGTACAAAACCCAGTCTACGTCCAGCAACCTGCGTCCCCTCTTGCAGATGAATCCACTGATGAGTGGATGCCTTTAGGTGTGTTTGGATTAACAAAAGAGAATTCGGCCTTAAGCGAGCCGAATATCTATCTACAGCTAGCTCTTAACAAGAACGGGGAAGTTGCTGGCTCGTACTACAATTCAATCACAGATGAAGGGTATGAGATTACTGGGGTGATCGATCAACAGACTCAAACAGTTGCCATGAAAGTGCTAGATGATCCAAACGCCCCGATTATAGAAAGCGGGATTTACAACCTAACCCAAGCAGAAGCGCCCGTGCGCGTCCATTTTATCGATGGGCGCATAGAAAACATGCTGCTCATCCGCATCGACGATCCAAAATAGGAGCCAAGGGTTTTTATATCCAGAGTGATATGCCGACCCTTCGGGCCTCGTATCGGGATACGTTTGAACCCAGGCCTCCGCTACGCTCCGACCTGGGCTATGAGATATCGACCCTTCGGGCCTCAACACAAACCTCCGCTTGCAGACATTTGTTGCTAAGGCCCGAAGGGTCGGCGTTGCAAACTTAAATTCGCAACGAGTGGAAGCTTGTATGAGGCCTGAAGGGCCGGCCTAACATAGCCCAGGTCGGAGCGAGCGTTAGCGAGAGGAGGCCTGGGTTCAAACGTAGCCTTGATTTGAGGCCCGAAGGGTCGGCATATCTCTTGGGGTAGATAATTTTTTGCTTATTGAAACGGAAGAGGAAGGATTCGAACCTTCGTCACCATTGCTGGTGAATCTGTTTTCGAGACAGACGCATTCGGCCACTCTGCCACTCTTCCAAAATGGGTTTTATCTTGCATAAATGGGGCTAAAATTACAAGGGATTTATCGGTTGAAATTGAAATAGGTGCTGGCTTGTTTTTTGAGTTTCCAAGAAGCAAGAGTGCGTTCTAGCGCGGAGCAAAAGCGTCTTTGCTCATGGTCATTGTGTTGGCGGTAGATATAGCCGATATAAGTCAGATCGTAATCGCACAGGTACATCGAAGCGAGTTGGCTTGAGTGGATTTTAAGGCCAGCAATAGCCTTTGAAAGCTCATCTTGGAGCATCCTCTCCTTTGTTTTAATGACGACGTAGACGTTCGCTTCATCTAGGGATAGCTTTAAGGAATAGAGATCTTCGAAATCGGCCGTATCTTCGATTGCCTCCACTAGGCGCAAAAAGAGGGCCTTGAGTAAGCCGATGTCAAAAACGCTGCGTGCAATCACAGGCGTTAGGGAATAGAAAAAATTCTCCAAGAGAAGCTCGTTGTACCCTTTCTGGCCTTGTAGTGCTGTTTGGAGGTCCTTTAACACCTCGTTTTGTTTAGCGATCATGCCACCGTTGACATCGCGCACCTCGCCGATCACCTTAGTGACTTCATTCACAACTAATTGTCGAGCCTTATTTAAATCGATCGTATAGTCGTCTCTCAAGAAAGCATCTTTTTGCAATTTCATGCGGAAGACCGTTGCTTCTTTTTGGTGCGTTTTTCTCAAGACTCCAACGATTTGGCTCCGATCGTGTATGTGTTCGATTTCAGAGGGGTGTTTTTGAAAGAGAGTTTGGATGCTCTTGTCGTTTTCCTTCAAGACGCGGACGACGATCACGGTAAAAAAGAGATGGCGGTGCGATTGTTCATCAAATGTAATCGTCATTTGAGGAATATCTCTTAAATACTTAATTTGGGTGCTGAGCATCAAAATATTGCGATAAATATCCTCTTCGTTTCTCGGCATGAAAACGGGGTGCATCATATGCTCGATTCTGTGTTCTAGAGCGCGTGGGAGCTCTTTTCGCAGCAAGCGGATATCATGTTCACAAAATGGGGTTGAATCCCCTTTCTCAATTTCGCAGTAAAGGACGCACATCTGTTCTTGGTTGTGTCTGTTGCTGAGGAACGAGTCTTCGATGATCCTTGCGCTTGGAATATAGGTCTGGATAGCTTTGAGGAGGTGTCGATTTTCAAATTGCTCTTTCTCTTTGATCAAGTTGACGCCAACGACCAATCCGAGAATGTTGCGTTTGTGCAGATTTCCAGAAGGGGCATGCACTCGAAAAAGCTTGAGTTTGATGTATCTCTTCTGCGCGAACTTATTTATTGCTTCGTGTAGATGCTTTCGAAAAAAGTGTTGCGTTGCAATCAAGCGGCTTAAGTGGCGGCACGTGCGATCGTTTTTAAAGGAGTCGCTGCAAACAGCAAGAAAATAGTGGATTTCAGGCAAAAGAGTTTGGTCAAAGATGTGAGGCAATCGCTTCATGAGAAAAGCGAGCTCTTGCATGATGATAGATGTTTTTTCGTCGCGCGACATACCTTGGATTTCTAAAAAGCGGCGCGCATAAAAATCGGATTCTAGCCCGAGTCTCAACTGGTTTTCGATGGCTGGCCAATTGAGGCGGATCGTTGTTGCTTCCTTTTCGCTTTCCGCTTTAATGATAATTTCAGAGAGAGTGAACACATCTGAGCTCAAATGAGGCAGCCGGACATCGACTGCATGAAGAAGAACGATGTTGAGCCGCTTTCCTGGAACAAGCCACCGGGTGATGATGTCAAAAAAGAACTTAGAGGAATCAGCGCGGAACCGAGACAGCGCCAAAAATGAGATTTCTTGGGGAGCTTCTTTTCTGCTCGCGGTTGTTACGAACGGGAGTCCGTTTATTAACGAGGCTGCATCGTTTAGGCCGCCGCGATTGAGTGGTTGGTTCTTTAAAGCATCCCACAGCTTATAGAGAGTATGTTTTACCGCATGCGAATGGTGTGTATAAGGATCTTCTGGGGACGTCAGAGCAAAACAAGGCTCGACCTGTAAGTGCTTAGGAAGTGCATCGATTGCTTTACTCATTGGCATTATCTTCATACTGAGGCGTTGAATTTGTCCGTTCTTTGCTAGAACCTATAAACGTTCCGAGTTTTACACCCTTCTTGAATTCTTGAAAAGAGAGGACGTGAAGCGGGATTTGATTGCGTTCCGCTAAACAGACACTCCGTTTTTGTAAAACTTTGCCACCTTGTTCCAGAATTTTGTACATCTGTTCGTAACTCAATTCTTTGTGGAGAACCGCTTTTTGGTCAAGTTTGGGATCTGCCGAAAAAATCCCAGGAACATCTTTAAAAAATTCGACGACTTCGGCACTTAAAGCAACTCCCAACGCAACGGCGGAGGTATCTGACCCCCCTCGCCCTAAGGTTGTGATCTCTCCATTTTTACTCACCCCTTGAAAGCCCGCCACGATAACGACGCACCCAGCATTGAGATGGGGCAAAAGGCGGTGTGGTTTGACTTCAAGGATCCGGGCATCGGAATGCTTGTCGCAAGTAATAATGCCCGACTGACTACCTGTAAAGCTCACTGCTCGCAGATCTTTTTTGGCAAGGGCCATTGCCAATAAAGAAATGCTAATCCTTTCCCCTACGCTGACTAACATATCGTATTCTCGCCGAGGAGGGTTTTCGTTGACCTGCTTGGCAAGCGAGATCAATTGATCTGTCGTATTTCCCATAGCGCTCACGACGACGACAATGGCATCGTAGAGCTTGCGCCTTTCTAAAATGATGTCTGCAATATCGGAAAACTGCTCAGTTGTTGCGACAGAGGCCCCGCCAAATTTCATCACTAAAGTTCGCATAGCAGTTCAGCGCAATAAATTTATTTGTTTACAGAAAAAGAAAGGGAACGCTTAAAAACAGCTTATCCTAAGCGCTCAACAACAGTCAAGACAAGAATCGTGCCAAGAATGGTGTTGCATTTTTTCTGAATACTCTGGTAAACTTCATGCAAAAGCAAACCATTGGCAATGTGCCTTTGGAAATACTGCCTTAAGGAGAAACCCATTTAATGTCAAAAAAACAACAACCTTTACACACTTGGAATGAGAGCAATATCGTTGACGATGTCTCCTTCCAAGAAAACGAAGCCGCCCTTTTCAAGAGCCTTCTAGAGAACAAAGCCGTGCCAAGCGCACAAGAAAAGACCACATTTACCCCAGGAACAATTTTGAAGGGGCGGATTGTGGAGTTTACGAAAGACCACGTCGTGATCGATGTAGGCCTAAAATCAGAAGGACTCGTGCCTATCCAAGAATTTTCTGACCCATCAGAGCTTTCACTTGGCGCAGAAGTTGAAGTTCTCTTAGATAAAGCAGAAGACGACAACGGACAAATCGTTCTTTCTAGAGAGAAAGCAGAAAGACTTCGCCAGTGGGAACACGTTGTAGAGCATTGCGAGGAAGGGTCTATCGTTAAAGGGAAGGTTCTCCGCAAGGTGAAAGGTGGCTTGATGGTTGACATTGGGATGGAAGCGTTCCTCCCCGGCTCTCAGATCGATAATAAACGCATTAAAAATCTCGATGAATACATCGACAAAACTTATGAATTTAAGATTCTCAAAATCAATATTGAGAGAAAGAACGTCGTTGTTTCACGACGCGAACTCCTCGAAGCAGAGAGAATTTCGAAGAAAGCGGAGTTGCTCGACCACATCGAAGAAGGAACAGTGCGCGAAGGCGTTGTGAAGAACATTACCGACTTTGGTGTCTTCCTCGACCTAGATGGAATCGACGGCCTGCTCCACATCACGGACATGACATGGAAGCGCATTAAGCACCCATCTGAGATGGTGGCTCTTGGTCAAAAGCTTCAAGTGATGATTCTCAACGTCGATAAGGACAAAGGCCGAGTGGCCTTGGGCTTGAAGCAAAAAGATGCGAATCCATGGGATCAGATCGAAGAGAAATACCCCCCTGGAACACGTGTCCGAGGCAAGATTGTCAATCTCCTCCCCTATGGCGCTTTCATTGAAATTGAACCAGGGATCGAAGGATTGATTCACGTCTCTGAAATGTCATGGGTAAAAAACGTGACTGATCCGAGCGAAATCGTGAAAAAAGGAGACGAAGTCGAGGCGATTGTCTTGTCGATTCAGAAGGAAGATGGAAAGATATCTCTCGGTTTAAAGCAAGCAGAACATAATCCATGGGATGCCATCGAACAGAAATACAAGATTGGCGATAGCGTCAAAGCAGAGATCAAGAGCTTGACTAACTATGGAGCGTTTGTCGAGCTGGAACCTGGAGTGGAAGGATTGATCCACATTTCAGATTTAAGCTGGATCAAGAAAGTCTCTCACCCTTCAGAAGTATTAAAGAAAGGCGATGTCGTCGACTCAGTCATTCTATCAGTGGACAAGGAAAGTAAGAAAATCACTCTTGGTGTCAAACAGCTTTCCACCAATCCATGGGAATCAATCGAGAAAACGATGCCAGTTGGGACTCTTGTGAGCGGGACTGTCAGTAAGATCACCGCGTTTGGAGCTTTTGTTGAGCTTGAAAGCGGCATCGAGGGACTGATCCACGTGACAGAGCTCTCCGACCAAGCCTTTGGCAAAGTGGAAGATGTCGTTTCTAAGGGGGATCAAGTGACTGCAAAAGTCATTAAGTTAGACCCCGAGCACAAAAAAATTGCTCTTTCGATTAAGGAATATCTGATCGACAAGAACCAGTGCAACCGCGATGACATTGTCGTCACGAAGAGCAAAAGAAAGAAAAAAGAGACAACTAAGGAAAACGAAGAAGCGCTCAGCAAAGAGGAAGCTTCGGAGTAGTTCCCGATCTCTTGGCGCTGCATGGAAACGTGCAGCGCCAAGAGGCATATGCCGGCAAATTTTAACTCGTTGCCGGTATGACCCGATTCATAAACATTCTATGCCGATCATGGCATACATAACCGACTGGTCATGTCTATATTAAGTTAACGCAAGGCAAACACATGAACAAAGATCTAATTGCTGTCTTCGAATATCTTGAACGAGAAAAAGGGATCAAACGCGAGATTGTTACAAGCGCTATTGAAGAATCATTGAAAGCAGCAGCTAAAAAAAGCATCCATGGCGCTTCAAACATCACTGTAAAAATCCATCCTCGAACCGGTGACATCGAAGTGTATTGCGAAAAAGAGATTGTCGATGAGGTGGAAGTAACTGCACAAGAAATTTCCTTAGAAGACGCCAAAGAGATCGATCCTGATTGTGAAATCGGGCAGTTCATCGACGTCCTTTCGACACCTAAAGATTTTGGACGGATTGCCGCACAAAAAGCGCGCCAAGTGATCTCGCAGAAATTGCGCGGAGCTGAACGGGATGTTATTTACGAAGAATACCGCCACCGCGTCAACGACCTTGTGTCAGGGACAGTAAAGAAATTTGTCCGCGGGGCAAACATCTTAGTCGACCTTGGAAAGGTTGATGCGATCATGCCGATGAAAGAGTACCCCAAAACAGAAAAATATAACATTGGCGAAAAAGTTCTTGCCCTGCTCATGGCTGTTGCCGACACAGAAAATGGAGGTGCCGAGGTTGTGCTTTCCCGTAGTGCAAATGAGTTTGTCAAGCAACTGCTGATTCAAGAAGTACCAGAAATCAGCGACGGCACTGTTGTGATTGATAAAATGGTCAGAGATCCGGGCTATCGGACAAAATTGACTGTGCGTTCAACCGATCCGCGCGTCGATCCTGTTGGCGCCTGCGTAGGGATGAGAGGAAGCCGTGTCAAGAACGTCGTAAGAGAGCTTCATAATGAAAAGATCGACATCATCCCCTTCTCTCAAGATCCCGTAGAGTTGTTGCAAAACGCGCTGGCTCCAATCGAAATTAAGAAAATCAACGTCACAGATGAAGACAACACCATTTCCATCGTGGTGGAAGATGATGATTTTGCAGCAGTGATCGGCAAACGCGGGATGAATGCACGTCTCAACAGTCAGTTAGTTGGCTATGAATTAGAGGTGCAAAAAATATCCGATTACAATAGAGCTGTCAATATGCAGCGACATGAAATGTCTCTCTCCGAAGACACCTGGTTGGATGAGCCGCTAGCAAACATCGATGGAGTCAACACACTTGTCTTCGAACATTTGATGGCAGAAGGCTATACGACCCCAAGAAAGCTCTTAGTTCTTTCGACCGAGGAGTTGGCAAAAATCCCTGGGATTAGTCGTGAATTGGCTGATAAGATTTTAGAAAATATACGTAAACAGAGGACTTGAAAGAGCTTGGCTAAAGACTTGAAATTCACATTTAAAAACGCTCAGATTGCAGAAGCAATTAATCTGAGCGGACTCAAAAGCAAACTCGAAGCAAAAAAACCTGCTGATGAGGAAAGCCAGTCTAAAGAAAAAGCTCAGGCTTTGGCAAAAAAGACAGCTAAAACAACCACGGCAAAAAAAGCAAAAGGAGCGGTCGTAGAACCTGCACCTGTCGAGGTGAAAGAGGCTCCACCAAAAATCAAAGCACGTGCGAAGTCTGTTTTTAGCGAGCAACATGCGGCAGAACAAAAAGCAAAACCCCTCGAAGAAGCCCCTCTCGAATCGACGAGCAAATTGGAAGAGACATTTTCCCGAGAAATCATTAAAACAGAAGATGGAGATACTCCTCGCGTTAAGAGTGGAGAACAGCTGCGTCGCGAGATTTTTGCTGAAGAGATTGAAGAACTTAAAGATGCAGCCACCGCAAAACCTGCCCGCAAAGGTCTAACAGAAGAAATCCAAGTTAAAAAAGCCCCCCCGCCCCAAAATGTACCAGAGCCACTACCAGAACCACAAAAAAGGGAGATCCAACGAAAACCTCTCCTTCCCTCAATTCAACAGACAAATGCCCCGTTCCGTTCCGGTGAGCTCAGACCTGCCGCAAAGGAAAAACTGGGCCCCACTGGAAGGCACGTCAAGGATTTGCTGCCGACCCAAAAGCCTGAAGTCAGACCACGTGAAGCACTCCCCTCTCATAGAGGACCACCTCGTCCAACCCATACAGGAAGACCCATTCCAGCCGAACCTCCAAATGAAGAAAAGGCCCGTGAGCGCCACCGTGGACCAAAGGAGCATGTCGAAGCCGCTGTAGAAACTGAGACTAAGTCAAAATTCAAAGAATTCCGCGATATAAAGCCGATTAAGAAACAGGAACCTTCCCGTTTCGACGCGCGCGATCGACAAGGATTAAGCGATGAGGATGACAAACAGTGGCGCCGCCGCCGTGCAAAGGCAGCGAAGATAAAGCACGAAGACACCACCATTCGCCCCACTCAACTCAAGGTCCGCATCCCGATTTCCATCAAAGACCTAGCCTCAGAAATGAAACTGAAAGCCTCCCAACTCATTGGAAAGTTGTTCCTTCAAGGCGTGATCATGACCTTGAACGACCTACTCGATGACGAAACCACCATCCAATTGCTTGGTCAAGAATTTGGGTGCGAAATTGAGATTGATCATTCCGAACAAGAGAGAATCCGCATTACCGATAAAACGATCCGAGAAGAAGTTGGATCAACAGATTCTGCCCAGCTCAAAACGCGCCCTCCTGTCGTCGCCTTCATGGGTCACGTCGACCATGGTAAGACCAGTTTGATCGATGCAATTCGCAAAAGCAACCGCGCTGCTGGCGAAGCGGGCGCAATTACGCAACACATTGGAGCCTTCATGTGCTCCACGCCAGTCGGAGATATTGCCATCCTAGACACGCCTGGCCACGAAGCTTTCTCTGCAATGCGTTCGCGCGGCGCAGACGTGACCGACATCGTCGTGCTCGTCATTGCGGGCGACGAAGGGATCAAGCAGCAGACGATCGAAGCGATGCAACATGCAAAAGCTGCCAAAGTGACAATTGTCGTCGCGTTAAACAAATGCGATAAGCCCAATTTTAATGCAGAAAACGTGTATCGCCAATTATCAGAACATGAACTTCTTCCAGAAACGTGGGGCGGACAGACCATTACCATCAATTGTTCCGCAACGACAGGACAAGGAATAGACCAACTCCTCGAGATGCTCGCTTTGCAGGCAGAGGTGCTTGAATTAAAAGCCGACCCCGCTGTCAGAGCACGAGGATCTGTTCTCGAATCTGAAATGCATAAAGGCTTAGGACCTGTTGCCACAGTCCTCGTTCAGAACGGGACCTTGCGCATCGGAGATGCGATTGTATTTGGGAACATGTGGGGCCGCGTCAAGACAATGCACGACGAGTTCCGCCGCGAGTTTAAAGAAGCCGGCCCATCTGCTCCCGTCGAAATTACAGGACTTTCGGGCATGCCGGAAGCTGGTCAAGAATTCATCGTCGTCAAGTCTGAGAAAGAGGCGCGAGAAATTGCCGAGTCGCGTTCACAAGAAACAAAACAGACCAATCTGATGCAGCCGAAGAAAATGAGCATCGACACCCTCTTGCAGCAAGCAGCTGAAGGGACAAAGAAAGTGCTCAACTTGATTCTCCGCGCCGACGTACAAGGCTCGTTAGAAGCATTAAAAACGGCGCTCATGAAAATTGAATCGACAAAGGCGCAAATCAACGTCATCTTTACAGGCGTTGGGGAAGTTTCAGAATCGGATGTGCAGCGCGCTGTTTCATCAAAGGCTGTAATCATCGGCTTCCATTCCCAAATCGAAAGTCATGCAGAAGCACTATTGAAGCCTCTTGGCGTTCAAGTGCGCCTCCATAAAATCATTTACCATGCTGTAGATGATGCCAAAGCTATTCTGACTAGCATGCTCGACAAAATTGCGATTGAAACCGAAAAAGGAAAAGCTGAAGTTAAAGCGACATTCAAATCTTCCCAGCACGGCGTTATTGCAGGTTGTCAAGTTACCGAAGGCACGATTGCACGTAACAACCAAGCGCGCCTCAAGCGCGGCGAAGAGATTATTTGGAAGGGATCCATTTCTTCTCTCAAGCGCGTCAAAGAAGATGTGCGCGAAGTCTCGAAGGGGATGGAGTGTGGGATCCTCTTGAATAATTATACCGATGTACTGGCTGGTGATATTATCGAAGCGTACGACGTCACCTACATCTCACAAGAACTCTAAACTATGTTGAAAAAAAGAACAGACCGGCTTAATTCTTTGCTCAAAGAAGTCATTTCCGATGTTATACGCAAAGACGTCCGCAATCCCCTCGTCAATGAGCTAGTGACAGTTGTCCGCGTCGATATCACCAAAGATTTGCACTATGCCAAAGTGTACATCAGCGTCATTGGCAACGATGCCCAAAAAACGCAAACGGTCAACGCCTTGCAGAGCGCTGCCGGGTTTATTGCTGTGCAAGCCTCTCGACAAGTCGTCATGCGCTATTTCCCCGCTTTGACGTTCAAGTTAGACGACAGTGTCGACAAACACATCAAAATCGAGGAATTGCTCAACTCGATCCAAAAAGAGCAAAAAAGCAGAACCCCTACGGAACCAGGTTCAGAAGACAATATCCAATGAGCACCGGGATCCTTCTAGTTAACAAGCCTGCAGGGAAAAGCTCATTCGCGCTCGTTGCAGCCTTGCGCAAAATTACCGCAATCTCCAAGATCGGACACGCAGGAACTTTAGATCCCTTTGCCACAGGGTTAATGGTGATGCTGATTGGGAAAGAATACACGCGGCAGTCAAACGCCTTTTTGACAAACGACAAAGAATATCTGGCCACCATCCGCCTAGGCATTCAAACCGATACCCATGATCCAGAGGGAACCATCACAGCGGTTTCAGAAATCGTTCCCTCAGTTGAGGCACTCATCAGAGCTCTCTTAAGCTTATCTGGCTGGGTGCAGCAGACACCTCCCATGTATTCTGCTAAAAAAGTGAATGGCAAAAAGCTCTACGAACTCGCACGAAAAGGTGTGACAATTGAACGTGCGCCCGCACTCGTTTACATTGAGCCCACTTTGATCTCATACGAATACCCTTTTGTAAAAATGCGCGTGAAATGCAGCAAAGGGACTTACATCCGCACCATTGCACACGATTTAGGAACTCTTTTAGGATGCGGAGCTTGTTTGACAGAGCTCCATCGCACAAGGAGTGGCGCTTTTTCAGTAGAAGGCGCTATGGACGGCTCATTAATTTTAGAGAGAAGCATTGATTCTGCACACCTGGTTTGCAAACTGTTGAAAAGCGCTTAAGGTTCGTATGAGAATTTGCCATGCACTCCCCTCTTCAGCCGCCCCACCCGTAGCCTTGACGATTGGCAATTTTGATGGAGTGCATCGCGGCCATGTCGAAATGCTTAAAAAACTCCGGATAGAGGCCACTCAACGCCAGCTTCCCACCTGTGCCATCACCTTTGAAAATCACCCCTCCACCATTTTAAACCCTGGCACAACTCCCCTGCTCATTTGCACGTTAGAACAAAAGAAACGTCTTTTGAGAGAATCTGGAATTGAGTTGCTCTACTCGCTCCCCTTTACCAAAGAACTAGCAGAACAAACCCCTGAACAATTCATCATCCGCTTGAGCCAATCGCAGCCGTTTGACCTCTTGCTGCTCGGCAGCGATGCCACGATTGGCAAGAATCGCGCAGGCACCCCTGAGCACATGAAAGAGCTCTCCCGCACTTATGGCTTCTCCCTTACCTATTTCCCCGACATCACACTTGACGGACAGCGGATTTCCAGCCGGCACATCCGCGAAAGCATCCACTCAGGGCGCCTCGTGGAAGCTTCCCGCCTGTTAGGCCGCCCCTACTCCATTGCTGGTACTGTAATTAAAGGAAGGGGCCGTGGAGCCGATTTAGGCTTCCATACAGCCAATATCTCCGTTGAGGGGCTCTGTCTACCTCCCCTTGGCGTTTATGCCGTCTTAGTGCACCACCAGGGCCATACCTACCCGGCCGTCGCCAACCTCGGACTGGCCCCCACTGTCCGCCAGGACGCCACTCCCCTGCTCGAAGTGCACCTCCTCGATACCCACATCGACCTCTATCATCTGCACATTGAGGTCGAACTCAAGACCTACCTGCGTCCCGAAATGCGTTTCAGCTCCCTAGAAGCCCTCAAAGCCCAAATCGCCAAGGACGTCTCCACCGCCAAATCGCTATTAACCTGATTCAAGGAGTACTATGTTATACAGAATCTGCATGTTGTGTCTTGTGTCTGCGTCTCTGTTTGGTGCAGAACACATCTATCTCAAAACTCCAGGTATTTCCCGTGAAAACATCATCGGGACCGCTGTTGGCATCCGTCCCTACAGAAAATCGGGAGTGCGCATCGAAGCGGAGATGATCCAAGATAAACTGATCATCCACAATTATGGGTATGGAGGATCGGGGTTGACGACGAGCTTTGGGGGTTCTCAGGAAGTCTTGGACCTTCTCGATCAGCAATTGATCTCTTCTAAAAAGGTTGCTGTTTTAGGCGCAGGCGTTGCAGGATTAGTGGTCGCTCACGATCTTTTGGAGCGCGGTTACGAGGTACATCTCTATGCTGACAAGTGGAATCCAGACTTAACCTCAAATGTTGCTGGAGGGATTTGGACGCCTTTCGATTCCTCAGATGCTCTATCTGATGAAAAGAAGGATCTTCAAAAAAGGATGGCCGAGATTTCAGAGCAGCGGTTTTTGAGATGCGTAACGGAAAACCCGCCTGAATTTCCAGGTGTTGTGGTTCGGAATCATTACAGGGTCCTTCCCGAAAGCTCCGATCAGACGAATAATACTGCTCGAATAGGTGAAGAGGTGATTCTCCATCTGGATAATGGATTGACGCGCAAGGGGCTTAAGAATCAGCGGCTGGGCATCGATGGGAAGATTTTCATGAACGCCCTTTTTGCCAAGGTAAAAAACAAAGGCGCAATTTTACATCAACAGCATTTTGAGGTGCTTGATGATGTTTTAAATGTGACAGAACCTGTTATCATCAACTGCATGAGCATGGGATCCAGAAAGATCTTTGATGATCAAGAATTTCTTCCTGTGCGTGGGTGCCTTGTGTATTTCAAAAAAGATCAAGAAATCGATTATCTTTTGCATCAAGGCATTCCCAATTCCGATTATTATGTCACAATTCACTCTTGGGACGACCGCCTTATTGTAGGGGGAGTTCATCAAGAAGGAATTGAAGAGCTGATTGCCCCGCCAGAGGTGATAGAGACGCTGATAGAGAATGCCGAAAAGTGCCTTTCAGGAAGGCTGTGAACCTAGGCTTTAACGCCGGGATTTTTTGCGGATATAGGTTTATAGACCCAAGATCAACCGAAGGGCGTCGTCGATGAGTTTCATCTCATCTGCAGAAATGGCTCCAATTTTCTTGCCAAGTCGTTTCGTTCTATCGATTGCTCTAAGTTGTCTTGGAATAATTTTTCCGGGTTTACCCTGGAGAGTGGTCTTGACCTCAATTCTAGGAAAAATAGAGCTTACATTGCTTGTGATCGGTGCAACCACAATTAATTCTGAGCGGTTTGCGATATCACTTGAAATCACCAGACAGGGCCTTGTTTTCTTGATTTCTTTTCCATCAGTTGGATCGAGACGAACCCAGTAGACATCCCCTCTTTTCGGATAGTCAGCGCCCATTTTTCTTTTGGTCTCCAAAATCAAAATCTTCAATTCCAATAAAGTCTTCCCCTTCCATTTCAGAGAAACTTCGCTTTAGTTCCCTGTTCCCGGCTTCCTTATCGGCATCAAGAAATTCTTTCAACAAACCTTCCTCCTCTTTTTTGAGAGCATCCCATAAGGCGCGGGTAACAAATTTACTCATTTTTCCGCGCCCTACTTTTAAGTGTAAAGCGGCATCCAAACTCTCCGGGATTGTGTAGGTAACGGGTCTAGATTTCATCATATCCTCCTTTCTCATACGTCCCTATTATACATATACCCATATATATGTATCAAGGTAATTTATCTATGTACATGGCCTTGAGTAGCTAAAATGCCAATTATCTATTGATTTTTGCATGATTTGTGCTAACATCGTTGGGTTCAAGGAGATTTAACTTGAGCTATTTTCCAAACGTTGTCTTCAGCAGTAAAGATCAATCTTTACAAACTGTTGTTCCCAGCAGTCAATTACTTGACCAGTCTCTGCATGTGGTAGCTCCCAAGATGGAATTTAAGGGTTGGTCAGCACAAAATCATGCCGATTCTTATCTGTTTATGCAACGTATTGTTCAAGCATGGAAGAATAGCCGCTTCACCAATCAATACCTTATTTATGGTAAGATTAATTCAAATCCTTTCCATTGGGAGATGGTTCCTTATCAAAGATGCCGCACCTGTATTGGACGTATCGTTCAACAACTTCGAGTCCTGTGGAGAATTGTTTTTGGCGGTGTTACGCTTTCAGAAGAAAGTCGCAAGATCCAAGCTCAAAGTTATAAATGGCTATTGAATCAATCGCCTGAAATGATTGCGCCATCAGGCGCATCTAATAAGAGTAATGATTCATTTTGCAATGCTGAAACGCTTGCACGGCAGTGGGTAATTACAGGAAAGAAAGTCAATGCCCTTTTTAATTATGCTCCAATCGGATTTGGGGGAGAAAGGCTCCATTTTCTCGTGGTTCCTAAAGAGCATCGTGAAACTTTTACCGACGTTACACAAGAAGAATACTGCGAGTCACTTGAGTTGACTGCGAAGCTCGTAGACCACTTCATGGAAAAGAGAAAAATAAAAAATGTGTATCTCCTTAACAAAACAGGGATAGATGCAGGCCAAACTGTCAAGCATTGGCACTTGCATGTTATTTTTTCTACAAACACAGCACAAGACTTCTGGGGAAAAATGACAGTTCTTAAAAACATCCTTCTAGGATCCTCCCCTATGAAAAAAGAGGACTTAGCAAGAAAAGTCGCTGACTTAAGAGAAGAGTTGGCTACTTTAAAAACATAAGAAATCACCGACTTCCTTACCTACATGGCATGATAAGAAAAAAACGTCATGTGGATAAGGTTAAAAAGAAAATGACACAGAATGGCGCTTTCAATCTTTCCTGAAAATAGGTAAACACACCCATAAAGAAGACCTGTAAGGAAAGTAAAGATTAAGATTCCTAAGTTTGGGCTCCAATAAATATGGCTCGCGGAGAACAAGAGCGATGTGAGGATCACAGCGAGCACATTTCCCATCCTAATATTTTTGAAGTAGTTACAAAGGGTTTTTTGAATCAAGCCGCGATAAAATCCCTCTTCGGGGATAGAGGTCAAAATCAGATTACTCAGTATGCGAGTGCCAAAGTAAGAAGGAAGTTTAAAGTCCCAATGCGTAGCTCCACTTATTGTCGCAAGAACAGCTAATAAAGCGATTCCCGCACATCCAAAAATTAAACCCTTTACCACAGCCGTCCAATCATGTAGATCCTTGGCAAGAGGAACTAAAAGTGCTAAAGGGAATAGTCCAATTAGAGGGTTTTCAAGCCCAATTGCAAACTTGGGAGTGATAAAAAATGGATAGTATCCAGGAATGAATCTCAACCTAAAGCTCATACCCAGACAGACAAGAGCAATAAAGATGGCTACACTTGGTTTTCGATCGTAAAAAATCCATAAGAGTGCAAGACAGATAATAAAAGCTAAGCCTATCCAGGTGATATGACCCGCAATTATCCCAGATAGAATGCAAAGGAAAAGAAGCGTTCCCCAAATTTTAGGCTCACGCTTAATCCATAAACTTAAAAACGAACTACCTAAAAAAATAAATGCAAAGAGGGTCATGGCTGACACGCGTTCACTCCGTATTTTTCAATGGCATTTTTTTACTACTTTAAATAGTTCTGCAGCAAGCGTGCAGTACGCTCGCCGGATTCTACAGCGCCTTCCATCGTCGAAGCAGCTGTCGTAGAGGTGTGTTCGCCGGCGAAAAATATTCTGCCTTTAATTGGCCTAAAAACCTTACGCACGGATTCGCCACGCTCGTTCATGCGCTCATCGAAAAAAGCGAACTGATCTATCCCGTAGTTGCTGTAGCTGCCTTTAGAATAAGGATCGTTCAACCAACTTTTCCCAATTATCTTTTTTTCACTATCTATTTCTAGCGTTGGATAAACTTTCTGAATCGCTTCTAGATCGCGTGCTAAGACCGCCTCGATATCTTTGTCAGTGCGATCATCAAATATTCCGGCAGGACCGCCGAAATACCAGGTCATGACAGAGGCGTCTAAATTCGTCCAGGTAAACAAATGGGGTGTGAGGCAGGTTGTAGGATAAATAGGATCTTTCGTCTTGATGGGAATCAGCAGCTTTGCGTTGGTGCCGTACTGTTGCGTTTGGATCGCCTTCCATTGATCTTCTGGAAATAATCCCTCTAGTATTTCCACATCGCGCAAAGTTGTACAGGGCAGAGCTAAGACCACATAATCGGCCACTATTTTTGCATCGTTAAAAGTAAGCTCAATCTTCTCATCTGGTGTTTGATAAAGGGCTGTTAACGGAGACGAGTAATGGATGTGACCTTCTAGCTTATCCGCCAGAGCCTGGGCAAAACGGCTGTTTCCCCCTTCAACATAGACAAAGGGATGCTCAAATTCGGGATTCTTGTCCCCATGACTCATGGCATAGAAAAACCCATAGTTAAAAGAAAATCCATCTGCCACATAGGTTGGGGAAAGTTTATCAGTTGGAGACCCTTCATAATTTTCTAAACACATGTGCATCATTTGGCATAATCGGGGATGCGCCGACAAAAAATAGTCGATGACCTGAGCTAAATTTTGGGCTGACTCCGCCTTTACTTTGAGCTTCTCTAGCGCTTCTTCAGTTAGTTCAGGAGCGTTCTCAAAGAACTCTTTATCTGTGTAGAGTCCGTCATCCCAAACGGCAGAAAGACTCCAATTATGCTTTTGCCAAACCTTCTTGAGACCCATTTCTTCCACTAAAGGAAAAATATTGTCTGGATCTCCCCCATCCATCAGATTCTTGCCCCCGAGCTCTTCATAAGAGTCGCCAAAATACACCGTGTGTACTCGGCCACCTGGCCGGTCGCGAGCCTCATAAAGCTCTACCTTATGGCCTTGTTGATGCAGACGATAAGCGGTCGTCAACCCCGCCAATCCTGCCCCTACGACAACAATCTTTGGCGGCTCTGCTTCTAGAAGGGGTGAAACGATCAAAAGTAAAGAAAACATCCATTTCATAGGTCACATCCAGTTTTAAATTGAAAAGAAACAAGTATATCATTTCAGAAATATTAAGTATAGACAAAGAACCTATCCACTCAGGCTTTTTTAAAGCTTGATTTTTACAGGAAATTGTTATACAATCATCATCTTTTAAAAGATCAGTTGGAGTAAGGATAAAAAATGTTAGATTTAAGCAAGGTCAATGTCCATTCATCTATTCAACACAGTGGATCCATCTGGAAACAATACTCCCCTGTTCTTCTTGCACAAGTTGCAAAAATTAACAGTGCTCTTAAATCAATCGAGTCTTTCACAAGGTTTGGAACGAGTCGTCTGATGGACATCGTGTCAAAAGGAAAGTACCTGAATGGAGGAGCAGAAAGCCATTTCGCACAGGCTAAAACTTATGCCCAACAGGCAGGCATTGTTGGATGGGCGGGAATTGCTTTTGCCATGTTTGCTCTTGGGCTTATCGTTTCCCATCTAAGAAGGGGAAATCAAACCACGCTCTTTTCTTACAAAACCACATTTACTCCTCAACAAATTGAAATGATAAATCGCAGATTTGCTAACACCCCCTATCAGTTCAACGATCTTCCAGTAATCAAGTCCGAAAACTACCCGACATTTCATGAAATGTCGAGCCGCACAGTGATGCGCGGTACAATGATTGTGTATGATACTGGAGGCCCTGATGATCTTAACCCCGCTGTAAGAACACCGTACTCTTATATTACCATCGGGATAAAAGCCCGCAAGGATAATTGTGATCAGGCAAAACATCTCATCATAAGAGCCAGCGAGCAAACAGCGACCCTTACCTTAGCGCTAGCAAACACATTTGAGCCAGAAACTTACAAGGCTTCATGCGATAGCGTAAAACCGCTACTTGTGCGCATTAGCAAAGCGAGCGAAATGAATCGTTTCCTTCAAGGAGAATCAGTCTTCGATGAGGAACAGGGCATTGAGTGGTCAATCTTACGATAACTTTTATTTCTTATTTAGGTGTTGGAATTGCTTGATAAAGGTCTTTGGTTAGCTTTAAAAAGCCAAGGCCAGCAATAACCCACGCTACTTTCGACATATCGGTGTTAGGATGTTCTTTTAAAGTTGATAATTCAACAGCATGTTGGAGACGTTTTGCTGCGTTTGGGTGATTTTGGTTCCAATCTGTGCTTTGGATCAATTGAGTGGCCTTTTTTTCAAAACTGGGTAATGAACCCGTCGTCCATTTTTCGATCAACCCTTTTGGTTTAAACAGCGCATTCAAAAGTTCCCTTTTGTGATAGCGAATCATCCCCTTTAGGTAGGTTTCAGAGTGCGTGCTTTCTTGATCCGCTTGCGTTTCTTGGTAGCGTGAAAATGCTTTACCGCAAAGAGAAGCCAAAGGGCTAAAAGCAAACGCGAATGAACCTTTGACGCCCATTTTTTTGATCCCCATCTGTAAAGCTTTAAATGCTGTCATCACCATCAACATAGCGCCAAGATTTGTCAATTGGTGATGGTGCTTCGCATGGGCGATCTCATGAGCTAATAGATACGAAAGCTCTTCTTGTGATAAGCGGCTTTTAAATTTTTTGAGCATCTTCTCAAGGTTCTGACGCTCTTCAAGGGTGCACGTTTCTAGATAGTGGCCCAATTCAACTGGGTCGTTTGGGATCCCATCCAATAGATTTAACCATGCCTCAAAGCCTAAGTCTTGACCCATGGAAGGTGGAACGAAATTTTCAAAGTAAGTGTGCCCCAAAAATAAAACGGGTCCTTGAAGTGAGTGGAGATTACCCACCATGCGGGCATTGTCAGCCATTGTATCATCAACTCTTAAGTTGATGTGACAAGAATCATCAATATTTAAGTCTTTACAAACCTCTTTAATAGACTGCTCAATCGTGCGCAATTTCCTGCTCTCTGCGGAATTAAATTGCTTAGATAACCCATTTGGGTGCGTGGCTGGGGCAATGGTTGTAGAAATACGGAAAAGTGCTGGAACAGCTGTCAAGAAAGGCTGGTTTGTGAGAGTTCCTACATATCCGACATGCTCCATGCATTTATCTGTAGTAGTTTGCTTAACTAAGTAATTTTGTATAAACATACACCTCGTTTGTTGTATTTACGTTTATACTGAATATTATATATGTTATATATTAATATAATATTAATTTTAATTTAAGATTTTGTATAGGATGAAGAAGGTAAAGATCTAGTCGTCTAGACGAGGCTTTTGGCGCAGTTGTTTTTTTGCAGATGCGCCCCTCTTTTTTTGAGCATTTTTAGCTTTAACAGACTTTGGAATCCGCGTGCGAACCCGCGGGGGTTTTCGATAATTGAGCTTTTTAACCTTTGCACGCAGCTTTTCCAAACAATCGAGCTTATTCATATGCTGGCTTCGACTGGATTGGCTTGTCACAACAAGGCCCGATGGCAAATGTGTGAGCCTAACGGCGCTGTCTGTTACATTGACGTGCTGGCCGCCAGCTCCGCTCGAGCGAAACGTGTCGATCTTGCACTCTGCCAACAAAGCCTCATCAAGTAAAGGGAGCTCAATTTTTTTCATCGTTTTGCTTTTAAATGGTTGATTCGCAAGATAGCGATAGAGATAAAAAACTGCAACAACTCAACCAATTTCGAAGATTCTTGGAAAATTATCGATAGACTATAAAAAATAGAGTTAATTCATTATTGATTATTAAATTATTTAAATATATAATTAACTATGTGGGTGTTCTGCTTTAAAAATGGCGGGTTTGTATGGATTACCATAATTTTGCAGCTAGCAAATTTGGGGACCAAAATCAAGCACGCGCAAACCTGATTAAAATAAAAAGGGATCACGCACAAGAGTGGATGAGAAGTGTTAGTCCGGGCACTGGCACCAAAGGAACAAACTCGACAATGGCTATTTGGGGTGAAGTGGCAGATCATCTCATTAGTTGCCTTACACAGGCACAAGAAATCTCCCCTACTGAATTGAGCGCCATCGATAATGAGATTGAACATTTAACCGATCGGCTGCAAACGGAAGAGGATACAGATTTTGAGCCAATCGGCCAGCAGTGTCAAGAGATCATGGAGGTGGCTCGCCCAATTCTACAAGGCGCCCCTCACACAGGTGAGTGCTTGCAACACCTTGTCGAAGCCTGTCATAAGCGAAAGATTGAGATAACAGAAGAGCCGCGGACTAATGAAGAGCAACACTCCCCTAAAGTGCAACACACCATTAAAAAAACTGTTAAATTTCCATCCCTGAAAGAAATAGAAAAGAAAGCTTCTAGTTTTCTAGAACTCCTTAATTCATTATTCATCCCCGCCGATGACGAAGATGCCTTCAAGGAGATAATCAGCGATTTCGATGTTCATATTTCAGCTTTGAAGAAGTATCCAGAAGCTTCGCAGCTACTGCTCGAAAAGTTGCTTCGGGTAAAAAATGATTATCTCAACGAATTTGTCTCGGCTCAACTTGCAAAGCTTGAGAAATTACCAAAAATGATTTTTGAGAATAAGGAAGGGCAAAAATTTAAAAAAACAAAAGAAAGAACTGCTCGTAAAACCGGTGCGAAGCTTTCGCTGCCCGACAAAGATGAAATTTTCACCAAAGAACACCGCTCCGTTAAGGTGCAGACTCTTGGAGATCTTGCAATTTTGGCAACGCATCTAAAAGCTTTGAATGTGCCCTATTTGCCAGATGAGGAGAACGAATCGACAGCAGGTGAAAACTTTCAAAAGCGCATCAATAATCTCGAATACAAAATCCGAGAGCTTCTTTTTCATGCTCACGAAGGAAAACGTGCAGATGCAAGAATGAGAGAAAGAGTGGGCAAAAACTTGATCCCTGTCACCCCCCAAATGATCAGCAAAGTGATCCTTGACTTAAGGCAAGTTGCTGAAGAGATGCATGATCAAGGGGAAATTACCTTAGATAAATTGAATGCAATCAGAGCCGAGCTAGAGAAGTTCAATCTCGTCACAACGCCTATACAGACACAGCAAGATAAGAAGAACAACAGGAACAACAAGGTCGGTGATTAAGTTAACACCAAGGTTTCCTGGAGAGTAGTTATGGTCGACGACGAGCTGGACGATATGGTGAAGGCCATCGGCTAGAATCCAAATTGAGAATCCCACGATTGTTGCCAACCAAAAGTCCCCTCTGTACCAGATGGACATCAATCCCAAGACCCCAAAAGCAAGGTTAACGTTTGCAAGCTCTTGTTGAAATGGACAGGCTGGCCAGTTCATGTAGATTGCGATATACTCTGGCATGAAAGTAAGCCCAATAAAGGCGAGCCAGCTTGTCATTCCCAAGCTAAAAACGATCTGATAAAGCAGAAACAGCTCCAACATGCGCTTAGGCGTTCTCAAACCCTTCTCAACCACCCACACATGAATAAGGAACCCAAGTACACCCAAGACGTACATGCTTAAAAAAATGATCACGAAATTATCCTCGGTATAGGCCCAGTCGGGTTTTAAGTAATGGGCGGCAATTCTTCAGCGCAAATTGTCCATTTGCCTGACTTTAGGTCAAATATTTCACGGCTTTTATCATTAAAAAATTTATGCAAATCAAGTTGTGTACGCTCATAAACTTTGCTAAAAACCATGATTTTATCGCAATCTATCGGTCTGGCTGTTGGTTGAATTCTTTCCTTGTTCATGGAATCAACAACACTCCATGTCTCAAGTTGAGTGTCAAAAACTGCGGCAAGAGTGCGATTAGAGACGATCGATTTTATAAGCTCTATCATAACACCATAAGTGCGAGAGCTTGTACCGCCACAACAGAGCACTTGAGCCCCGCCGTTTAGGGGAGCCAGTGTATGGCGAGCCACTTGAAAGGGAAGGCGAGGGGCCATTGTAAATTTTTCGGTCTCTGGATCGTAATATTCGCATGTGTCTAAAAGCCGCTGATTATTAGAACCCATACCACCAACGATGAGTACTTTATTGTTACTTAGAAGACAGCACGCGTGGCGAAGCCTACCGATATGAAGGGGGCCAACCTCGCGCCAAACTTTTTCTGCAGGCGAATAAACTTCTGCAGAGTGGCCCCCATGTTGTTGCCCACCACACACCATGACGTGGCCATTACGAAGCATCACTGAAGCGTGTGCATGTCGCTTAACATTTAGAGGTGCACCCTCTATCATTTCAAAAGCTCCGGAAGCATAGTGAATAATTTTTGTGCCTGCCAACCGATGTAGCCAAGAACCTTCCTGATCCTTGTAGATACCGCCAATACGAATCCATTCGTTTTTACTTATCTTTGTAATTGTATACCCATTGAGTCGTACCCCATCTTCCTGGAAGATCGTCTTTGAGACCTTACTTTGAAATTTGTTCGTGTAGGGATCGTATAATGTGACGAGGTGAAGACATAGATCAGGTTTCTTAGCCTTGACTAGGAAGGTGTTGTCACTGCAGAGATAATTCCAGATGAGGACCATGGCCTTTTTTGGAAAGACAAGTTCCTTAGTCCCAAATTTTTTTTCGCATAGAACAAGTGTTTGAAACGCATTGAATGAATCATATGGAGAAATCATTATTAATCTCGTGATTTTTCCGTATAGTCTAGCATTTAGGTCATGTCTAAGTCAAATTTAACGAATTTTTATCATGTGTGCATCCTGTCGCAGCTTCGCAGCTCAAACCATCTAATCCCTACACCGCGGGTTTGCAACCGCGGCTACCGGCTGACGCTGCTTCGCAGCTGTTGGCATAACTATTCGGGTTTTAAATAATGGACGGCAATTTTTCAGCGCAAATTGTCCATTTGCCTGACTTTAGGTCAAATATTTCACAGCTATTATCATCAAAAAGTTTTTGCAAATCAAGTTGTGAACGCGCATAAACTTTGTTGAAAACCATGATTTTATCAGAGTCTATCGGAATGGCTGTGGGCTGAATTCTACCCTTATTCATGGAATCAACTACCCTCCATGTCTTAAGTTGAGTGTCAAAAACCGCGGCTGGAGTGCGATTAGCGACGAGAGTTTTTATAAGCTCTATCATAACACCATAAGTGCGAGAGCTTGTACCGCCACAACAGAGCACTTGAGCCCCGCCGTTTAGGGGAGCCAGTGTGTGTTGAGCAACTTTAAAGGGAAGGCGAGGAGCCATTGTAAATTGTTTGGTCTCTGGATCGTAGTATTCGCAGGTGTCTAAAATCCGATCACCACTAGAATCCATACCCCCAACGATGAGTACTTTATTGTTATTTAGAAGACAGCTCGCGTGGCGAAGCCTACCGATATGAAGGGGGCCAACCACGCGCCACACTTTTTCTGCAGTGGAATAAACTTCTGCAGAGTGGCTACTTGGTTTCCCGCCACACACCATAACGTGGCCATTACGAAGCATCACTGTAGCGTGAGCATGTCTCTGAACTTCCAGAGGTGCACCGTCTGTTATTTGAAAAACTCCGGCGGCATAGTCAATAATTTTTGTGTCAGCCAACCGATCTCCTGCCTCATCCTTGTAGATACCGCCAATACTCATCCATCTGTTTTTACTTATATTTGTAATTGTATACCCATCGTATACTGAGTTGAGGTGAAACCACAGATCAAGTTTCTTAGCCTTCACTAGGAAGGTGTTGTCACTGCAGAGATAATTCCAGATGAGGACCATGGCCTCTTTTGGAAAGACAAGTTCCTTAGTCCCAAATTTTTTTTCGCATAGAACAAGTGTTTGAAACGCATTGAATGAATCATATGGAGAAATCATTATTAATCTCGTGATTTTTCCGTATAGTCTAGCATTTAGGTCATGTCTAAGTCAAATTTAACGAATTTTTATCATGTGTGCATCCT
>JABDCX010000003.1:43709-75576 GCA_013287915.1 Chlamydiota bacterium
AGAAATCATTATTAATCTCGTGATTTTTCCGTATAGTCTAGCATTTAGGTCATGTCTAAGTCAAATTTAACGAATTTTTATCATGTGTGCATCCTATCGCAGTTTCGCAGCTGTTGGCATAGAAACACGCGTTCTGATTCGACGACAACGAGGTCTTATTTTTCGGCGTCTTCGACTTCGAATTCGATGCCGCCGACGAAACCTGCTGCCGTGTTGAAGAGAAAGAAGATGATTGCGTATAGGATGTATTTCAAGAGAAAAACTAGGAGAGGCAAGCCTAATGCCATCAGCAACCCTCCTAGAATGTTATGGTCGTGGATCATCGCATACAGCCCTAATGGGATGCATACTACAAAACTGACGAGCATGACCGCAAAGGCGATCACCTTGCTCGATTGGTGAATTGAAAAGCTTGAAAGTCGTTTTTTCATGCTGCCCCCTGTAAATAGATTTTTTTCTTACCATAACCGGGTGCAATTCTTTTGGCAAGCCCATAGCAGGTTTAAAGATCCTAGAGAGATATGCCGACCCTTCGGGCCTCAATTTTGAAATCTTTTATACCCAGGCCTCCGCTTCGCTTCGACCTGGGCTATATTAGACCGGCCCGTTGGGCCTAACAAGCAAACAATTTATTCTGCAACGGATTTTGCTGCTAAGGCCCGAAGGGTCGGCCTAGTTTAGCCCAGGTCGGAGTGAGCGCTAGCGAACGGAGGCCTGGGTGACTGGGTAGTTTGTGTTGAGGCCCGAAGGGTCGGCATATCATTGCAGGATCAATGGATCTTGGCATAGAGCTGAGCGTTCTAGAAGTCCCTTGTCCCTTTCCTAGCGCTTTTTTATCACGCTTGCGTAGACAAAGGAAGAGCCTGGAATTGCGCTTGGTTTTTTAACGGTAACTTTGACTGAAGAGATCTCCATTTTGGTTAAGAGAAGATCGCACAGGTCGTGAGCAAGCGTTTCGATCAGATGGTAGTTGTTTTTTTTCGCCAGTTTCTCGGCGTGGTCTTTGATGTTGAAATAGTTGACCGTTTCGCGCAGCTTATCCCCTTCTGGGCGTTCTGCATCGTTGGGAGTGACTTCTATATCGAATAAAATTTCCTGCAAAACCAACTTTTCATGAGGCATACATCCAATGACACAAATGACTCTTAAGTCGCTAATTCCAATCGTTTCATGTGTTTTCATACAACTCCTTCCTCAATGGGGGCGTCGATCCAACGCCCATGCTTTTTAATCAACTCGATCAGACGATCATCTGCGTCTGCAAAACTGATATCTCTTTCGATGCATTGCTTCCCCACGTAAAGATCGATCATCCCTGGCTTTGAACCGACGTAGCCAAAATCGGCATCAGCCATTTCGCCAGGGCCATTCACGATGCATCCCATGATCGCAATTTTCACACCTGGTAAGTGTGAAGTGCGTGATCGAATCCTTCTAGACACATCTTGGAGGTCGAAAAGGGTTCGGCCACAGCTAGGGCACGAAATGAAATCCGTTTTAGAGCTTCTCATTCTAGCAGCTTGCAGAATATTAAAACTCAAAATTCTTAAAAAAGAAACTTCGTAAGGTCCATCGATCCACACCCCTTCTCCAAGGCCATCGCACAAAAGGGCTCCAAGCTCGGCTGCAGCACGAATAATTAAGTCCCCTTTGGAACAGCTGTAGCTAAAGCCTAAGATGACGGGAATTTGGAGACCTTCTGTTTGGAGCCAATCGAAAAAGTGGCGACTATAGTGGAGTCTATTTTTTGTTGGGGAGAGAACAATCAAAGCGGGATTCATTTCTTTGATGGCTTGCCATTGTGCGGGTGTTTCATTGAGAATCTGCACGCCGAGTTGTGTTTTCGCAGCCAACGAGCTTGTAAAACGGCTTTTGTGCGCCTCTTGAACCTGGTGAAAAGCTGCCTCCTTTAGGCCTAAGAGAGCCAGATCACTCCCCTCTTGACCAGAGAGGCTAAACAAGCCCACACCGATCTCCTTCAATTTGCGCAAAGGCCCTGTTGTCAGATCAGCTCCATTTGGCACGATAAGGCAGTCTGGGCTTGCCGTTTTGAGTTTGGGATATCCCAATTGCCCTTCGCTGCCAAGTTGTTGAAAGAAGTCGGGTGTTTGAAGGTCGCTATTTTTTATTGATAAGAGAACAGATCCATCGCGGTGGAGCGCAATTTGCTTAGGCAAGTTAACAGATCTCCTTTGGATCGACTCGATCTGTCTATGGTTCTCTTCAAAAGGGGCAATTCCCGTTCCTTCATATGTTTGAGCTAGGGCGATCAAACGCTGGCAGGGGTCAATCTCATTCCAAGCGTCTTCCGTCAAAGAGACGCGAATCGTATCGCCGATCCCATCGAGGAGAAGGGCACCTATCCCCATGGCTGACTTAATCCTCCCATCTTCTCCAGCGCCCGCTTCCGTAACGCCTAAATGGAGAGGATAATCCCACCCAAGCTGCATCATCTCGGCGACAAGTAGTCGGTAAGCCTGCATCATCACTTGCGGGTTTGATGATTTCATCGAGAACATAAAGTCGTGATAGTCATTCTTGCGACAGACGCGCGCGAATTCGAGTGCCGACTCCAACATCCCGCGCGGCGTATCTCCGTAACGATTCATGATTCTATCTGAAAGGGAGCCGTGATTCGTTCCGATCCGCATCGAGCGTTTGAGCTTCTTGCACTTTTCAACGAGAGGCGTGAATTTTTCTTCAATTTTTTCGAGCTCTTGCGCGTATGAAGCGTCATCGTATTCAATTGTCTTAAACGACGCACGCTTATCGACGAAGTTGCCTGGGTTGACACGGACTTTCTCTACAAAATCGACCACACGCATGGCTGCAGGAGGATAAAAATGAATGTCGGCGACGAGAGGAATCGTGTAACCCCGTTGCAAAAGGCCATTTTTGATCCCTTCGCAGGCATCCGCTTCCTTCATCCCTTGCACGGTAATGCGCGCAATTTCGCATCCCGCATCCGCCAGCCGTATAATTTGGTCGATCGTAGCTTCGACGTCGCGCGTGTTGGATGTCGTCATCGATTGGATCCGGACCGGGTTGTGTCCGCCGACGCCAACATGCCCTACCATCACTTCTCTCGTTTTCCACCTTTTTGTTTGATAGATGGATTCACAATATTTCATCTTCAGACCCCTCTACAATGATTTTAACTCCGGGTTTATACTCCCGGAGGCGTTTGAGAAATGTTGCTGTCTGCTCCGTCCTTGCTACGGAAAGTTCTTTAAGATCACTTGCATTTTTCACCAGTTCAAGGATCCCCTTTTCGGTAATTGCTGGGCAATCAGAAACATCTAGATAAATCAACGAACGGCAATGGACGGCAATTTCCATAAAAGCGTGTGCAGTCAGTGCGCACTTCGAAAGCCCAAGCCTGATTAAATTTTTCCCTTTGCGGGCGAGTTCTAAAAATCCCTTATCGCCAATTTCCGTGCACCAGTCCAAGAGAAGGGTTTCGAGTTGCATTCCCCCTTTGAGAATAATCAGAAGGTCTTTGTCTTCGAGTTGGTAGCACCCTTGGAGATCGAGATACTTGAGGTTTTTGAAAGAAAAAATCTCTGTCCAACAAGAAGCGGGAAGGAGATGGTTATTGGCCATTCTCAGTTCGATTAATGCTGGAAAGCGAATGCTCAGCAAATGCAAGTCCTTTCGCGTGATCCAGGGGCACTCGATGAGGTGCAGTTTCTGAATTTTTTCTGGCAGCTCTTCGAGAAAAACAGGAGCATGATCGGTGTGACTTAAGTTGAGGAGCTCTAGAGCAGGCAGTTGATTGATAAGTCCAAGCGTAAGCGTGTTAGCAATGAGCACATTTGTCAATGTCAAGTCAGTGACCCACTCTTTCACTGGATTTAAAACTCTTTGAAGAGCTTCTGACAAAATTTGAACGGTTAACTCAAGCTGTCCATTATTCAAGACGGTTAAGGTATAACCATCGTCGTTTTCATTGATGAAGGCGGCTGCCGTTTGCGCAACCGGAATCCACTTCTCTTGCAACGCCTGAATGAGAAAGGGTAAAGCGCGTTCCCGATTGACGTACTTGCATAGCTGCCGCTCTGTTTCCGCTATAACGCCGTCGACGCGCCATTGACGGGCGATATGGTTGATCTCGATCAAATAGTTCTCAGAAGCCGTTGTGAGAGATTCCAATTTTCCCGTCGTAAGATAGAGGTGCACAGGGGTAAATTGGCTGCGCATGTTCTGAGGAAGTTTTAAAACCATTGCGCTTGGATCAGTGCACTCCTGGGCGATTTTTTCTTGGAAATAGGGAGAACCCAAACACAGTACCATCGAATTTGTCATGAGCTCTTCATCTTTCAATTTCACTTTGATGTCTTTAGGTAGATAAGAGATGAGATTGTCGTAGTGGGAGCGGATCGCATAGGCCAGTCGGTCGTACTCCCCTAACGCCACTCCCCTATTTAAAATATGACCCGTGAACCAGCGAAACAGCTGTTCCATAAAGTCAGGATGGCGCGTGCCCCACGTTTCATCTGTCGTAACGGCTTCGATGAAGAGAATCAGATCAACCGGATGGATTTCGAGTTGAAGAGAGAGAGTTGCAAAATCTTCGATCGCAAAATAGGGATAGATGGAGCTAGGTGTTAATGAGGGGATATCCATTTTAGCTCACTCATAAATGTTGAATTCTAAAAATCGACACTCGATGCCGCCGTGGAAGACCACGTGCCGTTTTTCTGCAGCCAGTCCGATCTCTTTTGCCAACTCTGGGCTACCCGTTAAGATAAACCCGCGTCCTGGTTTCTGCATTTTCCGCTTCATGAAATCTCCAAGAGCGCGATAGACAGGCACGAGATGTGGGACCTCCTCTAGGCGTAGCCCAAAGGGCGGATTTGCGATCACAAAGGTGGGTGGAACGGAAGGCGTGTAATCTCTAAAATCTGTGCATTCCACATTAAGGAAACGGTGAAGACCCGCCGCGCGGATGTTCACTTTGCTCGCATGGATCGCTTGCCGGTTGTTGTCTATGCCTGAAATCTTTCCGGGTTGGAGCGGTTGAATGCCTTTGTCGGCCTGCTCCTTGATTTCGAGCCAAAGCTGTTCTTTGTGAAAGGGTAGATGAAAGAATCCCCACTCTTTTCGAAAGTAGCCAGCTGGTGTCTGCGAGAGCCGCATCGCAGCTTCGATTAAAAAGGTACCAGATCCGCAACACGGATCGAAGATGACATCGCTTTCTTGCGGCTGTGCAATTTGCAAGAGAGCCGCCGCTAAATTTTCTTGGATCGGTGCCTCGACCGATTCTTGCCGGTACCCTCGCTTATGCAGCGGGCTACCAGAGGTGTCAAAGCTAATCACCCCCCAATCTTGCGAGATGAATAAGTTCAATTGGACGTCTGGGTTTTGCACATCGATGCGTGGGCGTTGGTCGATTTTTCTTCTGAGCTGATCACATATCGCGTCTTTTGCCACTTGAGCTGCATAGAGGCTGTGCCGCAGTTCTGGATTTGCAGAGACGTTTGCATCGATTGCAAAGGACTTTGTGATGCTCCCCTCTTGAATAAAGGTATGTCCCCAATCTATCTTCTGGATCTCTTTATAGAGATCTTCTTGATGGCGACACCTAAAACGGGCAAGCGGGTAGAGCACACGGCTAGCTAGTCTAGAGAGATAATTGATCTTGTAGATAGCTTCTAAGGACCATTCTTTGATGTAGACGCCGCGAAAGCCGTGGCTTGCTGTAATGCCTAACGTTTGTAGCTCAGCGATAAGAAGGGGTTCTAGCCCTTGGGAACACGAAACAAACAGATCCATAAAGCCTTAGTGGTGCATAAATATGATGACATCGCCATCTTTAACAACGTAGTCGCGTCCTTCCGCACGCAGCTTTCCCATTTCGCGCGCTTTGACACGCCCACCGCAAGTCACCATGTCGTCGTAAGCGATGACTTCTGCGCGGATAAATCCCTTTTGAATATCCGTATGGATTTTTCCAGCAGCTTCTGGGGCAAGCGTGTGGTTAGCGATCGTCCAGGCGCGCGTTTCCATCTCCCCTGTCGTCAAAAAGGTGATCAAGTCTAGCATGTGGAATGACTCGCGGATGAGGCGTTGCAGCCCAGACTCTTTTAACCCAAGCGAATCTAAGAAAGGCTTTCGCTCTTCTTGTGGCAATTGGACAATTTCCTCTTCTAGACGGGCGCAGATCGGAATCATGCTGTTTCCTTCTGCGGCGGCAAAGCGGCGCACTTGCTCGACGTATTTATTTTCCATCGAGGGCAGGTCGCTTTCGGCGACGTTTGCCACGTACAACACCTTTTTAATCGTTAGAAAGTTATACGGAGCGATCAATACCTTCTCTTCAGGGGTTAGAGTGAATGTTCTCACCGGTTTGTTTTGGTTGAGATGGTCTCGGATTTTGGAAAGGCAGTCGTAGGTAGGAACGAGCTCTTTCTTCGTTTTGATTTGCTTGTCCAATCGGCTAAGGGCATTTTCGACCATTTGAAGGTCAGAAAGGCAAAGCTCGAGATTGATTGTCTCAATGTCGCGAATCGGGTCGACAGAGCCAGACACGTGTACGATGTCCTCCGATTCAAAACACCGGACGACGTGGACGATCGCATCTGTTTCTCTGATGTTAGTCAGGAACTGGTTACCAAGCCCCTCCCCTTTCGATGCCCCTTCGACGAGACCTGCAATGTCGACAAATTTCACATTTGCATACACGATTTTGGAACTGCCAGAGAGGTTCGACAACACCTCCAGGCGCGAGTCGTATAGGTCAACGATGCCAATATTGGGATCGATTGTGCAAAAGGGGTAGTTGGATGCTTCTGCCTGATTTGCAGTGAGAGCGTTAAAAAGCGTCGATTTGCCCACGTTCGGAAGACCGACGATGCCACATGCTAGACCTGCCATTGAGAAAACCTCATCCTATTTTTGGTAAGAGTATACACGATAATGGGATAAGGGTTCTAGGAGATTTTTTATTAAAACCAGGGATTACTGCCGCCGCCGGTGTTGAAAATATTATAGTTTATTTCGGTCTTTGTAGACGTAGCCGCTGAGCCGCCTGGTTGAACAGCGACTTGGGAAGGAAGCGGCGGCTTTGGACTCTGCGCCTGAGGTTCTTCAGAAGGTGCATCTGGGGTGCTCGAAGTCGTTTTAAAGGAACAATAGTTGCTTGCTGATGCAGCGGAATCGGGTTGGCCAGCCTCAACAAGGGCAGCTGCACTGCCCGTCCCAGGTTGTTCGGAAGGTAAGCCTGGAGAGCCCGAAGCTGTTTGTAAGGAAGAAGAACTCTGACTTGATGAACTAGATTCAGATCTAGATTTGCGGGTTTCCTGAGATTCAGCTAGATTAGGTGGTGCGCCTGGTGGAGGACTGGCAGGTTGGGAAGATGGTTGTCGAGCGGGGTCACCTTTTTCGCGGTGATCTCCAGTCTGATCAAATTCTTTTGTTAAGTCTCTCTGTACGCCCAATTTATCCGGGGAAGAAGGTGGTGGTGGACTAACTGCCCTTGATTGATGAGAAGACAAATCAGAAGCATTCTGTGTTGAAGGAGATGCAGGTGGGGTGCTGCGCTTAGGGATGAAAGCGTAGACAACGGCACAAGTAGCTAAGGCTCCGACGATGCCGAGGACTCCGGCTTTCGCAAATTCTTCGGTTGCTTTTGCAAAGAGTTGGGAACCGGTTGTCGGTTCGAAAACGCGTCCACGCGAAACGAAATGGATCATCTGGCTTAAACCAGAGCCGGTAAGAGCGTAAGCCGTACGGAATGCAGAGGCTATCTTGATGTGCAATGAGCAGGCGATCCCTCTTAAAGTTGCGTCTACGAGACCGGTTTTTGGGTTGATGCCTATCAACAGTTGTTGTGTATGTGCAGATAAATTTGAAAACATGGGTTTCCCTATCGGTTAATTTAAAGTAACACTATAAGAATTAAGTCTTTATTTGTCAATTTTTTATCGCTCTTTTTGGTCTAAATTTGAGGCTGCAAAAAGCGGGTTTTACGACTAATTCTCACTCTAAATAGGGTTAAATATTAGAATTTAGTTTTAATACCCTTTTTTGGGCTATTTTCTTGACAAAGGTTACAAGTGTACTATATAATAAAAATAAGTGGATAAGGGGTTGCCTTTAGAGGGCGATAGGTGCGTTTATGGGCGAAAAAACCGAAGAAGCGACGCCGAAGAAAATGCGAGATGCCAGGCAGAAGGGCCAGGTTGCTAAATCTCAGGATCTTCCGTCCGCTTTTACATTCATCGTCTCGATTTGGGTCGTGATGGGCATGGCTCATTTCCTCTATGTCAAATTGGGGGGATTTGTCGTCGCAACGTTTGCCCAAATGCAACAGCCTAACATAGCCGAATCGATCACAGGCTTGATGTTTAAAGCCAACGAAGTGATCTTTGCATGCAGCATCCCTGCCTTAGCGGCCGTTTCTTTGATCGGGGTGATCATCAATTTTCTGTCTGTCGGACCTGTGTTTTCGATGGAAGTGTTTAAATTCGATATCAAGAAGTTCGATCCGATTCAAAACCTAAAAGCTAAATTCAAGCTCAAAACCTTGATGGAATTGGTGAAATCGGTCCTCAAAATTGGGGTGGCTTCCTGGATCATTTACAGAGTCGTGTACAATAGCCTTCCTGCTTTGATCGCTTCGGTTTCAATGCCCATGTTAACCGCGTTACTTCTCTTCCACGCCTTTATGATGGAAGTGGTTGTAAAAGTGGGTCTCTTCTTCATCATTGTCGCCATTGCCGACTTCGTCTACCAAAAGAAAAGCTTCTCGAATGAAATGAAGATGGAAAAATTCGAAGTTAAGCAAGAATATAAAAACTCAGAAGGTGACCCCCACATCAAGGGAAAACGTAAACAGATTGCACAAGAAATCGCTTATTCTGAAGGGCCTACAGGCGGTGTCAAGAAGGCACAAGCTGTCGTGACAAACCCTACCCACTTAGCGATTGCCTTAGGTTACGAGAGGGAGCTCGATGCCGCTCCTTACATTATCTCGATGGGGCAAGATAACTTGGCGCTTCGCATGGTAAAAATCGCTCAAGAAAACAACATCCCTATTGTGCGAAATGTGAAGCTCGCGCATAAATTGTGGGATCAAGGTGAAGAGTACGAGTACGTTCCGGAAGAAGCTTATGAAGCCGTTGCAGAAATTCTGCGCTGGCTGAATGCCCTGAAAACAGAAGATGCCTATGAGTACGTAGCGGAAAAGGATTAAAGCGGAAATGAATATAGTCAGAAGAGTACTAGACGGAATCACGGCACGGCTAGGCGGTGAACATTCTCTTGAGAAGATCCACCGGTCGAGCGATGTTGCATTGGCCGTTTTAATCATCGGCATTTTGAGCATCATCATCATGCCTGTCAATCCACATGTGATTGACTATCTGATCGCCGTTAACCTCGCCCTTTCTGTTACTTTATTGATGGTCTCTTTGTACATTCCGAGTGCGACGCAACTGTCTATTTTTCCTTCCTTGCTGTTGATTACGACTCTGTACCGCCTAGGGGTAAACATCGCCTCGACCCGTCAGATCCTCTTGCATGCCAACGCGGGGGAAATCATCTTCTCATTCGGTAACTTCGTCGTCGGAGGTAACTTCGTCGTCGGGGGTGTTATCTTCTTGATCATTACTTTAGTGCAGTTTTTGGTCATCACCAAGGGTGCTGAGCGCGTGGCTGAAGTCGCCGCCCGTTTTACGTTGGACGCCATGCCCGGTAAGCAAATGAGTATCGACGCCGACATGCGCGCTGGGATTCTCGACTCAAACCAAGCGCGGGAAAAACGCCTAGCCATCCAGAAAGAGAGTCAATTGTATGGTGCGATGGACGGTGCGATGAAGTTCGTTAAAGGAGACGCCATTGCCGGTATTGTCATCACGATGATCAACGTCATTGGAGGGATGATCATCGGGGTGACGCTCAACGGCATGGAGCCGATGGAAGCCGTTACTACTTATTCTCTCCTCTCCATTGGTGACGGTCTAGTTTCTCAAATTCCTGCCCTCTTGATCTCGATCACAGCGGGTATTGTGACCACGCGCGTATCGAGTGATAAAGACGTTTCCAACCTGGGTACAGAAATTTCCGGCCAGTTGCTGAAGCAGCCTAAAGCCCTCATGATCGCTTCTGCCTTCTTGTTGGGTTTAGGCGTTGTTCCTGGGTTCCCTACAGCGCCGTTTATGGTTCTCGCTTCGATCACAGGCTTGATTGGTTATACCCTTTGGTCTGCTGAAGAAGTCGCCCGAGAAGGGGCTGCTGCTGCAGGAGCTACTGGAATGATCGCACCGGCAGGCGGTGAAAGTTCTGTCGAGACGGCGGTCAAAGGGCATAAAGTCATCACTGGCGGCGGTATCGATAGTTACGCCTTAACACTGCCGGTGATCATTGAATGCGGCAAAGGACTTTCCGCTGAAATTCAAAAGGCGCAAAAAGGGCAAAGTTTTATCGACCAGATGATCCCGCGGATGCGTCAAGCGCTTTATGCCGACTTAGGCGTGCGCTTTCCTGGCGTCCACGTGCGAACAGACTCCCCTATTCTTGAGCCGGACGAGTATTCGATCCACCTCAACGAAGTTCCGATTGTGCGAGGGAAGGTTTTAGAAGGGTATCTCCTGACCAACGAAAGCGAAGATAACTTAAAGCGGTACAACCTCCCTTATGCAACCTATAAAAATGCTCTTGGACTTCCCTCTTTGTGGGTGGAGTCAAAAAACAAAGACCTGATAGACAAAGCCGGTATTAAGTATTGGGGTTCTTTAGAAGTGATGATTTTGCACTTGTCTTACTTCTTTAGACACTATGCAAACGAATTCGTGGGCATTCAAGAAGTCAAATCGATGCTTGAGTTCGTCGAAAAATCGTTCCCCGACCTGGTCAAAGAAGTCACTCGCCTAATCCCCTTGCAAAAGATGACAGACATTTTTAAACGCCTCATCCAAGAACAGGTCTCTGTCAAAGACTTAAGAACCGTGCTCGAGTCTCTTGCGGAATGGGCACAAACAGAAAAAGATACGGTGCTATTGACTGAGTATGTGCGCTCCTCCTTGAAGCGCTATATCAGCTTTAAATACTCTCAAGGGCAATCGGTTCTCTCTGTTTACATTCTCGATCCCGAAATCGAAGACATGATCCGGGGTGCCATTAAACAAACTTCTGCCGGGTCTTACCTTGCCTTAGATCCAGATTCTGTCCAAATGATTTTGGCCTCGATTCGCGCCACAGTTGCGCCCCCTCCGCCCGGAGGACAGCCACCTGTCGTGCTCACTGCAATTGACGTGCGCCGTTTTGTTCGCAAATTGATCGAAATGGAATTTACCGATGTGTCGGTTGTGTCGTACCAAGAGATTGTGCCTGAGATTAAAATACAACCGCTAGGGAGAATACAGCTGAGTTAACCTCTAATTGGGGTATCGTATGAGCTCGGAAATTTCGAAAAGCCCAGGTGTCAATTTGACGATTGCTGCTATGCAGGCCGTTGGAAAAGAAGAGCAAGTTGAACTCAAAGCAGAGCAAATTGACAGCCAAAAAGCCTTTCTGACGAATCAAGAAGAAATGGTCAACCCCTTTGCGGCCAAATTTGCCACGAAGCAAGAGAAAATCAAGCCCCCCAAAACACGCGTTCAAGAGATGATGAAAATGGGGGAAAAGGCGGCTCGCCTACTCCCCATCGAAAAGATCAAAGACACAGCAGAACAGTTCCAAAGGCGCAACCCCGAATTGCGTGCGAATACGCTCGCTCTCTTAAGGGAGCAAATCAAGCCGGGAGACACCAAAGAAGAGATATTAAAGAAGCTAGCCGAGTTTTATCCTGATTCTAGCCTTGCCGACGAGGTGCTCGACTTCTTGCTCGAAACGACAGAAGGGGAACTTGCAAAAACCATTGCAGAGGCCAAAGAAGATTTCAACAAAGAATTTGGACGCGAGATCGCAGCTGGACGCAATGTCACTGCCCAAGCACGGCAAGCCTCAGAAAAGGGACTTGGCACGCCCACCTCTTTGCGCGACATGTACCGCGATATCACAGGCAATCCGCGCGATTCAACCACACTCTTCGAGGAGTTATCGAAAAAATACGCATTTAAAGATCTTAAAAAAGTTCTCGATTTTATGTTCCACTCACTTGGCGCTGACATGAAATCAAAAGGCCCCTCAATCCCCCGTGGCCTACTCCACAACCTACTCTCTGAAACGCGTAACCTCCAGGCCATTTTAGGCGTCTACCGTTTCTTCCGAGGACGCATGCAGCTGCTTGAGAAGATGTTGGCTAAAGATGGGCTCGACGTGCCAGCCGAACTCAATTTCGAAAACCTCTCTAAAGAATTTATGGCGCTTTGTGCAGAACGGTATCCAAACGCTTCCAAAGTATTGCAAAGAACCGTGCGACTCGGTGTCGACAAGTGGATTCAAGCAAAGATCGCCGCGTTGACCCAAATGCGAGATGCGATTCGGGAAGTCTCCATGGGAAAAATCTTCAAATCGCTCCAGCACCGCGATGACCTTTATCTAGCGATCCTCGAGGCACTCGAAGACCTAGAAGATGAATTAGAAGAGCTTCTCGACCAACAAGGCGAGCGCGAAGACCAAGAAGAGGAAGAGGAGGAAGAAGAAGAAAAAGAACCGGAAAAGAAAGAGGAAGAAAAAGACACAATCGAAAAATCTCCACCTTTAGAATAGGCAGGTGAACCATGGTTACAGATCTTTTAGGATCGATTCTACAAGAAGTTGCGCGCGCATTGAAAATTCCCGAATTACATCCCGATTCGAACAATTCGTGTCGCATTAAACTCAAAGAAGGGATCGAAATCCAGCTCGAACTCGACCGTGGTGGGAACTACCTCGTTCTTGGCACTGAGCTCGGCGTCTTGCCCGGCGGTAAATACCGCGAAAACCTCTTTAAAGAAGGCATGAAAGCCAATGCCCTCCCCTATCCGATCAATGGCACCCTGGCTTATAGCCGAGCCACAAATAACCTCATCCTCTTTGAAAAAATCCCCATCCGCACAGCAACCGGCGAACAAGTCGCCTCCATCATCCCCCTCTTCGTCGAAAAGGCAAAAGTGTGGGCCGAATCCCTCCGACGCAGCGAGCTCCCCCCCATCGCCCAGGCCTACACCTCCGACCGCCAATCCGGCGGCATGTTCGGCCTCAAGCCCTAACACCTTTGCACGATGCACCACTGAGCCCAGTGAGAAAAGGCGAGATTACGAGTGGGAATACACTGCCATTTTTACCTATTGGATCTACCTCAGTCTTAATTGAAGGGTAATTTAGATGACTACGGCACAGGAATTGTTCGAGAGTCCGGAGCGTCAGCGAAGGACGACTGTTGATAGCCCAGAGCGACCGCAGGGAGCTCTGGGTAAATCAAAATTAAATTCGAGCCCGAAGCCTGCGAAGGGTGACTGATTCATTATCATTTAATGGCAGTGAATTTATCCGTATTCTTATCGGCCAAGACTGAGCGTGTAGCACCACCCTCAGAAGCTGGTAACACCAACACGCCGCTGCCGTGGGGCTTATTGTCCACAGCTGCCCCTTTGGAATGGTTCAAATCGAATTCACCTCTATAGATATGCCCATTTGGATAATGCAGTTCGCCTGGACATCTTTTGCCTTCAGAGTTTGTGTAATAACCTGCGAACATGCCGAAGAAAAATTCACCTTTATAGGTTTTGCCAGACGGTTTTTTTAACTCACCGTAGCCATGAAATAGGTCACTTTGAAATCCACCGGTATAGACATTGCCATCCGCAAATGTCATTACTCCCTTCACAAGATTTCCGGATTCAAATGCTCCGGAAAAAATGTCGCCATTGTCATATTTTAAATCGCCATCAAGAAAACGGCCGTAAGCAAATTTCCCGCTGTAGTATACATCACAGTTAATCTTTTTTAATTCTCCTTTGCCATGGTAGAAGCCATGCAAGAACTCCCCGCTATATGAATTGCCGCACCCATCATTCATTAACTTTCCAGTACCTTCATAGGAGTCATCCCTAAAATATCCTTCGTAGATACACTCAAAATCTTGCATCACTTTATCATCTTGAACTGCCGTTTCTAGGTTTAATTTTTTGTGCGTGCCTTTGCCAGTTAACCTGCCGTATAAAAATTCACCTTCGTATAAATCATTTCCTAAGATCCGCTTACCTTGACCGGTGAGTTGACCGTCTACAAAATTACCCGTACGGATCTCACCGTTGCTAGATGTGAAAGTACCATTGCCTTGGATGTTGCCCTCAAAAAATTCCCCTTCGTACTTATCTCCATTTGCAAACCATATTGTTCCAGACCCGTGGTAACGACCATATTGAAAATTTCCCACATACATTTTAATCTGTTCATTAAGGACGTAATGTGTTCCTTTGCCGTGAAATATATAATTTTGAAACTCGCCCCTATACAAAATCGAGTAGTCGCCATTCGAATCCCTTTGTTCCACTTCTCCTTTAACGAGCTCGTTATTTTCCCAATCACCTGTATATTTTTTGTCGCCGCGTATCATAACGCCGAAGCCCTTAAACTTATCGTCTTCAAACCCCCCTTCATACATATCACCATTCTTGGTGGTTAATTTCCCCCAAAAACGCCGTTTGCCTTCATCAAAACTACCCTCATAGCGATCTTCATTTGGGTATGTGGCAATCCCACTTCCCTCTGGAAGGCCTTTATCGTTATATTTTCCATTGTAGGTCACAGCACCTTCTGGCAAGGAATAGTTAACCTTTTCGCGACATAAGTAATAGAGACACAACACCGTCAGACTCAGAGTCGTTAGAGTAAACAAAATGGGTGATCTTTCATAATGTGTCTTCATTTGTTTGAGGCCCGGTTTAACGATAAACTCTGAAAAGTGAGTATTTAACTCCTTAAAAATCCGACGAGCAGTCTCTTGAACAGTATTTGTCCCAGCAGGCTCAGTGGTAGCCAATTTAACAGGAAATGCTGTTTGGATTCGGTCTTTTACTTGTAAAACGTAATTTATCACGGCAAACCTTTATGTTATTATATAAAAAAACATTGTAACATATATAATATTAAATGTAAAATAGATTATATATCTCTATAATTAGAGCTTGGTTTTAGGTGATTAGAGAAAAGAATGATTGGTGAAATAGGAATATTTTGTGAGAATCTCATTATAACCCAAGGCTAAAACCTCATTCTGCTCTTTTTCTTGCGTCATTTCGGCGCGGATCTGCTCGATCTGCTTAGCCATTTCACTCCCCTGCTCCTCTTCCGTTAGCTGGGCACCCTTTGAGAGCATTAATTTGAGAGTGTTTGTGGTTTCCAGCGGATGGCTTTTTAAATTGATCACGGCCATAAGGTATAGCGGAGAATTGGTAAGGGTTTTGAACTCAAGACAGGCACCGTGATTGATTAGGCATTCGATGATTTTAAATGAATTATGATCTTTTCTCAAAGCGATTGCAGCATGAAGCGGGAGGCCTATATCGAGATTGGCTTTATTTTCAGCCAGCCACTGAACCCCAACAAAATTGCCTTTACATACAGCAACCTTTACAGCAGTCCCGTCGCGGGATTCCACGTCGATGTTGGCTCCTTTTTCTAACAAGCACGCGGCTACATCAAAGTGTAGATATTCAATTGCAAGATTTAGGATAGAAGGTGTTCTGTTACCATCTCCATTGACGAATGTTTTGAGCTCTGGATGCTCTCGAAGTGTCTTTTCCACTAAATCGACGTTTCCCTGACGAACCATTGAAGCAAATTGTGTTTCCAGCAAATTTTGCGCCTCGATCTTGCGCTTTTGCAAATTGTTTTGCGTCCAGTTTTGCCAAACGCGATAAAGGCAGTAACCAGTTCCTAAGAGCGCTAAAGCACCAAGCGCTACAACAGTGATGGTAGCGCGTTGGCTCAGCTCTATCTTGAAATAGCTATTGCGAATATTTAATGGTTCGATTCTCATAAACACCTCAAATTAAACATTGTGCACTAACCGGCTATTTTTTGCTTTAAATTTCAGGGCTTGGCCCTGTGATCAGCGTATTTTTTATGATTTGAAAAATTATTGGCCGTTGTATTCGACGTCTCTGGCTGATTGCACAATGCATACCCCTTTCTGAATGAAAGGATGTCTTTTATTAAATTCTTGTAAGTGGTTATACCACACACCACACAAAAGATCCCCAAGAACCAAAATCTTGACTCCTCCAGGAGCAATGAGCTTTTCATAGGTTTTGTTTTCTTCTGATCGATCCAAATATAAGCCAATGTGAGAGCGCGGAACTTTACAAAACATTTCAAATATCTGTGTTTCCTTACCTTTTACCACCCGATTCCACCTGATTATATGTTGAGAACAAAAGGTTTTGCAAAAATCTTTTCCATCAAAAAAATCTATTAACAATAGAGGAGAACACCCTAACGTTAAAACTGACAAAGCTACCCATTTTACAAGCTCTACACCCCTCCAAAAAGGATGAAGGTTATCTCTTTCAAAAATGGCCCTTAAGGATAGCTCTTCATTAGAGCCAAGACGAGGATCTTTTATTTGATTCGAATTTTCGTTATATTTAATAACTTCGTAGAAACAGTCGTAACTTGGATCCGCAAGGAGTTTTTGCACACGCACACTGTTGAACCGCTTTAGACTCCAATCTCCAAAAAATTTCCCATTCTTTCCAAAATCGGGCTGAAATTCACTCCACCCGGATTGGGTAAATTCTGCGCAGGAATGCCCAATGATTTTGCATAGAGCGGCAGAGGCGATGGCACTGATTGTAACCGTCAATAGAGCTGCCATTTTTGGATAGCGTCTTACAGTTTCGGTCAAAGAAAAATGGGCTGTTTTTTGTAAACTTTTAATATCCACAACTTAAATCCTTTTTCTGAATTAAATCGCAGATTATAAACAATATTCTAATTTAAGTCAAGATCTTACAATTCTTGACCGTTTGCAACTGCCGTTTTTGGGTTTAATCTAAGGAATTTTCCTTCTTGGAACTCTCCGTGAAATATTTGTCCGGCATGAGTAAGGGCGCCAAAACCATGGTATTTACCATCTTTAAATTGACCCTCATACATATCACCTCCGGCATAGACAATCTTTCCATGCCCTTCGAGCTGATCCTTTTTAAACCAGCCTTCACACACTGTCCCATTGGCAAAAGTGATTTTCCCTTTGGTTTCCTTTTTATCGTTGAGAAACCAACCTTCAAACCGATCGCCGTTGACCAATTTTAATTTTCCCTTGCCATGCTTTTTTTCTCCCAAAAACCAGCCTTCATACACATCTCCATTTTCATATGTCACTGTTCGAAATTCAAAGGTATTGTTAGCCAATGAAGTGTTGTTGTCCCTAAAGAGGGCCGCATTCATCCAATTAGTACTACGGATCGGCTCATGGAATGTTAAAGCTTTGTTTAAAGGTGAGACATGAGGCTTGATATTCTTGTAAGTCCATGTCCATTTTACTGAGAAACAACACTTACCATCCTGATAGTTGCCTTCATACGCGATCCTATCTGCAAAAAACATTCTTCCTAGTCCTACAGCATTCCGACCCTTAAAACTCCCTACAAAAACATCACCGTTTCTATTGGTTTGTCTTCCGTAACATTTATCGCCACCAGCCTCAAAGTCGCCTTCTAACTCTAAAACGGGCCCCTTTGCGTATGTCAACTTCCCTTGGCCAAAATATTGGCCATCTTTAAAGCCGCCTTCAAATGTATCGCCGTTTGCATAGTTTACTAGAGCGTATCCTTGCAGTGTGCCATCTTTGTCGTATCCGCCTTCATATACGTTCCCCTCTGTTGTAGTGACTTTCCCCATGTTAGCAAATTCAGAGACTGCTTCATAAACCCTGCCATTTGAAAACGTGTATTGAATCCGGCCATTTTCATCAGGGTATTCGAGTTCCCACACATCACCGTTAGCCCCTGTCGATATTTTTTGTCTGCCACGGCTAAAATAACCTTGATAAATGACGTCGCCATCTGCATTTGTAAGTTTCCCGTACCCGTGACGCTTGTAATTCTCAAACCAGCCCTCATATTTGACACCATTTGGATACACCATTGTGCCAAACCCATGACGCTTGCCTTCTGCATTGTAGGCACCTGTGTAAACTTCCTGAGGGCCTGTGTAAACTTCCTGAGGGTATGTCGTTCTAGGAACTTCTTCGAAAGAGTTTTGAATCTGACGATTCCGTAGATAAAGAAGCGCAAGAACGGTGATTAGGCCAACAACCTCTTTCCAGTGATTCTGAATAGTTGCTTTGATCGCTTTAACGTAAGGGTGATTTATTTCAGGAAGCTGGTTCAAAGCATGCTTTGCAGCACTATTGATGTTTTCCCAAAGGGAATTTTTTTTCACATCTATCCAGTCTTTCCAACGATAACATTCTCTGGACAGAGTTGAGAAATTTATATTCAAGGCATTCACTTACACCACTTTATCAATCTATTTATAATAAATTATACTATAATAAGTTAAACTACAATTTAGAATTTGATTCTATAGATTCCAAAGATTTTTTTCAAGTCATTTAGTGCCTGCAGCCAATAGGGCCTTCGCTCTTAAGGCACTTGCGATCTTGAAAGCCAATACTACTATAAAATTTAACTCCACATACTCTACATTTTTATTGTTCTTCATTAACATAATCGTTATAATTAATCATAAAAATAATCAATGGAGGTTTATATGAATAAAATTCTTACATTATTAGCTTGTTTAATCTGCTATTCTGTCTGTGCGGATCCATATCTTTCGGACAATCAGTCACGCTGTACCGATAAATATCCTTGGTACGACGCGAATGATCCGACACGCATTATTTCATGCGTAGATATTGATGAACTGGAATTCATTCAGTTCCTTGCGTCTGTATCAGAACCAGAAAGAATTCTTGAAATTTCTATCAATGATGATCCCGAAGACGACCCTATACAAACGTTAACCGATCAGTCGTTACAGTTGATTGCCGAAAAATGTCCCTTTCTAAAAAGTTTTTCGACTGTTGGAGACAGAATAACTGATGCTGGACTTAAGTTATTAAGTGCTGGATGTAAGGAACTTGAAGAGTTATGTCTTTGGGTCAGCCTCGATTGCAAAGGGTCGGTTACGGACGAAGGTTTGATTGAACTGGCTCAAAATTGCCCTCTCTTAACCTTAATCGATCTAACTGGTCACTCGGCTATCACAGATACTGCTATTGAAAGCCTTGCAAATAATTGTCCTAATTTGGAGATGTTCTATGTAACCGGCGATGATGGAAAGACTCCTGGACAATTAACTGATCAATCCTTGTATCTACTTGCAAAGCACTGCAAAAAACTCAGATTTGTGGAAGTTTCTCAAAATCCTGGTATCACATATGCAGGAGCATTAGCGCTACTAGAGAGCTGTGAGTCGTTGGATGAACTTGCAATTGAGCGCACTTCTATAACCAAGAAAGAGTACAAGCAGTTGCGTAAAGTAAGGCCAAAAATGGATATTGACTGGTCAAAATAATCGTTTGGGGGGCATTAGGCCCCCTATTTTTTCTTAAGGAATAGGGTTTTCCTAACCAGGAAAAGTCCTCTTCCTTTTGCCTGTGTCTTGAATCTCCATTATTGATTGTTATGAAGCTTCTTGTTTTTTAGAAGATTCCTCTGTAAAATTGGACGCTATATAGTTTTGATTGGAACATTTTCCAAATTAGAAGGAGCAGACTTAACCTGATGATTCACTTTCAAATAGAGAGCCCCTTTACAGGATGGACGGAAGGACAAACCTCTAAATTTCATAGCTTTGCTGGATTGGAGTTCGATTTACACAAAGTAGATCCGAGAATTCGCGAGCTTCGACAGATGATCGCGCGATTCCACACAACTGAAGCAAAGGAGCCCTATTTTTATTCTGTTAAAAAAATTTGTCCATTCGACGAACGTTTGAAAACAGCTAAGAAACTGATGATTATAACGATTCTTGCATGTATAGCCATATCCATAGCAGTTGTTTGGAAAACAGCTCCATATTTTCAGAACCGATGGAAACTATGTCAAGAAATTGCCGCCAAGAAAAAGTTCATCATCGAAAATACTGGGATTTTCATTGGAAATCGTTTTGTCCGCTACGCAACTGCTGATGATATTTGGTATCGACATCCTGCTGCAGGTACTGAAGGCCAACTACTTCTTCGCAATGCTTTTTGCTTTCTACTTCCTTTTGCTGGCTTTTTAGGAGGGAGCTATGCAATAAAGCGGATCGAAGATGAAAAATATAAATGCGGGATAAATGGAACAATTTACCACCTAATGATCGAACGGACGAAGGACACGAGAATTTGCCCTTCCAATTTTGATATTGAAAATGACATTGATGTTGTCACACAAGAAAAAATCCCCACAAAAATACTACATTCTCCTCGAGTGATTTACACAGGGAGTTATGTCACGGAAGCAAGAACATATGTTTTACCGTTGCTTTTAAAAGGAGAGGAGGATTTTCATGATCCTTTCGACAACAGACAATACACGAAAGAGGAACGGGACTACATTTTATCACAAATAGAGAAGATTTTTCTTATTTCAAGAGAACAATTCTACACATGTCTCGCTAAAAAAATACTTTCATTTAATGACATTAGCAATTACGTTGACCCTACCCGTTATTGTCGAGACAAACGGGTTTTTAATGAAAATAACGATTTGGCAACTGAAGCAAAAAATTACATAATGCGGGCAATTCCTGATGGCAGCACGATCCTTAGAACAATCGACGAATCACTAAACAGGCTTCCATTCGTTGAACGAAATATTATTAAAAGTACCACCCTGTTTTTCCTTCTCACAAACCTAGGCTATATCGACCAACTAAAAAAAGATGACAGAGCAAAGGAACAAGTTCACGACTTCGAAATCGAAACCGGAGTTTCATTTAAAGATCTCATGGACTTAACTTTAACTTGAAACCCAACGTTGCAAGGTGGTAGCCAGGCAGCGGTTTTCGGGGTATCTTTTTCGATGACAAGATCTTATAATTCTTGACCGTTTGCAACTGCCGTTTTTGGGTTTAATCTAAGGAATTTTCCTTTGTGCGCTCAATCACCTTAGCGTCCTCTTTTATAGATTCGTTTTAACTCTGGTATCCGCTGGGCCATGAATTCCGCTTGTTCAATTCCTCGTAAGGGAAAATGGTAGAGATCGAGAAAGGTAAGAAGAGGCGGTGACGTTTGGATGTGACTTTTTGCGGCGGGTCCCTGTATCGTAATGTGTTGATTGAGCATGGCCTTATAGTATGGTTCAACTAGTAAAACTTCATATCCCCTTTCTTTTGCAGTCAGCTTCAACGCCTTTTCTAGTTTTGACCTCATGTTTGACTGCATCAAATACAACTCTAGCTGTTGCAAATTTGTGTTTTTACATCCAAGTGCTTCCGCTGAAGAGTGGAGAGCCAAAGCAACCTTATGTTCAAAGCCCGACTCAACTAGCGCATCCATGACCTGTTCTCTGTTTTGAAATGCAGTGCTATAGGAGAATATTTTACACTTCTTCACTAAACTGTAAGCTCCAATCCACTCAGATAACAAGCCAGAAGGGTTTTTAATCATGAATGTTTTATTCGTTCTTATTCCAGAGCTATGAAGATAACCCTTTAGGACCAAACTTTCAAAAACCCGATGAACACTTCCTAAACCGACACCCGTCGCTTGCGCGACTTCTCGCAAAGAAAAACCGTCCTCTTCAATGCCCTTTAAAAGTATCCACTCCAAAACAAGCGAAGATTTGTCAGCGAAAATATTTCGTTCTACGGCAACCTTGTTGCTTGGCGATAGCAAAAAACGTCCCTTCATACGACCCCCTATAGCTGTTCCATATTCTATACTGTTCCATATATATGGAACAGCATAAAATATGGAACAGTTATTTGAAGATTGCAATCCGGGACATATCATAGAGTAGCCCTTACAACCTTGTACTATTCACCACCTGCTGGACCTTAGAGGTTTAGTTGCATCACTTTCTCAAATTCTCAGACTCTCTCACTGATCTCCGTGATCTCAGTGGTGAAACGGCTGTTAGACCCGGATGTGGTCTGGAGGGGCGTGGTCGCAGAAGCGCTCCCAAGCTAGGTGGTAAGCGAGGCAGAGGTTCGTGAGGTATTCTTTTCGATTGAAGAGATGGGAGGAGCGGGCTTGTTTGAGTGTGTCTAGGAGGCTTTGGTAGTATTGAGGATCAGTCGCACAACGGACGGCTCTTTCGATGTAGCCTTGTCGGTCTGTGGCAATGAGGTCGTTCAAACCAGCAGCGGTGAGCATGCTGGCACAGACGCGCGATTCCATTGACTCCCCTATTTGGGTCACGACGGGGACTTGAGCCCAGAGGGCATCACCGGTCGAGGTGTGGGCGCCATAATGGAAGGAATCGAGCATGCAACCCATGGAGCGCAAACGGTGCATGTGAACCCATTTCGGCGCATTTCCTACAAAGTAAATCCGATTTCTTACATCTGGATCAAAGGCTGTGCGCAAGTGTTGTTCTGGTAACCGGGAAAACATCAAAGGGATGACGAGAATAGACTCTTTGACGCTGTAGAGAATTTGATTCCAGCGTGAAATATCTTCAGCTGTGATCTTGACGTGGTGATTGAGCGAACAAAAGATAAAGCGACCTTGCACAAATTCTTTTGGCGGAACCATCCGATCGATGTAGAGACTCTGAACAGCAGCAGTTGAGACCGGATCTCCTAAAATGGCCTTTTGCGCGATAAACGCCTGTTGCAAACCGTGGTTCAAGCTGGTGGTGTGTTCCTCAGGCATTTGATGCTCTTTACTCCACTCTTCAAGCCACTTAAGCTGATGTGCAAAAGTTGTGATTGGGTGGCTACCTGTGTAGATCGCATTGAAGAGGTTTTGGATCTCTTCGATCGCCTCTTTGCTGATATAGCTTAAGATCGAGTTGCCAACGAGTGGTTCGTTTTTCTTAATCAGAGCAAACAGCGCTCCTTTACTGATCTCTGGTGTTAATTTTTCTGTCGGAAAATCGGCAAAGGCTTCTTGGTGTTCAGTCAGTTGATAGGTGTGGGGCATCAAGATCAGTTTTTCTGTAAAGGATGGCTCTGCTTCTTTGATGGGCGTACTAATGGGATCGCCAATAAAATAATCGATGTAGGAGGCTCCACTCGATCCCGGATAGCCTAAGTAGTCGATTTGGATCGGCGCCACGCGGTGGCAAAGGATCTCATAAGGGCGTCGATCATCAGCAAATCCGTTGCAATTGACGACGATGTCTAACTCATCGGCCCGCATCCGTTTGACAGCTTCTTCGTTCGAGACCTCTGTTAAATCGACAAAGGTATGAACCGCTTGTTTTAATCTCCCAATTTCGTGTGTGTCGCCACTGCTATGGCAAAGATAAACGAAGACTTCAAAATGGGGGCCATGGTTTTTGAAAAACGTTTCGCCAAACTGGTGTGCTTGTGCATGCTTAAAGAAGTTAGTGCCGATGTAGCCGATGCGTAATTTTTTACTCTTTACCCGTTTGCCATGGTAGCGAAAATCTTGCTTATTTTCGAGGTGTTTTTGGAAGTTGTGTGCAAGTTTCAAAATGGTAGGCTGATCTATTCCAATCCATTTGAGAAATAGCGGAGAAGCTGTTGCATCCCCTTTTGCAATGAGCGTTTTGATTTGGGGAATCGCTTTTTCGACAGCAGCAAAGTCTCCCCTCTTATTGAGACAATAGAGAGTTTGAAAAAAGATCAGAGGATGAAATGGCCCTTGGTAGTGCCTAAGAGCTGCAAAGGCGGCTGTCAAATTCTTTTCGCTTAAATAGGCTTGAGAGAGCTTTTGGCAAAGTTCTGGAGTGGGAGAATATTGTACCGCTTTTCGCAAGTGAAATTCATAGAGGATCGGCTGTTTGTGCTTCAAAGTTTCGATGGCCAGTTGGTAGTGAAGGGCGGTTAAATCGTGGATAAATGGGTGAAAAAGCTTTGTGCTACACTGTTCTTCAAAAAAGTCGCTTTCCCGAATGAAAGGGGCCTTTAAAATGTGGCAATAGATCTGGAAAAACTCTTGTTTGATGGCCGATGAAGGCTTGTGAGTCTCCACCATTTTTGCCAGCTCGGAAAGGATCTGACACCCTAAGCGAATGATTTCAACATCATCTTTCCCATAGGTAAGTGAGAACAGCTGCTTTTTTTCTTTTTCGATTTGTTGCAACTGCTTGTTTGTCACCATACGATTAGTCGAGATCTTCCTCTAAATCAAATTCGGGTGTTTTCCCGCCGACGCGATTAGCAAGAACTTTGCGCGCTTTGCTTCCATCGGCTGCTCCAACAATCCCCTTTTGTTCTAGGAGGTCGATAAGGCTGGCAGCTCTTGCGTAGCCAATTTTGAGTTTGCGCTGGAGAAACGTCGTCGATGCATTACCTGTTCCAAGAACGATCTCTTTTGCTTGGCTATAGAGGGCGTCCGATTCATCAGCATCTTCATCCTCTCCAAAAGCGCTGTGGTCCATCGAATCAAACGACTCGATGAGATAGCGAGGAGGCGCCTGTTTGCAAATGAAGTCGACGATGCGATTGATGTCCTCATCGCGGATGTAGGCCCCTTGAGCCCTGACCATGTGGGAAGTTCCGGGAGGGAGGAAAAGCATATCACCATTTCCGAGCAACGTTTCTGCTCCGGTGTCGTCCAAAACGATCAAGCTGTTGACGCGGCTGGACACTTTGAAGGAGATACGGGTTGGGAAGTTAGCCTTGATTAACCCGGTGATCACTTCGCGCGAGGGGCGTTGCGTTGCTAAGATGAGATGGATCCCGACCGCTCTTGCCATCTGAGCGATGCGTGCAATCGGGGTTTCAATATCGCTGCTCGCTGCCATCATCAGGTCGGCAAGCTCATCGATAATTCCGACAAGGTAGGGCAATTTTTCTGGGATTTCAATACCTGAAGCAGTCTCCCGTTCTTTGTCGATTGTGCGCACGTTAAATGCTTCAATATTGCGCACTCCTACCTGTTTAAGGTATTCGTAACGGCGCTCCATCTCTTTGACAAGCCAATTGAGAGCCGCACAAGCCCCTTGCGGTTCAGTAATGACCGGGGCCAACATATGAGGCAAACGGGAATAGGGTGTCAATTCCACCTTTTTCGGATCGACCATGACTAATTTGATATCATCGGGACTAGCGGTGAGCAAAATCGCCATGACAATGGTATTGATGCAAACCGATTTACCAGAACCAGTTGCCCCGGCAATGATGCAATGGGGCATTTTTGTCAGGTCGCTCATCACGTAGTCGCCGTTGACGGCCTTTCCTAATAAAATGGGGATGCGAAACTGTTTGCCACTTTGTTGGTAGGCAGCCAGCATCTCTTTAAAACCCACCTCTTCTGCTTGCGCATTGGGAATTTCGATCCCCACAACGGCTTTGCCTGGGATCGGCGCAATGATTCGGATCGACTTCGCCTCCATATTCAGGGCAATGTCGTTTTCAAGTGCTTTAATTTTTTGCACCTTCACTCCAATGGAAGGCTGCACTTCAAATGAAGTAATCGTTGGCCCGCAGTTGATCTGTCCGACTTTGGCTTCGATTCCAAAGCTGAGGAGCGTTTCTTCGAGCACTTCGGCTTTCCGCTTGAGATCTTTTTTCAAAGAGGAGTGGTCCAACTTTTTGGCGTTAGTCAAAAGGGTAAGAGATGGGAGTGTATACCCTGAAAAATCCCCGTTGAATACTTTTTGAGCAGCGATTGCCGCGTCCTTTTTTTGCTTAGGTGTAGGCTCATTGTTTTCTTTGCGCGAAAGCCAGGGGCGCGTTTTTACATTTTGCTCAGGCTGAATAGCAAGCATGTCTGCGGTCTGCGAAGAGGCATCTCCCCCACCTAAAGAAGCAGGAAGAGAAAATTGGGTATTCGGAATGCGCAATTTCACATAGCGCATGAAATCGCTAAGCGGCGTAAATTCGGCTGAAGGGATCACTGTGGGCTGTCTTTCGGTACCGACGATCTTTGGTGCAGTGGGCTTTTCAGAAGTATCTGGCGACTTGGCTCTGATTCGTTCAATCAAACTTGCCAATTGCCTAAACATGTGCAAAACGCTTAGATTCGTTAGAAGTAGAAGACTTGTCACAAGTGTCGTGGTAAAGAGAACCGCGACACCAGGAGCATTGAGAATGTAGAGCAAATTGAACATGGGCATATCGCGATAGAGGTAGTAAAAAGGGGCTCCACCTAGGTGGTAACGGATATGACGACTTTCCACATGGGAATACACCACTTGTCTGATTGTCGCAGTGGATTGTGCATAGCGATCTTCGAATAAGCTGAGCAGCATGCAAATCGAGATCATCATTCCTGTAAAATAGAGCATCGATAAGAGAGCTGAACGAAGCGGCCAATTAGTGAGCCAACGGATGCCGATCACGACTAAATAGAGCGGGATGAGATAACTCGCTAAGCCAAAGAGAGCCGTCATCCCCCACCCAATAAATCCCCCGACGATTCCGATCCAATTCGTTGAGTTGTTACCGTGGAGGGAAAAACTTGCTAAGCTTAAGCCAAGCACGAGGGCAAACGCGCACAACACAACCCCTTTAATTTCCATGGGATGTGCAGGGCGTACCGGAGGTTGCGATTTTGTCTTCTTTGCCATATTACCGAATCATAGATGAAAATAGGCTGAAGTCGCAAGCCCCAAAAATAGGCAATACCAGGCAAAGAACGTCAGACGATAGCGGTCGACGATCCGAACGAGGAGCTTTAATGCCCCACAACCCAGCAGAAATGAGAAAATAAAACCCACGGCATAATGGGAAAAAGAGAGGGAGGCGTATTGTTCTGGATGCTTCCAAAAGCTATATATTTCTAAAACGGTGCCGCCAAGCACGGTGGGAATCGCGATCATGAACGAAAAGACGACCGATTCGTAAGGGGTCCATCCTAAAAGGCGCGCACCAGAAATCGTGGCTCCGCTGCGCGAAACTCCCGGAAAAATCGCTGCCGCTTGCCATAAACCGATGTAGAGCGCATCGCGCATGCCCTTTTGACCCTCTTTAACACCTCTTTGACCAAGCCAGCTGCCAAGAAACAAGATGGCAGAGGTTGCCAGAAAAAAGAAACCCAGCAAGCCTTGATCGCTATAGAGCGCTTTGATCGGCTTCAAGACAAGGACCAAAGGAAATAAGGGCAAAATAGCCACTGCAATTTGCCAACGGCGCTGCGTGTCGCGTAAAACGACCTCTTTTAGAGGCTGAAAAAACACAAAAAAAATGGCCAACAATGTCCCTAAATGGCAGGAAAGATCAAAGAGAATGTATTTTTTAAGATCCTGGAGACCAAGGAGATACTGCGCAATTTGCAAGTGACCAGACGAGCTAACCGGCAAAAACTCCGTAATCCCCTGCACGATGCCAAGGATGATTGCGTCGATCAGAGTCATGGAATCCTTAGAAAATGGGGCGATCGACGGGGCTCGAACCCGCGACATTTGGATCCACAATCCAACGCTCTAACCAACTGAGCTACGACCGCCATACAGACAATCAATAATGGTCGAATTCTTTATTTTCCGTCAAGACTCGATTGATTTTTAATAAGCTGACCAGGCACCATCATCGCCTTTAACTCTTGTTCTGGGAAGATCATCGAGAAAATATGGAGATTAATTATCTAAACCTGTCCCTGGGCTGAATGAATAGCTTTATTTAATAGTAAAAGTCATCTCTTTTCGACTGTTTTTATTAAATGTAACAAATGTATTGCCGGAATCTGATTTTAGATAGGCCGTTAAGCTATCCCCAGATTTTTCTATCTTATCAACTACAAAAGTGGAACTGTTGTATGCAAACGCAAGTTTGAGTCCAACCCTGACTAAGTCTCTTACCTTGGATTCTAATTATCTTAACGAGGGTTTGCCCTCTGATATTAACTCTAGCCTACATCCTAATGTTAGGATGTAGGTTGACAATGTCTTTAAGAGAGGTTATGTTACAATGAAACAGTCCACATCCCATCCGTCTTTTGCAGTTTGACGGATTTGTGCATAGTTATTGGTATGACGTTGATCTAGCTCATCCGCACTTCTTTTCACATCCAGGTACCAATCTTCAAGAATATTATTACTGACCACGTTAGAGTCAAAAATACATGCGTACTTAATATTAGCCATTGATTGAGCTAAGCTACTTGCAGTAATCACACAATATTCTATCGTCCCATCACTATGTTTCCTACAAAATGTAAGACCAACCTTACACATAGACGGCCGTAAAGGACCGCCTATTGTCGGAAGCTTTATATTAGACTCCTTCCTTTGTGCTGGTTTTACCTGCTGCGGTTTTTCCGCTACTGGCTTCTTAACCACTAATTGTTGATGGGCTATTTTCTGTTGTTCGATCAGTCGTTGTCTTTCTTTTTCTTGCTCTCTTAGTTCTTGTTGTTGCCTCTCAGCTCTTCGTTTTTCTTCCGCTCGTTGCCTCTGTGCAGCCTCTTCAGCGTCTTTTCGCTGCTGCGCGGCTTGTTGTTCTTGTTGCAGTTGCATTGCTATTTGCGTCGAACGCTGTTGTTGGTCAGCCTGCCAATCTGCCTGTAACTGGCTTGCTATTCCTCCCTGCGCACCGGTAGAAGAAAAAACGTCTGGATATGGAATATAATTATCCAAACCTTTCCCCTGACCAGTGGGAGTGACGTCTGAGTAGGGTGAATAATAGATCCCCGTTCCACTGCTCTGTCCTCCGGAATTGCTGTTGTTATTGTAGGTATTCCCCTGACCAGCAGGTGTGACGTCTGAGTAGGGTGAATAATAGATCCCCGTTCCACTGCTCTGTCCTCCGGAATTGCTGTTGTTATTGTAGGTATTCCCCTGACCAGCAGGTGTGACGTCTGAGTAGGGTGAATAATAGATCCCCGTTCCACTGCTCTGTCCTCCGGAATTGCTGTTGTTATTGTAGGTATTCCCCTGACCAGCAGGTGTGACGTCTGAGTAGGGTGAGAAATAGATCCCAGTACCCTGGCTATTGTTGTTTGTATTTGGGGCATAATTGCCACCCGGAGCTGAGCTGATGTTCTGTGCAGCAGCTAGCCCATCCCTACCAGGATAGTTGGCATAGGAAGAAGCGCTTGGGGCAGAAATATTACTGCCCGGGTAGTTGTAATTTGAATTAGGGTTTGATGGATATGAACCCTGCACAGGCATACCGTACTGACCTATGGAATTATCATTCGAATAAGCAGAAGAATTCCCTGGAATATAGAAACTCCCTCCACTAGAGCTTTTATTGTCAAAGCTGTACGCTTGTTGACCAGAATTAGTTAAGTACGGAGATGAGTAGCTGACTACTCCGCTTGGATAATAACCTCCATTACCGCCTCCTTGTGCAGGATAAGTAGTAGGTTGATTTAAGGATGACGAAGGCATGCCCCCCTGACCCTGAACGTTGGTATTTATGGTACTTGGTATTTGTGCTGGCTGCGAGAATCCACTTTGCATGTAAGAGGGACCTCCAGATTGGGGATTAAAACCTGTGCTTCCACCGCCACTCGCTCCATTCAGAGGGGCATTGAAACCATCAAAAGCTCTATTAAGGTTACTAAGTGCGCCCGCACCGGCCACTCCTGCATCGACTCCATTTTGAATGATACCGGCAGTTATGAGAGGGTTGGTGATATTTGTGCCCAGGACCCTATCAACACGATTTGCTATAGCCGCCACTCCACCCATTCCCGTGGCTGAGGCATTCATAAGCTCCGCGGTTCTTTGAGCTCTTTGAGCAGCATACCAGTCATCAATAGCGTCACATTCCTGTTTGGATGCATTGCTCATTGCTTGCTTAGCTGCTTCCAACTGATCCGCTGTTGTGGCTTGCCATAATTGTCTTTCTGCCGATTGAAAACTGCTTTTAGCAGAAGAATATTGTGCATCGCCGGAAAGCGTCGCGCTTTGTTGTAATGGCACTGCTGAATAATTCCCATAGGGCATACTTTGAGGGTACGAAGCTGCAGCTGGATTGTAAGGTATGTAAGCCTGTTTTGGTGCGCCTGCAGGCAACCCCTGCATTGTTGTCATTTTATAGCTTTCATCGTCAAACTGGGTGATAACAATGTGCGAGTGGCTTAGGTACTCAATGAGCTTTTCAACCGATAAATTGGGAAGATCTAGGTCATAGGAGTGAATAGTGACCTCTTTATCGCCTTCGAATGTAAGGGCAACCTTATTGTGGCTGTAAATCTGAATTTTCTGAACCTGGTCTCCAGGAGAATGATCCGCAAATTTTGTGAGTGTAACAATAGGGTCTTCCTTCCAAGGCTTCTTGCTGGTCGTGGCTTCAGTCCCCTGAAAATTATATCCAAAAGGCGCAGGGTTTTGGTTTAAGGTAATCATAGAATCTCCTGTTTGAATAAATTCTCAAAAAACCATAGCACAACGTGATTTTTTGAGAACGTGTTATGTTTAATCTTTTTTTCTAGGCAATAGGTTAAGGATATGATTCCCGACTTGCTGGGCTATGTCATATGTCTCCTTGGTGGGCTCTGCTCCTGCGTCCCTGGCTTTGCGCACGATTTCGGCTATTCCAGTAGAACAAGCCGTTGTGAGTGTTTTGTTATCAGGCTTTGCATCAACAGCACGGACAGCGTCAATGATTTGCAAGTTTTTTGACCAACAAGCCATGGTTAGTGTCCGGGTGTCCGGCCTGTCACCATTTCTTATGGCTTGGCGGACTTCGTCGAGATTCCCACTTTTGCACGCTTCATTCAATGGTGAGATCGCACTGCTTGCAGGAGCTGCCACTGAAGCTGGACGTCCTTTGTTTTGTTCCAAATGTAGATACAAAATATGTTTTATGTCTTTAGAAAGACCTTCGTAAACCGAAGGCAAAATCTTATTGGGATCAGCACCTCTTCGGAGCAAAACATTGACACAGGTTGTCTTGTTTTCTTGACAAGCTTTAGCAAGGGATGTCTTTCCTTCATCATTTATAGCGTCTATGGTTGCATAATTTGCTGTGAGATACTCTACAATATCAACACGACCCCATTCTGCAGCGTAGTGTAACGGAGAATACCCTTCTGAATCTGTAGAATTGATATCAGCCCCTGTATCAATAGCGATTTTCACCATTTCCAATTTACCGTATCCACCACAACAATTACAAAGTACTAAGGCTTTACCTAAGGCTGTTTGCGAACTTAAGATATTCTTGTCACCAATTTTTCTGGCACCCTTATTAAATAAAATATCTGCGGCCTCCAATTTACCACATCCAATAGCTAGTGCGAGCGGTGTCCACCCTTTATTATTGATAGGGTTAATATTAGCAACTTGAACACTGAGATACTCTACAATATCAACACGACCCCATTCTGCAGCGTAGTGTAAAGGAGAGTCCCCCTTTGAATCTGCAGAATTAACGTCAGCTCCTGCCCTTAGGTAGGATTTTACTAATTCTAAGTTACCGTTTCCTCCACAGGCTTCTCTTAAATCCTTGTCTATCTGTCGATCTTGTTTTGCAAAAGAAGGCCCGCTTTGTGAGATGTTGCTGGATTGGCTACTCAAATTTCCGCCTCTTGCGTCATTATTTTCGTAACCGTAAGGCTGTTGACCATAATAGGGAGGTTGATTGGGATAAGAGGGTGGGGTGTAACCGACTCGTCCATTAAGGCTATTATATTGATTGCCATATCCTCCTTGGCTATATAAGGTGCCTGGATTCATGCGAGGCTGCGCATATTGTTGCATTTGATTGTTTGGATATGAGGCATTTGTGGAAAAATAAGGGGCAGAGGGATTAGGGGGCATTGGTTTTGGTGCCCCTGCAGGCAACCCCTGCATTGTTGTCATTTTATAGCTTTCATCGTCAAACTGGGTGATAACAATGTGCGAGTGGCTTAGGTACTCAATGAGCTTTTCAACCGATAAATTGGGAAGATCTAGGTCATAGGAGTGAA
>JABDCX010000003.1:75676-100144 GCA_013287915.1 Chlamydiota bacterium
ATCGTCAAACTGGGTGATAACAATGTGCGAGTGGCTTAGGTACTCAATGAGCTTTTCAACCGATAAATTGGGAAGATCTAGGTCATAGGAGTGAACAGTGACCTCTTTATCGCCTTCGAGTGTAAGGGCAACCTTATTGTGGCTGTAAATCTGAATTTTCTGAACCTGGTTTCCAGGCGAATGATCCGCAAATTTTGTGAGTGTAACAATAGGGTCTTCTTTCCAAGGTTTTTTGCTGACTGTGGCTTCATTCCCCTGAAAATTATATCCCAAAAAAACACTGTTTTGGCCTAAGGTAATCATAGGGTCTCCTGTTTGAGTAAGTTCTCAAAAAATCATAGCACAACGTGACCTTTTGAGAACGTGTTATGTTTAATCTTTTTTTCTGGGCAATAGGTTAAGGATATGATTCCCGACTTGTTGGGCTATATCATATGTCTCCTTGGTGGGCTCTGCACCGGCGGCACGGACTTTGCGCACGATTTCGGGCATTCCTGTTGAACAAGCCGTTGTGAGTGTTTTGTCATCGTGCTTTGCATCAACAGCTAGGACAGCTTCAACAATTTGCAAGTTTCTTGACCAACAAGCCATTGTTAGCGTTCTGGTGTCTGGCCTGTGCCCATTGCTAATGGCTTGGCGGACCGCGTCGACATTCCCACTTTTGCATGCTTCATTTAAAGGTGAGATCGCACTACTTGCAGGTGCTGCCACAGCAGACGGACGTCCTTTGTTTTGTTCTATGTGTAGATACAAAATATGTTTTATATCAGCAGGAAGTTTCTCATAAATAGAAGGCAAAATCTTACTCACATCAGCACCACCTCTAAGCAAAATGTTGATGAGGGGAATTTTACTTTTCTCACTAGACAATTTATCACAAGCAATGGCAAGTGGCGTCATTCCTTCATTGTTTATAGGATCGATCTTTGCACTATTTTGGAGTAAAAAATTCACGACTTCAATGCTATCCCCCCAATATACAGCAGCCGCCAAAAGCGTCCTTCCTTCGTCATCTATATTTTCAATGTCAGCTCCAACAACAATAAATTGTTTTGCTCTTCCAAAGTTTTTTTCGGTAAGAGCAATACGTAACTTGCGATTTATAGATTCGCTGTCCAGAACAAGCTTGTCACCAATTTTGTTAGGTCCTTTTTGTATTAGAATTTCTGCAATTTTAAAGTGTGATTCAGAGTTACACATAAGAGCCTCTCCGAGAGGTGTCCGCCCACTTTTATGGAAAACATCAAGCCTAGCACCTTGAGAAACGAGATACTCAACAATATCAACATGACCATACAATGCAGCAATATGTAAAGGTGTCCATCCATAATCAGATGTCGAATTAATGTCAGCGCCGTCTCTTAGGTACGATTTTACTAATTCTAAGTTTCCATTTTCTTGACATGCTTTTCGCAAATCTTGGTCTATCTGTCGATCCTGTTTAGTAGAAGAAGGCCCGCTTTGTGAGACATTGCTGGATTGACTATTCGAATTATTGTTATTTGCGTATGCAGTCGGATTGCCACTTCCTGGGCTATACGCCTGTTGCGGCTGATAGGGAGCGGGTTGATTGGGATAAGAGGGTGGGGGGTAGCCGACTCGTCCATTAAGACTGTTATATTGATTGCCATATCCTCCTTGGCTATATAATGTGCCTGGATTCATGGAAGGCTGCGCATATTGTTGCATTTGATTGTTTGGATATGAAGAATTTGTGGAAAAGTAAGGAGCAGAGGGATTAGGGGGCATTGGTTTTGGTGCACCCGCAGGCAACCCCTGCATTGTTGTTATTTTATAGCTTTCATCGTCAAACTGGGTGATAACGATGTGCGAGTGAGTTAGGTACTCGATGAGCTTTTCATTAGATACATTGGGAAGATCTAGATCATAGGAGTGAACTGTGACCTCTTGATTACCCTCAAGGGTAAGGACAACCTTATTGTGACTGTAAATCTGAATTTTCTGAACCTGGTTTCCAGGCGAGTGATCCGCAAATTTTGTGAGCGTAACAATAGGGTCTTCCTTTCCCTGAAAGTTATATCCGCAAAAAAACCTGTTTGAGCCGATGATATTCATAAAATCTCCTTTTTAAGTAAATTCTCAAAAAATCATGGCAAAACATGATTTTTAAAAACGTATTTTACTGCTAATTTTTTTCTGAGGAATAGGTTAAGGATATTCTTCTAACTTGCTGTGCCATTCTTTAGGTGCTCTGCACTGGCTTCTAGTGCCACTTCTTGATTATATTTGCATGTTTATTTTTTCTTTTTTAATTTTTTTATTTTAGCAAAAGAGCTATTAAAATACCAACAGAATCTACGAAAGCCATTCTCACTTAGCCTCTGCAACGATCCTCTTAAATCTCTTCGAAGAATTCAAAATGGGAATGGCTTATGTTGTTTGAATAACTTGATTCACTGTGCAATATTTTCTTGGTTTTTTTTCTGCTATCTGCGATAAGGTGCCAAAGATTTACCGGTTTTCCTTTTTCTTTGGTAAAAAATGAAGTTGTGGAGAAGCCCTACTTTTCAAATATCTTCGTGCCAATTGCTTTAAAAAAGTGATGAGCACAGATCAATAACGAAGCTGAGAAGCGGTTGGTTTAGATTAATGACTGGATAAGCCAGTGACCGCAACTAAAAACCAGTCAAAACGTGGAGGTTTGTATGCTTGATAAAATGATGAAAAAGACGACTGCGGGCTATCAATCGCAGGGACAGGCAGGACCAAGCGGCCAACGCCCTAATAATGTTCCTTCAAACGATGCTGATCGGAAAACGGTGGAGGCTTTGCAGAAAAATCCGATAAAGGCCGCGCCAAGTCCTGCACCTCAAAATTTGAAATACCAGTTTCAAGCTCGGCATGCAGTTAGGCCTAAACAATATCCAGCATCATCTAACCAAAAACAACTGTGGATGCATCATCAATATAACCCTCAAAGTACAATGTACAATATTCATCAAGTCACGCACTTTAAAAATGGCGTTGATATCGAGATATATCGATTGAGCATTGAAGAAATCATTAAACGACATGATGCAACTCGCACTACTTTTCGTGAAGAAGATGGTGTTCTGTGGCAGTGTATCCATGATGAAATTAGGTTAGAATATGGAATTATTGAAGCAGAAGAAATGAGTTTAGAGCAAATCAAAGAGCAGGCTATGCAGCTTTCAATGAACCCTTATGATTTGCAAAATGGACCGTTAATGCGTTTGTATTTTTTTGTGCGATCGAGCAATGAAGTCGTGGTGCTAAATGCACGTCATCACATTCTTTGGGATGCATGGTCAGGCGGCGCATTTGTCAGCGAATTGGGTACCATTTACAATGCCCTCAAAAATAATCAACCCATAATTTTACCACCCTTGAAGTTGCAATACCATGAATTATCAAAATGGCAAAAACCTTTAATGGATTCGCAGAAAGGTAAGGATCAAATGAACTATTGGGTCAATTCGTTAGAAAATATAGACCCCATAGAAATGCCCATGGCTAGAAAAAAGCCAAACTCGCGTGAATTTACCGGGGAAAGCGTTGCTTTCCAAATAGAAGTCGATTTGTTTAAAGCCATTAACGCACAAGCAGTACATCAAAAAATTAGCTCCCATGTGTTTGCATTAAGTGCCTATCTTATTACCTTATACCATTATACGAATGCTGAGGACATGGCTGTGCGAGTTCCGACACCTGGACGTTTACGCTCGATTAATGAGAGGGAACGTGCTGATTTTGGCGAAAACATTGGATATTTCGTCAACCCAACAGTATTTCGCACACGTGTCAATTCAAAACAAAAAATTGAAAATTTTATTAGTCAAGTAAACGCAAAAACAATTGCAAATCGTCAAAATCAAGATTTTCCATTACTTACATTATTAGAAGAATTCCATTTCAAAATTCCTGAAATAGGATTTAATCTTGTAAAACCAAGACCCGGTGAGAAATTTAATCCATTTTCATATGATGAAGCTACACCTACGATTATAGGTGATCTAAATTACACCCTTTTGCAAGTACCACATCAAAAAGATTTGCTGGATATTAACTTTATAATATTCGACGATAATAAAAGCATGAGAGGATATGTTAATTATCGTAGTGACGTGATGAGTGTTAAAGATGCTGAGCGTTTTGCAAATCATTTTCAACAAGTTATGGCACAAATGGTGCAAAATCCTCAATTAACCATTGGGGAAATTTGCTTATTGACAGGAGCTGAGAAACAAAAGCTCTTGATCGAACATAATAATACTCAACAATTATATCATAAACATCAAACCATTTTCAATAAATTTGCAGAACAGGTAAAACAAACACCAGATCATATCGCTATCGAATTTGGTCAAAAACAATTGACATATCGTGAATTGTCAGTTCGTGTGTTTCAGTTGGCTAATCGCTTACTTGAAGAAGGCGCTTCGAATAACCAAATTATTGCAATACTGACCGAGCCTTCTGCTGAAACGGTGATCGGTATCATGGCGATTTTAGCTTCTGGCGCTGCTTATCTGCCTATTGATCCACAATCGCCAAGTTCGCGCATCGCTTATATGCTAGAAGATAGCGCCGTAAATATTATCCTTTCTCAGAAAAAATTTAACTCTACTGTGGCACCCTTTGTGAAAAAAGTGATCAACTTTGAGGATCCAAGTTTGCAACATGAGAATATTTTAACTTTCAGTCCACCACAGCCTTCCTCCCAAGATTTAGCGTACGTCATTTACACCTCAGGATCCACTGGACAACCCAAAGGGGCTATGATTACTCATCAAAATGCGATGAATTACGTAACTTGGGCCACCAATTATTATTCTTTGGATCAAGGCTCTGGCTCACCGTTACATTCATCAATTGCTTTTGATTTAACGATAACAAGCCTTTTTCCTGCTTTACTTTCAGGAAAAACCGTTTTTGTTACTCAAGCAGGGCCTGAAGGGCTAATCGATGCTCTACAAAAGCGCCAGGATTATAGTGTAATCAAATTAACGCCGGCACATCTGCGCTTATTACAAGCAGGGTTATCTGATGAGGTTATCATGCGATTATCATGTACATTTGTTGTTGGCGGTGAAGCATTGACTGCTGAAGACATTCAGTTTTTACGTCGCAATCCACAAATACGGATAGTCAATGAATATGGTCCAACTGAAGCAACTGTCGGTTGTTGCATAGAAGAAGTCACTGCCCAAACAACACGCAGTGGTCCTTTGCCAATTGGTCTACCCATTGCTAATACACAGCTATATGTTTTAAATGAAGCTATGCAGCCCTGCCCGATTGGCATTCCAGGTGAATTATATATCGGTGGAGATAGTGTTGGGCCTGGTTATATTCACCGCAAGGAGTTAACCGATAGCCGATTTGTTGCTAATCCATTTAGCGATGATACTAAATCGAGACTATACAAAACTGGGGACATGGTAAAGTGGTCAGATCAGGACCATTTAGAATATATTGGCCGAAACGATTTTCAAGCAAAAATTAAGGGTTATCGCATTGAATTAGGCGAAGTTGAAAATTCGGTTGCCCGTTTTGAAAGAGTGCAAGAATGTGTGGTAATCGTACGTGAAGATACCCCGTCACAAAAGCAATTGGTAGCTTATGTGGTATTACGCCCAGCAAATGAAAATTTGCAACCCATAAACGTGGATCAGAATGCTGAAGCAATGGAATTGCTGAAGCAGCAGATACGGGCACAATTACCTGACTATATGGTGCCATCCCACTTCGTTCTGCTACCCAAGATGCCGTTAAATCTCAATGGCAAAATTGATCGTAAAGCCTTGCCAAAACCTGAACGTAATCAAACGGATCATGCAAAATATATTGCACCGCGCAATGATTTTGAACACAAAATGGCAGACATTTGGCAAACCTTATTAAAGGCTGCACCGATAGGAATTCATGACAATTTCTTTGAATTAGGCGGTGATTCCATTCTCGGTATTACCATGATAGCGCGCGCCAGAAAAATCGGCTTAAAAATAACAACAGAGCACCTCAAAAAATCACCCACTATTGAACAATTGGTGAGGTTAGGTCAAACAGAGGAAGTACAAAATTCCCGCGGAAAACTCACGGTTTTTGACAAAAATGCCCCTGTTCCTTTAACTCCTATCCAGCAGTGGCTTTTCGAGCGGCCCACGTGGATGTGGAGCGTCATGTCATCGCCTTTATTAGCAATTAATGGCAAATTAAATATCTCTGTTTTAGAAAAAACCTTTCAAATTATCGCCGACAGGCACGATGCACTACGATTTCGCTATAAAAAAGACAAAGAGAGCTACTTGCAATACGTAACTGGCGAGAATGTAATTAAATGTAATGAATATGATTTTTCTAATCTTTCAAAAGAAGCAGAAGAGGCGGCCATTACACAAACTTCTTTTGCCCTGCGTGCTTCTCTTAACATGGAATCTGGATCTCTTTTTAAAGCCGCTATATTCAATACACGAGAGGGACAACGTTTATTTTTATTTGCACATCATTTAGTGATCGATGGTGTTTCTTGGAGGATTTTACTAGAAGAAATTCAGCAAGTCTATTTGCAACTTTCTGAAAATACAACCGTTTCTTTACCTGAAAGATCAACGTCCTTTCAAGAATGGTCACATGCACTGTCCGCTTATGCACAATCCGACGCTCTGCTACCCGAGGTAAAATATTGGCAAGCCGTAACAAAAGATAAAATCGGGATATTACCTAAAGATATTCTAATGAATGAAAGCAAACCCAAGGCTGTTCAATCTGTTGTAAGATTAAATCCAACACTCACAGATAAATTATTAAGAGAAGCACCTCAAGCACATCAAACCCAAATCAATGATATATTATTAACAGCACTCGCTGTTTCAGTTTCGAAATTCACTGGAGAAAATTCTTTGTTTTTAAATTTAGAAGGGCATGGTCGTGAAGACGTGATCAAGGATGCGGATTTATCACTCACTGTAGGATGGTTTACTTCGTTATTTCCCGTCCATTTGAAGCTAAAGGACCCCAACGACTTAGAAGAATCTTTAAAAGCAACTAAAGCACATTTAGCGCAAATACCCAATAAGGGCATGGGTTACGGAATTCTAAGGTATTTATCTACGTCTGAAGATGCAAAAAGTTTGCGTAATCAACCACGACCTGAGATTAATTTTAATTACTTTGGTCAAATGGACGATCGGATCAGCAATCAATCTGGTCTATTTAGTTTTGCAAAAGAGAAAATAAAGCCATTCATCATTGAGGGTAATCCGCCGGCAATACCATTAGACATTCAATGTATGATTATTCATGGATCATTATCCGTGAGTTTTTTCTATGACTCTTCCGCCTTTAAAGAAGCAACAGTTGCTCGTTTAGGACAAGAATTTATTAATTCTTTAGAAAAAATCATCGAGATGTGTTGTAAAAATAATGGTACTACTATCCCAAAAGCTAAATTGTAATGCTTGTACCAGCACCAAAAGGACTTCGCCAAAAAGAAGCACAGCAGGAAACCCTCGTAAAAGATGGGTGTTGAAATCTTTGGAGGATTATCCTAAAATGCGGTATTGGCTTTGTACGTTTTTTGTCTTCGGATTCGACAGGGAAGCAAACGGCAGCGTAATACAAAGTCGCTATAATTAACCTCAAGAGGTCAAACTTGGACGACGACACGAAAGCCCCCCCTGATTTTGACATAGAAAATGCCCTTTTCGACTCGCTGGAGGAGGCGCCGGTTCCCCCTCCTAAAACAGAGCTTGGACCGTCGGTCATCGACATTTTCCCCTTGGTGAGGCGCCCCTTTTTTCCGGGAATGGCAGCTCCGCTTGTGATTGAGCCTGGCCCCTACTACGAGGTGTTAAAGCGGATTGCCAAATCGGAAGATAAAATGGTGGGCGTTCTGCTGACGAAAGCAGAAACCGCTGATACGTCTAAACTCACCTTTGATGACATGAAGAGCATTGGGGTGCTGGCACGTGTCTTGCGCATCATTCCGATGGAGCAGGGAGGCGCTCAAGTGATCCTCAACATGGAAATGAGGATGCACATTCTAGAGCCCGTCGAAGATGGAAAGACGTTAAAGGCGCGGGTCGAATATTACCAAGATCATCAAAAGCTGACAGATGAACTGAAAGCGTACTCGATCAGCATCATTTCGACGATTAAGGAGCTTTTAAAGCTCAATCCCCTCTTCAAAGAAGAACTCCAAATCTTCATGGGGCATTCCGACTATACGGAACCTGGCAAACTCGCCGATTTCGCAGTTGCCTTGACAACAGCTTCTCGAGAAGAGCTCCAAGATGTGCTAGAGACGTTCGATATCTTCAAGAGAATTGATAAAGCGCTGGGTCTGTTAAAGAAAGAGGTGGATCTTAGCCAACTGCAATCCAACATTAACCAGAAAATCGATGCGACAATTGCAAAAAGTCAAAAGGATTTCTTCCTCAAAGAGCAACTCAAAACGATCAAGAAAGAGCTGGGAATCGAGAAAGACGATAAACTGATCGACAAAGAGAAGTTTGAAACGCGCATTAAAGAACGGAAAATCCCAGCCGAAATCATGAAGGTCATTCGAGAAGAGATGGATAAGCTCAGCGTTCTCGAAGTGCAGTCGGCCGAGTATGGGGTGTGCCGTGCCTATCTCGATTGGCTGACGATAGTCCCTTGGGGCATCCACAGCCAAGAAGCGCACAATCTGGGAGAAGCTGGCAAGATTCTCGAGCACGACCACTATGGTCTTGAAGATATCAAAGAAAGGATCTTGGAGTTTATCAGCGTAGCGAAGCTTTCTGGCACCGTCAAGGGGAGCATCATCTGCCTAGTGGGGCCTCCTGGCGTCGGTAAAACGAGCATTGGGAAGAGTATCGCTCGCGCCTTGAACCGCAAATTCTACCGCTTTTCCGTGGGAGGGATGCGAGACGAAGCCGAAATTAAAGGGCACCGCAGAACCTACATCGGCGCGATGCCCGGCAAGCTCATTCAGGCGCTTAAGTATTGCCAAACGATGAATCCCGTCATCATGCTCGACGAAGTCGACAAGATGGGAAGCAGCTACCATGGAGATCCTGCATCAGCCTTGCTCGAGGTGCTCGATCCAGAACAAAATATCGAATTTCTCGACCACTATCTCGACGTGCGCTGCAATCTCTCTGATGTTTTATTCATTGTCACGGCAAACGTGTTAGATACGATTCCAGAGCCACTTAAAGACCGCATGGATATCATGCGCCTTTCTGGTTACATCGTTCAGGAGAAAGTGCAGATTGCAAAGAAGTATCTCGTTCCGCGTGCGCGCAAGTCGATGGGGCTAAAAGCCACTCAAATCGGGATTAGTGATGAAGCTTTAAAAGGGATCATCAACGGTTATGCGCGAGAAGCGGGTGTGCGGAGTTTAGAAAACCAGATCAAGAAGATCATGCGAAAGGTCGCCATGCGGGTTGTCAAAGCGGAGGAGAAGGGAAAAACGAAGAAAGGAGCCTCTAAAGATGACGAAGCTGCGTGCCTGCGCATTACTAAGGATAACCTAAAAGAGTTCCTAGGAAAACCGATGTTCATTTCGGACCGGTTCTACGAGCAAACACCCATAGGCGTTGCCATGGGCCTTGCGTGGACGGCTTTAGGCGGCGCCACACTCTACATTGAAACCATTAAGGTTGCTTCAGAAAAGACGGAGATGAAACTCACGGGGCAAGCGGGTCAAGTAATGAAGGAGTCTTCTGAGATTGCTTGGAGCTATCTACATGGAGCGATACATAAATATGCACCCGGGTATACCTTCTTTGAAAAGACACAGGTGCACATCCACATTCCGGAAGGGGCCACTCCTAAAGACGGCCCCTCTGCGGGGATCACGATGGTGACAGCTCTTCTGTCGCTTCTGACGGCGACGCCCGTGACACAAGATTTGGGAATGACAGGAGAGCTCACCTTGACCGGAAGAGTGTTGCCAATCGGCGGAGTAAAGGAAAAGTTAATTGCCGCTCGCCGTTCGGGTTTAAAAATCATCATCGTCCCAAAAGACAATGTCAGAGATTACGACGAGCTTCCCGAGCACCTTAAAAAAGGGATCACAGTCCACTTTGTCGAGCACTACGATGAGGTATTTGGAATCGCTTTTCCCGAACTCGTCCAACAACAACAGCAAAGTATTAACACATTGGAATTATAATGACGAACACCTCTTGTCCACATCAACCAGACGCCACACATACGGAAAAAAAGAAAACATGGGCTGAAGAGTACAGGCGCAAAGTTATCTTGCCAGAGAATTTAGAAAAATGGGCCGATCAGATGCACGAAAAGAGAGTAAAGATCACGACACTGAATGGTTCGTTCGATCTGCTGCATGCTGGCCATCTCCAAATCATCTACGAAGCCTCGTTACAGGGAGACATTTTAATTCTAGCATTGAATAGCGACAGCTCGATCAAAGCCTACAAAAACCCTGCAAGGCCAATCATCCCCCTCCAATATCGGATGGAAATGATCGCAGCCTTAGAATTCGTCGACTATGTCACCTGGTTTAACGAAACCGATCCCCGTCATATCCTTTCTCTGATCAAACCGCAAATCCACGTCAACGGTTCTGAATATGGGGAAAAATGCATCGAAGCGGATGTGATCAAAAAATATGGCGGAAAAATGCATATCGTCAATCTCGTTCCCGGCCTATCAACGTCTGCTGTTTTAAAGAAGATCCAGTCGCTTCCGGCTTAAGATCAAGGAGCTTAGTGTGCGTCTCATCTATACTTCCACAAACCCACGCGAAGGACGCATGCTCTCTACCCTTTTGACAAAAAAAGGGATTGAAAATTTTGCTGAAGTCAAAGTGATCACCGATTGGGGCAATGATCGGTACGGCGATCCGATCACCCAAATTTGGGTTGTCGATGAGGATAAGTTTGAAGAAGGACTCAAGCTGGTCGACGCTTTCTACGCCAATCCAAAGGCGCCTGAATTTGCTCAACAGGAAGAACCGCAGCCGCTGCGCGTCATTCAGCCAGACTCTTCCCCAAAAATTTTACGTGCACAAGAGCGTCGACCTTCTCGACCAAAGAGCCTAACCTTATTCCTGTTGATCTTCTGTACTCTTCTCTATTTATACATCGAAACATCCACGCCCCATCTCACTGCCATTCCTACTTATTTGCCTGCAATGCCTCTTGTTAGCTCTCCGCTCATCAAGGATGGTCTCTACGATTATCCCAAAACGTATGTTTTAACCGACCGCCTTGTCGCACTCTATGGCCTAGAACAGCTCGAAACGCCAGACGACCTTCCTGCAGCGGGTAAAACTCTCCTCCAAACTACGTTGCAAACGCCCTATTGGCATGGTTTTTATCAAGTAGCTCTCAACCATTTTCGCCACGCAGCAACGCCACCAGTTCCGCTTTTTGAGAAAATTAGAGAGGGAGAAATATGGAGAGTCCTCAGTCCCTGTTTTTTACATGCTGAAATTTTGCACCTTCTTTTCAACATGCTGTGGCTTGCCGTTCTCGGTAGACAGATCGAAGAGCGCACCGGAAAATTTCGCTACGCTATTTTAATTATTCTGGCTGGCATCTTTTCAAATACATGCCAATATTTAATGGGCGGACCTGACTTCATCGGATTTTCTGGTGTGGTGTGCGCCCTCTTGACCTTCATATGGAGCCGACAAAAAAAAGCTCCCTGGGAAGGGTATCCACTCGAACGCAGTACTTTTGTATTCTTAATCACTTTTATAGTTGTGATTGGATTAACGCAGGCACTTTCATTTGCTTCTGAAGTGCTCTACCAAACCCCCTTTTCACCTGGCATTGCGAACACCGCCCACCTATCTGGAGCGGCAATTGGTCTCGTGCTCGGCCGAATTCCCTTTTTTGCATGGAGAGGCCCATGAGTGTACGAGACATTATCATTTTAGGATGTTCCAGCCAGCAACCCACCCGCTTTAGAAACCATGGAGCGTATCTCGTCCGATGGAATGACGAAGGCCTCCTCTTCGATCCAGGAGAAGGAACGCAACGGCAGTTTATTTTTGCCAATGTAGCCCCTACCGTTGTCACACGCATATTTGTTTCCCATTTCCATGGAGATCATTGTTTAGGATTAGGATCGATGCTCATGCGCTTGAACCTCGACAAGGTCACTCACCCGATCCACTGCTACTATCCGGCAAGCGGCAAAAAATACTTCGATCGCCTCAGGTATGGAACAATGTACCACGAAAACATCAACGTCATCGAGCACCCCGTTTCCCAAGCAGGGATCGTCGAAGTTGGCGACACGTTCACCATCGAAGCAACCTTCTTGGAGCACGGGGTGGATAACATTGGCTGGAGAATTACGGAAAAGGACACCCGCAAATTCAACCAAGAAATTCTCGACAAAAAGAAGATCCAAGGGATGCTCGTCCGCGAACTCATCGAGAAAGGGGTCGTCGTCGTCAACGGAGAGACGATCCGGCTTGAAGATGTGAGCTGGATCCGAAAAGGGGCCACCTTTGCCGTCGTCATCGACACGCGCAAGTGTCCACAAGCTGTTGAAATTGCAAAGGGCGCTAAGGTGCTGCTCTGCGAGAGCACCTATCAAGAAGAGGAGCGCGACTTAGCCAAGAAACACTTCCACCTCACAGCAAAAGAGGCCGCTGAAATTGCTTTAGAAGCAGGTGCCGAGCACCTCATTTTAACCCACTTCTCTGCGCGCTACCAATCGACAAAAGGGTTAGAGAAAGAAGCACAAGCCGTTTTCCCCAACGTGTGGATGGCGGAAGATCTTGCCGTCTTCCCATTTCCACGGTAAGCGTATGGAAGAAAGTTACTTTACCGATTTTATTCACTGGCTAAAAGTCATTAAAAACAGCTCTCCCCATACCGTGCGCAACTACACAATCGATCTCACAAATTTTGGGGGCTTCATGAAAGAGAAGTATCCCAGTTTAACTCTCAAAGATATTCAAAGAAAACAACTCAGGGAATACATCTCATATCTCAATACACAGCAACTCAAAAGAAAATCGATTTTGAGGCGCATCTCTGCGCTACGCTCCTTCTTCAATCATGCACATCAAGCCGGCTGGTTGCCCCATAACCCAACAGAACTCCTCGAGTCGCCAAAAGCGGAAAAAAAGATCCCCTCCACTCTCTCGATCGACCAAGTTGAAAAAATGTTGAAACTTCCCGACACACAAACCTGTTTTGGCTTGCGCGATCGGACGATGATGGAACTCTTTTACAGTTCAGGCTTGCGCGTCAGCGAATTGGTAGGCCTTAATAAGCAAGAGATCGATTTTTCAGCTTACTTGATCAAGGTGATGGGAAAGGGAAAAAAAGAACGGATCGTACCTATCACGACAACAGCCGCAGAATGGCTGCAAAAGTACCTGAACGACATTGAAAGGGAATTGAAAGAAGAAGATCCCGACGCCGTCTTCCTCAATAAAAGCGGAAAGCGAATTTCCGTCCGTTCAGTGGATCGTAACTTTGCAGACTACCTCAGACAAAGCGGATTCGCTCAGCGAGTGACGCCCCACACACTACGGCACACGATTGCCACCCATTGGCTTGAAAATGGAATGGATTTGAAAACGATCCAAACCCTTTTGGGCCATACCTGCGTCTCGACGACGACGATTTATACCCAAGTTTCAACGCAACTGAAACGAAAAGTGTACGAGCAAGCCCACCCACGAGCATAAGCCGATGAAAAAGTATCTCCTCTTATTTTTCTTTTTCTTCTCCCCTCTTTTTGCACAAGATCAGGTGTCGATCTGTGCCATCTTCGAGAATGAAGCCCCCTACTTAAGGGAGTGGATCGAGTACCACCATCTGCTTGGAGTGAGCCGCTTCTATTTGTACAACAACAATAGCACGGACAACTACCAAGAAGTGCTCCAACCCTACATTGAAACTGGGCTTGTACAACTCACTGAATGGCCAACCCCTTTTAGAGGCGATTTTCCCCATGATCAAGAGACGGCGTACAACGACTGCATCGCTAAAGTAAGAGACAAAACCCGCTGGTTAGCAATTATCGACATCGATGAATTTATTGTTCCCCAAAAACACGATACTCTTCCAGATCTCTTAGCCAACTACGAAAATGTCGGAGGCTTGCAAATCTTTTGGCAATATTTTGGAACATCAGGTTATATCGAAATCCCCCCTCATCAAACTCTTGTTGAAAGCCTTCTCATGAAAAACCACAGAAATGCCCGCCAAAACCACAATTTCAAAACCATTATTCGCCCCGATCGCATACAGCACTACGCCGTCCATACCGGCAAATATCGCCCTACTTTTTATGGAGTCTTTCCAAACGGCTCAAGGGGGACTGCCCGAGATCCTATTCAGACAGACATTGTTCAAATCAACCACTATTGGACGCGCGACGAGAAATATTTTAGGGAAAAAAAAGTGCCGCGCAGAGAAAGGCGTGAAAACGCAAAATTTAGCGAAGAACGGATCCAAGCAATCATGCGCAGCATGAACCATGTAGAGGACGACTGCATCCTTCGCTTTGTGCCCGCTCTCCGCGTCGCCCTGGGCCTCTAGTTGAGCAATCTCCCTTTGATTTTTAAGCCTTCTTCTGCTATTCTTATTTGCTATGATTACACTCAATAAAATCTCAAAAAGTTTTGGAAGCCGCGTCCTCTTTGAGGACGTGATCCTAACCTTCAATGCCGGAAACCGCTATGGACTTACGGGTCCCAATGGAGCTGGGAAAACGACCCTCCTTAAAATGATCATGGGCTATGAAGAACCCACTTCCGGTTCAGTCACCATGCCGCAACGCGTCGGGATTTTGAAACAGAACATCGAAACGTATAGCGACTTTAACGTCCTAGACGTCGTGATCATGGGCAACGAGCGCCTCTGGGAAGCCTTTAAGGAACGAGATTCTCTTTATAGCGTTGAAATGTCAGATGACGTTGGCATGCGCTTAGGCGAGCTTGAAGGGATAGTGGCGGAAGAAGATGGGTACATGGCTGAGACCAACGCCGAAATGCTCCTCTCTGGCATGGGGATCAAGCAAGAATACTTCCAAAAGCAAATGAGAGCGCTCCCTACCGATGCACAGTTTCGCGTCCTCCTTTGTCAGGCCCTGTTCGGCAATCCACAAGCCCTTTTACTCGACGAGCCGACAAACCACTTGGACTTGGAATCGATTGGATGGCTAGAGAAATTCCTTTTCGACTACAAAGGCGTCCTCGTCGTCATCAGTCACGACCGCCACTTCCTCAATTCCGTCACGACCCACATTGCCGACATCGATTACGAAACTGTCATTATCTACCCCGGCAATTACGACAACATGGTCGAAGCAAAGACAGCAGCAAAAGAGAGGACGGAGCTCGAGACAAAATCAAAGGAGAAAAAAATTGCACAACTCAAAGAGTTTGTCTCACGCTTTGGTGCCGGTACGCGCGCAAGTCAAGTCCAATCGCGCGTCCGCGAAATCAAGAAATTGCAACCCCAAGAGATGAAAAAAAGCAACATCCAGCGCCCCTACATCCGCTTTCCCACTACAGAAAAACCCCCTGGAAAGATTGTCCTCAAAGCCTCCTCGCTTTACAAAGCCTATGGCAGCAACAAAGTGATCGAAGATTTTTCAATTGAGATACACCGCGGCGACAAAATCGGCCTCATCGGAAATAACGGGCGTGGCAAGACGACGCTTTTAAAGATGTTAGCTGGTGCATTAAAACCCGATGCCGGAACAGTCGAATTAGGTCATCAAGCCGTTTTGAGCTACTTTCCTCAAAACCATCGCGAGATCATCGATAAACAGAACAACATGCCTTCTTTTGAGTGGTTAAAAGCCCTAAGACCTGGCGTGTACGACCAAGATGTGCGCAGTGTCATGGGAAAAATGTTATTTGGCGGAGATGATGCCTTTAAGCCTGTTGCGACTCTCTCTGGCGGTGAAACTGCCCGCCTTATCCTCGCCGGAATGATGCTCGCTGATCACAACCTCATGATTCTCGACGAACCGAATAATCACCTCGACCTCGAAGCGGTTTCTGCACTCGGCTGGGCCCTCGAGGAATACCCCGGTACTGTCATTTTTGCCAGCCACGACCGCGACCTTCTCGACACAGCAGCGACTAAGATCTTCGCTTTTGAAGAAGACGGCATCCGCAAGTTCGAGGGTAACCTAGAAGAATATCTCCTCCAAAAAGAACCCGTTGCCTAGTTGTTAAGAGGATTGATGCGTCAGTCAGTCATTTTTCGTTTTCTAATTGCCCTCCTGTTAACTACACTCATTCCCCTTGCGGCAACACCCGTACCCAATAAAATCAAAGTTGCCCTTTTTCTCGACAAAGGTGCAAGACCCCGCACGACACTCGGTATTGCTCTCGCCTCCGCTCCAGATATGACCTTCACAACACTGGATGGAGAGGAACTCAGAGAGGGCGACCTCAGGGGATTTGATGTCCTGGTCGTTCCCGGAGGCTCTGCCCAGAGAGAATCGATGAGCATGAAAGCCGAAGGGAGAAGCGAAGTGCGACGCTTTGTAAACGAAGGTGGCATATACATGGGAATTTGTGCCGGATGCTATCTCTTGACCCAAGCAAGGTCCACTGATCTTGGGTTATTGCCCGTAGACACCGTCGACAAGCCCCATTGGGCGCGCGGACATGGGATGTTGCCCATCGAGCTCACCTCCCTAGGCAAAGAGGTCTTTGGCACCAATCAGACTTTCCTCTCGATCTACTACCACAATGGTCCCGTGATCAATGCTTCTGTCGCCATCCGAGAATCGAATTTTCAGCCATTGGGCTATTTTCGTGGTGAGTTTGTCCATCGCAATGGCATCCACGGCCTGATGGTCAACTCCCCTGCTATGTTCTTCGGTCGCTTTGGCAAAGGCCTCGTCCTGGGCATCAGCCCCCATCCAGAAGCCAGCCCCTCCCAAGTCCAAATGGAGCTTAACGCCATCCGCTGGCTCTACGCTCACCGCAGCTGGGTTCCCTAGGGTTTTTTGGAGATCCTAATTCCAAAAAGGCGGCGGAAATGGAATTAGCGTTTCCATATTTCCTCAAAAAGTGTCTGGGAAGAGGGTAAGCCGGATTCTGTCCTCCCCATTTGCATGGGGAGCGGCGATCATTCGTCTAGGGGCTGTGTCGCCACAGCCCTCAAGCGATTCTCAAGGGCACAGCGGAGATCTGTATTGCCCTTTATCGATCTTGCTTCGGATAGGGTTTGTCGCCTTCTATATTGCTATAGATAGGACCGGCTCTTCGCCGGTGTTTCACCCTTTTGCACCACCGAAATGGCGCAGAGGTCTGCTTTCTGTTACACTTTCCGTAGCCTTGCGGCCCCCAGCGTTTCACTGGTATCCTCTCCTGTGAAGTCCGGACTTTCCTCTCCCGTTTGCACGGCAGCGATCGCCTCTCTTCCCAGACTTGTGTGACAATTTATGCTGATGCAGCTGTCGCGCGACGACGGCGTGGCTTTGTTGCAACGGCTGCGCCCTCGACGGCTTCTACCTCATGCCAGTAGTGGATGCGCGAGCAGTGTTCACAAAACACCAGACGCTCCCCTTTTCTGACGAGGTTTTCGTCTTGAGCTGTCAACATGATATGGCATCCGCTGCAGCAACGGTTCTCGATTGGCACAACAACGCGGTCTTTTTTGTTGCTGAGCAAGCGGTCGTAGATGCGGAAAACTTCAGGATCAGCTTTTTTGACGAGAGAATCTCGTTCTGTTTTGAGTAGTTTGCCTTCTTCATTGATCCGCTGGATGCTTTCGATGATCTCCGTTTCAAGTGCCTTGCTATTCTGAATGGTGGTCTTGAGGCTCTCTTTAATGAGTTTTAAGGCATCTTCTTCTGTCGCTAATTTGTCGTACTGATCGTTAAGGCGTGATTCTTTTGCAATCCGTTCGCGGTCCGCTTGCGACATCTCTTGGCTCAACGCGTTAAACTCTTCCACTTTTTTAATCGAGCTTTGGTGGACTTCCAACTTCTTAATTTTCTCTTTTGTTTCGGCGAGTTCCCCTTCCATGTGTTTTGTTAACAGCTTAAGCTCTGTGATTTCGGTGTCCTTTTGGTCTGCCTGGCTGCGCAGCTCATCTTTCACTTTGTTGATGTTTTCGATATCTTTTTGCCTTTCCCGCTTTAACCGCATCAATTGAATCATTTTCATGTCAATCTCTTGAATTTCGAGAATCGTCTTGAGAGCTTTTAGCATATAGTTATTCCTAAGAATGAATGGTTTATGTTGCTGAGAGAATGTCCATAAATACGATATCTTAACTTGGGAGGGAATCATACCGTTTAACCAGTTTACATTCAAGTGAAATTTCCACTGTTCAAAAATAATTTGAGATTTAGTATAATGAAGAGGATTGAGGCTTTATCCAGGGAGGATGCGATGTCCAAAAAAATTAACCCTAATTCCCTAGAAGAGAAGGAGCAGCTTTCGATGCTCAATTTGTCCCAAAAAAACGAGAAAAAATCGGGGTGTTGCATGGGATCGAAAGATTGCCCCTCTGCAGAAACCTTAGAGTCTGCCCCCTTTGCCACCGGCTCAAAAGTTGGCGAGCCCAAAAAAGGCCCCAAAACCCGCATCACTGTCAAATACGACATCGGATTTGGCAATCAGTTATACCTTAGGGGAAAGGGCGTTACTCTAAGTTGGGATAAGGGAATACCCCTAAAAAACATGAAAAACGACGAGTGGGTCTGGGAAACGGATCAAACGTTTACTGCGTGCGAATTTAAAGTCTTGGTCAACGACATGCGCTACGAAATTGGGGACAATCACACTCTTACGTGCGGCGCTAGCATTCAATACACGCCGAAATTTTAAAGATTGAGAAAAAGGTTGCTCTGTGCTTTGCTACTCATTCAAAAATAGTGAGGAAGCTATGCACAAAAAACACCTATCGCGTTACATCGATCAAATCCAAAAGGGAACCTATAATTCGGCTGCCGTCGCCTATCTTGCCGCCCTGGACCATCTGGAAGAAACGGCTCCAGATGTAGCTCATAGCATTATTCAAGAGCTTCAAGATCAACGCTCCCACCTCAAACTCATCGCTTCGGAAAATTACTCTTCCCTAGCTGTGCAGTTGGCGATGGGGAATTTGCTCACCGACAAATATGCAGAAGGGTATGCGCACCACCGCTTTTACGCAGGGTGCGACAACGTTGACGCGGTCGAAACGCTGGCTCAAGAAGAGCTCAAGTCGCTCTTTGGCGCCGCACACGCCTACGTCCAACCCCATTCTGGCGCCGATGCTAACCTGGTTGCCTTTTGGTCGATCATCGTCAAACGTGTGCAAAATGCGGAAGTGGAACGATTAGGAAAAAAAAGCATCGATGATCTCACTCCCGAAGAGTATGAGCGTATCCGCCAATTGATGAATAAGCAAAAAGTGCTCGGGCTCTCGCTCAATTCCGGGGGCCATCTCACACACGGGTATCGCCACAACATCTCCTCAAAGATGATGGAGGCTTTTTACTACGATGTCGATAAGAAAACCGAGTTGTTGGACTACCAAGCATTGGCCAAACAAGCAAAAGAGGTCAGACCCGACATTCTGCTCGCAGGCTACTCCGCCCATCCCAGGCGCTTGAATTTTGCGAAAATGAGGGAGATCGCAGACTCTGTAGGCGCGGTCTTAATGGTCGATATGGCGCACTTTGCAGGTCTAGTTGCAGGCAAGGTGTTTAAAGATGAATATAACCCCATCCCCTACGCCGATGTGGTCACTTCGACGACGCACAAAACGCTACGCGGCCCTCGCGGCGGTTTTATCCTATGCACCCCTGAATATACAGACATCGTCAACAAAGGCTGCCCTCTGGTGCTGGGAGGGCCACTCCCCCACGTTTTGGCGGCAAAAGCGATCGCTTTTAAAGAAGCCAATAAACCAGAATTTTGCACTTATGCACAAAAAATCGTCGACAACGCAAAAACGCTTGGGAACGAGCTAAAAGCAAAAGGGATGCGGATTGTGACTGGCGACACGGAAAATCACATGGTAATCGTCGACCTGACGCGTTTTGGCCTCACGGGCAGACATGCTGAAACAGCGATGCGAGAGGCAGGATTGACCATGAACCGCAACGCCATCCCCTTTGATCCGAACGGCCCTTGGTACACCTCTGGAATCCGCGTCGGCACACCTGCAACAACTACTCTCGGCATGGGAGCCGCTGAAATGAAGGAAATTGCAGGCTTGATCTACACGGTATTGGAAAACACAAAGCCGACTCTAGTTGAAAAGACAGGCCAGCCAAGCAAAGCGCAGAGTATCACAGAACCCAAAGCACTAGAATTGTGCCAAAAGCGTGTAAAAGAGCTTCTGCAAGGGTTTCCCTTGTATCCTGAAATCGTTCTATAGTATAGATAAGAGATAACAAAGAAGAGGAGAAAAGTGAGATGAGCAAACCATTCGAAAATGCGGAAAAGAGCGATGACGGCAACTATTCGAAATTGAACGATAAAATCGACGCGAAGATCCTCGAAGCAAGACGGATATTCATCCCCGACTCAATCGACAACGAAAGTGCACACGATGTGATCCGCCGCTTGTGGTATTTAGAACTGACAGAGCCTGGCAAACCCATCTTGATGATCATCAACAGTCCTGGCGGATCTGTCGATTCGGGTTTTGCGATTTGGGACCAAGCGAAAATGATCTCGGCGCCTGTGACGACTCTTGTCACGGGTCTTGCAGCGTCAATGGGATCGGTTCTCAGTTTGTGTGCTCCACCCAAAAGGCGCTTTGCCACTCCTAATGCAAGGTTCATGATCCACCAGCCGCTGATTGCAGGGGTGATTAAGGGGCAAGCAACCGATCTCGAGATCCACGCGAAGGAGATCTTAAAAACGCGCAAGAATCTCGTCGATATCTACGTGGATGCTACGGGAAAGGATGCCGAGACGATCGAAAAAGCGATCGACCGCGATACCTGGATGTCCGCAGATGAAGCGAAAAAATTTGGGCTTTTGTATAAAGTTGTCACCTCGTTTAAAGAACTCGAACAATAACTGGCAATGGAAATTACACTTCCCTTTACGAAGTATTCTGGATCGGGAAATGACTTCGTCATCGTCAACAATCTGGACGGGGTCTATACGGCCTGTCAACACGCAGAGTGCGTTAAAATGCTCTGCGATCGGCACGAAGGGATTGGAGCTGACGGAATCATTTTTCTAGAGCAAAACGAAAGCGATCCTTTCATCATGCGCCTCTTTCAACCAGATGGGCTTGAAGTGGAAATGTGTGGAAATGGCATGCGCTGTTTGGCACACTACATCCACTCCGAATATGGGACGGCAAACCCCTTCGACATCAAGACCCACAAAACGCTCGTCTCGGTCAAAGTGATGAGCAAAGAAGTGGCGATCGCGATGGAATCTGCTCAAGAAGAGAAATACAACCAAACGCTTCTTGTGGATAACAAGCCAGTTAGCTTGCACTCTCTCAATACCGGCGTGCCCCACGCCGTTGTTTTTGTCGAGGACCTTGAAAATGAAGAGTTGATGCCTCTTGCCAAACAGATTCGACATCACGCCGCGTTTGCCCCGCAAGGCACAAACGTCAACTTTGTCAAGATCACCTCAGCTTCCACACTTGCCATCCGCTCCTTTGAGAGGGGCGTAGAAGGGGAAACGCAAGCCTGCGGAACGGGAGCTGTAGCTGCCGCACTTTCAGCAGCTAAAATCCATGGAATGAAAGGCCCTGTAACCGTTATTCCGCGCTCAAAAAAGAAACTCACAATTAACTTTCCTAACCCAGAAGCCACCCTGACTTATGTCACAGCACAAGGCCCTGTCCGCAAAACATTCACAGGCGTTTATACGCTTAAGGTTCCGAAATGAGATACCCAGTCCATCTTTCTGTCCTCGTCGATCACCTAAAAAAACTCCCCGGCGTAGGGAGTAAAACAGCAGAGCGCTTTGCTTTTGAAATGTTGGAGTGGCCAATAGGAGAACTGCGCTCTTTTGCAGAGGTTGTCGAGCAAATCCCCCACAAAATCAAACTCTGTTCGACGTGCGGCTGCCTCATCGCGTTGGAAGAATGCGGCTACTGTAAACCGTCCAACTCCCCTCACCCCCTGATGTGCATCGTCGCCAATCCGCGCGATGTCTTTGCCATCGAAGGAACACACACCTTCAAAGGGTACTACCACGTCCTTGGCGGGCTCCTATCGCCGCTCGATGGGCGCGGACCGAGCCAACTCCCGATCGATTCGCTCAAAAAGCGGATACAAACGCTCAACATTGCTGAAATCGTTCTGGCCCTCGATTCCACCCTAGAAGGGGATGCCACCTCGCTCTATCTCAAGCAAGAACTCAGTCCTTGCGGCGTGCAAGTCTCTCGCCTTGCCTTCGGCCTCCCAATGGGCAGCTCGCTCGACTACGTCGATGGCGGTACCCTCGCCCGCGCCCTCTCCGCCCGTTCCACTTTCTAAAGTTTTATAGTTTGGTACTTTGAAAAAATTAGACCTCAGAATGCTTTTTTTTCTTGCAAAAAATATGCCTGTTTAGGCATAATTTAAATAAGAGAGATAGGAATCCATAATGAAACGTCTAATCTGGATCGGATCGAGCCGTGAAAATCTCAAACAATTTTTAGTGAAACGCCGTTTAAGAGAAGCTCAAGCGTTATACCAAGACCTAAGAGGAGAATAATCATTATGAAAAAGAAGATCAAATACGAAGAAAGCTCAGGAAACGTCTTCGCAGATTTAGGAATTGAAAACGCAGCGGAGGCCTTAGCGAAGTCTGAGTTAGCAAGGCAAATTGCTAAACTCATTAAAAAGAAAAAACTCACTCAGCAAGGAGCTGCCAAAATTTTAGGCATTGATCAACCAAAGATTTCTTCATTGATTCGTGGACGGTTGCGCAATTTTTCTTTAGAAAGGCTCATTCGATTCCTTAATGAACTGGGTCAAGATGTTAACATCATGATTAGCCCAACCAAATCACACTCTCACCGCGGCAGTACCTGGATTGGAGAATCATACGCAAGCACTCGCATTGCTGCTTTAGGCAGATAATCTTCCTGACGTCAAAGACTATCTTGATTTTTATTATAACCCAAAAAATTCATTTGCAAATTATTGTTTTTCTGTGGTACATTTCTCTACTAAATTATTAATCATTATTTGATGGACTTATTATGGCTAACGTCAATGCAACAGGATCTGTTCCCTTCGAAACACCGCAATCTTTTGTCGGAAAGGTATTTGCAAGTCCTTTTTATTTTAAATACTTATATCCAGCTACTCGAGAGACAATTGATCTCACAGCTGAAGGGGCATTGAAAAGCAAAATCGAACAACTCGCTTTAAACAACGACGCATTTAAAGCAGGTATTTATGGTTTGGCTAATAGTGTGAAGAGAATCTTTTTTGTGTGGTTAGTCGTTTTCCCAGCCGCTTCATTAGGATTTATTCGCAATTCTGCGTTGACAGCTGCATCTCTTCTCCCGTTCACGTGGAGCCTTTCTCGGAGTGACAGTTCCAGCGTGGCACAGAAGAAGCTGCAAGAGAGTTGGGAACGAGTATGGGTATTTGGCCACGCAACCTGGATCGATTACCAGTTAGCGCGTCTCCCTCTACTCTATCTGGTCGGACGCTCTTGTGTAAACGCGTTGTCGAAAATCCAGGTAAAACCTCACGTCATTCCCGCCTATACACGCTTTGTGACTTTATTGACCCGTCTAGGGCTGGGCGTTTTGGCCCTCGATGCGATCTGGCAAACCTATCGGTATGTAAGCCAAGGGGAAACACTCCAGAAATTCGTTGGAGACGCGATCGCGAACACCCCTTCTGAAATTTACGGTTCTACACTCTCCCATATTTTAAGAGAAAAATTTGGCGCTCAGGGAGGGATCCTGACTCGTTTGTCCCCACAAGAGGCACGTGCGAAGCTTGCAGAGGTGTATAATGGCTATCAAGAGGAGCTTGGAATACACCTTTTTGAAATCAACAATCAAATCTACCAATGGAATCTTGAGCTAGAAGTTCTTCTTCCCAATACGGGACTTTTTACAGCTTCCGAAATCACATTCGACGACCTCAAGAACCATCCAACTTTTCAGTCATTAGAGGATGGCAAAAAACAACTGCTTATCACGCAAATTGGCAGAGCAGAAAAAATTCGAAAGAGATTGGTTCTTTGTGAAAACTTGGCTTCTCCTTTAACCTTAGCAGAGTTGATGCAGATGGATAAAAGCGCCGATCAAGTGTACGAGCGCCTAGTTTTAGCACACCTGGGTAACCCCAACACGACGACTTTGGAAGAAAAGCACCGTGACGCAATCGTCGAAGCCAAAATCTGGCTGATTAAGCAGACAGATGAACTGACTGCTGTGCAGGCAATTGCAAAGACTTGGGATGTCAATAAACTGATCGGTTTTTTTGGCAAGATTCAGAATCCTGGTGAAGAGGTTAACAAGTTTAAAAACTCTTTATCGAAGATCCGAGCCGAACTCGTTTGGTATAATAAAACCCGCGCTGTAACGGCACCCTATCTTGGGGAGACGT
>JABDCX010000004.1 GCA_013287915.1 Chlamydiota bacterium
AGCTGTGTGCCCAATTTATGGAGCAATTAACAATTCTGGAGAATTTAATCTTACTAACTCTTCTTGCTTTGGAGATATGGTGAATAATAAGACAGGCGTTATTGAAGGTAAGGACTCCCTATTTTTAGGAATCGTCAATCAGGGCACTGTCAATTTAGATACATGTAAAGTCAAGAGAGAATTCAAATCGTCTGGGCAAGTGAATGCTGTGAACACCAAATTCGAAAAAAATGTGACGATTAGCGGTGGTCATACCACTTTGGATAATTGTGAATTGGTCAACCTGTTTATCGATAGTGAAGAGAATTCGCCCGTACCTAAAGTCATTCTCTGGGGTGAAACAGCTATTGGGGGCTATCTTACCTTTCTAACAGGAAAGGGTGAAGTGTACGTAGGTCCCCGGGTTGTTTATGTCGGCGAAATCGTGAATGGATCTATCATCAAATTGGACCATCTACCAGGTTACGAAGAATACTAGACCCAGTTTCTAGTCAAAATCTGGACTAGCACGTCTAGTCCAGAATTCAATACACAATTCAAAATTCAAGCCCGACTTGCGCATCATGCTGTAATTGGCTGGAGCCATTCCCGCTGTGAATTCTTCGAGGAGACTCGAAAGATTTTCGAGAGAGTTTACCCCATCCGCCCCGAAACTCATATCGGTTTTGATATAAGTGAGGGGCGGATGGGGTAAACTCGCCGAAAAGATTTCAGAGGATCGTCGAAGAGGCACAACGGGAATGGCTCCTATGTTGGCGCTTGCTTTCAGAGAGGAGAGGTGATATGTAATGAATTAATTTCAATAAAAGTAATGCATGACAACTCTTGCACTTAAAATGCTTATTGGACACAGAGCCTCATTCTTTGGGGTGGTGTTTGGGATCTTTTTGGCGACACTGCTCATTTCACAGCAATCCGCGATCTTTTTGGGGGTCGTTTCCCGCTCGTACCGCTTTGTGACGGATATCCCCGCACCTAACATTTGGGTCATGGATCCGGCAACGGAGAGCGAAGATAAATTGCGCATGATGCCTGCGGGCTATCTCGACATGGTGCGCAGCACGCCTGGCGTCGAGTGGGCGGTGCCCCTCAACACAGTGCGCGTGCCAGTGATCACCCCTTCGGGGACTTTTGAAACCGGCCAAATGTATGGAATTGACGATGCCACTTTGCTGGGCGCACCTGCAGAGATGCTCCAAGGCTCTATTAGAGACTTGCGGCGAGACGGCGGCGTCATCGTCGATGTTTACTCGGCAAACCGCTCTTTGGCTCCTTTAAATCCAGATGGGACGACGAGACCTCTCTCGGTGGGAGATGCGCTGGAAATCAATGGACACCATGCGGTCGTCGTCGGCATTTGCGAAATCACACAAGGCTTTTACCCGCAACCGATCATCTTTACGTCTTTCAGCAACTCTCAAACATTCTATCCAACAGATGGAGGCATGGCGTACATTTTGGCTAAAAGCCGTCCAAACATCAGCACTGAAAAGGTGTGCGCCACCATCAATACGCATGCAGAGCTGCAGGCATTGACCCGCGACCAATTGCAAGACCGGATCATCGATTTCTTCCTCAAAACGGGGATCTTGATCAATTTTGCCCTCTCAGTTGCGCTGGGAATTATCATCGGATTTTCGATTGCAGGACAGATCTTTTATGTGATGACGCTGCAAAACTTGATGTACTTTGCCCTCATTAAAGCGATCGGGGGTACAAAAAACATGATGTTGAAAATGATCATCTTCCAAGCGGCGATCGTAGGGTTTATCGGCTTTTCGCTTGGGATCGGCGCGACGGTGCTGTGGGGCTACGCAATCAAAAATACTACTCTCGCCTTTCTTTTCCCTTGGCAATTGTTCCTCTTTACGGGCTTCATCGTCCTTCTCATCTGCATCTTCACGGCCGCCTTAAGCATCCAAAAAGTGTTTAAGGTCGATCCAAAAGTATTGATGGGGACGTGATGAAAAAGACGGCAATTCAATGCAAAAACATCTCTAAAACATACGGAAGCGGCGAAAACCGCGTCGAAGCGCTTAAAACCACAGATCTGATCGTCTATGACGGAGAACTCACTCTCTTAGTTGGCCCGTCTGGTTCTGGCAAAACGACTCTCATTTCGATCATCGCCACTGTGCTCTCTCCCGACCACGGTCAACTCACCCTCCTGGATCAAACGATCGATGGGATGTCAGAAGATGAGAAAGCGCATTTCCGCTGCCAGCACATGGGGATCGTCTTCCAATCACTCTTTCTGATGCCATCGCTCTCTGTCATCGAAAATGTGACGCTGCCTCTGATTGTAGCGGGGTATACGCACGAACAAGCATTCGACAAAGGGATGAAACTGCTCAAACAAGTCCACCTCGACCATCGCGCTTTTGTCTCCCCTACAACGCTGTCGAAAGGGCAACAGCAACGAGTCGCCATCTCGCGAGCGATGGTCAACGATTCGCGTATCATCATCTGCGATGAACCGACAAGCGCCCTCGATCATACTGTGGGCTTTGAAATCATGGAATTTCTGCATGAATTGGCATTAAATTACAAAAAGACGGTATTAGTGGTCACACACGATCAACGGATTTTTTTCGTATGGCGATCGAATCATCGCGATGAGCGATGGACAAATTGTGGAGGAAAAGTGAACAGAAATTATTTCATCGTCGTTATCGTTGTCGCTGTGGTCAGCCTCCTTTTGACCATCTCTTCCCTGTGGCGCGATTCCCACAAAAGCACTATCATCCCCAAAGAACTCCTTTCATTGCGCCCTCAGTCCCCTTTCAAGTCGTACATCTCAGCTGTCGGCATCGTCGAAGCGAGCAGCGACAACATCTTTATTGGATCGCCTGTCAACCGGATCGTAGAGAAAGTCGAAGTGGCTGTTGGAGACCATGTCAAGAAAGGCGATGTGTTATTCCGCCTCGAAGCGCGCGACCTTCAAGCCGACAAATTTACGCGTAAGATTGCCTATGAAAATGCGTTGGCAAGGCTTGAAAAGCTAGAAGCGCTTCCACGCAGAGAAGATGTCGAAGCCTCCTCAGCTCTTCTCAAAAGCGCTGAAGTGGAGCTCGCCCAAGCGAAAAGCCAATTTGAAGCGGTCCAAGGATTGAAAGAGACAAAAGCGCTGAGCCAAGAGGAAATTAACCGACGTCTGTATGCGTACCAACTGGCACAAGCCCACGTGCTGCAGGCACAAGCCGATTTGAAAAAAACGAAGGCAGGCGCGTGGCACCCAGAACTCGAAATCGCCCGCCTAGAGGTTTTGCAAGCCAAAGCGAATGAACAACGAGTGGAGACCGATATTGCACGAACGATTATCCGCTCCCCGATCGATGGAACGATTTTACAAGTGAAAATCCACGAAGGGGAATATCCTCCGACAGATCCTTCGAGAACCCCGCCGATGATTCTCGGAGTGACTGAGCCGATGCATCTGCGGGTTAACATCAACCAATTTGATGCTTCGTACTACCGCACAAATACGCCCGCTGTTGCGTTCCTCCAAGGGGATGCGCAAGCGCAGTTCCCTCTCAAATTCGTCAAATTAGAGCCGTATCTTGTCACGAAACAAAACCTGAACAACGATATCACAGAAAAAGTCGACACGCGCGTTCTCCAAGCGATCTATAGCTTCGATGAGAAAGAACACCGAGTCTTTGTCGGACAACAAATGGATGTCTTTATCGAAACAAACTCTCCACCCCTTGAGTAGCGATGCAAAAAGCACCTTTCTATCTGCTTCTTGTGCCTGTCCTTCTCATCGGATGCACGGTGGGCCCAACCTATGTGCCTCCCGTCGTGGATTTACCGTGCGATTGGCACTCTCCTCCCTCTGAGGGAATGCATCAGAGCAGTCCGCAAAACGTCGTCTGGTGGGAAAACCTCAATGACCCTCTTCTCTCGTGCCTCATCCAGCGCGCTTCGACACAAAACCTCGACTTGCAGATTGCAGTCATGCGAATTTTAGAGGCGCGCAATATAGCCAAAGGGAAAAAGGGAGATCTCTATCCCCACATCGACGCCTCGCTAGGATATGCTAACGCCAACTACAGCAAAGATGGATTAGTCCACGGGCTATTGGGCTCTTGTGAACCGGATCATTGCAAACGTCCGCGCAACGTTAACTTTTTCGAAATCGGCTTCGATGCGGAATGGGAAATCGATCTCTTTGGGATGACGCAGCACGAAATCAACGCACTCCAAGCACAAGCAACAGCCTCAGAAGAAGCTCTCTGCGATCTGTGGATCACCTTATCCGCAGAAATTGCAAAAAATTACATCGAACTGCGCGGGATTCAACAACGGTTGCTCATTTTAGACAAAAAAATCGGATCGCAACAGACGACCTTAGCATTGACAGAAACGCTTGTCGATCACGATTTGGCAAGTGCCATCGATCAACTACAAGCGCAGCTCCAACTCAGCCTGCTTTTGTCTCAAAGGCCCCTTCTCGAATTGGAGGCCGCAAAAGCCATTCACCACATTTCGATTTTGTTGGGGTATGCGCCTGGAGAGTTGGCATGCGAGCTTATGGAGCCCGCTTCCCTTCCCACGTTACCTTGTGAAAAACCAATCGGTGTGCCTTCTGAACTGCTCCAAAGACGTCCAGACATCCGCAAGGCCGAAAGAGAGCTTGCTGCTGCTACGGAACGGGTCGGCAGTGCAATTGCCGCTTTATTCCCCCGCTTTTCCTTACGTGGATTTATTGGCGATGTCAGTACGAAAGCAGGAACGCTGTTCAACGGTTCTAATGCAACCTGGTTAGCAGGACCGCTGCTGTTAGTGCCCGTTTTCAATAGCAAACTCCTCTTAGAAGATGTCGAATACAATAAAAACCAAGTGCAACAAGCGCTTTTTTCAATACCAAAAAACAGTTCTGGAGGCACTTGAAGAAACAGAAAATGCCATCGCCTCTTTCCACCATGAGCAAAACCATACCCACCATTTGAATGACGCTTTAACTGCGAGCCGCAAATCGCTTGAATTGATTCAAGACCTTTATGAAAGGGGGATCAAAGGGAATCTAGACGTCTTAGAGCAAGCGCGCGCTGCCTATGCAGCTGAAGAAGCGCATGTGCAAGGACAAACAGCTCTTGTGCTCCATTACATTTCCCTTTATAAGTCGCTCGGTGGCTGTTGGGAAACGTGCGAAACGGAAGAGGATTTCGAAATATGATGCGCGCAATGGTTCTAGAACAGGTAAAACACCCTCTCGTTTTGCGCGATCTTCCCATCCCTACGCCAGCGCCAGATGAAGTACTGATCCACACACACACGTGCGGCGTCTGCCGCACCGATCTGCACATCGTCGACGGGGAGCTTCCCGATCCCAAGCTTCCCCTCATCCCCGGACATCAGGTTGTAGGTCTCATTGAAAAAGTGGGAGAGAAAGTGACAAAACACCGCGTGGGGGACCGCGTCGGCGTTCCGTGGCTTGGAAATACATGCCACGCCTGTGAGTTTTGCACATCGCAACGCGAAAATTTGTGCGACCGCGCCCTCTTCACAGGTTACATGCGCGATGGAGGCTATGCCGACTACTGCACGGCACACGAAGATTTCGTCCTCTCAGTGCCTTCTGAATTCGATGACCTGCATGCGGCTCCCCTGCTCTGCGCCGGCTTGGTCGGTTACCGCGCCTTTCGGCTAACAGGAGGGCCCAAAAGAGTGGGCTTTTATGGATTTGGTTCCTCCGCGCATTTACTCATTCAAATCGCGCGCGTTATGAACACAGACGTCTACGTCTTTACCCGGCCAGGAGACAAGAAGACGCAAGCCTTTGCCTATTCCCTGGGTGCAAAATGGGCGAGTGGCTCCGATGAGCTTCCCCCCGTTGCTCTTGACGCAGCCCTCATCTTTGCCCCCGTCGGCGCCCTCTATCCCCAAGCGCTAAAAGCGATCAAAAAAGGGGGCAAGGTGATCAGCGCAGGAATCCACATGACCCCTATCCCCTCTTTTTCCTACGACCTGCTCTGGGGCGAGCGCTCCATGTCCTCAGTGGCAAATTTAACGCGGCAAGATGGGCTCGATTTTATGAAAGTCGTAAAAACGGTCCCGCTCAAAATTGCCGTGACCTCCTTTTCTCATGAAGAGGCCAACGAAGCCCTCACCGCCATCCGCAATGGCTCTCTAGAAGGCTCTGCCGTCCTCCAAATCAACCGAGGATGATCTAAGGGCCCCGGCATAGCTTGAAGTTCCTATCCTTTAATCTAGTTTTTGTAAAAATCTATTGCAAAATTAGCTGTTAATGTCTGAGAATGTTACTTTAAATAAAGTGATAGAGTGAGGTTGATGATGAATCATTTAAGTAGAGACATTTTTTTTATATATCCTGAGGATCAACCGAACCTAAAGCTAAATCGTGATCACGGTTATATTTGTTATGGATTTACAGATAATGAAAAAGATCACTCAACCGACAGCCGAGGCAGGGCGTTAATGGAGGCAGCGCTTCGTACTTGTGAGTGCGGCGAGTCACATACAGTCGATTATAATAAAGCACGCTATAATCAAATAAACACAGGTTTTAACAATGAACAAGAAAGTTATTATATAATGTTATCAAGAGTGGTGGATGCTTTTTTTGTCAGCTCTAAATATGCTATCGTAAATATTGACCGTCATGCGTTAATTACAGCAGCAATGATTGTAGGGACTGTTGCAGCAGTATGTTTTTGCACGTATTGTGCGAAAGATTCATATAATAAGATTGCACAATGGAAAGAAGCGTTTGGTAAAAATTTGGATGCAAGTACTAATAATTTGAATATAGAAGCATTAACTGAGAGCCGTTTATTGCAGATTACGCATCTATTAAAAAGAAAAGCGATTATCATGAACGCTTGTGCTGTTGTTTTTGCGTTATTGGGTGCCATTTTTTCTCGTACATATGTTTCGCAAAGCAAACTAGAAAGGACTTATAGAGAGCTTTTAAGAAATTATCGAGATCGCTATGTCTCTTACTTCAATGAACATAACCCAAAAGCCTACTATAAGGTCCTTGAAATCATGACGGAAGCTAAGATATCTTATTATAAGCGACAGAGACAAGAATCACCGTATGCTATAGACAGGTCGACTGGTTTGACGGTTCTTAAAAACGACTGGACAGTGTATGACTAAAAACGGCTCAAAATCCGCCTAAAACCTACTTCTGCAATCGTCTCTAGAAGACTCGGTGGCTCAATGAACCAATATAATGCACAGTTAACCTTTTTCTCGGTCAATGATGCTTAAAGTTCATGGCTGCGTTTAAGCGAGCATAATTTAATAATGGACCCATATCGTCGAACAACGCGGATTTTCGAAGACCCAATAGGCCAACAACTCCCTTTACCGCCAGAGAGGCTCCCGCAAGCCCAAGGGCAAGGGACTATTTCTGTGCTCGTACGTCGGACATTTGACAACATGGCATTGGCGGTAAACTCTGTTGGGCAATTAACAGCTTGGGCCTTTACATCCGCTTTTTCTTTACTGACAAGAAGAGTAGAGCCTTTCGACCTCGGAACATCGATGGATGTCCATTTTGAACAGATATTGACACAATGGATCGACCACGGCGGCGTTCAAGCAAATCGGCCAAACAGAGAGATTGCAGCGGCAAGGATACGCAATGTGCACTACAATCTACTCCCCTATTTAAACTTAAGTGGTTTGGAGTTAACCTCGCTGCCCAATTGTTTTGTCATGGAATCCTTTTTGTATCTTCTTTACCTTGACTTAAGCCACAACAAGTTTGGGGAAGCACCTGAAAGTGATAATGATGATGACGACGAGTATGCAGGTTTTCCACGCTCCATGCACTGGAAAAGGCTCCAAAACCTTTACTCCATTGATCTTCAGGGAAACCACTTAAGCGCTATTCCTGACTGGATAGATCGCTGCCATAAACTCGTCCATCTTTCCCTTCAAAACAATCGGATAACGGAACTGCCTGACTGGCTCAACGACCTCTTTCGAAATCTGCGCACTCTTGATGTCAGCCATAATCAAATCACAGAGCTCTCGAAAAGCATCACGGAGCTTCTCGAATTGGAAAAGATCCAAATCGCACATAACCCTCTCCGATCTGTGCCAGTTGAGCTGCAAAATGCTCCAAGCCTTTGTGATATCGACATCGAAGGCACGCCCATCAACCCAGGACTTCTGGATATTGCGTTTGACTATTGTCAAAGAAATCGGCTAAACGCTTATACCTTCAGTGTGACTAAAGAAAAAGAAGACGCTCTTTTTGCAAGCCTCATTGCTTGCGAGGGTGCCAGGGCGGCTAAGCGGCAACAAATGACTCCCTATGAAGCTGCAGTTGCAGCCCACTACAGAAAAACCACCGCTGTGCAAGAGATGCAAGAAGCTCTTTTAATAATTAAAAACGCCCAATCCAGAAACCCGGTCCGAACTCTGCCTGACCGCGATTTAGAACAACTCGCCAGAGAAAAACTAGATGCCGCAAAACTAAACTTTCATGCAGCGCAGCAACTCTTACGGGTTGTGCAGCCTGATCAAATGACTATTCAAGAAGCCACAAGATTTGCATTGGCAGAAAAGCTTCAGGCAAGCCTGGATCGAAGGTTTGAAGACTCTTTACGCGGCACCTCTCTTTTTTCCAATGATTGGTTCGATGCCGCTCTTCAAATGCATATTGCAGCACAAAGAAGATCCACTGCTGCGCTTGATAGATTCTATGAATGGAACCCTGGTTTAAGAGAGAACGAGGAGGCCTTCAAGAAGGCTCTTTTTGCGGGGACATATTTTGCCGCGCTGTTAGAAATGGCAAGGGCTGATGAGTCTGACTACATCTATGAAGAGGAATTTGACTTGCATCCTTTGCCTGGAAGCGCAGGCCCTGCCAGTGCCGCCGGGCCAAGGCAGGCCCTTGCCGAGAATCTCAATGAATGGAAAAGCCACTGCAGCGACCCGCACAATTTGGTCTTTCTGCTTACTTTGGAGAGCCACGAACAGGCAATGATCAACACATGGCTAGAACAGCTTTACGACGCCGATGATTTTAAATATGTAAAAGAGCAGCTTGCCGCAATTGTCTGTAACATTCTCGAAGACGTCAGATCAGAAGAATTTAAAAACACCTTTCTTTCTAAATTGACTGATCATTTAGACGGTTGTGGAGACATGGCTGCTATGTCGCTTAATTTAGTCTACACAGACTGGCGGCTCTTCAAGCTGCCTCCTGATGCACCTGATCTAGTCAAGATCGAATTGTTGACCGGGGTCGCAAAAACATTGACTCTGAGAAGTATTCTTCAAGCAATGGTGCTCAGAAAGGAATCACAAAACAGCACGACCAACCGAAGAGCTGTCTTAAAAGAGAGTGTGGAGATCTTTCTTTATTTCGAAACAAAACTAAAAAATCAATTGGGACTTATAACAGCCATCAACGATATGCTCAATCCAGGCATTGGGAACAACACAACAGTCATTGATGAAAAGGAATTGCTCGAGGAGTTTAATAAATCTTACGAGAATACACTTGTTAACTTGCGTGAATTTGAGAACCTTCTCGAGCATAACAAAAAGTATGGGATAGCCTATAAGCAGGAGAAAGCAGCAAAGGAAAACACCTTTCAAATGAGACGGGAAGCTTTAGACGCTAAAACGCACCCAAATGCTAAGCCAGCGCCTCTTACTAGCGAACAATACAATACCCGCTCAAAAGCCCTTGCAGCGGAACTAAGAGTAGCGATGACGCTCTTAAAGAAAAATTACCTGAATAAAATACAGTTGGCCAGTTGATTGCAGAACTCGGTAGTTCGTGTTTGCATGTTGAGAACTATTTACTGTATAGCAGTAAAACAAACACAAGGAGCGAGGTTTTCGCCTCGTCAATAGGATGAAAAGAACGTTGATCACGGTTTTACGCGATAAGAATACGACGACCGAACAATACCGGCAAGCGGCCGATCAGCTCGGCACAGTCTTGGCTGTGGAATGCGATTCCCTCTTTCCCAAAACGGCCCGGTTCGTCGACACTCCACTCATGCGCACACATGGGGTGCAATTTAAACGCGAATCGGTCCTCATCCCTGTCTTGAGGTCGGGGCTCGTGATGCTGCCCCCCTTTATGCGCTTCCACCCATCAGCAAAAATTGGCTTTATTGGCGCACGGCGCGATGAAAAGACGGCGATTGCCGAACTATACTACAAGAAGCTGCCCGCATTTACCCAGAATAACCCCATCCTCCTTTTGGACCCCATGATTGCAACGGGGGGAAGCGCTGCATTAGCTGTCAAAGAATTGCTCCATTCGGGCGCATGCCAAAAGCAAATCACTGTCATTGCCTTCATTGCTGCCCCTGAAGGACTTTCCCATCTGCAAAATCTCTATCCGGAAATTGGGGTTGTGGTTGCACAAGTCGATGAAGGGCTCAATGCACAAAAATTCATCGTCCCCGGCCTTGGGGACTTTGGAGACCGCTATTTCGGCACAGAAAATATGATTAGCTAAGAAGTGAGATGACTTCCCGATCTTCCACTTGGGGAAACTCTTTGTAGTAAGCCCCGACGCTTCCAAAAAACTGATCATCTCCGAGAATCAAAACAGCCACAAGGCGATCTGCCATCTTTTTCAAAATCTCTGCTGTCCGATGGGGAGTGACAGGAACGGCTGCAATGATCTCTTTTGGCTGGCGCTCTTTTAATTCTAAAATCCCCGCTTGCATCGTCAAACCAGTTGCAATCCCGTCGTCGACAATGATCGCCGTTTTCCCTTTGACGGAAATCTCTTTTCTCCCTTTTAAATAAAGCTGCCGGCGCCTTTGCATTTCCTTCATTTGCAACTCTTTTTGCTCCGTCAACCACGCTTCGCTTGTGTACATGAGTTCTTGCGGGGATCCGATGAGATGGCCGCTCTCTGAAACCGCGGCAATTGCATATTCGGGATTGTTGGGATGTCCTATTTTGTGCGCGAGGAGAATGTCAAGGGATGCATGAAGCGTTTTAGCGATCTCTGCAGCCAGAACGACCCCGCCGCGAGGAATCCCGTAGACGACGATCTCTTTCCCCTGATAATCAGCTAATAAAGCGGCAAGCTGCTGTCCTGCATCGACCCGATTTTTAAAAACCATGATCACTCTGCTTGATGGCGATGATGGCATCGGAAACGTCTTGTTCAAAGAGAGGATAGGTGCTCATGTTCAAGCCTTCAATGACCAGGGTAGAGGAGCGGCCGCCGCACAAATTCAATGCATCGACGCACCCTAAGTCAAGCATCCATTGAGCCAATTCGCTCATTGTCAAACCTCCGACTGCGCCAAGCAAACTATTTTCGACAACGACAAACACCCACTCCCCATTTTCCCGAATCCCAATCGCTGTTCTTGGAAATCGATCGGCGAGAAACGATTGGATCGTGATCTTTTCTGAACTAAAGTCTTCGATGAGATGCCCACGGCTCACCAAGAGGGGTGTGCCGCCTACGATGTGTTCCACCTCTTTCCACTCTTCAGCAGTTGTCGCAGCGGGGTCGGAGTGGGGAATCACTTCGATTTCTACACCTTCTGGGCACTCAGAAAGGGAAAAATTGGTCAACACGCGATCGATCAAAACGCGTTTGCCATCCGAAGACCAACCGATAGCCGCGCGCGGGCGTGTCGGCGTGCCATACCACTTCCCGTCTATTTTCAAAATGCCCGCAGGGGTCCCGTCAGTTTTCCAAAAGCCACCATTCACGGCTACATCGGCGTAAAAACGCTTCGCCATCGCTGCAACAGTTTCCCTTGGAACGGGTTTCCCTTCCGCTCTGACTGGTCGTATGTGATGTTCTTTTGGATCGACTGTTACGACGTGAATCGTGGTAAAATTTCCATCCGCGTAAGCGGTATATTCATACCCTCTCAAATCACAGGCAACACAGAACAATAAGGCAAACAAGGGTACCGCCCGCAATAGGAACTTCACAAGTGGACCTCTGAAAGTTTCCATTCAACTCCGTTGATATCTTGCCCCAGTTTAATCTGTAACAGGGTCTTCAATAACCCAAAACCTCTCTCTTGCCCATCAGTTGGACCTGAACCATCTGATGGAAGTGTAAAATTGCTCGTAAAAAATAGGGGCCCACCCTCTTTAGGGTCTTGCTGAAACCACCACTTTTTGGCAAAATCCGCATAACTGTCAGCGTATTGCTGATGGAGTAGAATTGTTTTCATTTTATCATTGTCGCCGATGCTCACCTGCCGGGGTCTCTCCCCACTGGTCGTCATATGGACAGCGAAAAAGGGCTCATGGATGCCATCGACACGCTCCACCCGGATCGCTACAAAAGGACGCCCTTCGATGAGTCCTTTCATGATAGGTGCCGAGAATTGCCCAACAAACAAGTCGCTTTGCGAAAGAATGGGAAGAGAATCAAATTTTTGGGCTTTTGGCAAGAGCTCGTTGAGCGTGGTTTTAACCTTATCCGGAATCGGAATCTTCGTGTCCTTTTTTGGCGAGATTCGAAAGGACGATGCAGAATGGGAAGGGGACATAGACCCATTTAACACTTTTCTGCACGTCAGTATCAGAGCAGCAGCGATCAAACCAAATCCCACAACTCCTGCGATGCCCGCCTTATTTAGTTCCGCTGTCGCAAATGCCCATTGTTCCCTCTCTCGGCACGAAAAAAAGGCCTCTTTATACACCCAACGCAGAGTCGTACAGCGCACAGCAGATATCCCATGCATCAAGGCGCTAGCCGCTAAGGTAATTTTTGTTACCAAGCTGATTGATGCTTCAGAAAGAGGTGTTGAAGAGACATCGACTGGTTTAGAGGGAAGCATTCCAAGAGTGATCTGCCCCCAATCTTTACCGAATAACCACGTATTTTGAGTGAGACTATGCATAGTTTTGAAAATTTAAGTATTAAAAAAATTATATTCAGAGTTGATTATAATAAAATCCCCCTTATTTGACAATATTGGGTTAAAGAAACACGGCGGGAATGGCTCTTGAAAAGATTTCCACGCTATAGGTAAACTGTGGCCAAAATCGGATAGATGGCGAATGAAACATAAGCTAAAAAATCTTGTAAAAACTCTCTGGCTACTCCCCTCTTTGTCTCTCCGCTATTTTTTCAAAGGAGTCGTCAAAGGGAAAGGGATCAAACATGCGAAATCCACCACACACGCAATCCTTCAGGGGATTTCCCATTCTGTAGATACGCTCAAAACGCTACTAGAAATCGAAAAACGGGGAACTCCTGAAAACACCCTCTCTTCGTTCCACATCTCTCCAACAAATCCACACCAAACCCCCATCTTTAGCCACTCTGGCAATGCTGGAGACATCGTCTTTGCCTGCCTACTCCTCAAATCCCTCTGGCTCCATTCTGGCAAAAAAGTGCGCCTCCATTTGCAAACCAATGTCCCCGTCGTCTACTCAGTCAAACACCCCCTCAATAACACCCTCATGAGCGAAAAGGTTGCCCGTCAGCTGGCTCCCGCCCTGCAAATCCAACCGTACATCGCAGAGATCACCATCGGCCCCGAATTTCCAGAAAACGGGATCAAACTCGATGCCTTTCGCCAATTTCCGATCGATTTGCGCACAGGACTCATCCAAGGGTGGTATCAGCTCTATACGGAACATAGACTCAACATTTTTGACCCCTGGATCCATGCGACAGAGCTACCAGAATATGCCAACACGATTGTCGTTTCACGCACAGGCCGCCTGCGCAGCGACTACATCGATTACACATTCCTTTCGAAGTATGCCGACAACCTCCTCTTTGTAGGCCTCCCTGAAGAGATAGCCTCCTTTCAGGTCGAAACTGGAATCACATGCCCCACACTGACTGCAAAGAGCTTTGATCACTTATTTAACATCATCAACTCATGCCGCCTCTTCATCGGCAATCAAGGCTTCCCCTATTCGATTGCTGAAAGCGTCCAATGTCCGCGGGTCCTCGAAACCAACTCGATCGCACCCAACAACTACCCGATGTCTGCCAACGGCCGCGTCGCTCTCTTCCAAGAACAATTCGAAAACTGCGTCTATAGCCTGCTGAAAATCTGAATTTTTGTTTTTCATATAACCCATTTATTCCAAACAATTAATACTAAATCTGCATTAAATTATATTTATTTTTTAATAATTAATAATAATATATATTAATATTAATTATTTAATTATAATAAAAATAGGTAGTTATTTAGCTGTTGTTTGGAGGTCTATGTGAATAACATCGGTAGACGCCCAGATGGTATTAATCAACCTCAAGGTTTGCCGCCAATTGGTTCGGGCTCGCTTAAAACAAAAAACCCACGACAAATTCAAAGTCAGAGACTGGGTTCTCCTACACCCTCGCCCACACTCCAGGTAGAGCGTTTGGTCGGTCAAATGAAAACAAACCCAAAAACAGAGGAGTTGTCCAACGATGATTTGTTGCAATTCCTTGAGGCCGGCAAGGAGATCGTCATTACGCCTGATGTGATGAAGCGTCTGTTGCCAAAAGGGCTTCTTGATGTGTTCGAAAAAGAGGGGAAGGGAACCCCTGCTCTTTGGGAAAGCGATCCCCATTTTGATCCCAGACTATTGGACGCCTTATTAAAAGCGATGGATGAAGGAAGAGTCAAAGAGGTGATGGATAGAAATGGTGTCAGATATGAGGAGTTGCCGCATGCAAACGGTTTAGCGAAAAACCTCTATCATGCATGTCTCGATTATGACAAAGCGCAGATTATCGGCCGGGCTTTCGACAAACACTTGGGCTTTCTGCTACCCGACCAAAAAGCGGCACTCATGACCAAGCTTGTGAAATATGTCGATTACGTTGGACCCAACACAACTAATATCAGAAAAATAATGGAACATTCCGGAGTAACCAAAGACGTTATAGCCCACAGACAAATAAAAGAGCCCTGGGAGGCTTTTCTTGCAGACATTTCAAAAGAAATGGAGATCTTCATCGAAGCCAGGGTGAGCGAAGGCGATCGAAGTCGAGAAGAGGCGAACATGGCTCCAATTACCCCTGAGACGGTTGTTGTGACGACCACATCATCCGGCGGGGCCCATATTTCCATTTCTAATGTCCTTACCCAATCCTTAAAGTCTGATCACATCCCCAACACGCTTGTGAATGAAAGCAATTTGGTTCCGGAAGATAACCTGAAGCGCTTTTTTGGGATACCACGCAGTGTCGTTTTTAACAAGATATCGCAACAGTGCCAACAAATGACTTATGGAAAACAACTCAAGCTGTTAGACGATAAACTTTCCAAATTTTCACCGGACCAAAACATGAATGCCTTTAGACGCGCCATTGGAAATTCGGAATTTATCGTGTCGACTTCTCACCACCCAGAAAACGTAAGGGCAGTAGCGGAAAAGGGTAAGAGAGTCTGCTTTCAAATCTGCGATTATGGTCAACTGCCCGATAAATTAGAGAAAATTGCCAAAACTGTTGCACGCTATGATCTCGAAGGCATTACCTTTTTTACACCCTCGGATAATTCCGTTTTGCCAGCCTCTAAAAAGGAACCGAATCTTCCTCTTTTAAGACCGGGGGCAGCCGGCTTAGAAAAGTCCTTGAAAGAACTGCATGCAACTCAGGGCATTACCCCCGCAAGAAAAGAAGAATTGGAAAAGAGATATAGAGCTTATGCTGAATTCGCAAAGGTTCACCATTATCCAGTAAATCGCGCTTTTGTCAATCAAGTGAACATCACTGAGTTACAAGACGCAAGACGAAAACAAGGAATCCGTCCGAATTCCAAAATGTGGCTTATGGCGATGGGAAGCCAGGGTGTTGGTGGGGTTCTTGAAAAAAGGGTGGGTGAGGTCATCGCTGGCGTCATTGAAGATATAAGAAAAAAAAGAGTGGAGAACATCGATTTGGTCATTCTTTATGGAACGAACGATAAAATGAAAGAAGATCTATCAACATTTTTCAAAAAAGAATTGGAGAAACAGTGCCGCGACGCAAAAATGCAGAAAACTGAGGTTCAGTATTATTTAAAATTCCTTCCCCTTGGAAGAATCGATAACGATCAAGTGGCCCTACTGGGCAAGGCAAGTTCAGCATTTTTTTCAAAGCCCGGAGGAGGGACGTCTGCTGAAGGGTTACTTGGAGGATTCCCCATGATTCTTCACCGAGAACCTAAAAGCTTTTGGGAATTTGGAAACATCCAAGAGCTTGTAGAAAAAGGAGCGACAGAATTGAATCCAAGCGATAACTTTTATGAAGCGGCTAAAAAAGCCGCTCGTGTGCGTGCCCCGCACGTCATGGACGACCGAAAGCACTGTGTCGATTATGCTGTCGGAGTGCTATGGAGACTCGAACAAGAGCGAGAAAAAATGAACAAAAGAAAAAAATAAACATTGAAAACTATCCTATTTTTAATTACAATAGGTAGAAAAGTAAAATAAGAGAATTATAATATGCGTATTCATTCAACGCCTCCTAAATCTAACACCGGTGACCTTCACCAAGGCAAGACGAACGCCGGTGAATCGAAACTCGGGGGTGAAGATGTGGAGCAAATTGATTTATCCGACCGTAGCCAAATAACACCAAGCGAGATCAAAAAAACCCTTGCAAATACACCTAATTTGAGGTCTTTGGTATTAAGCGATGAGACTCTGCCTGAACTTAAGTTTCCCGAGATTTTTGAAAAATTACCCAACCTGACAACTCTGAAATTGACCGGGACCATGCGCTTGGGATGGTATTTAGTCATCCTGCTGGCGCAAGATTATACTCGCCCGCAAACCACCCGGACACTCGACCTTTCGTCTTACGATTGGATTGCACCTAACATTCTAACCCGCTTAAAATCATTCGAATTCAACTTAAATATTATCACAAAAAAATAGTCCATAACCCAGACCAACCGGCCTCTTTTCACTTCAAGCTTTCCTAGGACGCAAGTTGTCCAAACGAAATTCATCCTAAAAATTTAAATTGTTTTCAATGCAAGTTTCCTATATACCTTCGCTTCTACTCACATTCACAAGGATCACTTATGAAAATCGAATCTTTGCCAACGCGCCTCACCCCTTGGTTGGTTGTGGCATGCCTCTGCCTTTTTAGTTTTTGCGTGATGACGACAGCCAATTTACTTTCCGCTGCTGGTTGTGGAACTTGTCCTGCCACAACTTGCCCCTTCCAGCCAACAAGCCCACCGTTCAAGCCTTGTACGGCTTATACCCCACAAAGCATATACATCGAGCGCTATTCTGTGGTGGGTGAGCATGGGGCTATGACGTTTATTGGCAACACATTGGGCCTGAGTAAAGCACTTTGCTTGAATGAGCCCGGCACAGGCACTGTTGGTGGACCAAATGATTTTACTGATGCCATCGGAGCATTTACGACAATAGATAATTCTCTACAAGTCGGTACTTATCCAACTTTGACAGCCATACAAACAGGCGGCCCGGCTGGCACGACCTTAGACTATACAAAGAATAGTTCCTCAGCTGTCTTAAATCTCCCGTTAGGCGTCACGATCCTGTATGCCGAACTCGTTTGGAGCGGCAGCTTTGGGTACTATTGTGAAAACCCAACCACGGGAAATCCTAGGGGTGTTGACCCAAATTGCGTTCTCAGCTTTGCCAACGGACCAATTAAGTTTACAACCCCCGATAGTGTCTTGCATCTGGTCACGGCAGATCCTGCAACTGCAAGAGAGTCATTAAATCCAGCTTTTGAACCCAGCAATTTTTTATGCGGTGGATATTACGTGCGTAGCGCAAACGTGACGAACCTGTTTACCGCTCTCTCCTTAGCAAATCCAAATGGGACTTATACGGTTGGTGGAGTACCTGCGACTATCTCTGGTCTTGATAATACACAAAATGCCGCAGGCTGGACTTTGTGCATTGTTTACAGAGACCCCGCAAGTACGATGATTAACAACATGACTCTTTTCGTAGCGGCACAAGAAGCATTGACAACCACAGGGATGCCTGCAACAGTGTCCGGATTTTGCGCAGCGCCAGTCTCTGAAAACAAAACCAATGTTAGGATTCTCATCAGTGCTATCGAAGGGGACGCTAACAAAATGGGCGACCAAATGCTACTTAAAAATACTTTAGGCCCCTTTACGCCGCTGTTTGGCCCTAATAATCCGGTAAGTAACTTCTTCTGTTCTCAAATCAATGACGACAATGGCAATTTAATCAACACGACGGGAACTTATTGCGCATCTAATTCAGACCCGGTCGCAGGAAATCTTGTCTCTGGCGGAAGACAGGGTTATGACATCACAAATGTCGATGGTTCAGCCATCATTACACCTGGTGAAACCACAGCCTTTGCTCAAGCAACCACAACTGGTGACGAGTACATGGTGAATGCCTTGGGGATTCAAATTAGCGTTGCTGTCCCCATTATCGTTCCCATTAAAACAGTCGATGGCCAAAATAATATCATGGCAAACGTGGGGGACACCGTCACCTTTGACATTGTCATCAACAATACAGGCATGGGGGACGCAACTGTTGCGAAATTTTTTGATGTCCTGGAATCGGGTCTGATGTTTGTGGATGGTACATTTAAGGTGAATGGCGTCCCTGATCTCTCCATCCACACAAACGCTCAGTTAGCCGCTGGTATCCTCCTTGGAACAGGAACAATTGATGAAGGGACAATGGTCACAGTCGAATTTCAAACTTTGATCACCAGCAGGCCTCTATCGGGCAATATTTTTCATAACTTTTCAACGATTACTTTTGATTTTAATCCATGCGACGAGCAGCTGGTCTCGGGCTCAAATAATTCAAATGTCGTGACTATCACGCTTCCTGTAGCGCCTCCGACGCCGCCGCCAACCAATTTTGACGGCACCGTTACAACGTGCGGCTTATTGAATAAAAACGTTTATTCGTTGACGGCGACTTGGACTCCAGTGCCTTTGTCAAGCGTTGTGGAGTATAGAATTTATGAAAATGGAGTACTTGTGGCAACAATTCCAGCCTCCGGCCCTTTCATTTTTAAAACGTGTCTGGAATCTAAAGAGGATGCAAGCACATTTACCATTGTAGCTGTCTATCCAAACAACGTGGAAAGCGCTCCTCTGCCCATTACCATTGTCTCTGGATGACAATTAAGAACGGAGGCCGAACTGGTTGCCCGATTCATAGCGCCTAAGGCCGGCGTAAAAGACGGCAGAAGCAATTGCAAAGAAGGCAAGGCTGCTCCCGATGAGAATAAGCAGCTTTATCCACGAAAACGTGCGAATGAGGTCGACCGGAAGAAACCCAATCACTCCAGCCGGAATCAGGGTGAACATCACGATTTGTAGAAAGCCAGAATAGATGTGCGTGGGATAGAGGGCAAATAAGTACACGGCATCGCAGTACTTTTTGACAACGCCTTCGACTGGCCCGACCCAAAACGGCATGCAATTGGCGACGATGTTAACCGCTGTAAAAATCAAGCCCCCGCACACAACACCGACAATTGCCAATAAGATGGAAGAAAGTTCGGCTATTCCTCCGATTGGAAGCATGATTGCAGCGGTCATGAGATGCCCCCACCCTTTTGCAAATGATTTTGAGCCTGCGATATGAAGCAAGAGATTCTTCGGTTGCGTCATGAACGGATCGAGATCTCCCCCTACAATCATGTGTGAAAGAGTTCTAGTGCCTCCAAAGCACACCTGCATCAGACCATAGCCCCCAGAACCGATTGCAACCAAAAGAGCCATATCGGTAAAATTCCATCCGGCGACGTCCTGAAACTCCAGGAAGAAAATCCACCAAATCGCTACGAAAATCAGGTTATTGGCAATCATGAGTCCTGTTTCGATCAGGAAAGCAACCCGATTGCTTACGGAAGCTTTGATACTGGTTTTCAACAAGGAGAGATAAAAAAACAGGGTGTTCATGCGCTTTTTACCCCCCTTCCACATTTAAAATCTGCAGGCCTTTGCGATAGAGAAAAGTCAAGCAGGCCAGTCCAACGATCGCCCAGCCCAGCAGAGCTCCAAATAGGGTGGCAACCGCTGTAGCATTGAAATCGATCGCAAGGGCGCTGCGCCCGCCTAGAATGGCTGGAAATGGTGTCCACGCAGCCAGCGTCTGCATCCAGGCAGGATAAACGGCAAGGGGCAACATCAATCCACCCAGCATAAACAAGAGCTTCTCCCAAATCCAATAGATCGGATTCACGTCGTGAAGCCAAAAGGCGGAAATCCCAATCGTCATCTGAAAGAGAATGGCGACTATCCCCGCTAACAAACCAAAGACACTGGCGACAAGCAGACCGCTCGATGCAAACGGCAATGCACCCACCTGCCACCACGTAAACGCAAACGTCACGCCCCCTAAAACGAGTAAATTGACGCTTAATGTCCCCAGCGCCTCTGCAAAGGTGGAGCCTAAATAAGAGATTGGCCGCGGAAGCAAATAGGCTAACCGGCCACTGCGCAGATCTTTTTCCATCTCATCTTGGATGTCTGGCAAAGAGACGAGAATCCATTCATTGAATGCAATATACCAAAGCAACTGTTCTGGATTATACGAGACGATTCCAGCCTTTGCTGCAGCGAGCTTCCACAAATGGGCAAAAATGATTAAGCAGGTGATTAAGAAGATACTCAGGCCAACCAATGCCTTGTAATTTTTCAAAGCATGCAAAAAGGCAAGCCAATACACAGCTACGTATTTTCTAGTTTCAAACATGGCGCACTTTATACAAGAGTCGAATCACCTCTTCCATCGAAGGATCTTCGATCGTAATATCCTTTAAGATTGTACGCTTCAAAGCCTCTTGAATCACGCGGTCAATCGGCGTGACTCCGACATCGATTTCACAAACAAAATTGTGTTGCGCATTTTCTAAAATAGACACTCCAGGAAGGGTGAAAGAAATAGTTTCATTATCCATGATGAGCTTCAAAACCTTTTTCTTCATGTACATCTTTTTGAGTTCTTTCAAAGGGCTGTCTGTGATGATCATCCCTTTATCCAGCACAATCACCCTCTCACATACCTGTTCGATGTCTGCCATGTCGTGGGAAGTTAAAAAGAGAGTTGTTCCATGCTCTTTTGAAAGGCGGTTCAACAAGCCGCGAATCATGAGTTTGGCATTGATGTCTAATCCGATCGTTGGCTCATCTAAAAACAGAATGTGGGGGTTGTGTAACAGGCTTGCAACTATTTCGCAGCGCATCCTTTCCCCTAATGACAATTGCCGCACAGGCTTGTATAAAAAAGCATCTATCTCGAATAGCTGAACGAGCTCCTTTAGCCGCTGACGATAAGTATTAGAGTCAATTTCATAGATCTTCGACAGCAAGTTAAATGTGTCAGAAGGAGGTAGATGGTACCACAATTGGGTGCGCTGCCCGAAAACTGTCCCAATTTGGTAGCCGAGCGTCTGCCGATCCTTCCAAGGGGTGAAACCGAGCACCTCTGCAAATCCCGAGGTGGGATAAAGGATCCCCGTTAAAATCTTAATCGTCGTCGACTTTCCAGCTCCATTAGGACCAATAAAGGCAACCCGTTCCCCCCGCGCGATCTGAAACGATAAGGCATCGACCGCGGTAACCTGGCGCACCTTGCCGGAAAATAACCCCTTCACCGTTCCCCAAAAACCAGGAACGATCTCACGCATGGTAAACGATTTTGACAGCTGTTCGATTCGTATGACTGGCTTCATGTATGACCCGCTTGCACCGAACAAAGATACACATGGCCGCCGCAAGAGTCAAGCGCGACGTTCACAGAGCCAGTATGTCTATAATATGTAGACATACTGGCGTATAATTTGACAAAATCACCGGTATGTATGTATTATATAGACATACTGGAGATTGTATTATGGATATCATGCGAGAAATCCGCAAAAAAGCAAAAACAGAGGAGCTGGACTATCTTTTCCTCATGGGCTGCCTGTCCCGCTACAAACAGCCCAGAACCAAATTGACGACTCTTCTGAAATCAAAAAACATTATTCGTGTAAAAAAAGGATTGTATGTCTTTGGTAAAGATTTCCGCTCTCGGCCATTTAGCCTTGAAGTTCTTGCAAATCTGATTTATGGCCCTTCATACATCTCTTTCGAATATGCCCTTGCTTATTATGGAATGATCCCGGAGAAAGTCAATAGAATCACCAGTGTTTGCTCCAAACGCATCAAACAGATCAAAACACCCGTTGGCGAATTCATCTATTACTACCTCGATCCCAAAAAATATCCTGTAGGTATCACTTGGGAATCGATCGACGACAACACCCACTTCCTAATTGCTACCAAAGAAAAAGCCCTTGCAGACCTTGTCGCCAGACAAAAACCGTTTTCCGACCAAGATGAATTGCTTACCTATTTGGTCGAGGGAATGAGGATCGATCCAGATGACATTTATGCCCTCAGACAGCCTCTAATGAAAGATATTGCCTATATTTATAAAAATTCACAGGTGGACCTACTATGCAAAATCCTAAAAAAATGAAAGCCCCAGAAGCCCTCCTGCGCATGATTGAACGGTACGAGCTTAACAATGTGCTGGATTATAAAAATGCTATCAAGGAAATCATCCAAGAAATTGCCCTTTTGGGTCTATGGAGAGGTAAATTTTTCGAAAAAGCTGCTTTCTATGGCGGGACCGCATTAAGGATCTTATACCAGTTAGACCGCTTCTCAGAAGATCTTGATTTCTCACTACTTGCCCCAGACCCCAACTTTGACCTAAAGGATTACGAAAGCGCTGTTCAACAGGAGCTGGCAAGCCTAGGATTCTCCGCACAGGTCGAAAAAAAAATCAAATCAAAATCAAGTGCTATCGATTCAGCATTCATCAAACTCAACACGATTCAACACCTCATTTTGATAGGTGTACCAGAGCAAATTTGCAAAGGCATGCATCCAGACGAAATGATAAAAATCCGCTTCGAAATCGATACCGACCCCCCTCTAATCAGTCCATCTACCGAGAACCGTTTACTGTTATTACCTATCCCCTTCTCTGTAAAATCTTATCGGATTGAAGACCTATTTGCCGGAAAGGCCCATGCAGCATTATGTCGCGAATGGAAAGGGAGGGTAAAAGGCAGGGACTGGTACGATCTTGTTTGGTTTGTCTCCAGAGGTATCCGAATGAATCTTGAATATCTTGAACAAAGAATGCGTCAAAGTGGATTCTGGACCAAAACTCACAACCTAACACACAATGATTTAATGAACTTATTCGAACAAAAAATTTTAACTCTCGACATCGAGTCTGCCAAAGCCGACATTATTAACTTCATTAAAGACTCTTCGGCAGTAGATATCTGGTCTAAAGACTTTTTTAACCAAATTGCAAAGGCAATAAAAACCAATTCATAGACTCTGGTCGCTACCTCTGTTGGGTTTACATGTCGTTCAGCTCTAGGGGCTCTGAGGCATGCTGCAGGGCTGCGGTCATCTCCCGCTCAACCCAGTAGGCATCCATGGCGCGCCCCTGCCCTTTCAAACTTAAGTATAGTCCAAAAAGGGAGCGGCCGTTGCGTTGCATACTTCTCAAAGTCTTTAAAAACTGTTGTTCGGCTTCTTGAAACTCTCCGTGTCTTAAGAGAGCAAATCCTAACAACTGCCTTGCAGGGACCTGCCAGGCTGGGGGTTCGTCGTAGTAAAACTGGTCTTGCAAGGCGATGGCGTTCTTTAATTGGGAAATTTCTTCACCGCTATTCTTTTGAGCTTTCGCTATCTCCGCATCAAGCAGATACACATTCCGATCCATTACGGTTTGAGCGGCATTATTTGCAATTTTGATCTCGGGTGAGATCCGTTTGCTCTCTTGTATCAAGAGCTCTCTTTCTTCGAGAGCCGCGGCCACATTGCCCTGCGCCGCAAATGCCATCCCACGGCAATAATGGCAATAGGCTTGAGCTGGGGTATACGGGGTCTTCATTGCGTAAGCTAAGATCTCTGCCCACTTATTGAAATAGAGATTGATCTCCAACGGCACCATGTAAAAAGTCGACATCGACGGCATCGCCTTTAAATAAGGCTCGACAAACTGCACCAGCTCTTCTGCGGCTTTAATCGCATTAGGATAATCCTCCATCAACATATACGCTCTCGCTAATACGTAGAGGTTATGGCTTAAGTAGTGAAGTGGGTATGTCCCCGACTCCATCCCATACTTCTGGATGTACTTCCGATCTTGAGCAATCGCCCTTTTGTCCGTTTCGATCGCACTTTCATAATCGCCAACTAAGATGAAAATATGGCAAGGCATATGTAAGAGGTGTCCAGACTCTGGCAAAAGCGTTTCTAGGCGGCGCGCTGACATCAACGCTCTTTCTGGATAGGGCGACTCTTCGAAGGCATGAACGTAGTAATGATTCGCGCCAATATGTTGAGGATTGCGGGATAGGACAAAGTCGAGAACATCAATTGCTTCCATTGTCCCTTCGCGCGGCTGTCCGTCCGCACTCCACCAGCGCCACGGATCTAAATCTAAAATGCTCTCGGCGTACATCGTCTTCAAATCTAAATCTTCTGGGTACTTTTGAACCACCTGTTTGAGGGCGTTTCGATAGTAATTGCGCAACGCAATGCGATCAGCCGTAGGATCGTCGGTATAGCGGGTAGCAAGAGCTGTGATATACGCTTTTTCGCTAGAAGAGGCATTGTTGGAGAGCTGCAGCGCCTTTTGAATATACCGGTAGCACCTAATCTCGTTTTCCGGTTTGATGTCTTCATTGATATTTTGCCCTAATGCCAGCGCCATCCCCCAATAGGCCATCGCTAAATTAGGATCGAGCTGAGCTGCCCGCTCAAATTCTCGAAACGCTAAATCGTGGTTAAAGGCAAAAATATAGGTCAGACCTGTGTCAAAGCTCTTTTGTGCTTCTGGATTGGCAGTAGAAACCGGATGGTAAATAAGGTTCATCGGCGGAAACACCTGGAGCGCACTTGCGGGAATTTCGCTTAAAAGAAATGAAGGGTTCACACACGCTATGGCGAGAAAAAGGGATCTCACACAAAAATTGTACTTCATGATTACCTCAAGATTAGTTCCTAACTACGGTATATCATTAAAATTTTTTGTTGACTAGGAATTCGTGAGTGAACACCTTAAAATTAGTATGAAACTCAAAAAGAAATTCCATACACTTGTTTCCCATTTTTTCAAATCTAAGCGCACGCTCTATGAATTAAACAAAAATATCATCGCCGAACTCTTGGCTAGCGGAAAGCAATCCTTGCCAGACATATTTCAAGAGCTGAAAAGCTCACCTAGCGGTCTCAGCCACAACGAAGCGAGAGGCAGGCTAAGAAAATACGGCCATAACGAAGTGGCCCACGAAAAGCCTCCCACTTGGTATGAACTGCTTTTGAATAACGTCAAAAACCCCTTTGTGGTGTTGATGGCGATCTTAGCTGTCGTTTCCCTCTTTCTGGGACAATACGATTCGGTTGTCATTATCTTTTTCATGATCATCGTGAGCGTCCTCATGCGCTTCATCCAAGAGTTCCGATCGAGTAAGGCGGCCGAAAAATTGCGCGCTTTAGTCAGCACCAAAGCCACTGTGATTCGGCGCACGACGGAAGAAGCGCAGCCAGAAAGCCACGAAATCAACATGAAACTCCTCGTCCCTGGCGATATCATCCACCTTTCTGCAGGAGACATGGTTCCCGCTGATGTGAGGCTCATCTCGTCAAAAGAACTCTCCGTCAGCCAATCTTCCTTGAGTGGCGAATCGTTTCCGATCGAAAAGAGCGAAAACTTTAAACCACAAGAATATGCGGCTAATCCACTCGACATGCATAACCTGTGCTTTATGGGAACAAACGTCCTCAACGGAACGGCCACTGCCATCGTCCTTAAAACCAACAACAACACATTCCTAGGGACTTTGGCAAAAAGTATCACAGGCCACCGCACCTTGACGAGCTTTGACATCGGCATCAATAAAGTGACTTGGCTGCTGATCCAATTCATTTTGATCATGGTCCCCTGCATCTTCCTGATCAATGGATTTACGAAGGGTGATTGGCTGCAAGCCCTTCTCTTTTCCTTGGCAGTGGCCATCGGGTTAACGCCTGAAATGCTCCCGATGATCGTGACAGCCAACTTGGCCAGAGGAGCCATCCAAATGTCTAAAAGCAAGGTGGTCGTAAAGCAGTTAAACGCCATCCAAAACTTTGGGGCAATGGACGTGCTTTGCACGGACAAGACGGGCACTTTGACCCAAGATCACATCATTCTGGAAAAGCATCTCGATGCAGAAGGGAACGAAAATGAGGAGGTTCTCTATTACGGATTTCTCAACAGCTTCTACCAAACAGGCCTAAAAAACCTGCTCGACGCAGCCGTCTTAGCGCATAAAGAGATCGAAAAGAAAATGAATCTCAACCAAGCCTACCAAAAAATCGATGAAATCCCCTTCGATTTCTCTCGCCGCAGAATGTCAGTTGTGGTCCAAAAAACACCTGAGATCCACCTGCTCGTCTGTAAAGGAGCTGTGGAAGAAATTCTCTCTGCTTGCTCTCTCGTCAAAATCAACGGCGCTCGATTGCCCATTACAGGAGAGGTAAAACAAAAACTCGATGCACTCAAGAATGGGCTAAGCGCAGATGGGTTGCGGGTCTTGGGCGTTTGCTTCAAAGAATTTCCTGCAGTAAGAGGCAAAGAATACAAAGCCAGCGACGAGCAAGAACTCGTTTTCATGGGTTTTTTAGCCTTTCTCGATCCTCCAAAGCTCTCAGCAGAAAAAGCCTTGGCAAAACTCAATGCCTATGGCGTCAGCGTCAAGATCCTCACGGGCGATAATGAGCTCGTTGCCCAAAAAATTTGCCGCTGGGTCAACCTTAAACACGAAGGGACTTTACTTGGGACTGAGATCGACGCGCTAAACGAAGATGACCTTAAAATTGCTGTAGACAAGACGACGATTTTTGCCAAACTCACTCCTCTTCAAAAATCGAGGATCATTTCCTCCTTGAAATCAAATGGACACACCGTTGGCTTTCTAGGCGATGGGATCAATGACGCGCCCGCCCTCCGAGAAGCCGATATTGGCATTTCGGTCGACAATGCGGTCGACATCGCAAAAGAATCTGCCGACATCATCATGCTGGAAAAAAACCTGATGTTTCTCGGCGAAGGCGTCATTGAAGGACGCCGCACGTTTGGCAATATCATCAAATACATCAAAATGGCCTTGAGCTCTAACTTTGGAAACGTATTTAGCGTTGTCGGTGCGAGCGCTTTCTTACCTTTTTTACCGATGTTGTCGGTACAGATCTTGCTCCAAAACCTTCTTTACGACCTTTCGCAAACCTCGATTCCCTTCGACCGCGTCGATGAAGAATTTCTTCTCCAGCCGCATAAATGGGATCCCACTGGAATTGCTAAGTTCATGGTATACATTGGACCAATCAGCTCGCTATTCGACTACGTCACCTTTGGCGTGATGTGGTTCATCTTTGCCGCTAACTCTGAATCCACGCAGGCATTGTTTCAGTCGGGATGGTTTATTGAAGGATTGCTCTCCCAAACGCTCATCGTCCATATGATCCGCACGCAAAAAATCCCCTTTATTCAAAGCTGCGCCTCCCTTCCTCTCATGTTGACGACCCTGTTGATCATGGCCGTTGGCATTTACATCCCCTATTCGTTAATTGGCGCGAGTATTGGCTTGGTTCCCCTTCCCCACACCTATTTCTATTGGCTCCTCCTCATCTTATTGTCGTACTGCACTCTCACCCAAGTCGTCAAAGTGTGGTTCATCAAGCGTTTCAACTACTGGTTGTAAGTTTCCTTGCCAGAAAGATAGATATTATGGTATCTTTACTTTAGGTAAGGATACTTTGATCAAAAAGTTTCCTTCCTGAAAGGAAAGATATGAATGAAATGGCCATTCTCCAAATCTTGATTGGTGAGCTGGAGAGCAAGTTGAGGCTTCTTAAAGGACTTGTCTCTAGAGAAGCACAATTTCCCGACGCCCCCAATAAGATCAAAGTCGCCATTGGGATGCGCCGTGTCGGCAAGACTTACTTTCTCTATGAACGAATTTTAAAACTACTCGATGCCCGTGTAGCTCCCACCACAATTTTATACATCAACTTTGAAGATGATCGTCTATTGCCATTGGATGAACAAAAATTGGCAAAACTCGTGGAGGCATTTTACACGCTTTATCCAGAAAATCACGACAAGAAGTGTTATCTCTTTTTCGATGAAATTCAAAATGTCAAGAACTGGCCTATCGTCATTAGACGATTGCACGATACTAAAAATGCCGAGATATTCTTGACCGGATCTTCGGCAAAACTCCTCAGCAAAGAAATTGCGACAAGTCTGAGAGGGCGATCTCTCGCCATCGAAATCTGGCCCTATAGCTTTCATGAATATCTGAGAGCCAAAAAAATTGCAGTTGATCCACGTCTCCACGATAAAAAAACTTTGGACCAACTCTCCCAATTATTTCACCACTATCTATCCGATGGAGGGTTCCCTGAAATTGTGGGATATATCCCTGATATTAAGCAGAGAACCTTACAAGAATATCTCGACGTGGCCATCTATAGAGACATCATCGAAAGGCATGACGTGAAAAATCCAAGTCTCATCAAATATATGATTCTCTCAATGATTCACAACGTCAGCAAGCCTTTTGCCATCAACAAATTTTATAATGACCTGAAGAGTCAGGGATATAAAATTGGAAAAGAAATTCTGTATGAATACGCAGACCATACGGAAGATGCTTACCTCGCCTTTCCCACGCCTGTTTTTAACCCCTCCCTGAGACAGTCTCAAACAAACCCCAAAAAGATATATGCGATCGATCCTGGTTTGGTCAGAGCGCTGACATTAGATTATGAAAAGGACCTGGGAAGGCTGTTTGAAAATGTGGTTTTCTTAGACTTAAAACGCCTTGGCTGCAAAATCAGCTATTATCTGACGTCAGAACGCTACGAAATCGATTTTCTAGCGCAAACCCCGCGCGGACATAAAAAGCTGTTTCAGGTCGCTTGGGATATAGAAGATCCTAAAACATTTGAACGGGAAGAAAGAGCGTTAAAAGCGGGCATGAAGGAGCTCAAGATCGATGGGGAAATCATCACACTGGATGGGTATCTTCGCAAAGGAATTTCTCTCGATTAGTTGTCGAGGATGAGGGTCACGGGGCCATCGTTGACGAGGGAGACTTGCATGTAAGCTCCGAAGATGCCGCTTTGGACGGGTACGCCCCCTTTTTTGACCTCCTCAATAAACTTCAAATAAAGCCGGGTGGCGAGTTCAGGGGGAGCCGCTTGTGTAAACGAGGGTCTGCGCCCTCCTGTGCAATCGGCATAGAGCGTAAACTGCGACACGATCAAAGCTTCACCTTTCTTTTCGAGAAGGGAGCGGTTGGTTTTACCTTGGTCATCTTCAAATAGGCGCAAGTCAACCAGTTTGCGTGCAAGCCACGCGGCTTTCTCTTCGGTGTCGCTGTGGGTGACGCCAAGCAAAACGACGACGCCAGCTGAGATTGCCCCCACGACGCGTCCTTCCACTTCAACTTGCGCTTTTGTTACCCGTTGGATGACCATTTTCATGCGCCTAGAGTAGCAGAGAGCAAAATTTCAATGGGAGAAAAATGAACAATCTTCTATGGATAGGGAAAAGATAAAGGAGAATCTATGACAAAAGTGCACGCCTATGCAGCCCAAGCAGCCACAACCCCGCTGGCTCCCTTTGATATCACGCGGCGCGAATTGCGTCCGGGCGATGTGCAAATCGACATTCTCTACTGTGGGGTGTGCCATTCCGACTTACATACGGCACGAAACGAATGGAAAGGGACGATCTATCCCGTGGTCCCCGGCCATGAAATCTTAGGAAAAGTTCTCAATATAGGAAAAGATGTCAAAAATTTCAAAGTGGGCGAAGTCGTTACCGTCGGTTGTATGGTCGATTCATGCGGAACCTGTGGCAGCTGCAAAGAGAACTTGGAGCAGTATTGCGAGGCAGGCGCTATCTTCACCTATAATGGCCGCGATAAATACGATCAAAGCGTCACCTACGGCGGCTATTCGACACAGATCGTCGTCGACCAAAAATTTGTCCTGCACGTCCCCAAAGAATTTAAAGAAAGTGACTTCCCAGGTGTTGCCCCACTTTTATGTGCTGGCATCACGACCTACTCCCCCTTAAGACATTGGAAAGTGGGAAAAGGAAGCGTTGTTGGGGTTGTAGGGCTCGGAGGACTTGGACACATGGCGATTAAACTAGCACATGCGATGGGCGCCCATGTTAAACTCTTTACCACTTCAGCCGGAAAGATCCAAGATGGGAAAAAGCTGGGTGCAGACGAAGTTGTCATTTCTAAAAATGCTGACGAGCTCAAAAAACATGCAAATACCTTGGATTTTATGATCGATACCGTCTCGGTCTCGCATAACCTAGACCCCTTTGTCGAGTTGCTCAAACGAGACGGAACGCTGTGCTTGGTGGGAGCTCCTCCTACTCCACACCCTTCCCCTAACATCACCCAGTTGGTTTTTAAACGGAGAAAAATTGGGGGCTCTTTGATCGGGGGGATTAAAGAAACACAAGAGATGCTCGACTTTTGCGCAAAAAATCAGATCACTTGCGATATCGAAATGATCCCCATCCAAAAAATCAATGAAGCGTATGAACGGATGTTGAAAAGCGATGTGAAATACCGCTTTGTGATCGACATGAAATCACTTCACTAGAAGCGAATCGTCATATCAAGACCGGCCAATACCATGCCGCGCTTGCGGCCGAGATCAAAGGCAGGATTTTGCCAGTTGCGGTAATAGCCGATTTCGGGACGGATCTGAACGATCTCGTTAAAGTTGTGCGTCCAACCAATGGCATTGCTGGTGTAGGTGCCTGGAAAGCCGCTCCTCTCCCCATCCTCATCGTACCACACCTCATTGCGCAGTGTGATATAGTCTTTGTCGCTGAATTTAAACATGGTGTAGTTGAGTATTCCATAGGTCAAAACCGTTCCAGGAATGTCTGGACCAATTCCCCCTCCGCCCCCATACGACTCTACAGGGCCTGCACTGGGCGTGCCTCCCACGACGGCATCGCGCTGCCACATAAAATAGGCTTCAGTTTTTGTATGGATATTCTCGTTAAAGCGATGTTGCCAGGTGCCCACTAAGTAGTTAAAATTGTCGTGACCAAGCGGCTGTCCATACATCTGGAAGCGACGAAACTTTGCTGCATTAATATCATTGAGCACTAAATACACCGAATCGTTGTTGTCATCTGAGACCCAGCGAACGCCTAACATTCCGGTCGGGAGGGCGCCCTTATACCAAGGAGCCATGTCTGTACCTGCATGAAGTGCTGCCTGTACAGTCCAGTTCTTATTGATCATGACCGTAAACATGATCCCCGTTTGTGTATACGTGTCAAACGTAAAGAGCAACGAATGGGTTCCCATATAATTATCTGGAGCAAACTGGGTTTCAATATCGGGACACGCGATCCAGCGACCTATGCGCACAATCATCCCTTCAACTACATTGGGGAAATACACATCGACATACTGCTCTGTAAAATCGTAGCCGTAAAGTTTGTTGTCCTCTAGCAACTGCCCACTCGTCCAACCACCTGCCGTCATGTAGCGATAATCAATCCCATACAGAAATGTCGAGCGGAAACCCACATCGATATGATCGGTTTGAACTGAGTCAACCTGCCTTTCCAAGCGCAGGACAAATTGATCGAGCTGAACGCTGTTGGGAACAATCCAATACGAATCTGGAGTATTGGAGTCTTTGCAATTGCTTAGATTTCCAGAGCCATTGATCCACCCGTAGAGTTTCACACGGCTCTCTTTGATCGCTTCTCCACACGGAGTTTTATAAACAGCTTTCATCAAGGGATAAACGGTATCATCGGGCGGAACACCAACTAAGGGATACCCCTGATACTCTGCAGAAGGAAATGGAGGCGCTTCAAATGGGGCTGGCAATGCTCGTCGAGGGGGTTCCTCCTTTTCAGCTTCGTCGCAACCATCCGGAAAACCTAGAGCTGGGACCAGAAGGCACAAAGCAATGATCGTTAAAAAACACCGTCGCTGGATTGAGGGATTCATAGAGCGGAATGTATCAAAAAAAAGAAATTTGACTCTATCCTTTTCGCAAACGTTCCACCGCTTTCACGATATTCTCGCGGTGTCCAAAGGCTGTAAGTCGAATAAATCCTTCACCTGCGGGGCCAAACCCCGCACCCGGTGTGATGACGAGTTGATACCGATCGAGAAACTCTTGAAACACATCCCACGAATTTCTCCCCTTCACACGCACCCATAAATAGGGCGCGTTGACACCACCAAACACTTCGTACCCGAGCGCCTCGCACGCCTCCTTCAAAATCCGCGCATTTTCCATGTAGAATGCGATGAGCGCGTCGATCTCTTGCAACCCTTGCGATTCTAAAGCGGCGCACCCCCCTGTTTGGGAAATATGAGAAGCCCCATTGAATACGGTCGACATCACGCGACTCCAATCAGCCTTCACAGAAGTGCCATCGTCGTATTTCAGTTCATCTGAAACGACTGTCCACCCTAAACGCACTCCGGTAAAACCTGCTAATTTTGAGAAGGAATTCATCTCGATAGCGACTTTTCGCGCCCCTTCAATTTCAAAAATGGAGCGGGGAAGCTTCGGATCCTGAATGTAGTGTGAGTAGGCGGCGTCAAAGAGAATGATCGAGCGATGCGCTACTGCAAACTGCACCAGCTTTTCCAGCTGTGCTCGAGTAGCGACGGTGCCTGTAGGGTTATTAGGAGAACAAAAATAGATCAGGTCGACATTTTCCAGTTTTTCCAGATCGGGAAAAAAATGATTTTCCGGAAGGCAAGGCAGCCAAATTATTTTCTTCACCCCTTGGATCAAACTCCCATCGACATAAACGGGGTAGGCAGGATCTTGAATGGCGATCGTCACACCCTCCCCAAAGAGCATCTGCAACCTGCCAATGTCGCATTTAGCTCCATCGGAGATAAAGATGTCATCGGGAGAAACGCGGTTTGAATAGAGCTTCAAGGCAATTTTCTCGCGGAGCGCTTTCATCCCTTGTTCGGGTCCATACCCCACATAGCCCTTTACACTCCCCATTCCCGCGGATGCTTCAACAAGCGCCTGGGCAATCGCTCCGGGGATTGGCTCTGTGGTGTCTCCAATCCCTAAACTGATCAACGAGGCTTCCGGATGCTGCGCCAGAAATTGCCTCTTGCGCGCATTAATTTCAGGAAAAAGATAGCTCGCCTTCAAGCGAGTCATGTTTCGATTGCGTTCCATTTAGAATATCCTGCACCTTTATCTCTTAGCATATTTTTCTAAAGGTATTTGCGACACAAGATAGAGCGGATAGTTATAGATATCCTATAAAAGTGCAACTGATTCCTTCGGAAAACGTGGAGATTTTCACGTTTTTCGTTGGAAAAACGTGTGACAGAACCACGTTTTTCCAACGAAAAACGTGGTTCCACAAGTTTTAATTAATGTGTTGATCCGCGGTCTTTTGTATTTAAATAGCTGACAATAAAATATTTACATCTATTATACCATTTAATCCACCAAATTTTTCAATGAATATATCATGCATTTCAATAACTTCTTCAAGAGTTAGATATTTAATCATTTTTTCGCCAAGCGTTTCAATACATGCGCTTTATCAATTAATAATTCTTTTAATAGTTTGTTAAATTCGTTTTTTTCAAGATCCTTATGTTTTCTTTTGTTTTTTTCAAGATCTGGTAGATGCTCAATAACAAATTGTCTTAGACTAATTCCCTCCTTAGCCGCCAGCATTTTAATATAAGTATGCTGATCAGCAGGAAAATCAATCGTTAAACGAACGGTCTCTTGTTTATGATGCTGCTGTTGTGTCATATAATACCTCCTTCCCCTTCTTTTAAAGATACCGTATCGCCGTAAATAAGTCAAGTGAAAGATAACTTTTTGGTTTGGTGCCATTGGGACAAATTTAGCAAAATGGTACAGTGTCGAGGTATACCAGACGCTCTTTGCTTTTCGCATTTGCGAAGCGCCCTCACAGGATGAAACGCAACATAAGGCAGACAATGACCATCCAACAAACGATTGAAAAAGGGGTGTATGTCGCTGCACTCACACCGCTACGCTCCAATTTGCGCTGCCATGACGCTGTGTTGGCAAAACATTGCTTAAACCTGCTCGAGCGAGGATGCCAAGGTGTCGTTGTCTTTGGGACGACAGGAGAAGGCGCCTCGTTTTCAGTGAAGGAAAAAATCAAAACGATCAGAAGCATCATCGCGCGCGGAGTGAATCCAAGAAAATTGATCGTGGGCAATGGCGCTGCTTGCCTTCAGGATACGATCGATTTGACCGTAGCGACGACAAAGCTCGGTTGTTTAGCTTCTCTGATCTGCCCTCCCTGTTTTTATAAACAGGTGACAGAGGAAGGGATCATCGCCTTTTATCGAGAAGTGATTCAACGCGTTGACGACCCGCGTCTAAAAATTTTGCTCTACCATATTCCCCAGCTTAGTGGGGTGCCAATCACAGTCCCGATCTTGAAAAAACTCTCCGACGAGTTCCCAAACAACGTGATCGGCATTAAGGAAAGCGAAGGAAATATGTCCCTAATCCAAGCGATTTTACAAGCCATTCCACACACCCAGCTTTTCGTCGGCAAAGAGATGCTCCTTCCTCAAGCTCTCGCTTGTGGAGGCTCAGGAACCATTTGCGGCATTGGCAATCTATGGCCAGAACTCGTGCGCACTCTCTACGAAAAGGGGGAATGTCCCGAGCTGTCTAGGCGCGTTGAGGCGATTGGACAATACCCCTTTGTCCCTTTCTGCAAGGCCTTAATGGACAAAAATCAGTACCGCAACTGGAACCAGGTCCGCCCTCCTTTAAGCCCATTAAGCACTCACGAGAGCGAAACAATTAAGAAATATCTGTCACAAATCTCTTAAATTTTTTTTCAAGCTGACAACGATACAGCTCTCTGATATACTCAGCGGTAGTATTTCGAGGTTATGATGAAAATCCGCTTGTTATCTCTCTTCATTTTAGCGCAATTTTCTTTCCTGCTGCCCTGCTATGTGAATGAGTACTTCAGTAAAAACCCACATGTGATCAAAGAGGAGATCATCTCTCCTCAACTCGATACGTACGACTGCCACAGCTCATGCATCATTGAAGCAGCTCCAGGCATCTTATGCGCTGTGTGGAAGGCCGGAATAGGCAGTGGATTCAGCAATATCGACATGCAAAACCATGTTGGCATCTGGATGTCGCGATGCATCCAGGGAGAGTGGTCCTCTCCTCAACAAATAGTCGACTCTCCTGATTCCGTTTGCTGGTCTCCTGTGCTCACTCAATTTCCCTCGGGAGAAGTAGGCCTCTTCTACCGCATCGGAAAAGACCCACGCCACACCCTTTCTCTCCTCAAACGCTCAGCGGACGGAGGCGTGACCTGGTCAGAAGCCGAAATATTACCAGCCGGAATTGTGGGACCGACAAAAGCAAAACCAGTCTATGACAAGGCTGGCAATATGATCTGCGGTTCTTCTGTCGAAGCGGGTTCCCCTGAGAGTTCTCTAAAAGCCACGGCATGTTGGATTGAAATTTTCTCTCAAGACACGTCTCAATGGACAAAATATGGGCCCCTGGAGATCCCTGGAAAGCGATTTGGGTGCATTGAACCCGCCCTATTCTGGACGCAAAATGGGACCTTAAAATTGGTCTGTCGCGACCGTTCTTTTAAAACTGGATCTGAAGGATGGATCTGGACAGCTGAATCGATGGATGGTGGTAAAACCTGGAACCCGCTTGAAAAAACCACATTGCCAAACCCCGATTCAGGAATCGCCGTTGCTCCACTCGATCCAAACACAATTCTTTTGTTCTACAACCACTCCCACACAACGCGTTATCCCTTGAGCTGCGCAGAGACGCAGGATGGGGGAAATACGTGGACCCCTCTTTTCGACATCGAAACAGAATCGGGAGAATTTCCCTCAGCACTCGTCGATTCAGAAGGAACTATTCATGTCACGTATGCCTGGCAGCCTCCTGGAAAAGTGCAAAGAACGGTCAAACATATCATCATTAAGAAATAATAATACAACACCTCTCTAATCGATAGGATTTTCCTCATGAACCCACCAAATAGATGTGAAATAAATCACAATAACAACAATAGTTCTCTACAGAATCAAAACGGTTTCCCACCCTTATCAAATGCCGATGCTGAAAAAGTGGAAACCGTAAAATATGTGCTTGCGACGCTCGATTCTGAACTAGACTGTGCAGCCATCGGCGATACGGTCTTGATGGAAGCGGTTACCTTAGAAGCCGTTCAAGTTGCCCTTCGAACTTCCTCAGAAATCCAAAACCAGCTCATCACAAACCGCATCTTAAAAGTAACGATTGCCGGGATAAACCAGATGATGCCCTTTTTTGAAAGAATGTTGACGGCAACACCCTTAATTTTACGCAATTTAAACCTGACCCATATCAGACAAGTGGGAGAGGGAATACCTCTCGATCAATCCGCTCTTTGGTATGCCCTGTGCCACGATGCCGATTTCCTCGATAGCCGGATCCGTGCCCTTGATGAGGTCGAGGCGCGGCATAGAGAACTCGAGAGAAAATATAGTAAAAATGTAAAACATCCCGAAATGGTAGAAGCGACCCAAGAGAAAGGCCTCCTTTGGGGCACGATTGAACATAGACTCTCAGAGTTAAGAGCCCACGGGAATATCTCTCAGAAAGCAGCCCGATCGTCTTATCATTTGACAATCAAAGATATTCTTCAAGCAACCGCCACAGAAATCGAAAAAATCGGGTGCCGCCTGACAATGGCCGCATGCCAATTTATCCGCCCAGAAGTCACGGCTCAAATAGACCTCGCCAAGTTTGTTTCAAACTCAGATAACGATGATGATGACGATGATGTCAACTCATTTGCGGAGCAAAAAGAGGTGCATGCCTACCTAGAAAAGCAAATAAGAAGCGCAAAAACCCTGGTACACTCGGCTAACGGTGGAAGCAGCAGTGGAGGAAACAGAGATGGACAAGCAGGACGCCCACTCTCCCTTCAACGAGCCAATGAACTCATTGAAGAAGCCATTTACACGGCTGGAAAAAACACGCCCTGGGACAGCGTTGGCATTACTGTCAAAAACAATGAAATAAACGTCGTTATCGACGACGAGTATATATACAATGACACACCACTCGTTGCACACTGTTTTGAATCGTATCCAGATCATTTTCTTTTCACTCTGGATGTGGAGAAATTGAGTCAGTTTGAGGTGGATGACCTCTTCCATAACTGGAAATTTGATGGGGAATCGGACTTTATTCCCGTTAAACATCAAGGCCATCTATGCTATAAATACACGTGGAAAAATGTGGATAAACCTTATCGGATCTTGATGGACGATCCAGTCAAACCAGAAAGCGTGGAGATTCGCAACGGGGAGCGCTACATCAAAAAGAAACTCGTCGACAAGGTCTTTACCGAAGCAAAAAGGCGCCTAGAGTTGATTGGAGATGAAAAGTACGCCATAATGCTAAGCCTTTTCAAATTGGCTCCGGAACTCAACCAAGACACCTTATCAAAAGCGACTTAGTCGCTCACATTGGTGTCGACAAGGAAATTGCTGTTGTTAGCTATCGGCAAATAGGGGCGCGCGAGTCGCTCTTGTTGGCAGCTTTCACAACCCGTTCCAAACCGATAGCTCAAGCCGATGCAAACGTTGGCATCGTAATTGCGAAAGCGGTTGCTGGAGTTGCCGACTGGGCCCATATAAACGCCATGCGCCTCTAAATCGAGACAGGCCGTTAAAGGCGCTCGAAAAGAGGCTCCGATCAGATAAGTCCCAGAGCGCTTTCCTGAATACATCAAACTGCTGTTGTAGGGAGCACCAGCCCACACCATCGATTCTCCACCATTCTCAAAAATATGGCGCCAAAAAAGACTCACCTGGCTCACCGCACGGAAACGAGCAGGAACTTGAAATACCGTTTCGCGCGCCGTATTCACATTAGCCGTTCCTAAGACGCCAAACTCATCGTATCCTTCCCAGAGATACCCAACCTGAAAACGGACCTGCCCGATTGAGGGATCAAGAGCAAAAACGCCAAAATTTTTGTTAAACATCCAATCGATCACGACACCGCCTTGAAACCCATTGCAACAAGGATCGCGGCGAAAAACACCCCCTGTGACAAACCCCTGCTGCTGCACGCCGCCGGTATCATTTACAACGGGGCCTCTTCCGTACCAATCGTAGACGCCATAGCTTCCCCCCACTTGCACGCCAAATAGATCGAAGAGAGTAGTGCCCAAGTTCACCCCGATCAACACCCCGGTATTTCCATTCCACGTCCCCTCTGGAAGTCCGCGGAAATCGTCGTAGGCGATATTCACTTCCCCAACGAGAGGAAAAGACGAGCCACACCAATCATCGGCAAACATCTGACCTCGCAAGGAAACGATTGCTAAAAGGGACAGGGCAAAAAAACGGGCAACATGCATCATATTGATCTCCTCCGGTAGTACCGTGCAAGCCCCATATATACCAATTATTCGATTGAAAACAATTTAAATTTTTAGGATGATTCTTTTTCACTCATCGGAGTTACGCATGCAACACGTGTTCACAACGTTGATTTTCGCTTTCATCCCATTGATCTCTTTTGCAGAAGAGCTCTATCTGAGCAACGTTGAACAATTGACGTTTTCCCTCATGGGCTTCGAAAAGGCGGGAGAGGCATACTTTTCATCCGATGATGCCGCCATTCTTTTTCAAGCAGTCCCAACAGGACAAAAAGAGTATCAAATCTACCGAATGGATTTGAAAGAAAGGGTCCCCATCCTTGTCAGCACGGGAAAAGGGGCCTGCACCTGCGCCTATTTCCATCCAAGCAAACAGAAGATCATCTTTGCTTCAAGCCACTCCGACCCCAACCCTGCAACTGAAAAAGAACCTCACATCGGATATAAATGGGAATTGACCCCCTACATGAATATCTACGAAGCCAATCCCGATGGCACCGATTTAAAACCGCTAACCTCGGGGCCAGCCTACCATGCAGAGTGCGCCTACTCCCCCGATGGGACAAAAATCGTTTACGCAAGCAATGAAAGCGGCAGCATGAATCTCTACATGATGAATAGCGATGGCTCACATGTACGCCAATTGACCCATACGACAAACTGCTACAACGGGGGGCCCTTTTTTTCCCCCGATGGGACGCAAGTCGTCTTTCGCGCCGACAGAGAACATCCCGATCTGCTTCAAATCTATCTGTTCGACCTAGCCGACGATAGCGAAACTCAACTCACCAACAATCGCGCTGTCAATTGGGCGCCGTACTGGTACCCCGATGGAGAAAGCATCGCCTTTACTACCTCTCTCCATGGTCATCATCGCTATGAAATCTATCTCTTGCATCTTGAAACAGGCGCTCTTTGCCGCCTCACAGACAGCCCCGGATTTGATGGCCTCCCTGTGTTCAGTCACGATGGCAAAAAACTCCTATGGACCTCTAAACGCAGCGATGATCGCTCCTGCCAAATCTTCATCGCCAATTTCCAAAACCCCTTTACAGAGAATCATCCATGAAAAAACTCATCCTCAACTGCCTTCTCCTCGTTCAAACAAGCCTTCTGTTGGGGACAGACAATCTGTATAACCAAACCCCCACGACGACGCCGATCCTGCCCCCGACCACTTTGCCATTCACCCTCTCTATTGACCAGATGAACCTGAACTTGCCGAATGGATGGCATTCGGGCGCTGTAGCAACGTGGGGAAATAAATGCCTTCTCCTAGCAGGTCGTACAAATGGACTACACGGCTTTGACTCTGGCAACAACAATTTTCCTCCGCGCGCCCAAAACCTCTCCATCTATGTCATCGACTTCAAAAAAATGCGCGTCTATCAAAGAGCTCTCAACGATCCAGCTTCAGGACTCACGCAGCAACAGATCGACACTTTATCTGTCACAAGCCCTCAATCGTACCAAAGCGGTCGCACCCTTTACATCACGGGAGGATACGGCGTTGACTCAGCAACAGGGCAAATGGGCACAAAACCAACGCTGACAGCAATCGATATTCCCGGCTTGATCCATTGGGTCACCCATCCCGATAGCAGCGGAACTGCTGCCAAGCAGATCCGTCAAACGACCGATCCTCTTGTACAGGTCACGGGAGGGTACATGGCGCAAGTCAGCCCTCACACACCAACACTGCTGATTTTTGGTCAAAACTTTACCGGCTTTTACTCCGATAGTTCTAACGGGGACTACACACAACAGGTGCGCGCATTCACCATCTTGGACAACGGACAAACTCTCCATGTCCTCGCAAACCCAAATCAACCCCCACAAAATCCATCGTATCGACGCCGCGATCTCAATGTCGTCCCGATCTTAAGTCCAGGAAAGAATGGTCCGATCGAATCGTTTGTTGCTCTCTCAGGGGTCTTCACGTTAAACGAGGGGATTTGGACCGTGCCTGTTCTTATTGCCTCAGATGGGAGCAGCTCGATGGCAGATCCAAATGATCCAAATACGTTTAAACAGGGGATGAACAATTACGCTTCAGCCAACATTGGACTGTATTCGGAGGACACAGAAGAGATGTACATCATCATCCCTGGAGGGCTCACCTACGGATATTTCGATAATGGTGTTTTCCTGACAGATTCAGAAATCCCCTTCACAAACGAAGTCACGACGGTCAAAATCGACCCAAATGGCAACTTCTCCCAGTACATCATGGATGCACAGTACCCCACCATTTTGTCTACTTTTTCTAATCCAGGGAACACACTACTGTTCGGCGCCGGCGCCACATTTATCCCCGCTCAAGGGCTCCCTCTTTATCGCAACGAAGTGATCGGTTTGGATAACTTGCCCTCGGGACCGACAGTCATTGGGTATATCGTTGGCGGGATCCAAAGCACGCTTCCCAACACCAGTACGAGAGCCGATTCAGCCGCCTCACCCTACATCTTCCAGGTGACCTTAACACCACGTTAAACGTTGCTACCAGCCATCGCGTGGAAAGGTCACGATTAAAGAAACGCCTACGTAGTGGCTTTGTGGACGCTGTTTTTGAGAGGTCGTATACAGCTCGATAAAGGTATCGATCTTTTCGTACCACGAGTAGTAATAATCTAACCCGATCGCAAAAAAATCGTTAAAGGCATGGCTGATCCCCAAACCTGCGCGAAAGCCATACCGATCTTGGTAAAACGCATATTCAGCCACACCAGCCGCCGGATTTTCCTCAAGCTTTAAGCTCACATTGGCATATGAAATCCCAAGACGCCCATAGATCAACCACTCTTCATCGAATCGAAAGCCAGGAAGCAGATCGAACGTCAAATAATCCTGAACGGAGACCTCATTCGTAAATGTAAAGCTCGTCAACGCCACGCCTTGGCGATGGATTTTCGCTGTGCGACGCGGGTAATTGGTTCCCACCTCACCGCCTAAGTAGAGACAAGAGTCATTTGTAAAGCCGTATCCAAAAAAAATGGTGCCTAAACAACCGACTTGATTCGTCTGTTTGTCAATCGTCAAACCTGTGCTGACGTTCTTTGCTTGGAAATCGTAACGATCAAGTACAGCTCCGCAACCAAGCCCCAAATAGACCCCCTCTTTCATGAAAGCCTCTGCACGTGCAACACCTAACACCAGGGTCAAAGCGATCAACAAATAGCTAAATTTTGACGACATAACATCCCCTTTTACCCAAATTTGATATCTCAATTGGGGTTTTAATGCCATCTAAAACCCCGATGTGACAAAAATAGTGAATTATGACAAATTGCAGACAAGATGGAAACAGATGAGCGCACCCTTTTAGCAAGAGAACGGACGCGGTTAGCCAATGAAAGGAATCGATTGGCCAACGAGCGCACCTTTCTGGCCTGGATTAGGACAGGTTTAGCTAGCGTAGCGGGCGGTGTCGCCATTATTCGTTTTCTGACTTTTCACACCTACACGAATCAAGTGATTGCCCACTACATCGGCTGCATTCTTGTCGTCTTAGGGATCGTCATTTTTTTTCTCTCTTTCGTTGACTACAAGAATAGCTGCAAAAAGCTCGAAGTAGAAAATGGGTATGCTGGGTCAGTGCTTTCTATCGCAGCAATGTCGATCGTTCTGATCTTAGTCTCACTGGTACTTCTCATATTTACATTTATATAAGGTGGAACATGAAAGGATTTTGTACCAATATCGAAAAAGCCACTTTGGAAAACACCTTTTTTAGAAAGGTGCTTTACACAGCAAAACACTGCCAACTCGTGGTCATGAGCTTAAAGCCAAATGAGGAGATTGGAGCGGAGGTGCACCACCTCGACCAATTTATCCGCTGTGAAGCCGGCGAGGGCAAAGCTGTGATCGACGGGCACACCCATAAAATCACCGATGGATTTTGCATCGTCGTTCCAGCTGGTGCGAATCACAACATCATCAACACTTCTTCTGAAAAGCCCCTCAAACTGTACACCCTCTATGCACCCCCCAATCACCGCAATGGCGTCATCCACAAAACCAAAGCCGATGCAGAAGGGGACGAAGAGGAGTTCGACGGCGTCACTTCAGAGCTGTAATTATCAGTGTGTGACGACAAAATCGATGAAACCCTTCGGAATATCGACAAACTTTAGCTGCACGGTCACCCGATCGCCGACTTTCAGACGCTCAAAGCCATGGATCACTTTGCCTTCGACGGCGGGCTGGAAGATGCGCACCCAGGTCCCCTGCTCGCCAGCACCTGTGATAATCCCCTTGAATTCCTCCCCGATGTGGGAGGATAGGTATAGAGCAGCCGCACATTTGTTTGCCTGCCTTTCCACCTTCGAAGCCGCATCTTCTTGTTGGCTGCAGTGAGCCGCCAAAATATAGAGCTCGCTCATGGAATAGGGCGATTTTTCCCCGCGCAAGTGCGCTTTGTATTGCCGTTGGGTGATGAGATCGGGATAGCGGCGGTTAGGAGCTGTGGAATGGGTGTAGTCAGACAAAGCCAGAGCAAAATGGCCAATCGGATTCGATTGGTCGTTTTCAACGACGTATTCCCCTCGACCCAGCAGCTTGATGATCGTCAAAGAGAGATCTGGAAACACCTGAGGATCGCTCTTTTTCCGCTTCACCAAAAACGCTTGGAGCGCTTTGACATCGGGGTCTGCGGGTAGAGCCTCTCCATATTCCCGTGCGACCTCCACAATCCTGTCCCAATATTTGGGTGTGCGAACAACACGTCTCAGGTTTGCAATTTTAGCCTGGCTAAACTCGTGCGCCATCGAACGGTTTGCGGCAATCATGAACTCTTCGATCAATTGGTGCGCAAAATTATGTCGAGCCAACTCAATGCGGATATTCTCATCCGGGGCAACTTTCACTTCTGCTTCGGACGACTCGAGGATAAGGGACCCCTCCTCTTGCCGCCGTTTCTTTAGGCTTTGAGCCGCTTCATGCTGAACCTGCAAGGCTTTTTCAAGCCCGGGAACTTGTTTTGCCTTCTCAGGAATCGCTCCTTTCCCTTCGAGCCAATCTCCGATGGCGTTATACGCCAGTTGGGCATAGTTATGGACGAGAGCCGGAAAAATAGAGGACTCTTCAATCTCCCCGTCAGAATTGAGCTTCATCTTCACAACCATTGAAATCCGATCTTCCTTCTCGTTCAACGAAGTCAAATTGGTCGACAGCTTTTCTGGCAGCATGGGGAAGATCTTTCCTGGCGTATAAACCGATGTCGTATTGATCTGCGCGTGTAGATCGATGGGTGAGTCTTTATGGACTAACGCATCGACGTCGGCCACCGCAACCCATAAAGTGGTTGATTGATCAGAGGCTTTTTCTGCATACGTGAGCTGATCTAAATCCTTTGAATCGTCATTGTCGATCGAACACCACAATAAGTTGCGCAAATCGGTATGCTTGGGGGAAGCGGATGCAGGAGCATTAATGTGAGAAAGCTCCTCCATCTCTTCCTTAGAAAATTCGGGTTGCAGCCCCTTCTCCCGCATGATCTGGTCAGCTAGCTGCGCTAAATCGGTCGTTGTTTTCATTCTTCCTTTTTAACAGTTCTCTCCATTTTTAAACCAGAGAGAAAACTGGCCGGCTGCCTGCTCGACAAACATCGCATCCCCATAGATGACGCGGCACTGCTTTTCGAGGGCGTGTTTTAAAAATGGGGTCTCTCTGGGTCGGATTTTCAGATCCATAACGACTGTTTTTGGCAAGATGTGAACGGGATCGATTGGTAGGGGGAGCGGCGTGCAGTTGATCAACACATCATAGCCCATACTTGCACGAGCGCCTATTTTATCCATCCCAAACCCTTCGCACTGAAAACGGCGACCGAGCTGCCGCGCTTTCTCCTCGTCTCGATTGAGTATGGTTACAATGGCACCGCGTTGAACAGCTTCACACACAATTGCCTTTGCAGCACCTCCTGCACCCAAGATAACGCATTTTTTACCCCGCACTGGAAAGAGGCTCTCTAATGCGTTTAAAGCACCTGCCGCATCGGTGTTGTATCCTTTCACTTTTCCTTGGTTAATGACGAGCGTGTTCACTGCGCCGATCGCGTGTGCAGCAGGATCGATCTCATCGAGATGGGAAAGAATGGCCTCTTTTAAGGGCATCGTCACGCTAAGACCACGGAAGGGCAGCTGCTTCACATAAACCATGACTTGGCTGAGCTCTGAAACAGTCACCTGCATTGTCAAATAAACGGCATTGAGACCACACTGTTCCATGAGGCGATTATGTGTAATAGGGCTTGGACTCTGATCGACAGGGTCTCCAATGAGACCATAGAGGGCCGTGTCGCGATTCAAAGACTTAAATCGGTACCTCTCAACAAGTGTTTCCAAAGACAACTGTCCAGGCCCCGCGGGTTGTTCCTCATCTAGAGAAGCGTAAACAAGCGGACAGCCAAGCACAGGAGCCACGATGCGGCTGATCTGCCCATAATCCCCCATTCCAATTGCGATGGTGTTCTTTTTTCCCTTAGCCCAACACAAAAAGTGCAGTGCTTCGACACTATTGCGAGGGGTTACACATATCTTATAGTAATGTGCGTCATAGGCCCGCATCTTTTTGTAGAGCCCTTCCAGATCGTCTGGAATTTTGTCAAAATCGTGGTGAGAGAGGATCCACTTGACCGATGGGTGGCGCTGCTTGATCTCTCTAAAACCTTGAGTAGCGGCGTGGAGCTCGAAATCGATGTACTCAGGCTCAAGAGTTGCCAAATGGGATAGATCAGCAAGGCGCTTTTCTTCTGAAAAAGGATAGCTGCCGCCTTGAGAGCGGCTTCTCAATGTGAAAATCATAGGAATTGAAAAGGCGGCGCGCAAATCCTTCAGGGCTGTAAGATCCAACTCTTCAAATCGATCGAGGCGCAATTCAACGAGATCCGCATGCTCTTTCGCTTGAGAAATTTGCTGAGAAGCTTTCTTGAAAGTAGGTCCTAAAATGCTAGCGCAAAGCATCGAACATCCATTGGAGTGCGCTTTTCACAACAGCATCGTCAACCGTCGTGCAATAAGTTCCCTCATAAGTGCATGGTGAGCCAAGCCCGTTAATCAAGACAAAACGGGCTTTCCCTTTTAACGCCTTTTTATCTGCAGATAGTGCATCAAACACCGTTTGAATGGAGAAGCCCTTGGGCATCTTCAAAGGCAATTCGTATTTTGTTAAGATTTTTTGGATGCGATCAAAATCCATTGTTTTGAGCAATCCCATCTGCATCGCCAAATGGCTTTCAGCCAAAATCCCAATCGCAACGGCTTCTCCGTGGGAAAAGGCAAAATGGGAAACTTTCTCCAACGCATGCCCGACAGTATGTCCAAAGTTCAATAAATGCCGCTTCCCTTGATCATTGATGTCTTCTTCGACGATCTCCTTTTTAATCCGAATGCTCTCAGAGATCGCTTTCTCAACCGTCTCTGGTTGCAATGCCAAGAGCGATTTGACACTCTTTTCGAGAAACTCAAAATAGTCACGATCGGCAATCAAGCCATGTTTGATCATCTCCACCGTTCCGCTCGAAAATTCCCGCTTCGACAATGTCTTCAAGAGAGAAGGGTCTATCACCGTTTTATTGGGTTGATAAAGGCAACCGATCATATTTTTTCCAAACGGAACATTGACCCCTGTTTTCCCACCAATGCTGGCATCGACCATCCCCATCAGCGATGTGGGCACGATCACAAGGGGAACACCACGGCAATAGGTGGCTGCTAGAAAGCCAACGAGATCGGTTACCACACCCCCACCAAGAGCAATCACACAGGTGTCGCGTCCAAATCCCTTTTCAAAAAGCTGATTCTCTAATTTTTCTTTCGTTTCTCGGGTCTTATTATTCTCGCCATTGGGAAAGGCGAATAAATCGACTCTCAATCCAGCTGTCGACAACGTTTGTTTTAAAGACTCCCCATGCAAAGAGGCAATGCGATCGTCGGTAATAATGGCAAAGCGTGAGGCAAGCGAAGGGAGGTACTGCGGCAGCCATTGCAAAGCTCCGTATCGAATTTCCACTTCGTAGGGGCCCCTAAAAGCTGGTATTGAGACCTTGAGCTTCATATACGCGCACACCTGTTGAGAAGAACTGCATCAACCAAGACTAAAGCAACCATCGCTTCTACAACGGGAACCGCTCGAATGGCCACACACGGATCGTGGCGAGAACCTCTGGGGAGTTGAAGTGTAGCCCTCTCACCACTGGTCGTCAAAGATTCTTGCGGTTTCATAATACTCGAAGTGGGTTTAAATGCCACACGCCCTACAAGAGGCATCCCTGTTGAGATCCCACCCAAAGTTCCTCCTGCATAATTGGTCGCTGTTTTGATCTCCGCGGCTTCCTGTACAAATCGATCATTGTGCTCTGATCCTTGCATGACAACTGCACCAAACCCCGAACCCATTTCGAACCCTTTAACCGCGGGCAAGCCCATCATCGCATAAGCCAAATTGGCTCCAAGTTTCTCGTAGACGGGATCGCCAAGTCCAGGAGGCACTCCAGAGGCAATAAATTCGACGACTCCCCCTAAAGAATTGCCTTCCGCTTTCGCTTTGTCCAATACCGCCGTCATCGCTAGAGTAGCTTGAGGATCGGGACAAAAGAGAAGGCTGCCTAAAGCCGCCGCTCGCAAGGGCTTTCCACTCGCCTCTCCAATCTCCGCTTCAACTGTACCCACTTGTTTGAGATAGGCCACTATCTCAATGCCATAGCGCTCTAATAGCCTCTGTGCAACAGCCCCTGCAGCCACACGACAGGCCGTTTCTCGCGCTGACGCTCGTCCGCCCCCGCGGTAATCGAACAATCCATACTTCTGTAAGTAGGTGTAGTTGGCATGACCTGGGCGCAAAACATCTTTAATCGGTTCATATTTGCTCCCATCCACATCGCGATTGGGAATCATAATGCTGATGGGCGCCCCAGTTGTTATTCCTTCAAACACGCCAGACAAAATTTCAGCGCGATCTTCCTCTGCCCGTGGTGATGTATAGGGGTTTCTCCCTGGCGCTCGCAGGGCTAGCGCCGCCTGAATGTCGCTTTCGTCGAGGGAAAGCCCAGCCGGACATCCATCGATCACTACGCCAATCGCCTTGCCATGCGATTCTCCCCAGGTTGTAATTTTAAAGAGCGTTCCAAAAGAATTACTCGCCATATTCTCTCTCCCCTATTGCTACCAATAACGCCTCAACTTCTTCCAGACTCAAATTGTGTGTGTCGATCGTATAATGCGTTGCATGATGATAAAGTGGCACTCGCTGTTTAGCCAGCTCATTAAAGGCGCCTTTCGAACGTCTCCAATCGACATAGCGAGGAACCGTTTGCACCCTTTCCCACAAAACGTCCACAGGAGTTTTTAGATACACCAACGTCCCAAGCTCGCGCAATAATTCCACATTTCCCTCTCTACATAACGCTCCTCCCCCTGTGGCAATGACATGCTTGGTTATTCCCGTTAACAAGGCAATGCGTTCCGCTTCCCAAGTGCGAAATGCCTCTTCCCCATGCTCAACGAATAACTCGCGACAGGGTCGACCGTGCGTGGCTTCCAAAAGATGATCCGTATCGATAAATTGCCATCCCAGCTTCTCTGCGACCCGTTTTCCAAGTGTTGTCTTTCCACTACTGGGCATTCCACATAGAATGATATTCATGCGATTTCCTCAATTTGAGCACCGAGTTTATTAAAATCTCGCAAAAACGTAGGAAATGTTTTTGCGATACAAGCAACCGGCGAAACAATCGTCTCCCCTTCGGCCCCCAATCCTGCAACAACCAGTGATAGGGCCATCCGGTGATCGTGATGGGAATCGACGTGCGCTCCTTTTAAATCGGAACGACGAATCTTTAAACCATCTGTGGTCTCTTCTACATCCGCTCCCATTTTCTTCAACTCCTGAGAAATGCAGGCAATCCTATTACACTCTTTTTGTCGTGCTACCGCCCCGTTATAGATGTGGGTTTCCCCCTCTGCAAAACACGCTACAACTGCCAAAATGGTCAACCCATCGACAAAGTCATTGATATCCGCTTTGACTCCTTTCAGCATGCCACTGCGCCTAACGTGTAGTATCTGATCACCAACTTCAATAATAGCTCCCATCCGCTGAAAAACGCGGATCAACTCTTTATCGCCCTGGGCATCTTTCAAATCGACATTCTTTATGACCACTTCCGACCCGGTTATCAAAGCGGCTGCAATGGGAAACGCTGCTGTACTGAGATCGCCGGGCACTGTGTAGTCAAACCCCTCGACTCGCAACTTCCCCTGCATAAGATAGCGAGCAAACCCTTCCCGTCGGTACGGAATTCTTAAACGATCAAACCAATCCAAAGTCAAACCAACCCACGGCTTTTCACCGGCGTTCTCGACGCAAATTTCAATGGGATTTTCCGCAAACGCGCTCGCGATCAACAAAGCCGATACAGGCTGCGAATCTTCCCCAACAACGACGGCTCTTTTTCCTCGAATAGGCCCTTGGATATGCACCGGAGCAAATCCCTTTTCCGAAACAACAGAAACCCCCAGCTGGCGCAACCCCGCGATGAGATCGCCCATCGGCCGCTGCGACCGAATCGATTCGTCACCCGTGACGACAATGCGTCCACTTCCTAAAGATCCAATTGCTGTGCAAAACCGCAAGACGATTCCCGAATTCCCTGCATCGATGACGCCGCTCCTCTCCCCGATCTGTCCCTGTACGCCTTCAATGCTGATCCCCTCTCTTTCGTTTTCGATCTTAGCCCCGAACAACCCGCATGCCGCAATCATTGCGCGCACATCCCCCGATTCTAAAGCGCCGCGCACGAAACTCTTTCCATGACCCATAGCCCCAAACAAAATCGCTCTCAATGTTTGCGATTTCGAAGGAGGCACGGTGATCTCCCCCCTCAAACTCCCTTTTCTTACTCGAAATTTTCCCATACACCGCCTCAAACCCCTATTCTATGCGATCCCAATAGACACTTGCAAGCTTAGTGCATAGCTTCCTTGGTCTGGGAGGAAGTGGGAGCGACGCGCTTACACAGATAAATGATGGGGATCATGGCCAGCAATCCCCAAGCGGCCAAATAGGCAAGATCGTTAGTGGCAAGCATGTACGCTTGCTGTTCGATCTTCATGTCCAGAACGCGATCAATGACTCCTGGCACAAAGCGGGTGCTGAAATTGCTCAAATAGTTGTAGAACTGTGTGGTTGAGGGTTCGTAAATGGTATTGGCTTCTGTCAACCGTGCATGGTGGAAGATTTCTAACCGGGTCCAAAGTTCAATGGCAAGCGAGGTGCCAAAGCCGCTGCCGACCAATACCCGGATAAAGTGAAATAGGCCAGAGGCACTTGCATAACGCGCTTTGGGAATTCCATTCAAACTCAACGTCACGATCGGCAAGAAAAAGAAAGCGAGCCCAAACCCCTGGAAAAACCGGTTCCACATAATTGTTTCAAGCTCGATTTGGGTGGTGAAATTCGTCTGATAAAAAAAGCTTAAAGCAAAAAAGACAAAACTCAATGCACCAATCGCTCGAAGATCGAAATTGGACATGTACTTGCCCACGCTATTGGAGAGCAGCATCGAAGCCACTCCAACGGGTGCAACAGCCACCCCTGCCCAGAATGGAGTATAATTCTGCTCTGTCTGCAGCCACAAAGGGATGGTGACTGTGGTAGCAAAGTAAAATAGAAACCCAACTGTAATCGCTATCGTTCCAAATGTAAAATTGCGGATTTTGAAAAATGAGAGATCGACAATCGGGTATTTTTGAAAATAGGTCCAAATAAAAAAATACACGAGTGCAATCGCCGATACCAGTGTGAGTGCGATAATCACATTCGACTCAAACCAATCTAAATCTTTCCCTTTATCGAGCATGACCTGCAAGGAAATGACCCCTACCGTTAAGAAAAAGAGGCCGACCCAATCAATCGGGTTGCGGACGATATCGCCAGCTTTGTCTTTGACGAGAAACCATACTGTTAAAGCAGAAAAAATCCCTATGGGGACATTGATGTAAAAGATCCACGGCCACGAATACACATCGGTGATATAGCCTCCCACAATTGGACCTAGAACAGGCGCTGTCACAACGATCATGCTCCAAAAGCCCATAGCAGACCCCTGCTTTTCCGTGGGGTTATAGGCCATGAGCAAACTCTGCGACAAGGGGATGAGTGACCCTGCAACGGCTCCCTGCGCTGTTCGACAGATGACGAGCATCGTCAAACTGTGGGAAAACCCGCAAAGAAATGACGTCAAAGCAAACAACAACACCGACCACACAAACAAACGCACGCGGCCAAAGTAATCGGAGAGCCACCCCGTCAAGGGCAAAACGAGTGCATTGCTAGCTGCAAAAGACGTGATCACCCACGTCCCTTGATCGACGCTGACGCTTAAATTTCCGGCAATGTAAGGAATGGCTACGTTCGCGATCGAAGTGTCGAGAATTTGTATAAACGTGCCCATGCCCAAAGCAACGTTCAAGAGCAGCAGACGCATCCCTTTCAAACATTCATGATCCATACTTCTCTATTTGACAACGGATTGAATAATTTCATCGATCACTTTCTCGACGGCCTCCATGTCAATATCAAAAACGTTTGTCGTCCCTACGGCCTGTGTAGAGGGGATTTGCGCAATCATGGGAAGATCTAAATTGGAAAGATGGACATCGACATTTGCAGAGATGCCAAGGCGGATCGGATATTTTTTCACTGTCTCGGGGTCGAGGCTGATGCGAACGGGAAGGCGCTGGACAATTTTTATCCAGTTCCCTGTTGCGTTTTGTGGGGGAATCAAAGAGAACACACTTCCACTGCCAAAAGCAATCCCCAAAACTGTTCCCTGATAGACGACGTCGGACCCGTAGAGGTCAAATGTTACGGTTGCCGTCTGTCCAATGCGCATGCTTGTCAACTGTGTTTCTTTGTAATTCGCATCGACCCATACATAATCTAAGGGGATGATCGCCATCATGGCAGTACTAGGAGTCACCCACTCTCCAATATCGACAAAGCGCTGTGCGACATAACCAGTAGCAGGAGCATAAATCGAGCAGTGCTTCAAATTGTAGTAAGCCGTGCGCACTCTTCCCCTTTCTACTTCGATAAGCGGATGTTCCACTATTGGTGTGTTTCCCGCCGCATCTAGCGATACTTGGAGCTCTGCTAGAGCTTGCGCCAGCTCGTTTTCAGCAATCACGAGTGCATCTTTGGCGTGGACAAAATCTTCATCAGAAATCGCTCTGGAACCGACTAAAAGCCTCCGATTTTGGTAATCGTAGCTCGACGTTGCCACAGCTGCGCGTTTGGCTTCAACGGCTGCTTGGTTCGACAAGACCTTATCGTATAGTTTGCGCACATCCAAAACTGTTGCTGCAAGTGAAGCAAGCGCTTCATCGTACGCTACTTGGTAGCGCGTGGAATCGAGCTGAACAAGGAGCTGCCCTCCCCTGACTAGATCAGTATCATCGGCGTAAAACGCCACGACAGAGCCAGGAATAGCCGAGTTGAGTTTAATCATGCTGCCATTGGCATAGGCGTCATCAGTAAATGCATGAAAACGCAAATAAAGAAGCCAGAATAAAAACCAAGCTACCCCAAAGAGCACTAACAGAGTAGTGACAATCCATAACACCTTATTGCGACCATTCGGTTGTGGCTGTGTAGCGTTATTGGGTTCACTCATGCGTCACCGTCCATACACGTTTCATATCCTCCGCCCAGCGCCTTGATCAATGACAAAATGGCGTGCAACGTATTCCCCAAGGCACCTATTTCTTGATCGCGCGCCTTAAGCAGGCTGCTTTCGCTGTTCAATAGATCGAGTTCCGAGCTCAGGTTGTGGTTTAAGCGGAGTTGCGCCAACTCCAAATTCTTTGCATTCTGAGTAAAAATCTCATGGTAAGCGCTCAATTGCTTTTCGTTGTAGCGCAAGAGCGCTATCCCATCTAAAACCTCTCTAACGGCATTTAACACAAGTTGGTTATATTCGTATATCGCTTGATCGTAACTCACCTCGCTCCCGCGCAAATTGGCAATCAACTTTCCCCCATCAAATACAGGCAACAACACGGCAGGATCAACGCTATAGTAGCTGCTTGGCCATTCAAATAACTTTCTCAAATGGATCGTTTGGTACCCAAACAGCCCAGTCAAACTGAAATCTGGGTAAAAGCCCGCTTTGGCTGCTTCAATTTGTTCCCCTGCTGATTCGATGAGCCACAGCTGGGAAATGACGTCTGGTCGATGCGCAATTAAATGGAACGGCAAATCGCCTGGCAAAGGCACCCGCGGCAAGGGCCTCTCCTCGATGCTCATATCCCAAATCATTTCATCGAAATTTCCGGCTAGATAAGCCCTCAACTGATTTTCAGCAATTGCCATATGGCCTAGGATCTGATAGAGCACTTGCTTTGCCTCTGCTAATTTCGCCTCTGCCAAATTGACTACCGTCTCACTATCTAAATGAGCCGCTGCGCGTTGTCTCGTTAACTCTAACACCCTTTCCTGTATTGCCACTTGCCGAGAAGCGATTTCTATCCGCTGATAATCGACCTGCACCTGGTAATAAGCCTCTGCAATCGCAACCCCCAACTGCAGCCGAATGAACATCTCATCGGCAATATTCGCCTGCACTTCCCCTAGTGCGGCACTCAACAAGCTGCGCCTTTTTCCCCAAATGTCAAAGTCGTACGATAAAGTAAACTCTGTTTCGTATTGGGTAAAGTAGACTGGAATCCCCGCAGCGCCCCCCGTGCCTACAAGTGGAGGCTGCCCAGTTTGCTGCCCATTCATGTTGAAGGGGATGATTCCCGTTTCGCTAAATTTTGAACGGAGCACATCGGCTCCCCAATTGATCGTGGGATATAAACTCGAACGCACCAAATCGGCATTATAGACAGCGAACAAAATGTTGCTCCGCGCTTCTTGAATCGTGGGGTTGCGCTGAAAAGCCGTTTGAATAAAACAGGAGAGTTGATCGTCGTAAAATAAACCCCACCACTCTTCTGGCATTGGCGCCGTATAGGCAATGAGTGGATCAGCACTTGCGTCCTCGAACGCAGCCTCCAAAGCTTCACTCGGCGTCTCGATCGGCTGAGCCCGATAGCCAGAACTGCAAGCAGTGAACAGCAAGCAGGTAATATTGAAATTGATCAGTAAGCGAAACAGCATTGTTCACATTGGGTTAAAAAAAATTGTATTAACACGTGAACAGATTATTTTCCATGGTTGGTTGGGGTTTCGCCTAAAACGATCTGCTTAAACAAGGCTGTGACAGCTTTGGGGTCGCTGGCACGCACCTGTTCGATCACTGGCAAGATGCCTTCTTTCTTTGCTTTTTGTAAGGGCGGTACGAGAGCATTTATTTCGAGGACAACAGAAGAAAAGCCGGCCTGAGGGTATTTAATCACGTCAAAAGCTGCGTCAGGAGTCATGAAATTCCACCCCTCCTCGCGCAACATCTCGATGATCTTTGGTAAACAGAGCGCAGTAATGTCGGCATTCGCGTGGAATAAAAAGACAAAGGGAGAGCTCTGCCCTGCCCTCGTTCTCAAACTTGTGTATAAGGGGATCGTTCTTTTGAGGTGTTCGAGATAGAATTCCTCTAAACGGCCCTGATCGATTGAATGCCCTTCGGCGATCGCATTCAAAAGCAACGTGTTTAAATATGAGTCGTCACTATCTACGGAGACATACGCATGAAAATAGCCTCGATCGACAAGCTTTTGCGCCGCTTCCTTTGAGCGTTTTATCTTCATATCCCAAGAACCTGCCCCCTCCAGACCTACATCAAGATAGGGATACCGAAACCAGGATCGGTATTGAGAGACAGTTTTGATCAGCGCATTGCAGTTCTCAACATCTGCTATGTAATGAGCCACGTCCATTTGAGAGAGACGAGGCAAAGAATAAGAGTTGTTCCCTATCCGGTGCCCTGCCTGTGACACCTTCTCTAACGTAGTAAAACCGGTGGGGTATTGAAAGAGCTCTTGCCCAACGACAAAAAATGCGGCTTCGATTTTCTCTGCTCTGAGAGCCTGCAAAATCTTCTTCCTCTTTTCCACAGCGCTTAAGCAGGCCGAATCTTGAAGAGGCAAATGATCAAACGTCAATACTGCGGGACGGTTCTTCACAGGAAGCTCATAGAAGCCATTTGCCAAAGAGGGGTTCAAAAGCGCAAAAAAACCGATCAAAAAAGAGAAAACAAAGAATGGCATACGACCTCGCAGTTTGAAATTCTGGCCAGAACTTGCGACTATATGCCGAAAACACCAATTCGTCAATTTTTGACAAATCACACGTCGCTAAAACTTATCATATTCACTTCTCATCAGCCTTTCGTACTCCGCAATCGGGATCATATCCACTTGAGCGCGCCGCGCATCCAAACTTTCTATGTCTTCTACGGGATAGAGGCTAAGATCGCCCTCTAGATAGACCCATTGCGTTCCGTAGATTTGAGGCTTGTCTTCATTCATATTCACCCGATCAGTGAGATAGGCCAACTCCCTTGGAGCTGCCTCATAGAGTTGCACAGCCTTTTTGAGCAGTTCAAGGCACCGTTTTTGAAAGTCGAGATTTTGATCTTGGTGTTGGATCAATAACCAAGCAGCCTTCGCTCCCTCTTCCCCAACAAGTGACACCCCGGGCCACCCATATTGATCGACAATAGCGAGCAATTTTTGCCCGTTTTCCGCATCTAATTGGCTGATTTCCTCCCAAACGTTTTCAAATTTGTCTGGATTGCTGAGCATGCGCCATCTGGCCTCTTGGTCGCGCGTCTTCATCTCGATTATCTCTTTTTGCAACGCGTTGTTAAATCGGGAGTGGTATCCGTATAACCCCTCTTGTTTGATGATCGCTTGTACAGAGAACGAGAGGGAGGATTCAAATGGCTCCCCATTTTGAATGGCCTTCCTTACCGCTGTGGAAGAACGCTCTTGCGACCGGATAAACTTTCGGATGGGGCGATCAGCTATTTTCCCGCCTAGATAGGAAAGATCGATATTCCCTCTTAAAGCGACTAAAAATGCATCGGCTTTCAGAGCCATCAAAGCGCCGATTGTGTCGGTGTAGTGCTTTTCCTTTAACGGAAGCCCTCGCATGAAGACGCTGCGGTACTTATTGCTCAGCTGCTCATCTGGGCCCATTAAATTCTCTGTAATCACATCAGAACCGATAATTCCAACAACTTCAAGATTTCCAGCGATAGCTCCAAACTTATCTTGCAATTCCTTCGGTGTCCAAGCAGTAAACAACACTTTCGGATTCTCTTGATACACACTTGCAACCATTCTTCGACGCGTTGCCCAATCGGTGCGGTTCTTAAATTGATCCCCTCCCGGCACGGGATAAATCAAAACATAGTCGACCTCACCCGATTGCAATGCCTCTTGGATCACAGTCTCGTGTCCCCGGTGAATTGGATCGAAAGACCCAATGTAGTAACCCAACTTTTGCCCCTTTAAAACACTCAAATCAAACTGATCGTCAAGTTCCTTTCCATTTGCTGCCAAAGGGGACAACATCACTCCTAAACCCAAAAAAATTGACATACTTTTAAACATTTCAATCTCCCAATAATCATGGTATATAATAAGTGTCGAGGCGGTTCAGCCACCCCGGAAGCCATTTTCCCTCTTTCTGAGGGTCTGGTGCATTTACAACGCGCTCTTGCAAAAGTTTTTTTGCGCTCATCGCAAACCGTTCTTCAGGAGGAGGTTTGGGCATGAAATCCCCGCTTGCCATGGTTTGGAGAACTTGGCTTAACCCCCACCCCTTTCCTTGGTAGCGCTCTTTAGGATCTGTCCCCTCATGTTTGAAATTGAGATAGTCTACAAGGATGTATGGGCCATAAAATGTTCTGCCCACACGAAAGAACTGGTTGATCACATCCTGTCGTTCTTTAGGTGGAGTGGAAAGGACTATTTCTCCAAAGGCGTGGTTTAATCTTTCTACCATGTACTCCGTTTGATCGGGGATCGTTTCTTGCAAAAAAAGGCGCAGCTCTTTCATTTTAGCTGAATCGAATTCTCGATAAAACTCCTCTCGGCTAACCCAAGGGGAAAATGTCGCAGTGGCAAGCCATCTAGGAACCTTCACATCCCGTTTTTGCAAAAATTCTACAACGGCATGGAAGCGGCCATGCGAGAAAGTCCCTTTATACTCCTCTGGCGGCCAGATGAAGTGCCCGATGCCAAGAGAGGGAAAAGGTTCTTTTTCACTCCAAAATGTCAATTGATCCACGCGGTTGCTGCACTCGTTGCGCCAAATTTTCTTGCCCACCTCTTGCGCTTGGGCTAAAGAGATCGCAAGAGGATGCGTTGTGCCGCATAAATAGTCTGCAGCGACCTGTAGAGAACATGTATTGGGGCTGTATGCGGCAATTGTAATCTCAGCAGAGCGGGCACTGTCTAAATCGTTCGGATCTCGCATGGCAATGCAAGCCGTCGGCTTAGAAGCAACCACTTTTTTCAAAAGTTCCAGCTGCTTTGGTTGTTTCCACGCATTGTACGAGCAAAAAATGACGTATTGAACAGCGTCTAAACTATCCAAAATCTTTCTCTGTTCGGCTGCAGAGGGTTCAAAATCGGTGAATGTGTGAAGTGTCACAACCGCTCCCACTTGCATGAGATCGGTGTTCTTAATCTTCTCTTCAATGCCCTTAGGAGCAATGATCGCAATGTTTAATTGCGATAAGTCGCGCTTTAAATTCCAATTCTGAATCTCGACAGAGCGGTAAGCAATTTCATTTGCGAGTTTCAAATGCTCTTTCTTTCTGATCTCTTCATTTGTCAAAGAGGGGCGATCAAATAACCCAGCATCCTTTTTTAACTTTAAAATTCTCGCAACCGAAGCATCGATCCGCTTTTCGCTGATCTTCCCCTTGCGCACGGCATCGACCACTCCGCGGTGGAGGCGCGCCAGCTCTTCGACATTCGTCTCTCCCGCAATCCGACTGAGTAGATCGCGCCCACCAATCAACAAAATATCGTTCCCCGCCTCAATCGCTTTCAGAGCAATTTCTACCGCATTTGCATACCCATCTAAGACACCGCTCATCGTCAGTGAATCGGTCATCAAAACGCCCTTAAAGCCCAATTTCTCTCTCAAAATCTCCTGCAAAATCGTCGAGGATAAAGTAGCGCAATTTTTTGGGTCGATTTGGGGGAATAAAATATGGGCCGTCATGATCACAGGAGCATCGGCGACGAGCCTCTTAAAAGGCACAAGTTCGAGCTTCTCGATCTCCTGGTAGCTTTTATTGACGACTGGCCGCGCTAAGTGAGAGTCGACTGTGACATCTCCATGACCAGGAAAGTGCTTTAAACACGGGATGACGCCAGCGTCTTTAAATCCCCTTAAGCTCTCTTTTCCAAAAATGGCCACGATTTCTGGATCTCCGCTAAAGGAGCGCACGCCAATGATCGGATTGGCGCGATTGTTGTTCACATCGACCACAGGAGCCAAATTGAAATTCACGCCGACGGCCTTCATCTCTTTGCCCATGTAATAGGCAGCTTCGTAAGCCAATTCTGGCTGACCAGTTCTTTCTAAGGCGGCATTACCTGGAAACTCAGTAAATCCTCGATCTAGGCGCATGATCGCGCCCCCTTCTTGATCAGCAGAAATAAACAAGGGGATCCCGATATGGCGATTGGCTAATTCCTGAAGCCCACAACTCATCTTCTGCACTTGCTGCGGATTGCGCAGTCCATTGGCCCAAGTGTAGTAAACCACCCCGCCAATCTTCATGTCGCGAATTAACCGCTCTGCTTGTCCATTCGCTTCTTCTCCTTCGAAATAAACCATGAACAATTGGCCAACTTTCTCTTCAAGAGTCATTTCCTGCAGTTCTCGCCCCTCGACCGCAACCACGGCTAACAAAAGCGCAATAAATACAACTAAGCGGTTTAACATGTTCGATTGACCTCTGAAAATCTCATGGGGGTAAATTCTAACAGAGTTGGGATTACCAATCTAGAGTGAGAATGATCTGGTCATAAATGAACTGCAGTTCTTCTGGTTGGATGCAATAGGGGGGCAAAACGTAAAGCACATTGCCTAAAGGGCGCAGCAAGATACCCTTCTCGAGGAAAAAACGGTAGAGACGCTCGCGAATGGAATCAAAATAAGAGTGCGTTTCGGTGAGATATTCAAGCACTAAGATAGTTCCAATCACCTCACACCGTTTCAGCTTCGGGTGGTGCTGCCACAGTTTACAGAATGCTTGATGGGAGGTCTCGATACTTTTTCTTTGAATTGCACAACTCTCCATAAGCAAGAGATCCAAGCTAGCAAGCGCACTGCAACAAGACAGTGGATTTGCGGTATAGGAATGGCCGTGTAAAAAGGCCTGCTTGAGATGATCGCCTAAAAATGCATTGAAAATCTGTTCCGTACAGGCTGTCGCCCCCAAAGGTAAAAATCCCCCTGTGAGCCCCTTGGACAAGCAAATCAGATCCACTGTTTCGTGCAGCTGGTCGCAGGCAAATAGAGTGCCCGTGCGACCAAATCCGGTCATCACTTCGTCGGCGATCGTCAAGACCTGATACTCTTTACAACAGCGAATCAATCGATCTAGTGCGTGTGCAGAATAGACGATCATCCCTCCTGCCCCTAAGACAAGCGGTTCAAAGATAAAACAAGCAATGTCCCCCTTCTCTAAAATCGAGCGGAGTTGAGCCACTGAAGCCTCTTCATGGCCAGGTGTGGGGAGATCGATCGCCTCTGTTTCAAACAAATGCTTCCAAAAGGGACGGCTAAATTCATTCCTGCTTGCAACAGACATCGCTCCAAAGGTTTCCCCATGAAAGCTATTCTTAAAACACACCACTTTCGTTTTGGGAATCTGTTGGTTGTGCCAATACTGGATGGCCATTTTGACAGCGATCTCCACGGCTGTCGATCCGTTGTCGGAGTAAAATATCTTCGACATGGTCCCGGGAAGAATCGCAAGCAACCGAGACGCCAATTTGATGGCACCCTCGTGGGTAAAATCTGCAAAAATGACGTGTTCTAATACTCCGGCTTGTTGCGCAATTTTTCGAGCGATATAGGGATGCGCATGCCCGTGGAGATTCACCCACCAAGAGGAGATCGCGTCTAGATAGCGGGTGCCATCTTCGGCATAAAGATAGGGGCCTTTTGCCCGCACGATCGGAATCGGCAGAGGCGCTGTTTTCATCTGTGTAAACGGATGCCAAATGCAGGCACGATCTTGTTCTGCTAAGGAAGATGTTTGTAAAAGTTGGATTGCCATTGTTCACCATACCTTTGAAATGTTTGGAGGTTTAAATTCTGTTCTGGAAACAGTCTGCCTAATAGGGGAAGTTCCGAAATCTGTAGAATTGCCTCTTCTGTATCGGGATGGGGAGCGCCATTGAAAATCAAGCCAAGAAGAGGAACACGACGCCTTTTGAGCGCCTCAATCGTTAACAACGTGTGATTGATACTTCCGAGATAGTGCTTCGACACGACGACCCAACTACACCTCCAAGAAGCGAAGAGATCGATCGTCAATCTATCCACCGTATAGGGCACTAAAAGCCCACCCACGCCTTCGATGATGAGCGGACGAGTCGTTTCTGGGAGAGAAATCGATTCAGTGGAAATTGCCATTTTCTCAAGGCGGGCTGCAGCATGAGGCGAGACAGGCGCCTGAAAAGAGTACGCGGGGGGATGAATGACCCGCTCACTGCCCTCTAGCCACCCTTTCATGGTTGCTGTATCGCTGTTTGCCTCATTGCCACACTGGATTGGTTTCCAGTAGTCCCCCTGAAATAATAGGGTTAAAATGGCACTCACAACTGTTTTACCTACATCTGTGCCAATGCCAGCAACCATAATCCTGCGCATCTCAACTGCTCCTCTGTCGAAATGCAGGGCGCTTCTTCAAGCCGAGCAAAGCAAACATCTGCTCATCGGTATCCACAGGTGTGTTCGCCACTGTAAGCAGCTTTTCACCTGAAAAAATGGAATTTGCACCCGCAAAGAAGCACAGAGCTTGCTGCTCATGCGACATCTCAATCCGCCCACAGGAGAGACGAATCATTGCTTGAGGAAGCACAAGACGTGCAACTGCAATCACGCGCAGCATCTCCCAAGCCGATATTGTGGGTTGCTTTTCCAAGGGCGTACCGGGAATTTGGCTCAAGCGATTGATCGGAACAGACTCGGGGTGGGGATTTCTCGTGCACAAGGCCAACAAAAGCCCCAGGCGGTCTTGCACAGACTCGCCCATCCCTAATATGCCTCCACAACACACGCTAAGAGAGGCTTTATCAACGACATCTAACGTATCCAACCGGTCATGATAGGTCCTGGTCGTGATGATCGTCTTGTAATATTCTTCGGACGTATCCAAGTTGTGATTGTAGGCATACAATCCCGCCTCTTTCAAACGTTGCGCCTGAGGCTCTGTGAGCATTCCCAACGTACAACACACCTCCACCCCTAAATCGGTAATCCCTTTCACCATCCGCAGCACTTCCTCAAATGGCTTATTATTTCTGACCTCCCTCCAGGCAGCGCCTAAGCAGACTCGCGTTGCTCCACGCGCTACCGCTCTTTTAGCTTCGTTCAGCACTTCCTCGTAAGCCATCATCGGCTGTGCCGCTACAGAAGTTTGGTAGCGGGAAGATTGTGCACAATACTTGCAATCCTCTGGGCATCCACCCGTTTTAATCGAAATCAAGCTGCACACCTGCACTTCCCCAAGAGGATGAAACTGGCCGTGCACCGCATGCGCTTTCGAAACCAATTCAAGCAAAGGCATGGCGTACAGTTCTTGCAATTCCTCTAATGTCCAGTCGTGTCGAATTGGCATTATTTCCTCTGTTTCATGCTGTTTTTCAAAAGAAATTCACATTTTATCTCTGTTTTTTGTCATTTTTCAATCAAAATTCTGTAGCTTACATGACTCTAAAAACTAGAAAATAGTTTATATAAAATACGAAAAGGTTTAAAAAGAAGATCAGAACGGGATTAGCTCGAGAGCATCTGGCCTGTTCGGAAAAACTAGAAAAGAGGCTTCAACACTTGGAACGAGGTTTGTTATTTTTATGATAGAAGGTCTCTGCGGGAACAAAAATGTGGCAAGGATCTTGATTTTTCTGTTCGTGAATGGGAGATGCTATGGCACACAGCTCCACCGCGCGTTGAAAGTGCCCCTAACACCTCTTCAGAAGGCCTTAACCCGCCTAGAAACTGGGAGCGTGATCACCAGCTATTACGAAGGGAAAACGCGCCTCTACCAATTTAATCGCGCCTATCCGCTTCTTGCAGAGCTAGAGGAGCTGCTCAAAAAAGCCTACACCCTTTTGCCGCCGCACCAAAAGAAGGAGTACTATGTCGCCAAGGAAGAGCCTAAGGCACCGACACTCAAGCCAGAAAATAACTTGCGCATCCTTCAACAGTTTTGGGATCGGCTACAAAGCGTTTCGCAACTGACGTTTCATGCCACGACAAAATCGAAAGAGGAGAGTGGCTGGAACGGAAAAGGGAAAGGTGAAGTGCTTGCTTCAAAAGAGGGTTCCAACACACTCATTTTCCACGAAAAGGGAACGTGGCAAGGGAAGCCAGGGGGCGAGGTGAATTTTACCAATGTCTTTCGCTGGACACTCGATCGGCAGGCGGGAGTGATCTCGTTGGAACACTTACGTCGAGGCAACGACCATCCGGTGTTTTTGTTCCATCTGGCTCCCTCTGGAATGCATTCGCTCGCCTCTGTTGACTCCCACCTATGCGGGGGAGATGCTTACTTCGGTCAGATCCATTTCGATCGCTATAGCTTGCGCTTGAATTGGCGCGTCATCGGCCCTAAGAAAAACGAAGAGATCGACTATTTCTACTTGTGATTTAAGATACAGAATACGACTTACAAGCCGTTGCAAATTGAGTTGCATGCTGATCGATCAACTCACTGACTTGATTTGAAATCGGCGTTTTGACGACATCCATTAGACTTGATCGCATGATGTTGGCAAGACCATGCACTCCAATCGCAGAAAAACAGAGATGACACACCGGTTTTTCTAAAATAGCCCGCCCCATAGGCGTTTGACCAGTGCTGCGCATCTCGACTTGTCGCATGTTTACAACGATCTCTTTTAATACCGCGTTGTCCATTTTCTGAATTTCACTCTGAATTGCTGCAAACCCCAGCACGCTATTGTTGATCAGACCATTAGCCTTTTTTATATCAAATTGCTCTCCTAATTCCTGTCCAAACTCACCCATTCTTTGAGTCATTGATGGATATAACATTGTCCTCAAAAATACTGCGACCTCCGTTCTAAATCCGTTTAAATTGATGATCTCAAATGAGGTAGAATCATTTGAGGCTACTTTGACGAGCCGTGCCGAAAGAGCCAGCTCTTTGGAGGTCATTTCAATGCAATACGTCTGTCCTATTTCCAGTTTATCGGGGATCTTAAATTCCACGTTTTCATTTGACCAAAGCTCGGGCTTTTCCTTGGTGATGTCAACCGTCGAAGCATCTATACAGGACCATCCAGAATCAGGGCTCTTGTCAAGAATATGCGTTTTTAAGACGAGATTGCGAATTTGCTTCTGAGTCACCTGAAGCGATAATTGTTCAAACGTAACGTCTTTTACAACACCGCTGCTTGACTGCGAGCGTTCTGTTCCTTCGCGAGATGACACGCTACAAGTAAAGGGAAGTCGCGTTGATGCACTAGCGAATATTCTCTGAGGCAGTTGCACCCAAACTTTCTTTTCGTCATCCTGAAATTCGAGATGGACAACCCTCACCTGCAAACCCGCTGTCCGTCCAGCCTGCGAGTTATTTGGCCCCTTCCAAACAAAATTGAGAGTAACCTGATCGGTAACGGTTATGGGTGCAGTTGCCATAGTTAACCACCTCTTTTATAAGAGAAATATAACAGAAAGCAAATATATAACTCGGATGTTTGTACCTTGCAAGAAGATCCCTCTTGCGCTATGCTCTGTTACCTTAACCCTGGAAGAATGCCTATGTCCTTTCTTTCTCGTTTGCTTTTAGGCTCTAAACGACCGCCGTTTGACCTTTCCCTTTGTCTCATTGCCAATCGACCTTCCTTTCAAGACGAACAGGTTTTTTTCTCTAAAATTCAACGGGCGGTCAGGGGCGGCGTTACTTGCATCCAGCTGCGCGATCATCAAAATGATTTTGCCACTGTTCTAAAGACAGCTCAATATCTGAAAAATGTGATCAAAAACGTCCCCCTCTTCATCAACACCCCAAACCCTTTTCAACTGGTTCAAATGGTTGGCGCCGAGGGCATCTTCCTTGAAGAAAAATATTCCCCTACCGAAGCGAGAAAAAAATTAGGGGACAAAGCGATCATTGGCTTGTCCGTTCAAACTCTACAAGACGTAACAGACACAACCCAAATGACAGAGATCGATTACATCAGCGTTAAAGTTGGCCCTTCAAACAAAACATGCCCTAAAAACGACATCATTTGGGGGGTGAAAGGGTTGAGAATCGTTCGAAAGCTCTCACCGCACCGCCTCGTTGCTGTTGGGGGTCTCAATTTAGATAACGTCGAACCGGTTTATAGAGAACTCCATCCGGATGACGGGGTTGCAATGGCGGGAGGACTGATGGACTTGGATGATCCATATAGAACCGCTCAGAAAATACGGACAATTGCTCAAGCTGCAAAGAGGAACCCATGAAAACATCTTCCCGTTTACCCTTTTGGACTTCCTGCCTAGGCAACCTCTTTGAACACTACGACACGGCACTCTTTAGTTTTTTATCCCCTTTTCTAGCCCCCTTGATGTTCCCCGATCAAGATCCGATTACTGCCCTTATTTTAACCTATGCCATGATCCCATTGTCGATGATTGCCCGGCCTATTGGCTCTTTAGTTTTTGGTTATATCGGAGACACCCATGGACGCAGACAGGCACTCTTTTTGACTCTTGCGGGGATGTCGTTTGCCTCCGGATGCTTAGCCCTCAGCCCTTCCTTTGCGCAGGTCGGCCTCTTTGCCCCCCTCCTATTTTGCCTGGTTAGAGTCTTGCAAAACTTTTTCGCCGCGGGGGAGACAATGGGAGGCGCCATCTTTTTGCTCGAACACTCTCCCACAAAAAAGCACGACTTTCTCAGCGGGCTTTACAATTCTACAACGATGGGGGGACATCTTTTAGCTTCGTTTGCCGTGTTCCTCCTCATCCAATACAACGTTGTCGATACGGGGTGGAGATTCCTCTATCTCTTGGGGTGCATCACAGCTCTCTTTGGCGCTTTGATTCGCCGCTCGCCTGAATTCGAACCGGTTTCGATCCCTGCTTCTCAATCCCCCATGCAGCTAAAATCGGTTCTTTGGACTCACCGCAAATCACTTTTGGCAATCGCCATCTGTGCAGGCTTTGGATCCTCTTGTTACGCCGTAGCGATCGTTTTGACGAGTGGATTGATCCCTCTCATCTCAACCATTACGAAAGCAGAGATCATGAAGATGAACACCTACCTCTTGGTCTTCGATTTTTGCATGCTCCCCTTTTTTGGATGGGTCGCTTCAAAAATTTCAAGAGAGAAACTCATGCTCTCCGCCGCACTCACTGCTGTTCTCTTAGGCGTCCCTCTCTTTCTCTCCCTCCAAGAGGCATCATTACTTACTGTCTTAGGTGCAAGAGCCGTTTTTGTATTGATCGGTGTCGCCTTCTTTGCCCCTTTCCATGCATGGGCGAGCGCTCTTGTGCCCTCCCAGTATCGGTACGTCGTGATCTCATTTGGCTATGCTTTGGGCTATCAACTCCTGGGAAGCCCAACAGCGGCTTTAGCCCTTTGGTGCTTCCAACAAACCGGGATGGTCGCCAGCGTGGCTTGGTACTGGATGTTTCTAGCCCTTGCGAGCACCTTGACCGTCGCAACAGTCATGCGCTCCAGCAAGTCGCTTAAAGACCGTGAAATTCGCGATCTGCCGAAGATTTTTTACTCGTAAAAAGCCTTGCAAAATCTTTTAAATTCTTCAGCAATCTGATTGATGAGAACTTCAACTGCCGGCGGCCGGGACGTGACCGCTATAAACGATTCAGCATTGGCGCGCATGATTCTTAGAAAACCTTCCTCTCCAATCGCTCTAAGACAAGCTTGATACACCGATAGTTGCAATTTACTTTGTTCTTCAGAGGTCTTTTCCGTACTCACTGTTTTGGAAGCGCGAATTTTTGCTAGCAGAGTTTTCAAGACTTCTGGATTGATGTTACCGACTTCTCTCTGGATCGTCACGATTCCTACATCTTGCGCCGTGGGGATACGCAGGTCTAATCCTATGGCCAACCTATCGGGTAATTTTTGAATTCTCTCGCCAAACTCCGCCAATTTTTTTCCGATGATAGGCAAAAGGAAATCTCCTAAAATTGCAACAAGCTCTTCGCTTTTGGGAGCCACTTTGACAAGGCGAGCGGACAGAGCCAACTCTTTGCTAGAGGTCATTTCAATAGAGTACGTCTGCCCCATTTCCAACTCAACCGGCATCTCCAGTTTCACCTCTTGATTGGAACGAAAAACATCCCTACTTGTGGTTTGATCTGTCTCAAAAGCATCTCTGGATCGTTTCTCACCTGTTTGCCTCTCAAATAAACCCGCTTCTAGCTTGAGATTGCGAATTTGGTCCAAAGACAACAGAAGCGCTGAGGGGGTTGTTTCTGACAGAAGATCTCTGACAACGCGGCCGTCCGGCAGGGAGCGCTCGGTCCCTGCGGAATATTTGCGCACAGTAAATAAAATATCATCCTTCACCTCGCCAACCTTTATATCCTCAGAAAGATGGACACTGATTTCGCTCTTGGCATCTTTAAAGCGAAGATCGACAACTTTAATGTCCTTCCCCCCTCCTGCCACTCCACCATTCAAACGATTTGGCCCTTTCCAAACAAAATCGACTGTGATCTTTTCGGCAACAGGTGTTGTCATTGTTCTCTCCTCATTTTATTTATGATTCTGGCCATCATAACAGAAAACAAATATTAATAAAATAAAAATATCAAATCGAACTAAAATTGATTTATTTCTCTCAAACATAGTGTGTTATATCTGAACCTAATCCCAGTAAAATTTTCGATATGGTATAATCTAAGGAAGGAGAATCTTATGAATAATGCCTCCCTTCCAAAGCAACAACCCGTGGGGCAGATCGTTTATCTGGCTGGCCCCTCTTCGACAGGGAAATCCAAATACTCAAATGAGCAAGTCGCGAATGGCTGGCTCCATTTGGAAGCAGACCATTTTCTGAGCGTCAGCGAAGTCAAGCATATTCAAAGCACACTAGGTCCAGAATTGGATCTCATCAAAGAATTGCTATCGCAAGATCACTGCACCCCCGAACGGATTTTAGGAGTGATCATGGGCGATAAACCCGAAGTGACTCCTCAGGATCAAAGAGCCTTCGAACAGGCGTGTGCAAAAATCAAAGCGTGTCTAGATGAACGATGGACCACATTGGGCGAACCCGACGAACACAAAGCACAACAAAACTGGCAAGAAGTCTTCGTTTCAATGCTGGAAGAATCGGTTAAAGTCACTGCAACAGGGAAAAACGTTATCGTCGATTTTGTGGGGATGCTCAACGAACGCCCCGAGGTCTCCGCTCCCGGTTTAACCTTCGTTCAGGCAAACCCCAACATCTGGGAGTACAAGGGGATCAAAATTGAGCAATTCATCAAATACGCGCCCATTGACCGGCTTGCCCAAAACATCTTCCGCAGAAACCAGCAGATCGATAATCGGCGCGATCCTCTCTACGTTCTCACCCAGTACGGAGAGCGCTTTGTAAAAGCCAAAGCCGGTGAAGATGCGATCGGCGAGCTCGATGTCAAGGAGCTTACAAAATGGATCGACCGATTTGTCAAGATCGAGCATTTGAAACTCACCTACAGCGGTCCAAACACCATCGACGCCACAATCCTCAAAGCAACCGAAACCCTCGACCCCGACGAATTGACGCACATACACCACAAAGTGAAAGAAGAAACAGACAAGCTATTCAAGCAAATGGGTATTGAGCCAAACGACAGCCGCATTCCCCTCACCTACAAAACAAACAGTGGCGCCAAACCCACCATTATTTAATCTAATTTAAAATAATCATAAAATAAACATTATTGATTGATATAAATAGTAGATTGTTATAAAATACTATTTATATTAATTTATATGGTGTTTTTTTTATGAATATTATTGGGTCATCAAATTATTTTAATCGATCAGAAGCACTCAACGCTCTGACCGCCATGAAATCTTCTTTTGTAAACAGTAGCCCGCGCAAGTTGAGGTCTCATGACCCAAACAAGCCGCAAGTTCAATCGATCAAAGCCGTCTGGAGACATTTAGCCAATAGACTGCTTGACGTCTTAATCACTCACGGGGGTATTTCTCCTCAGGAACAAGGCGGTATCGACAACTCAATTGAGGAGCTCACTTTCTTGTTAGCTCATGAGGATCAGGATGATGAGGACGAAAAATGCACAATACGCAACCAGTGCGCAGAAATTGTGAGAATCGCAGGGCCCATTCTGCTTGCGTCTCCTACCACATTTGTTAAATTAGAAAACTTAATTAAAACGCACAAGCATACATTAGAAACGAATTGTGCACCGGTTCGTAAAAAAGTAAAAACATCTGACCCAGCAAACATTTCTACCGACCTTATCCTCGACCTTGCGCAACAAAAACTAGATCAAGCGGATCTGACTGAAGATTTGGAAAAAAAATGGGAGCTGATCGAAGAGGCTCGCCAACTCTTTCAAAGTGTAAATGATCCTAGCGAAGAGCAAATCATGAGAATGAAAGTGCTCAAATTGGAACTTAGTGTGAGCACTTTTCTTTGCGTCAGATATCTTGCAGAAGATCGTTGTGAAAAAGCGACCAAAACAAAAAATATCGATCGAAGACGAGAATTATTACTACAAGCAGATGAATACATTGGATCCGTAAAGGGAGCTGCGAATTTTTATGGATTTCGGCAAGCTGAGCTAGACCAGCTTAATCAGGTAGAAGAGAAAATTTCAAATGCTCTTCCCACAAGACAAGAGATGGAAACTGTTTGGATGCGTCAACTCATCATTCTTAGCAACGACCTGCAGGGTCTAACTCAAGCATTTGAAGATGCAGATATGTATGTGGAGCTCACCCGTTTACGCAAAGAGCTATTTGCATTGGAAAAAAAATCAAAAGTTGAGCAAAAAATCGAAGATATCGCAGACAAGCTTTTACCTATAGCAGACACTCTCATAGAAAATGCCACTGAGCTGAAAAAGGGTGATTTACTGGTAGAAGTTGAGCAGTTTCTATTAGCTAAAGTGATTAAAAATGTAGAAAATTTAAAATCAGATGAAATATCCGGAAATATCTCTTTAGGATCGAGCCTCCACAAAAATCCCCATCTAGTCAAAAAACGGGTAACTTTTCAAGAAGAGCTTATAGAAGAGGAACCTCATATAACAACAAGAACGAGAGCTCAAATTGCTATTCCCGACACCATTTTCGATGAAGAACACCGCTCGCAAGAAGCCCTCATGCTTGAAGAATTATCCTTATGCTTAGCAAGACTTCGCGCCATCAATTTTCAACACGCTCCGGTAATAAGTTGCTACGATAAGGAAAATGAATACAGCGAGGGAAGCGAGGATGAACTGCTAAACCCTCCCGAAGGTTCTGCCCAAGAACTTTCTGAGAGGCTTGAGCAAATTAAATTAGACATCCGAACCAATTTGTTTCACCTCTATGACGGAGAATGTGCCGACAAAAGGATAAGAAACCGTTCAAACAATGAACCGATAGTATCGACAGCAGATTTGATCGATGAACTTTATGAAATCGGGCTCGAAATGCAAAAACTCCCCGCATTCTCTGAAGAGGAACAAAAAGCCGTCGCTGAGTGTTTGGATGAGATCAACGTCATCGACGAGGATCTGGTCCACCCATGAAAATTACCCACCTATAGGGCTGCAGATTTCAACAAGGCAGCCATTATTGTCTTTCACGTAGGAAACGAGTTGACCCCACGGTTTTTGAATCGGTTTTACAAGGGAGACGGCCCCGGCTTGAATGGCCTTCTCAAATTGCTTCTCGACGTGGTCGGTCACTAAGCTAATTTGGATCCCTGAGGTTTCTTCAGAAGGGCGATTGGGACGAAACGGGTAGGCATCTTTCACAAATTTTTCATCGACAAATGCCAAGGTCGTCGTTCCTGTCTCCATCTCCGCATATGCGCCGCCTTCATGCACAAAACGGCGTTTCAGCCCAAAGGCCTTCTCATAAAAAGCCAAAGTCTCTTCAATCCCCTTCACATACATAATGACATATCCTAAACGCATCTTCCCTCTCCTATAACTTGTGCCATAGTTTGAAATTTTCTCGTCATTATGCTATCAAGTTTTCTACTTAAGAGCAAAGGATAGAATGATGAGCTTATTGACAGGTGGTTCAGTGCGATCTTTTCTTTCTGATGTAAGAAGCGCTCCTCAAGCACCTCATGTCCAATTAAGGAACTCTACGGCTACGAAAATTCAAACTCGATTTGGTGCAAGCGATGGGAATAAGAAAGAACGGATCTACATCCCGGGATTGACTGATGAGCGTTTCAAAATAGCCGCCTTCTCACCTCTACAAAATCGTCCTCTTTTTGATAACTATCTAGTCACTCACGTCACAGTGAATGACCAACCCATGCGGATTTGGATTAACACGCGAAGCGCCATGAAACGTTTTGATTTACCTAAGGATGTGATCGTTAACAATTTATCTAATTTCAATAGAATTGTGCGATTAGTTCAGGAAAAACAATTATTCCTAAATCCTGATGAAGATTCAGAACCCTCTGATGGGCCTGGGACTGCTCTTGTTCCATTACTCCCACTCGAGAGAGCATTCGGGCCTCTGATCCCCTTGGAGAAGATAGCAATACTGGCTCGAGAAAATAATCGGTGCTACCGCCTCTCTAAACGGTGCTATAACCTGGCTAGGAGCATTGATATCTATCCAGACGGATTCATTGCTTTTGCCACTGGACAACTGATCGGAGAGGGTGGATATGTGAAGGTGAAAATGTCGGTCACAAGGGACAACATGCGCCTTGCTAGACGATGCTACAAATTTAATCTACTTGATCCAAGTCATGACAATGCAGTGATAAATATAATTAATATCTTTAATGAATTTAGAAATAAAATAGGGATTCTCAATACTCTGGCAACGGGGGTATACGAAAATAAGAATGGAAAATGCAAATTTGTTTCTTTCCACCCCTTTTACGACCAAGCATTTGATGGTGCTCATGTTCATACTCTCAATCTATCGGCAGCCGACCGACTCAAGATGGCTCATGAACTCCTCCAAGGACTTAACACCCTTGCAGAAAAGGGACTACACCGAGATCTTTCTTACGCCAATATTTTTCACTCCTCAACGGCTCCTTTTGAAGCGGTGATCGGAAATTTGGAGAATTTTAAATATCATGGAGAATCGGTTGTCCAGACTCTCAACCCCTTTTACGGACCCGAACAACATGGAACTAAAAGAGAAGTATGGGACCTAGGAAAAGTAATATACTATTTGTTTAGTTCAACGTTTAAAAGGCTTTCTTGGGACGGAAGCCTTAAGCATTGCACGAACGAATCTCTTGATAGAGTGATGGAATCTTCACGCTTTTCTCCTGCACGAGAACAGCTGTTGCGAGGGATGTTGGCTCCGAATCCAACAGAGAGATGGACGGCAAACCAAGCGCTTGAATATTTTGAAAAGCATTGCCAAGAAAAAATAGGGTCTTCTAATTAGGCGCGTCTGGTATAATTCGTGTGCGTGTCCTAGCAAACAAAAGGAAAATATTATGAAATTGAAGTCATTTTTCTTTTACACAGCGTTATCTGTTGCTGCTTTGGGATTGCCGCTCGAGGGACTCGATCAATTCCCGACAGCTGAGGAAGCTTCTTTCTATCACTACCACTCGCAGCAGCAGTGGGAGATCGCATTCGAGGCGCTTAAGCACTTCCAGTTTCAGGGAAATGAGCAAGTCCTCGATGTCGGATGTGGAAGTGGGAAAATAAGTGCAAACATCGCCGGAAGAGTTCCTAAGGGATTTGTTCTTGGCTTAGACATCAGCCAGGGAATGATCGCCTTCGCTCACCATGCCTACACCCCCTTCTACAGCAACCTGTCGTTTACCCACGACGATATCCTTACATTTGACTCAGTGACTCAATATGACCTGATCTTCTCTTCCAGTTCCTTGCACTGGATTCTGGATCACAACTTATTCCTCACCAAAGTGTACGACGCCTTAAAAGATGGAGGCCGCATCCTTTTCACCATTCCGTGCGCTTCTTTACCGGAGGTCTCTGCCGTTTTTCAGGATATCACTGCACAAGAACCATGGAATGAGTACTTAAAAGAGTATTACCACCCGCGCCGCAAATTCACTCCCGAAGAGTACACGCTCTTGCTAACACAAGCAGGATTTAGTGAAATCGAGGTGGTTCAAGTCCCCTGCACCTACTATTTTGAAACAAAAAGGGAATATGCCGATTGGTACGCTGCCTTTTCTCCCATGCTTTTCTACATCCCCTCCGAGTTTCACGAAGCCTTCTTAAAAAGCACTCTGGACCGCTATCTTAAATCATTTCCCCTAGATGAAACCGGCCGAGTCGTTTTTAAGCAGAATGAATTGATCATCAAAGCACGCAAATAATTGAAAAGGTCCGTTATGTCTTTAGTCAATTACACAATTGCGGCCTCTCTTTCACAAACTTATTACTCTTCCCTATCGATGCAACCTCATCGGGAACAAAACCGCTCTGGCAATTTTGTCATGCCTCCTGAAAAGTCGTTTGGGAATGTCATTGGAGAACAAGTGGTAGGACCTCTAATCGATCGCATGGGAAACGTGGCCTCATCTTTTTTCCAATTGGTTAAGTGGATAGACCCATTTGCACATCTTGGTGTCAGCGCAGAAAACATCGCAAAAAAAGGCAGACCTTCCATTGATGAATTAGAAGTTGACACCTCATATGAAAGAGCGTTGCGCAAAGCTGATAAGGTAAAAAATTTGGTGATAAGCCGGATTGCCACACATGATTTGAATTCATTGTCTATTGATTGCCCCAGTTATGCCTTTCCTAATGGGATTACGGGACCTGTAACTGCGCAAACGAATCCCGCTCAATCTGTGATCATTCCAATGGCTAATGGAAGTGGAACGGTTACTGCTTGGGTTGAGAACCCTGCAGGCACCAGCCGGATCATGGTCGCGGTCAATAACAAGAGTGGAGTGCGTCCTTCGCCTCCCATGCAAATAAATATAGGGGGTTATCCAATATTTCCAGCAGATTACGTAGCAGGAGCCCCCTTTGGAAATGGAAAGATAGGCATTTGCTATGGCTCTTATGATCAGAATAGTCAAGGTCAGGCGAACTTCCTGGTCCTGAGTCCAGATGGTTCGACGGTATTAGCAAGAACGTTCATAACAATCTATGGGATCAATCTCATTCCGAAAACGGATTGCGGTCCTCTTAATAATGGAAACATTCAGTTTTTTGTTCCTGGATTAGATGTTTATGGTATCTATACGAAGGCCATATTGTGGGATTTTGATTCTGCTATTAATACTGTTGGCGTTATCTTCATTTCAGAGTTGCCTCCAGGTCCTCTTACGCGAGGAATCTCTTTAGGGCAATATCCAACAGGGCAAAGACTCTTGGTTCTCAATGATGCTCTTGGTTTACAAGCCCGAGTCTACAATGCCACCTACAACACACTCTTGTATACTCGGAACTTGATCTTGAATGGAGATGAGCCTGACCCTACGTTTGATCCAGTGACAGTCAATACGATGAATGGGCCCGTTACATTTTGGAGAACAGTCACTTGGAATTTGCATGCAGGGAGAGTCAATCCAACAAATGGTAAACTCACTGTTGTTTCGATCGACAATGAGGGATCTGCAGAATTTGCCGAAGCAGCCACAAACTATGACCCAAAGAATCCCACTCAACCCGAATATTTGGCGGTCGTTATCAACAAGGGAGGAGTGCTTGGGGTAAAGGTACTCGATGCAGCCACATTAACCGAGGTGGGTTGCGATACGCCGATTGGTACGATTAAGGCAGAATCGGGTAATAGAATGTCTGTTGCCTTTTTTTCCGATCGAGAGACTTTGCGGACGGCCTGGGGAGAAGGGAATCTCAATATTACCGATTTCAAGCTCAATCATGCCCCTACGCTTGAATCCGTTCCGCCTCAAAATGCGACAATCGGGGAATTCAAATGCACAAGAGCATCTGGCAGTGATTCGGATAGCCAGCCCCTCACCTGGAATTTTGGGCTCAATGGCGCCACATTGCCAGAGGGGTTTAATGTGACAGAGAGCAATGGAACTGCGACCATTTGCTGGGACCTGCCGCCAGGATTTCCTCTTCGTGGAGATGAGGTGCTCAATATCGGTATCAGCGATGGTTATTACAATGGAACGGCATCTCTTGATGTTCCCTTTCATGTGCTCAACCGAAACCCGAGTATTGTATCAGGACCGACTGGTATTCAGACTGCATTTAGCAATACCCCTCCTATAACGACTTGGATTTATCTCGTGACAGGCACTGACCCCGATGGAGATGTCGTCAGCGTGTACCTCGACTCGGATACTGATCCCGCTGTGAGCGCAAATGGAAAGTATCTCGTTATGACGGTCACGCCAGCCGATGTTGGGCGCACTATCGAGGTGAGCTACGCTATTGAGGATGGTTTTGGAGGCATTTCTCCCTCGCAGACCGTAACTTTTACTGTTCCAGATCGTTTCCCTGTTGTGAGGGACCTTATTTTCCCTGAGGCAACAGCTGGAGTCTTCTATTCATTTAATTTGCCCGGAGACACATTCACCGAGCCCGATGGACAAGCAACTGAACAGTTTTTTATTAACTTGCCCGATGGACTCAGGTACAACGCTGCAACGAATTCCGTCGAAGGAGTTCCCCTCGAGAAAAGTATGATGACTATGAAAAAGACACAGACCTTTGCAGTCGATGTGAGCAATAAGCAGACGATCAACTCTCTCACAACGACGCGGACTTTAAACCTGATTGTCAATCCCAATCCTCTAGCTAAGCAAGGGGAGGATTCTAAGCTTAGGACTGTACAGGCCATATTCGGCCTTGTTGTGGGCTCCATAACGGGAGCAGGCCTGGTTCTAAACGGCATCATCGCCTCTAGAGTCATCCAGTATAAAGCTCCTGCCGACTGGAAAACACATCAACGCAACTCTCTACCTCGACGTATTATATATGTCATTAAATCCTCTCTTGCGATCTGTGTTCTCCCAGCAGCCCGCGGTAAAGCACAGGAAGAATACAACCTGAACTTCTGGGGAGGGAAAAGAAACGTAACTGCCTCTCCCCTTGAGATGGGCAATCTAGAAGACCCTGATAACAAAAACACACCGCTATTAAGTGACAAAGATAGAAGCAACTAGCTAGACGTGCTGTCTCATTTACTGCAGGATAATTCTTGCTTCCATCCCTATTTTGTCATATACCAGATGACAGGACAATCAAGAAAACTTCACTCTTTTAGAGGTCACGATGGAAAAAAGACTGCAAGGAAAGATCGCTTTGATTACGGGAGGCTCCAGGGGCATTGGTGCGGCCATTGCAAGGCGTTTAGCCAAGGAAGGCTGCCATATTGCAATCAGCTATTCGGCATCCAAAGAAAAAGCCGATGCTTTAGTCAATGAACTCCAGAAAGAAAACATTCAAGCGCTTGCTCTTCATGCTGACCAAGCCAATCGCAAGCAAGTGGAGGAGCTTGTCCAAAAAGTTGGAAAGCACTTTGGAAGAATTGATATTCTTGTGAACAATGCCGGCGTATTGGCAATGGGCGCCATCGATGATCCCCATCTCGACCTCGAGGGAATGGCAAACCAACATGCAGTCAATATCGAAGGGGTTTTCTCAACCACACATGCTGCCGTTCCTTTCATGAAAAGCGGTGCTCGCATCATCACCATCGGTTCCATCGCCGCAGAACGGATGACCGATACCGGAGGAGCTAATTATGCCGCTTCAAAAGCGGCCCTCGTGGGCTACACGCGCGGTTGGGCAAGAGATCTTGGTCCTAAAAATATCACCGTCAACCTTGTACAGCCTGGCCACACAAATACCGACATGAACCCTGAGGACGCCGAATATGCAAAGAACGCAAAAAAAATCATTCCCCTTGGCCGCTACGCCACACCAGAAGATATCGCCTCAGGCGTTGCCTTCCTTGCCAGTCCAGATGCCGCTTACATCACAGGCACCACCCTGAACATCGACGGCGGCTTCCTAGCTTAATACCCATTTGGATTTGAACTGCCGAATTCGATTAAAGAAAATCGCGAATCTCCTCAAATCGCTGCTGAACTTGAGGCCACGAAGGAAATTTGTCATAGCACAATACTCGACACTGCCTTTCAAATTCAATTCCAAGAGCGGTGGAGATATTTCCTTGAGGAAAAATTGCTTCGCTTTTTGAAAAATCCATATCTGGAGGAGCCACATATTGAGCTTCAAAGTGTTTTCTGCTCACTCTGTCATAATCGGCTTTGATTGCCTCATATTCATTGGAGCGCAACATTTCCAAAACTTCTTTTCTTTCAGAAAGGCAAAATAGGTCGTAATAATGACGAGCATAACTACCAACCCCGATTCCGGTCCTTTTAAATTTTTCAACCTTTGAATGGATTGCAAACAGCTTTTCTACGAAGGTTCGGCGAAAATGGAGTAAGTGCATATCAAAAGAACCTTCATCTTCGGCATCAAGAGTTACTCCTGTTTCACGAAGGAATTGCCCTACATAAGAATGAATTTTGACACATTCTGTGGGATCTTTGCCGCTGCCAGTACCCACTTCAATTAGGACACGATTGCGAATATCTCCAGTACTGGCAAATCGTTGAACATATTCAAAATAATCGCTACGACCAAAACCGCCAATAGTCCGACTTTCATGCTCGATAAACTTAAGTCCTGGATGGCATTCAACAGATTGCTTTAAATTTTTTAGCTCTCTGTTAATGGCATTTTTTCCAAGCGAGGGGACAAATGCACTTGGATCAAGGAAAATATCAACATCTTCAGAAAATCTTTTGATAATGTTCCAGCCTTTCGATAAGCTGGTGCCTCCTTTAAAGATCACCTTGCTTCCAGCTGCCTGTTGGATAATTCGCAAAGCTTCTGTAACGTAATAATCTTTTTCGATAACGGATTCTCGCATACCTGAAGAGCGGAAATATTCTGTTGCGCGGATGATTGCTTGCTCAAAATCGGGGTGTTCAAAGAGTTTCACTTTTTTGTTCTCTCGCTTGCCAACGTTTTGCATACTTTAGCCCTATTAGGTTTCCAAAATCAAATTTAGTAAGAGGATTCAAACTATCTCTCAATTCCAAGAGCTTCCTTTTTGAGTAACCAAGTTCCTGTCCTATGGCTCCAAGTATGGCACGAACACGTGGGGGTTCTGATATGGCTATTTCAAATAAACGTTCAAATCGCTTACCTTCTTTAAAAAGTCTCAAGAGTTTGCCAGCAGTTTCTTTGAGCGAAAGCTCGCTCAGTGATCCACGCCCTCGAAGAAAATCTAAAATAGCAGCATCTTCGTGTGAGAGTTCTTGCCAGGAATCTGGTCTCCGTGTGTGGACTATTGTTTCCTTTCCAACAATCAATCGCGGTAAACTAAGACCGTTTGTCGCAACTTCTAATCTTGCTGGATGCTGCGTACTGAAACCTAATAAATTTGCTGCTGCACAACCTGAGGGAAAGATTCCCTTTCCTATGATAGGTAATGCCCGTAATTGACTTAAGTTTGGCTTGCTGGGTCCAAATGCTGTTTGTCTTGGTTTGTAATATAAGCCTTTCCCAAGCCTTTGAATTGTACCAAGACGGTATAAGCGAGATAAAGCCTGTGCGACTGCGGTGACTGGCATATCTTCAAAATCAGTAAACCGCCATAGACGCTCTCCACCCGCTTCAATTCGATCATAAACTGTCTTAGCAGTGCTAGAGGCAGTTGCATTATGTTTTTTTCGTATTGTCTTCATAATTTATAAGATGACACAAAGTTGCCTTTATGTCAAGTTTTTATGCTATAAAACTTGACATTATGGACAGACAGCAGAAACTCTGGGAGAAATCCATTCTAAATCGGCTTGAATGGAGTGAGAACTCTGTATATACTTGTGAGAACGCAACAATGGACGTTGGGCAAGGATTAGAAGAAATCGCGATGGAAAATTCTTCTCAATTGACAAAGGCTGGTTTTGCAACGCGCCTTTTTTTCTTCATTAGCGGATTTGCCCTGGCCACCTGGGCACCGATGGTTCCTTATGCAAAAGAAAGGCTCAATCTCAACGATGCCGATTTAGGACTCGTACTTTTCCAATTTGGGATCGGAGCGCTTCTTTTTATGCCAGTCACTGGGTGGCTAGTGCATCGTTATGGGAGTGGGAACATCTGTTTATCTGCCAGCGGCTTCATGATCCTCTTGCTGCCAGGCTTAGCAATCGCGCCCTCTGCGGCTCTTTTAGGCGGCCTTTTATTTTTATTCGGGATGGTCTGCGGAAGCGCAAATATATCAGTCAATTCTCAGGGAGTTGCTGTACAAACGCATGCAAAACGCTCCCTAATGTCTGGCTTTCATTGTTTATTTAGTGTTGGAGGATTGGTCGGCGCTTCTTTGATGAGTGTCCTTTTAGAGGCAGGATTAGAACTTCTCACTTGTGCAAGTTTAGTTTCTTTTATCATCGGAATCTTGGTTCTTTCCCAGTCGCGCTCTCTCCTGCCGGCACAATTTGACATTAAGCCGGCAGCTTCAAACGGCTTTTCGTGGCCAAGCTCTAAGGTTTTTATTTTGGGAGTTTTTTGCTTTATCCTGTTTTTAGCAGAAGGAGCCATGCTCGATTGGAGCGCCGTCTTTCTTACCGTTAGTGGCAATTATGACGAAGCGATCGCCGGAATCGGATTTGCTTTATTTTCTATAGCCATGGCAATCGGTCGATGGACCGGAGACAACCTGACACATAGGTTTGGAACCATTCCCATCATTCAATGGGGCAGCTTAATTGCAGCTGCCGGATTATTCATGACGCTGGCAGTGGATTGGAACCATCTTGAACTTATTGGCTTTTTGTTAATAGGTTTTGGCGCATCTAATATTGTTCCCTTACTTTTTAGCGCTGCCGGGTGCATTTCGGACGCCCCGTCGAGCTTTTCACTCACTGTCGTAACCACTTTTGGCTATACCGGCATTTTACTAGGCCCAGCCCTCATCGGCTTTATGGCGGAACTAACCTCTTTGAGTCTTGCTTTGGCATGCGTAGCAGCTCTTTTAATTTTTGTTGGCTTAAGCGTGCGCACAATTCTCGCTAAAGAAGGCTTTCTTCCGTCGAAATCCGCTTAACTAGAGTTGATTTTACAGGCTCCCTTCGCTACTATTGGCTCTATCAAGTGAGGACGCATGGCAAGGCCAATGACAACCGAGAATCAAAAAATTAAGTCGGAGAATTTTTCGAAAACGTCTTTAGATGGTCGAGTCTTTCAATCTTGCTCTTTTAAAGGCTGCGATTTTTCTGAATCTCTGCTTCGCAACACACAGTTTTGCTCTTGTACCTTTGAAAATTGCAACTTTAGCCTTCCGAAATTGGATGGTTGCCGCTTCCAAGATGCGCAATTTATAGCTTGCAAAATTGTTGGAGCTGAGTTTTTCAAATGTGAAAAAACATTTTTTTCCCCAAGATTTAAGGAGTGTCTTTTGCACTATTGCAATTTTTCCGACCTCAACATGAAAAAAATTTCTTTTAAAGGAAGCAAACTGAAAGAGTGCCACTTCACAAACACCCATCTGAATGGCGCGGACTTTAACGATGCAGATTTATCCGGCACCTTCTTCCATAACTGCGATCTATCGCTGGCGGACTTCACCTCCGCTGTGCATTACGCTATTGACCCTCAGACAAATAAAATCAAAAAAGCCAAATTTTCCCTCCCAGAAGCAGTCGGTTTGCTAAGAGGCTTTGACATCGTGATTATTTGACGCCGACTAATCCCCGTTGGGTTTTAAGAATGTCGATATATAAGCTGTAAAAATGATCGTTTGGCACATGGCCCATCCCCTCTACAAGCAAATATTCTGCATGTTCGATCTCTTTAGCCAAACCTTCACCATGGTCAGGAGGAAAAATTGGGTCCTCAGATCCCTGAAGGATAACGGTAGGCACTTTAACGCGAGAAGGGGCTGTGCGCACTAAAGCTTCTGAACGCGCATCTCTCAGCATGGTAATATGGTTGATAATGCCTTGCGGATGGCGGAGCCTTGCAAGAAATGCTGAATGGATTTTCCGATTGGTCTCTTCATTCAAGGGTATTTTTCGACCGTTCAACCGGTTCCAGCCTTCCAAGCGTTGATTTAATTTCTCTTCATCCGTTAGTGGAAGCAACTTCATAAATTCTCTCATCCAAACAAGATACTCGTGAGAAGGGGGGGAAAAACCACTATCTTCTTCCGGAGGAAGTCCTGCAAAGGCAAGGCTCATCGGGCGGATTTCACAAGAGGGGCCCAAAATCAAAATGGAATGAACGCGTTCTGGAAAATACCCTGCCATAAGCTCTGCGAGAAAACCACCCAAAGACACACCAAACAAGTGGGCTTTGTGTACACCTGCAGCATCCAAAACGCCCAAAGCATCCTGAGTCATATCCATAAGACCATAGGGATTTTTCTCAAAATCGAAGCATGTGGATAAGCCTGTATCTCGATGATCATACCGAATCACATAAAACCCCTCATGAGCCAATTTTTCACAAAAAGCCGTATCCCAAATAACACCCTGACAACAATCTCCCATGATCAATAGAACAGCAGAATCCTCTTTCTGACCGAATGTCTCAACCCAAATGTCAATCCCATTGACATGGGCAATTCGACCAAAACAATCCACCTTCTCGGCTTGTAAAAAAAGGACGAGAAGCGAACAAATCAAACAACTGAAATAACTCATTTTAAATCTCAATATGTCTTGCTGTGTGTGTTTCGGTATCATAGATGGCGATACTGGCGCCTCGCACCTCTTTGGAGGTTTCGCGCATGAGCGATCCTGGATTTAAGGAGAGGGTGTTGCCGTAGTGTTGGTTGACTTTTTGGTGCGTGTGTCCGTGAAAGACCGCATCGTACCTTCCACACGTGACGAGAGATTCCACGAGGCCTGGATAATCCCCATGGAAGACAGCTATCCGCCGTTTGTCGAGTTCCATTTCGAGAAAACGTTCCTCATATTCTAAATCGATTCCCCATTTTTTCTTGAAGGCAAGGTGGCGAAAGCGATCTCCATCATTGTTGCCAAAAACGCCGCGTAACGGCGCTTGCAATCCCTGAAAAAAATATAAGATAAAGGGAGCCACCCAGTCTCCGCAGTGGAAAACCCAAGACACCTGTTCGTTGTTAAAACATTGAACAGCCTTGCGAATCAATTCCCCTTGATCGTGTGTATCAGAAATTACGCCTATCTTCATCGTTTGACCACCCTAATTCATTCATCTTAGCAATAACGCATGATTTCGAACCAACTGTTTGAAAAATTCTCTCGCATAATCACCACAAAACAGTTATATGCAAAATATAGGACAAAACGATGAATCAGCGCTTGATTGTTTTAAAATTGCTTCTTTTGAGCACCTGTGCACCTGTTTTAGCGGATGTCACCTGGTTTGGAGGGCGGTCTCCCAATCCAACAGACATGAGCCAGCTGAGTAACTGGTCGTCGGATCCCTCTAACCAAGATTGCACTTTTGGGCCTAATGCGGTGGTGACAAACCCTACACTCACAGATGTTGTATCGCCGACTCTCCACACTTTTAGCTCATTTCAATTCCCAAATCCCGCGATCCCCTTTGCCTTTACAATTTCGGGAAATAACCTCCTAGAATTAGGCACAGGGATCGTTGGATCATCGCCGCAAACGACGATTACTGCAACGACTAGCACCACTTCTGATCTTACCGGTTTCTCCCAGATCAGCTTTATACCGCCCCTCTCTTCAACTACGGGAAGTGTTCAGATTAATGCCACGATCGACAACATGAACAATGCCGGCCTCGATAACCAGGTGTTCTTTCAGGGAATGCCCAGTAATGACTCTCCTACGCTTGTTACAACGATGAGCACCTGCACAAATACAGTGGTCAATAACGACACCATCAACCATATCACGCATGGACAAGTGACCTTTAATAACCAATTTGGTTATGGAAGCGCTGGGGCAGGTTCCCTGTTGTCGGCCACAAATACTGCCTCAAACACATCCACAGGCACCAACAACAACACTTTAGGCTCCTTCAGCCCCGGCGGCGATTTCGCCCAGGTCAATTTTAACGAAGTCCATGTGGGCGATGCGCTCACTGTGCAAGCCACTAACACTGGCTCTAACGATGGTGTCAATAGCAACGGAGCCTCTATCGCTACGACTTCCTTTCAAATTATTGAGACCAACACCCCCTTTTTGGCTGGAAACTCTTTAAATTTCGTTGCGAATAACACGGGAGAAAATGGTTTAAATAATTCTAGCGCGACAAATAGCGGCTCAATTAGCGACATTTCATACTCTCAAATCCTTCTTGCGGGCGCAACGACGATCGGCAACAATCCCACGATCACCATTAGCAACACGGGAACAAATGCCGGGACAAATCTTTCAAATGCATCCATAGCGAAGGTGTCTTCTAATCAACTCTTGATTGAATCAACATTTGAAGCGGGTGATCATACTGCAATCTCCATTACAAACCACAACCAAAACAGCGGTCAAAACCATGCAAGTGCAGTTTTGGGAAACGTGTCATACCAATTTCTATGCAACATCGATTTAACGCTAGGCCCAAACTCCACCATCAACATTGTCAACACAGTTGAGAACAGCGGCACAAATGCCGGGTCGATCGGTAACATAGGCAACTCACAATTTGTTGTTGGCGGGAATGTAACAACAGGAGATCAAACCACCATCAGTGCTCACAATCAAGTGTCAAACACAGGGACTAATACCGGCACGTTCGGAGTTGTTTCTGCTACCCAACTCAATTTTCAAGGTAACATCAATGCGGGAGCCAATAACACGTTCAGTGCAACGAATAGTGGCACAGTCTCCGACACACAAATCACCTTTTTTCGCAGCATAATCACGGGTCAGCCCACCATCACAGCCACCAACACCGGAACAGCAGGCGACGGGATCCGCTTCGATGGTGCTTCCAACACCGATGGCGCAACGATTAATGTGACTAATACGACATTGAAAGTCTTGTCTAGCCTACCTAACTTCACTTTAGGCGGCATCAACGGCGATCCAACCTGTCAAGCCTACTTTAATCAGGCCGTCACGCTCAATGTACCAGAAGGGCAATCTGCACAATTCTTAGGGCCTATCCACGACTACTCCGGGACGGGTGGAATCACAAAAACCGGCCCTGGATCACAAGCCTTAGGAGGCATTTCCGATTTTACTGGGACAACGACAATTGCGGAAGGAAACTTGATCCTGATGAGCACCGGCGTATTGCCCACAGATGTGTTTATTGAACCAGACGGACAGCTATCGGGGAACGGAACAGTGTTAGCCTCGGTCAACAACCAAGGCACGATCTACCCAGGACAAAGTGTCGGCACCCTCACAATTCAGCAAGATTACACACAAACTTCAACGGGCACCTATCTCGTGCAGGTGTCAGGAGGCATCAACCCCGATAACACAGGAGTCAGCAGCCTTCTAGATATCTCTGGAACTGCCACTCTGGATGGCCTTGTCACTGCTGTTACAGCTGATGGGACCTGGGCAATCGGAAGAGATTACCTCATTTTGACGGCAGCACTTGGTTTGAATAGCACTGCCTTCTCCGGAGTCACAGTCAAAAATCCCTTCTTGATCCCCACCTTAAGCTACGATCCGGATCACAACGTTTTGCTTTCCTTAGCCACGCAATTTGTGACAGGTGCCAAGACCCCAAACGAAGCGAATGTTGCGCTGCAGTTTGATGGCATCGCACAACCCGTCGGCGACGAAGCCGTCGTCATCGACAATCTGCTCTCTTTGAATCAGCTGCAATTGCCAAAAGCCCTCGAGAAGCTAACAGGCGAACAGTATGGCTACTTAATTGAAGTGAGCCTTTTTAACGATCGCAGCTTTGGAAGACGCATTTACAATGCACTCCGCCAAGAGATGCTCCCCTGTACTTGCGCCGATTGCGGGATGCTGCAAGCCTGGAGCGCCTTTGAAGTGGGCTACGGCAAAGGAAGCAGTAACTCATCAGCCAAAGGATTTCAACTTTGGGATGTCAATTTAAGTGTCGGCACATTTACTGCCCTAAACCCCTCTCTCCTCGTGGGAGCCGCCCTCAATGCCGCATCAGAAAGCCTGGCATTCAAGCTCGGCGGCAAACCAAACATGTACACCTATCAAGCCGCCCTCTATGGCTCCTACCAACATCTTGTATTTTATCTCTTTTCCGATCTCGTCATCGGTCAATCGTACGTCAAGCTCAGAAGACCGATCCACTTCGCAGAGATAGACAGGCACGCCAAAAGCACTCCTAAAATCAACCACGGCAACTGCTACGTCGAATTAGGCCTCAATACCTGTTTTGATTGCCTTGTCATACAACCCTATGTCGGTGCCGATTTTAATTATGCCCACCGCTCCTCCCTCCATGAACGTGGCGCCCATTCCCTCAACCTACAGCTCCACGGCAAAACGGCGACCAACTGGAATAGCTACCTCGGCGTCCATCTTACCAGCGAAAACGAGTGCTCAAGCACAATTAGCCTCGACCTAGCCTGGCAACACCGGTTTGGTTCCCTTGGCACTACATTCCAAACCCGCTTTGAGGAGTTTGGAACCTCATACACCATCCAAAGCACTAAACCCGGCCCCAATGCCCTCGTAGCCGACATCAACCTTGCCGCTCCCCTCGGAAACTGCATGGATTGCTACGCCAAGCTCTACGGCGAATGGTGGACCCGTTGGGCCGCCTACTCCTTCTCAGCCGGCTTCTCCTGGAATTTTTAGGTGTTGTTCCTTTACACCACTTTTACAATGCCCCACAGCTTTTGCTGCCCTTTGCAGCCTAATGACCCATAAAACGCCTAGTGAATGTTCGATTTACCTTGAATTTCTTCTCCATTTTGCTTAAAATGCCAGCCTATACAGACAGCAAAATATATAATAACATTGAATTTATCAATTTAATAAAATGAGAATATTATGAACAACTGTAGTCAATCTAATCTCAAATCAGATGCATGCTCATCTAACTACTCATCTTCTTCTAACGATAAAATAGATACAACTAATACAGTTCATTTTGAAGATTTACCGCTTGATATTTGGAAGAAAATTATTAGTTATTTACCATTTAGCGATCTAAAACTATTCACAGAACACAAAGTAGAGGTTTTGAAAAAACCTTTAGATGGGACTGAAGACACTCATCGTCTGATGATAGGTAAAAATTTTATCTTTTACAAAAAAGATTTCTTAGACGTCGTGAACAACGTGTATAATCTTGCCCGTTCTTACAAATTTTTTTACATTTTGACTGAACGAGAAAGAACACTGCTTGTTGAAGCTGCCAAATGGGCAAGAATTGATAAGGAATTTCTCTTTTCAGACCAAACAACGATTGAAAAAAAACAAGATGAAAACACAAAATTTCTTGAAACGGATAGCATCTTCCAAATTGCTCCGGTACGGGTACGGGATCTAATACCCCCTCAATATAGGGGCATCCCGAAGCAGCCTTCCGTGGAATTCTTTGCCAATACCATTAAGGAAGAAATATTATCAAGACAAAAGAGTCAAATAGAATGTCTAATATCGAAAGATAATTCAAAAAATGTGATTGAGCATTTTAAGCCAAACCTAGATCTTTTTAAACCTTTAAATTTAGATGCAATTTTTTTCGAGAAGTTTAACTTAACTGTAGATGTAAATCAAGAAAGTGCAGGGAAAAAGGATAATCAACTAAATGAAAGCGAAGATTCTTAATGCTTCAGACTACATGGATTGCTACGCCAACTGGACTTCAGACAATTTTAAACGAGAATTTCTTAGGCATGTTGACACATATGCTAGAAGCACGCGGCGAAGATAATAGCCAAAGAGCTATTTTCGAGCCGATGCTTCCTAGCAGGTGTGTCGACAGGACAAGAAAGTCGACATTTAAGATTGTCTGAAGCCCAGGCCAAGCTCTACGACGAATGGTGGACCCGCTGAGCCGCATACTCCTTCTCAGCTGGGCTATGAGATACCGACCCTCCCGGCCTCACACCACGATCAGACTGATGTCCAACACGATTGGGTAGTTCACTGAATTAATGCCAGGAGCGCTACTGCACTTCGATCTGACAGACCACGGTGGAAAGCTTGCTGCGATCAATCTCAAGCGTTTTTGGCGCTACAAAGTGTGTATCTCTCAACACGTGTAGATCGGCTACCTTGCTCAAATTGATCATGGTGACTTTTTTCTTCTCTTTTTGAGACATATACTGTCCGGTGTAGAAATTTTCTTGATTGTTTTTTATATTTTTTTCGTCTTCGCCATACTTTACTGTAACCTCTTTGATCAGTTTTTCGGAGGTAATATTGCCTTGCAAAACCGGCTGCCCTTGGTTGCCAAACCCAAAAAGATAAGGTTCAACGATAATTTTTTTTGTGATGAATTTGAATTCTTTATTGCTGATATCCTCTTTCATTTCCACCGTCATTTCAAGCTGTCTTTGCGTTTCTATTGCATAGCAAATTGGATCTGAAATTGTTTCAACACGCACTGGAATTCCAGCATCATTAGGAAAAAGCTGAATGCTAAAAGGTCCTAAATCAATTCCAATACCTTGTACATCAGCTGTAGGCAACAGGACGATTAAAGAGGCTATAAACGCGCTAAAGCAAAAGTTTTTCATTTGTCGCTCCTATGTATGCTGTCTATTAAATAATCGACTTGATGATTTTTTTCAACCTAGAAGCGGTCTTCTTTGGACAGAGCAGCAGTCAAACGCGCAAAGAAATGTGCGTTGTTGGCCATATGCGAAAAAGAGCTTGCGATATTATCTTTGGTATATTCTCGCATTGATGCCCAAAAAATGCCCATATTTAATGTTCCCAGAAAAATGGGGACATTACTCCACTTTTGCGAATATTCGATGTGCATGGCAGCAAAAACTACAGAATTTTCCAAAACGCGCAAAATCCTCCCTTTTATTGTAGGTGCTGATGAAACAGTAAGCTCAAGTGGATGGTTGTAAATCACAGCCTTGAAAAATTCCAAAGTAATAATACCAAGAATAGAGGAGATTGGATTCGAATCTTGTGAAGAAGACAATGAATAAAAAACAAAGCCCAAACAGGATTGACGACAAGTATCGCTCACAACCCCCAGCCACCTGATATCTGAAGGAACGGCATTTTTCACCGATATGGGGGAATCGTAGCCTTTTCCCCTAAACACCTCCTCTTCAATGAGGGGTCCGAAAATGACGCCATAAGCCAAAATCAAGACCTTTGCGGGAACAGAGGCGCCGATCATTAAACCCGTGATTGTTTGTGGTTCAGTTAATTGAATATTAAAATGACCCAGCGCTAAAACAGAAATTTCTATCATTTTTTTATTGATTAATACGAGCGCTGGTGTCAAAGACAAGCCAAGAACAACGTCCCAAGGACGGTTTTGAAGAGCTTGAGCACATTTACTGATCATATCGGTCTGAAATAAACTCGTAAAAATCCCTTTCGCAACACCCATAATATGGTCTTTGACTGCAACTGGATCTTGATAGGCTTTCTGAACAGCACTTTTCAACTCTGAGGCACTGTTGACTTTTCCTAGAGTTTCTGAACCCGAAAGGATTGATGCAGAGATGACGTCCACTCCAAACACATACGCTCTAAGAACAAGACCCGTCGTAAAGTTTAAAGCCAAATGCAATGGGCGACTCTGCGGCTCGTAGCTGTGTAAAAGAATAGCAGCTGCAAAAGCTGCAATGCGTGTAGAAGGTGTTGCATGACACTTCACGCCAACCGCGTCCAACACGGCGCCTATTACCAGCGTTGATGCTGTTTTTTCAACCACACGGACTACATAGTCGACAGGCAGCGTCTTATTCCAAGGTTCAAGAGCACTCCGAAATCGATTGCCAGCAAGCGCTGTTAATGCCTCTACCTTTCTTTCCCAAAAAGGGCTAAAGCCGACTACAAATTGGGAAATGCATTCGCGCACCGTGAATGGATTTGCCGTCTGCTCACCCGCTGCTGCAGAAAGCCAAGTAGAGGTCGCTTCCCACTGTTTGCCAATATAATCAGATGTGGTTTTCAAGAAATCCATTAAAACACTCAGATTAAGTTTATTATATAAAATAGTCTATGGATTGTAATTTAAAACTATACTTTATGTCAACACATTTCTTCCGCCCACTCTAAGACACAACAACATCAATTACTCAATAAAATAACTATTTTAAATTAATTTATATATTACTATAATAATATATAGTATCTATTAGTTATATATCAGGGGTGTGTATGGACTCAGACATGCCTATACAAAGACCGATTAGTCCTATTACGGCTTCGCTTCCAGAAGCGCCATCCAAAGCTGTAAAAGGGGATATGCAGGGGAAAAAGGTGAAAATCATCCTAAAGCGGGATGGTCAAGAAATCCGAGTCGCTGCTAAAGTCCTCTCAAAATCACTCTTTGGCAGTATTGGCCAAAAATCGAAATTGAAATCCGGCAAATATATCCCCCTCACAATAGGTGATAAAAAGTATCTTGTGAAGGTGGAGAGAATTCGAGCAGGGTTTGCAGAACTCTCAAAAGCAACGGGAGGGGCGGCAGACACAAGCAAAACAGGAGTGACACCTGCCGAAATCGAAGATTTCTTACTCAAGCACGGCGTCAGTGACACAGGGGCAAAAAGCCGCTTGGTTGGAACCTCGAACTTGCTCGATACAGTTCGTTATGAAAAAGAGCTTGCTGAAATTGGAATGACGCCTGAAGAAGCTAAGAGGGCCATCGATCACATTAAAGAGTTCAAAGCCAGTGGCAAGTACAAGCTTGGGCAAAGCTATCACATCAAAAAAAGCGCTGTAGATCCGCCTCTTAAATGCACCATCGATATTGCAAAGAACGGCGAAGTTTTTATCCTTTTAAAGCAGAGGGAAGGGATCTTTGATACGTGTAAAATGCACGCTGGGGGTTCGTTTAAGGTGGTACAAACAGCCTTCGCGATCAAAAACGATGGAACAACAGAGGTGATGGCCAATGCAACTATTGACATCACCGCTCAGGCAAAAGTGGCCTTGGAGAAAGCCAGGGCGAAAGAACGTGGACTAAAAAGCATCGATATAAATACAGCCTTGCAATGGAAGCCAGAAACCAAAGAAGAGATGCGCGAATTGAAGGAGATGGAAAAGAAGTTTGCCGCTGAGGCTAAACTGGAATTTAAACGGCAGCAGCGTCTGACAGGCCTTGTAGATGTCAACCACATAACGGAGCACATCAGCACTCAAAAGAAATCAAAAAAAGAGGGCGTTCAGGTGACTTCTGCTGGCAACACGATTATCAGTATTCCCATGAAACTTGCAAAGGGAGATCTTGCCAATCGAGAATTAGCTAGTCAAGTAACTAAGACTCCACAAGCAACTCAAACGTTCATCCGTCAAATCCTCACTCAACTCCAGAAGGTGCATGCCGACCAAGAAGAGGGTAAGGACGGGTTAGTGCATCGAGATATTAAGCCTGCAAACATTTTGCTAGATAAAGATGGAAACGTCACGTTGACCGATTTTGGCTTAGCTAAAGTTTCGGGCACAGCAACAGAGAGTTCTGGATCTGCCACTTATATGTCCCCGGAAGGCGTGAAAAAAAATGATAATCCTAAATCTGATGTTTGGTCGCTTGGGTGCACCCTCTTTGAAGTTCTAACTGGTAAAATGACTCCCTATATGGAGAAGGATAAACGTACAACCGCCAATCTGGAAAATAATCTAAACAACGTCGAAAAAACAATGCAAGAACAAGGGTTCGACAAGGGTTTGATTGATTTTATCAAGAGTATGTTAAAAGTGGAACCCAACATGCGCTTTAATGTAGAACAACTTCAAACAAACTTTGAAAAATTAAACCTTGAGCAGTTTAAACGCTCAAAATAGGTCAATGTGCCTTGCCAAAAACAGAATTGTAATAAGATCTCACCATAATTTTCTTAACATTCTGGTTGGCTTTATGGCAAACCTCTATCACTCTTAGCAGTGAAGTCCTGTCAAATGAAATGCCAGCTTCCCTCATTTCCGTATAGAGATCAAAAGCAAGATTCGCATCTCTTGCTTCTTTACAGGACATCAAAACCTTGAGGTAGGTTTCCCTTTCTAAACGGGCCCCTTTTGCTCCGATTTTAGAGAGGAGCGCTTGGGCCTTTTCGGGCACGCCTAGTTTGATGTACGCCTTTATGGCGTGGCCATACACCGGGTCTTTGGGTATATCCTCGTCGGTATCAAACGCTATGAATAAGGCGATTGCTTTGGCGGGCTTTTCAAGTTGAAGGCAGATATCCATTAATGAAGCAATTGTTACAAGGCCAGGGAGAAATCCAATGCTCTCCATTTTTTCCAACAATGGAAATACCTGTTCTAATTGAGATGGCGCCCTATACCCTTTGCTAAGGATTGTAAATGTGTAATCATCCGGTACGACTTGACAGCTGGCCATGCTACCTAATAGGTCAACAGCGTCCTCTAAATTTCCGTTCTCAACAAGGTCGTTCATCAGGGTGTTGAATGTCACGGCATTTGGATAGATGCCAGCTTCTTGCATGAGTTGACGAGCCTCTTCTACTTTAGAAGGTATTTCGCTTTTCAGACAGGCGTACAACAGGCTAGTAAATGTCCAGACATTGGGTTCAAGACCAGCACTTTTCATTCGTCGAATGAGATAGAACGCTCCGTTCGCGTTTTTTGTGATTGCGCATCCATGGATCAAGGTGTTGTAGGTCGTTAGGTCGGGTTTGATCTGACTTTGGTCTGAATCTAAGAAATTCAAAATTTCAAGAGCCTTGCTCACACGATTTCCATACACATATGCTTTGATTAGAGCATTAAAAGTGACTATATTGGGTGTGATATTGCATTTTTTAGCACCATCGAAGATCGCTTGTGCCAGCCAATGATGTCCCTTTCTTGCACAATTGTTGATCTTGACGGTGATATACTTCACCGGATCGTCCATTCGTGCTGCTGCCATCAGGATTTTGTTTGCAATGTCCCCAACGAGATTCGCCTTGGCAGCAACAGCCGCTTGGCTACTATCTGTGACTAAATGACTCCGCGAGGTGTGCCGCTCAATACTTGTTTGGCCTAAAGAATGTAGTGCACTCATGGTACTTCTCTTTTTTTGTAAATTTTTAACAAAGGAGAATCACGATACCAAGTAATAAAATTAAATGCAACGATTTTACCAAACGCTAATTTTATTCAACGAAATTTTTGAAAGCTGATCCAAACTCACCTCAAACTCACATCCTTACAACCGTTTTCTTGACAAATTTAAGCTGGCAACTTAAAATGGCCATATGTTGATCAAGCGAGATATTGCCACAAAATTGCGAGAAAACCGGGGAGTGTATATCCACATCCTCATTGGACCGCGCCAGTGCGGAAAAAGCACACTATTTGCAGCATTAGGTGAAGGGAAATTCCAGGAAATCACTTTTGATGATTTCCAGATGAGAAATCTAGCCGAAAGAGATCCGGGGTTATTTTTAACACAATATCCCCCACCCATCATCATCGACGAAATTCAATACGCCCCGAATATTTTTCCCGAAATTAAACGGATCATAGACAATCTCAAAAAAGACCGGGTACTAAAAAACCAAAAAGATGAAATCACCGTTTTGTTTTATCTCACTGGCTCAAACCAGATCCTTTTGGATACTCACGTAAAAGAAACGCTCGTTGGCCGCGCTAGCTTTTACCATCTGAATACACTTTCGGTCCATGAAATCAAAAATGCTTTTCCAAATATGCCATTAACCACCATCTTGTTTAAGGGCGGTTGGCCTGAACTGTATACCAATCCCGCTTTAGACCCTGTCAAATACCTCAATGATTACATCCGCAATTACATTGAAAAAGATATCGTCGTCAGTGCAGGCATCATCAAGAAAAAAGAATTTCATACTGTCCTTGGCATGCTGGCCGCAAGAACTGGCAACATCCTTAACCACTCCTCTTTGGCAAAAGACAGTGGAGTTAAATCTGTCACCATCAACGAATGGATTTCTGTGTTAGAAAGGACAGCTCTTCTTTATTTGCTACCTCCACTTGAAACGAATCTAAATAAGCGTCTCACCAAAGCGCCTAAAATCTATTTCCTCGATACTGGTCTTACAACCAGATTACAAGGGTGGATGGATGCCAAGCCGCTATTAGCAAGTCCGCAGGCCGGAGCCCTTTTTGAGACACTTGTTCTGAGTGAAATCGTCAAATGCATCACGAATTTTGGTAAAAATTGGAAGGTTTCTCTTTGGAGGACAAAGGATGGAGAAGAAGTTGATTTCATCATAGATACCGGCAAAGGTGATATTCTTGCACTCGATGCCAAACTCAGCATCCACGGAGCCGATCCTGTTGCTCCACCTCCTTCTCTGAGCAAAACCTTCCCCCACCTCAAACACATGATACTCGTCACTTACGATGGCAAAAAACTATGGCTTAGCAATAACTGCCTCCAAATTCCGATTACTCAGTTGACGGACTTTCTCCTTGAATTCACTTAAATTACGTCCTAGCACCAGAGCTTCCACAACAACCGATCGTCGAGTTGTTCTTGTGTAAGATATTTTCTTTTGATAAAACTGCTGTTAGATCAAAAATTTAAAAACGGAGTTGTTATGAAAAAAATATTCAAGATTCTTTTGTCGGCAAGTCTTTTACTCTCCCCCTCATGGGCCTTAGCCGATACGAGCAGCAATAATGGAGCTGCAACACTCAACGCGGCTCAATTCAAGCAAGCGATGGACAATGCGATAGAAAGTCAAAAAAACAAAATCACGTCCTTAAAAAGTGTTGTTTTCAATCTCAATGCCCCAGTTGTGGCAGGCGCTGACAAGCAACTCGTCGATGCAACCGTGATCCTCGAAGTTAAGCAAAATCTTTATGATAAATTCATCGACAACCCCATCAACCAAGACCCCCAGTTTCAAGCTTATATTCTTAGGGTGATGAATCAGTCTGTGATCACTGAGAACGATTTAAACGAGCTCCAAGCGGCCGTCAATGCCGCCCATGCACGACAAAAGCAATAACCCGGTTTTCAGATGGATTTTGACACGCGATTAAGCCGCTATGCTGAGCTGATCGTCCAGCATGGACTGAATGTGCAGCCCGGACAGGTCGTCAATTTGACCGGAGAGATCATCCATCGCAAATTGCTTGAAAAATGCACCGCAGCTGCCTACAGACGCGGCGCTAAGTACGTAAACGTCGACTTTATCGACCCCTGGACGAGCAGGCAGCGCGTGCTGGGTTCCCAAAAAGAGAGCGATCTGGCCTATGTGCCCGCATTTATTCCTACCAAGTTTAACGAGGTTTTAGATGAGAATGGGGCCATTTTGCGTCTATTGGGAAGTGAAGAGCCCGATAGCCTTGCAGATATACCGCCCGGAAAGGTGAACGCAATGCAATTGAGCATTAGGCAATCGCTCAAGCGCTACTACGAAGAAGGGGTAGGCAAATCAAAAATTCACTGGACTGTAGCTGCTGCTGCCACACCAAAATGGGGAAAGAAAGTCTTTCCACACCTTTCGGAAGAAAAGGCTGGAGAGGCTCTCTGGGATGAGATTTTTAAAATCTGCAGAGTTGACCACCCCTCTTACCTCGAGCTTTGGGATCAGCACGATGAGAAGCTACAAAAACGGGCAAAAGGGCTAACCGACCTGAAGATTGAAATGCTCCATTTTACAGGCCCTGGAACCGATCTAAAAGTGTACCTGTCTCCCAAAGCTATCTTCGCAGGGGGTGGGCATGAAGGGCCCCACGGCGCACACTACGAAGCCAACATTCCGACGGAAGAATGTTTTACAACTCCCGACTGCCGCAGGACTGAAGGGCATGCCAGAGTCACTCGCCCCTTCCTCGTGCATGGAACCATGGTGAAAGGATTAGAGGTCACCTTTGCCGGAGGAGAAATCACTGACTTTAAAGCAAAAGAAGGGAAAGATGCGTTCTCCTTTTATATCCAAAGCGACCCTCAAGCCAAGCGGCTGGGCGAGGTGGCTTTAGTGGGAACGGATTCACCCATCTACCAAAGCGGCCTGATCTTTGAAGAGATCTTGTTTGATGAAAATGCCGCCTGCCACGTTGCAGTTGGCTCTGCTTACCGCTTTTGCCTTGACGGAGGAGAGACGATGAGCGATCAGGAGCTTGCAAATGTCGGATGCAATAATAGCAATGTCCACACCGACATGATGATCTCCTCCGACGAGGTAGACGTCCATGCCATCACCTACACAGGCCGTAAAGTCTCCCTGATCCGCAAAGGCAAGTGGGACATTCATTTCTAGGTTGACTTTATGCCTCATGGCGCTATACATCTACAAAGTAGATCCGTTTAAATAAAGCAGGTATTCAATGATGAACAAACTCATGCACCGTTTGACAATCTTAACTAGTTTGGTTGTGTTGCTGGTCTTTGCTAATCAAGCACAAGCAGCAGAAAAAAAACCAAACATTCTTGTGATCATGGGTGATGATGTGGGTTGGTTTAACATTGGCGCCTATCACCGGGGCATTATGTCTGGCAAGACACCGAATCTCGATAAGCTTGCCAGCCAAGGGATGTTGTTTACCGACTATTATGCTGAGGCCAGCTGCACAGCCGGTCGTGCGAACTTCATCACAGGTCAACTGCCCGTACGCACTGGGCTGACTACTGTTGGCCAGGCTGGAGCTGATGTTGGTTTGCCAGCTGAAGCATGCACTATTGCTACGGCGCTCAAGGCGCTTGGCTATACAACCGGCCAGTTCGGCAAAAACCATCTGGGTGACTTAAATAAGTTTCTCCCCACAGTCCATGGCTTCGA
>JABDCX010000005.1 GCA_013287915.1 Chlamydiota bacterium
CGGAGCGAAGAGAGACATCGGCACGCAAATGATCCATTCTCAATAGGTGCTCTTGCCACTGCTGATCGATCCGGCGGATGATCATGTTGCGGATCGCCTCAGGAAGCGCCCCAACAGCCCACAAATGGCGATAAGGCAGAAAATGCCGCGCAAGTGAAGCCACAACCCGTTCAAGCTTCTCCTAAGTTTGGCCGCAATGACGATTGCCCTTGCGGAAGTGGGAAGAAGTATAAAAAGTGCTGTGGACAATTCCAGGACGCAGAGGCAAGGAAGTGATGTCGCCTTTAAAGCGGTTTTTCCTGATGCTGGCTCTCGTCTCGATGTGGAGCCCCTCTTTTTTGTTCATCAAATTGGCTGTGCACGACATCCCCCCGTTGACATTGACCAGCTGCCGTGTCACGATTGCTGCTGTTTTGTTGACGTTGATCTTGTATGTGCGTGGAGGAACCTTTTCCCTCAACCGCACTTTTTGGATCCGTTCAGCAATAATGGCTTTTTTTGCTTCTGTCATCCCTTTCTACCTCTTTTGTTATGCCGAACAGACGATTGACAGCTCTCTGGCTGCGATTATCAATGGCACAACGCCGATGTTTACTGCTGTTTTAGCGCAACTTTTTGTCGCCTCTGATCGGATGACACCCCAAAAGGTGTTTGGAGTGGTCTGCAGTTGTGGTGGCGTCTTTTTGCTCTTCGCTGGACAGATTGTGGAAGGCTTGAGCGGCACACTGTTAGGGCTTGCAGCGTCTGTCACAGCGGCATTTTGCTATGGCGTCTCCCATGTGTATGGCAAATTGTTTACCACGGGATTTACCCCGTTTTTGGCGCCTGCTGCGCAGCTATTGCTCTCTTCATTGATGTTGAGCCCAATTGCTTTGTACGTGGAGCAGCCTTGGGAGCTATCAGCTCCTTCTTGGTCGGCTGTTGGGGGACTTATGGGGCTGTCGCTTTGGGGAACGGTGTGCGCCTTTGCCGTGTATTATAAGCTATTGGAAAATTGCGGGCCCACCGCCCTTTCAACTGTTGCCTGTTTCTTCCCCGTTGTGGGGATGTTCTTAGGGTTTTTCTTTTTAGGAGAATCGATGACGCTGCAAGGGATGACAGGTGCTGTCTTGGTATTGGCAGGGATGATTCTCGTCGGCGAACTCATTAAAATCCCTCTCCTGCAGCCAAAAAAAGCCATTAAATAATGCAACACAAAGACACAGCGGACAGCCTCGAGAGCTTGCTTCAAGAGATTGAGAATTTCGAACTCGTGGCAGGCACGTTGAGTGCGGTGCGAGAGGAAAGCGAAAAACTCCCTTTCAAAATAGCGATCCGTCCGCTCCTGCTCAAGTCAAAATCGGTCTACCAAGTCACGCGCTTTTTTAAGACAAAAGCGATCCATGCAAACCTTTCTCCACAAGAATGTCGACACCTAGTCTTGGAGGCAATTCCTTCTTCGTTTACGCAGGGGATATTTGAGACTCAAGTCGCTTCTTATCACATCCTCACGCATAAGAATGGGGCTCTCAAGGTACTGAAGAAGGTTAAGCGGGACAAAACGGATCCAGTGCCCTTAGCTCACAACCGTTCCAAGCAGTTCTATTTCCCCGAAGGTGAACCCGTTCCCTTTTTGGTTGCGTTGGGAGTAATGAACGCTCAAGGACGGGTTTTGCGTGAAAAGTACGATAAATTTCGGCAGATGAACCACTTTATTGGACTAATAGAGCAGGCTCTTGAACAGCTGCCTCAAGGAAAACAGTTGCATATCATCGATTTTGGATCGGGCAAATCGTATCTGACTTTTGCGCTCCATCACTATTTGAATTACATCAAGCGGCGTCCTGCTGTCATTACCGGTGTCGATCTGAAAGAGGATGTGATTGCCGATTGCCGCCGGTTAGCTGATCAATTGCAAGAGCCGACCCTCAAGTTTGTGGTGGGAACCATACAAGAGCATGTGCCTACAGAGCCAGTCGATATGGTGATCGCACTGCACGCATGCGATCTAGCCACAGATGCTGCGCTTAAAAACGCAGTTGATTGGCAGGCGCGTGTGATTTTGGCCGTCCCCTGCTGCCAGCACGAGTTGTTGTCACAGGTGAAGTGCTCCTCTTTGGATGCTTTGTTGCGCCACGGAATTCTAAAAGAGCGCTTTTCGGCGTTAGTTACCGATGCGATACGCGCGGAATTATTGACTCAAGCGGGTTACAGCGTCGATGTGATTGAGTTTATCGATCTGGAACACACGTCCAAAAACTTGATGATCCGGGCCGTTCAAGACCCTTCTATAGCCCGCGAGCACGCTGCACGCGATCGCTACCACGCCATTAAAGCCCTCTTGCACCTGTCCCCTTGGCTTGAAGATCACCTAACGCCGAAAGGTGAAGCGAAAACTCGGCCGATAGAGCGCTAAGCTGAGCTGGGTGCGGCTTTTGGTCTTTTTCTGTTTAGATAAAATTGCGGTGAGGTTTTTTAACAAACCCATGTGCTACTCACTGTATCTGGATTGTCCACATACACTGCAGGTATCTATACCATCATAGTTTTCATACCCACAGTGACTACACTTCCACGTATCGGGAAAAAGGGATTTTCCATGCAAGTGTTGTTTCTGGATCTCTCCATCTGGCAGTATGTTGGCTGCCTCTGCGTGAGGGATAAAAATCAAACAGGAGAACGCTGCGCCTGTCATCCACGCGAAACGTGCTAAAGAGATGAGCGGAATAAACGACTGTTTCATCATGTTTGATAACGACCTATAAAATGCTAAGCCCCATTTTATAATTCTGCTGAATTGAATTCAAAAATTATTCGAGCTTCGACCACGCTCTCCACCCAAAAAAAAGAAGGGGGATCGCGACGAGAAGGTAAAGGGACCACAAGTCCCCATTCCATTGCAGTGTCAGGACGCCATTGCGGGAAAAAAGGGCAAGGGCGGTTCCAAATAGAAAGAAGACCGAGCCTGATAAGAGAAACAAAATTGCCCATAAGACGTGTTTAAATTCGACAAATGAAGCCTCATGTGTTTCATTTTCAGTTTCTTGTGGATTTGTGATTTGGGCACTATCACGGGCAAAAGACTGTTTATACTGAGACGCAGGTGGCGCTTGCGGGTGGGGTGTTGGTTGGTAAAGAGGAGTAAATGGTTGGCTTGATCCGTCTAACGACGCTGGCACGACACTGACGCCGCAATATTGGCACGTCTCTGCTTGCGCGGGAACGCTCCCTTCACAATTCCAACAAAGGCGTTTTTTTTCTTGTTTAGTCATTTTAATTCCTTAAGAGGAGTAGCAAAACCGGCTGAGTGTGTTTCTCGGTCTCTTTGTTGAGAGGGTACCATTTTCGATTTAATATGCTCAATAGAAACGTCTATTTCTTCGTTAGGAATTGTTCTTGCCGGCTCAAGTCGAGGGAGTCGTAATCTATTTTGCACTTGATAAGTGCTTCTTTGATCCCCTCCAACGTTAGCTCGTCTGGCTGCTTTGAATCAAAGGGAAATAGATTGCTCTCTACAACCCCACCCCATTGTAGGTGTGGAAGAGCCATTTTCAGTTTTCTAGTCAATTCAGCTGTTATCGATTGGCATCTGTGAAGACGATTGATCCAGTTTGTAATGAGATCCCGCTTTTCGATGGAGATAAACATACCATAGTATCTGTTAAACAGCGAGACCGAGGTTTCGAGAAAATAAAGGTTTAGAGTTTCATCTGCTACGTCTCTTCGAGAAATTTCCAAAGTGAAAGGGGTGATCTGATCTATGTTGGCTTGTTCATAGATGCGCATGATAAGAGCGTAAGCGTTCTTGGATAAAACAATCATATGAGGACGTACGAGTCCTAGCTCGCAAGCTCCAAAATAAGCGCCTTCAGCAAGCTGCATAAAGACTTTGCAGGAGGGGATGTCGGATAAAAAGATACGTGTGTCTGCAATGTATGTAAGAATGTTCAGCAGTATTCCATAGGAGAGAACGCCCGTTACATTGTCCGTAAAGAGTTGAAAATGAGACTCGAGGAATTCGTCAGAGACTTGTTTCTCTTTGTGCAGTTGGAGATTTGCATAACAGAGAAAATTAGATTCGTCGAACCAGCCCTTTTGATCAATCCTCTCTTGGAGCTTGCCTTGGTTTTGAAGTGCTTCTGCCATTTTGAAGTAGTCCACTTTTTGTGGGTGAGTGGTTCTGAGATTTCTGGATAAAAGAAGCAGCTGATACGCTTCTTCAACATTTAAGGTTTTCTTCAATCCTTGCACGGTAATCCAATTGGCAACAAGACTTTGAATTTCGGTTCTGGAGGGGGACTTTCTCAGCAAGTAGATGAGCATATTGTAGGAGGTCGAAAAGGCAAGGTTTCGCTCTTTGGCGATCCCAATGACAAACGAGATCGCGTTGATTTCGGTTTGTGTCAGCTCGTTAGTTTGGAGAAGGATAAATTGATAATAGAAGTTGAGGATCAATCCGACCATTTTGTGATACTCATACCGGTGTTTTTGAATATTGATATTTTTGGAAATGAGTGGACCAAAGTACTTCCAGAAGAGGGGGCGAATATCGGAAAAGCGCGTATAGGAAAGGATGATGGTATTGTGTATGAGGGGGTCTTCGAGTATATAAGCCGCTTGTTTTACACCGCACATTTCGAAGGGAGAGGCAAGAATTTTAGGATCATCAAGAGCAGCTGATACAAGTGTTCCGATATGTCCTTTCTTATCTGAGGTTTCATGCTCGTTGAACGCGTCTAGTTTGCGCAACCATCTTGTTGGCTCAAAGGTATCTGGCTGTGGTGCAGATGAGGGGGTTTCTTCTTGGACGATAGGATCGTTTGCCTCTGTGACAGGTTCTGCAACCATTTCTTTTGCTGGTGTCGTCTCTTTGATGGGTGCCTGAGCAGGAGGAGGCTCATTGCTACTTGAGGAATGGGTGTTGTTGTGAGACGACTCATTTGGGTGTGGTTTGCCTTGGCTTTGGATCGGCGCTTTTCCCTTTGGAAGGGGTGGTCGAGGAGAGGCGTTGAATGGCGTTGTCGTAGGGGCAGTTACTCGCTTTTTATTATGTGGAGGAAGTGTGGGCTGAGCCGTTTTTGGGGGATTGGTGTGCGCAAACTGGCTTTTTTGTGCTTGTGGGAGCGATGGTCGATTTTTTACGTGAAAAGCGGGTGGAAGAAAAATAGGGCTGAAAGAAGGCTTTGGGGCTGGTCGGTAGTTCTTCTGTAGGGGAGGAAACTCATCGCTTTTTATCGGATCTTCTGTTTGATGGCGTATGGTTGGAGACGTCTCTTGAGAGGATGCAGAAGCCGTAGGCGTCTGTGAGGATGCTTCCGTATCTTGTCCCACGTCAAAAAAATGAAGAATCTTCACCTCATGGAAGGTCAAGAGCGTGAGTGCTGGAACGGTGTTACACAGGAGTTGCGCAAGGGGTTGATTTTGCGTCTGTAAAAAGTCGAGCAGTTCCTGCAGCGCTTCTGGGGCCATTTTGGTATGGAGTTGTTCAGCACAGCTTGCCGCCCACTCTATTTGGGTGGATGTTTCGGCACAAATTGTCTTTTGGAGAGTTGCTAGGAAAGAGGCAATGCTGTTGAATAAGGGGTTTATTTTGTGCAGTTTTAAGTTTATTTTAACCGTGCAGTTGTTGTGCCGGATAAGGGCTGGTTCAATAAATCGGATGAGCGAGAAAAAGAGGGGGAAAGAGGAGGGATAGTAAGTTTTACGCTCATCGGGTTTCGATTCCCAAAAGGCGCGTTCCCAATGGCGGGCCACTTGTGAATTTGTGCTCCCCTCTTTTTGGTCGAGAACCCTTTGGATGGAATAGAGAGCCCTTTCCGTCAATGTTGTACAGCTAGAAGGGATGGGATCGGAAGGGTCAAGGATCAGGGGAAATAACCGCAAAGGAATATTGACTGTGTTAGGATCGATTTGGCAAGAGGGAAGTGCTTCAAGCCAGGGTTCAGAGGGGGTGTTATCAGAATCTGTGAAATCGCTTTTCGGGCAGCTATTCTGTGCAGTATAAAAGTGTGGTATTGTTAAATCATTCATTTTTCATTTACATCCTGTCCTATTCTATGTTTTTCGATTTATATAATCAATCTATTTTATTTGTTTTTAAATTATTAATAGTAAATTTCTTTGACATCATTCTGCTTGCTGTAAAAAAAAGGTTTTTGTATGGTTCGCACTCGAGAAACAGGGGGCTTTATGAAGTGTCCATTTTGTTGCTATGAGGAATTAAAAGTTACAGATTCGCGCGATGCCCCTGAGATGAATGCGATACGTCGTCGTCGCGAATGTTTAGCGTGTCAGCGTCGTTTTACGACTTTTGAAACAGTCGAATTGACAATACAGGTGAAGAAAAGGGATGGGAATTACGAAGATTTTCAGCAGCAGAAATTAATCAAGGGGCTGGAAGCAGCGTGTTTGCACACGACGGTGAGCCGCGAGCAAGTTTTTGCCGTGGCCGCGGAGATTACGGGCGATGTTTTACAGAGACAGGTGGGAGAAATCAGCACGAAGGAACTCGGCGAAATGGTGATGAAACGGCTCGAAGCGTTAGATTCCATTGCATATATACGCTTTGCTTGTGTATATCGGCGCTTTAAGGATATTGGTGAGTTAATGGACGCGATCCAGTCCATGCAGCCTGTAGGAAATTGCTGATAAATTCATTAAAAAGTGGGGAAATGTCAATGGCCTTGAAAAAAACTGATATCGCTAAGTTCAAAAAGCGCTTAGAAGAGATGAGAAATCAATTGACGGTGGCGCTTAAAGGTTCTTCTGCGGATGTAAAAATGCCAGATGAAGGAGGCGGGTATTCTCAGCACCAAGCTGATCAAGGAACAGATGACTTTGACCGGACGATTACGCTAGAACTCACTTCGCACGAATACAGCGTCCTCAAACAAATTGATCGAGCCCTCGCTAAAATCGACGAGAACACCTACGGAAAATGCGATATTACGGGCGAAGACATTCCTCTACCGCGCCTCGAAGCAGTTCCTTATGCCACGATGACCGTCAAGGCCCAAGAGCAATTGGAAAAAGGGCTCATTTAAAACCCTACTCTTTGTCATGAATAACCGATTTTTTGCCTCCGTTTTGGCGTTAGCCATTCTTTGTGTCGATGCTGTTACGAAATACTTCACCCATCTCTATTTGCCTGTGATGAAATATCCGTGGACGAGTTATCCGTACGGAGGCATACCCGTTTTTAAAGATTTTTTTGGGATCGAATTTTCGATTAGCCACCAAATTAATAAAGGGGCTGCGTGGGGCATGTTCCCAGACTATCAAATGGCGCTCCTCTACGTACGGATTGCATTTATCGTTGGGCTTTTGCTCTATTTTCTCTTCTTTAACCGCGATCGCCGTTTAAATATCCCCTTCGCTTTGATCATTGCCGGCGCGGTTGGGAATGTTGTCGATTATTTTATCTATGGACATGTCGTCGATATGTTTCATGCCGTTTTATGGGGGTACGATTTTCCCGTCTTTAATGTCGCTGATTCCGCGATCTGTATCGGAGTCCTTTGGCTATTTATAGCGAGCTGTTTTGAATCGAAACAAGAGAAGGAGACGTAATGGCAACGGCGGTGCGCATGAGTACAAATGCTGAGCCGACGCTGCAAGCGTCGAAGTGGCAGAAGTGCCAAGTACTCCTTGATGCGGAAGAGATAGAAGCGTTGTTTGCGGATTTAGGGGAATTTGAGCTCTATCTTTGTGGGAGTGTGATGCCAAGAGGAGAAAGCCTTCTTTCGCATGCACGATTTCTCGAAAAATATCGAGAGTATGTGACAGAGCTGAAAAATGGGATCATTCCCGATCTGAATCGGTATCGCTCATTTTTTTCTGCGCTGATGACGGTTACTCCAGAGGCGATTTTTGCGATCCCTGTCGAATCCGATAAAGAATTGATCCGCGTCGCAAAGCCAATCGTGCAGTTGCAGACGCTAAATATCCATTATTCCACGCTAGATGGGAAATTTCATGCCGGAGTATTTGGCAAGGATAGCATCGTGTGGGGTATCCAATTTTCGTATCCACAGCTCTACCAAGACCCACAAACCAAGCAAATCGAACAGGTTCGGACAGATACCAAGCAATTTCCCAATTCAGTTCTTTTTACTCGTCTTCAGAAATGGATGCGGCAACACACCACTCCAACGCCTTTTATTGCACAAGGAGTGAAAATCAATGTCCCTATTCGGATCGGCAAGAGGGTGTTGGCATGGATCAATACCCATCCTCAATTGATTACAGAGAACTTATCTGTTGATACGAGGTTAGCCATCCATGAAGATTGAACACGCCATTCATCAACTCTTCATCGAACAAAAGTGGACGTTAGCCATAGCAGAATCGTGCACAGGTGGGGCAATCGCTGCTGCTTTGACGCGTCTGCCAGGTGCTTCTGAGTACTTCTTAGGAGGCGTCGTTGCTTATTCAAATGCCCTGAAAGAAACACTGCTCCAAGTCCCTTCTTCAACGCTTCTAAAACAGGGCGCTGTCAGTGAAGAAGCCGTGCAGGCTATGGTGCGGGGTATGATAGCCGTCTCCTCGGCAGATTTTTCCCTCTCTATTTCAGGAGTGGCTGGACCTATGGGTGGAACAGTTCAAAAGCCGGTCGGAACAGTTTGGATAGCCGTCATGCGCAAAGGGGGATTGCCCAAATCTCAACATTTTGCGTTTAAGGGTTCTCGAGAGGAGATTATCACAGCCTCTGTCGAAGGGGCACTTCTGTTTCTCTACGAATATATTACAGGTTTTAAAAAGAGTTAAGAGCCATTCCCACTGTGAATTTTTGCCGTAATGTGGTATAGTACTGCCATGAAATCACAGCAGGAACAAAATAACTACTCCTTAGTCGATAGTGGCGAGGGGCGAAAACTGGAACGGTTCGGTCCCTATTTGATCGATCGCCCGTGTGCACAAGCCGTTTGGAAAAAGCAGCTGAGCGATCGCGATTGGTTGGAGTGCGACGCTGTCTTTACACGCGAAGGGGAGAATCGGTGGATTTTTCGTCATCAGCTTCCCGAAATGTGGCATATCGATGTCTCCTCCATCGCGTTTAAAATTTCCCCGACCGATTTTGGTCATTTGGGGATTTTTCCCGAGCAAGATCTGTTTTGGAGATGGATTCAAGAGAGAACTCAAGCAGAAAGGGAAAAGCGTCGCCGCCCTTTAAACGTCCTCAATTTATTTGCCTACTCCGGTGGTTCCACTTTAGCAGCCGCTAAAGGGGGCGCTCAGGTGTGCCACTTAGATGCGTCTAAAGGGATGGTCGCCTGGGCACGTGAGAATGCCGCCTTGAATCAGCTGACCGAAGCTCCGATCCGTTGGATCGTCGATGATGCTGCCAAATTTCTCACGCGCGAGTTAAAACGGGGAGTCCGTTACGATGCCATTATTTTAGACCCTCCCACATTTGGGCGGGGCGCCAAAGGGGAGTTGTTTAAGATCGAATCTGATCTGATGCAGTTGTTAGAGCAGTGCCGCAGCCTGTTGACAGACACACCCTCCTTTCTCCTTTTTTCGTGCCACACGCCCGGTTTTACTCCCCTTGTCATGCACCACACTCTTTTGCAGATGATGGATGGTTTGAAGGGAACAATCGATGTCGGAGAGATGGTTCTTAAAGGTGAGAAGGGGGTTTTGCCCATTCCAAGCGGCGTATTTGCAAGGTGGGTCAATGAATCATGAAATATTAACCAGTTTGCAAAACCCCCGCGTCAAACACTTGGTTCGCTTGCGCGAGCGCAGAGAACGGGACGACACTCAAACATTTTTAATTGAGGGGTATCGGGAGTTGTTGCGCGCTATCGATGCAAACCAGCCTTTGGAAGCGTTGTATGTGTGCCCTTCCCTGTTTTTGGGAACTAACGAACAGGAGCTGATTCAGCGGATTTCGAGTCAGGGAGCAGCTGTGTACCCGTGTCACGAAACGGTATTTCGCAAAATCTCTTACCGCGACCGCCCCGATGGACTCGTCGCCGTAGGGAAACAGCGCCACCGCACGCTAGACGAGCTGCAAAAGCTGTTGCCCAAGAAGGAACCTCCCTTCCTCGTCGTTGCTGAAGCGATCGAAAAGCCCGGAAATTTGGGAACAATCTTGCGCTCATCCGATGCGGTCGCTATCCACGGCCTGATCGTGTGCGATCAGTGCACCGATATATACAATCCCAATGTGGTGAGAGCCAGTGTTGGGACACTCTTTACCGTGCCTGTTTTCGAAGCAACAAGCGCCCAAACATTGCAATGGCTAAAAGCACAAGGCATCTTGATTGTTGCAGCCACCCCGGCTGCTACCCATGAATTTACTCAGGTCGATTTATCAGGGCCCGTTGCGATTGCTGTGGGAACGGAACAGGTCGGCTTGTCAGAGGCGTGGATGCAGGAAGCGGATATCCAAGTGCGCATCCCGATGTGCGGAGTTGCGGACTCTCTCAACGTCGCGACAGCCACGACAGTGTTATTGTACGAAGTGTTAAGGCAGCGACGAAACAAATCATGACTTTGCAGCCCCCTGTCCCCATCATCTACGAGGATAACCACCTTTTGGTTGTGGATAAACCCGCCGGTTTGCTCACCCAACCCACTCCAGAACTCAACGACAGCTTAGAAACCCGCTTGAAAGCCTGGTTGAAGTCAAAATACAACAAACCAGGGAATGTCTTTTTAGGAGCCGTTCATCGTTTGGATAAACCCGTCAGCGGCCTTGTCCTATTTGCCAAGACAAGCAAAGCCTTAAGCCGCCTTAACGCATCGATGCGAGAGGGAAAGTGTCGCAAAACTTACACAGCGACACTTGAGGGTTCTTTACCGGACGAGCACGGCACTCTCGAACACTACCTCATCCACGATGCGCACAAAGCGTACATCGCTTCCAAGGAGACTCCCGGGGCCAAGCTTGCCCGTCTGCATTATACCCTCATCAAACAAGAGGGCGCATGTTCTGAAATTGAAATTACCTTAGAAACAGGCCGTTACCATCAGATTCGCGCCCAATGTGCCGCCATGGGCGCTCCCATCGTCGGCGATGTCAAGTATGGGAGCCGTTCTAGTAAGGATGAGATTGCTTTAAGAGCATCGCGGCTAGAGTTTCCCCACCCGATCTCGGAGGAGCTTTTGTCTCTTATTCTTTGACTTCAACCTTGGGAACGGTTGCCATGACGAGCTGTAGCGCCTCAAATTCTCCGAGCACCCGGTTGATGTTTAATAAAATCACGGGTGTATCTTGGTGTTCTTTTGCTTTTCCCGTTTCAAACAAAGCCTTGAGCTCTTGGAACGGTTGCATCAGCAAGGGAATGCTCGTATTTTTGTCCCGCTGGAATTCTTTCTTTGTGATCACTTCCATGCCGTTGATGATGCTTAAGAAGGGATCTCTGATTTCGTAATAGGTGATATCGACATCTGTTAAGAGTGCTTTGGCAACTTCTGTAAAAGTGCAAGAAGCTGTTAAGACGGCCTCTTCGAAGCGGTGCTCTTGCGCTTTTTTGGCAAATTTTCCTAAGAACCGCAGCGGGGTGCTGGCCAATGACATGTCGTAGACGCCAGTAGCGACTGCAATTTTTCCCATCAGCGTGATCATTTTCGTGCACGTTGGCTCCAAACTGTTTTTGACGGCAGCATCGAAAATTAAGTCGAATCGCTGGTAGAGAAAAAAGAGCGTAAAACTCACTTTGTCTTTGATCCCCATTTTAAGCATTTGTTTATCTTCCGTCTGATGTCCAATGCTTTTTGAAGCTTCTAAGAAAAGCGTGGTTGTCTTAGCAAGTGCGTCAAGGGCGGCATTTGATACAGAGGCGCTTTGTTTATGGATCCCCTTGAGAGCCATTTCAGAAAGCGCATCGATCCAGAGACAGAGATTTTGCTCGTTTTCCTTTTGGATGCTTCCTTTTGCCTCTTTTGCAAAGAGTTCAATTGAGTCGAATGGATTGAGATAACTGAGAACGCGCATCACGAAGTGGCGATTCGCGTCGAGAGTTAAGCCAAGACCGACGATCCAAAAGGCAAAAAGCCACTGCTGCGGGATCGGGTGAAAGGACCCGATGCTGCAAAAAAGAGTAAAGAGAGCAAAGACCATGCTCCAGGCAGCCATGAGATGAAGGTGTTTATCTTTTTTAAATGTGTCGATGATCCGCGGCGTCGAGTCGTTTTCTGCTCTTTGCAGGGGGAGCCAGCAGAAGAAAAACGCGAGGGGAAGGAAAAAGAGGAGCGGAACTGCAATGGCCAGCATCGCCGATTCGATGACAGGGATTTTGAGATTTTCGCCCGTGACGTAGGGGCCGAGTATGAGGTATATGGCCATGAGAAGAGAGACGAGCGTTGCGAACATGATATCACCTTGTGATTAATGAGCTTTCCTCTCTATATATAAAAATTGAACCGGAAACACACGCTATTTTTTGTATGGAGATTGTTAAGAGGAGTTGGAGGAACGCGATTTCCTCTCCCGCGCGCGCCTTTTTGAGCCATGGCGATGTTAAAATGGCGCTTAAAATGGCGATTGCAGCTTCTTTGAGTTTTCTCATCGGCAACTGGTTTTATACCGTCATTGAGCATCCCGTTACTTTTGTAAGCGGGCTGTGGTGTGTCATGGCAGCGGTAATTGTGATGCAAAGCCGTCTGGGCGGCACCTATAAGGCGGTGTGGTCCCGTTTTTTTGGCATTTTGATCGGCTCTTTTGCCGGCGGCTTTTTTATCAATATCCTTGGAGAAAGCTATTACAGCATTTTTATCGGCGTCTTTTGTACGGTGCTCTTGTGTTCCCTCCTCAATTTGGCTGATAGCATTCGAATTGCAGGGCTTTCCTCAGCTCTGATCATCGTGTCTGCCATTGCCAAACCCGAAGTGGACCCGTGGTCGTTTGCCTTTTTTCGTTTTCTCGATTCGTGCATCGGGATGAGCGTGGCCGTGTGCGTTTCCTATTTTATCTGGCCTGAAAAGGCGATGGAGAAGATGCGCCATCAATCAGAAAAAATTTTGGCTCTCTTAGCCAAATTCTACCACCGCTCGACCGCTCTTGAAATCAAGGATGTCAACCTTAAAAATGCTCCTGGCTTGCATCACGATATTGAGGAAATGTTAGACCTGAATCAAACCTATTGCGACGAGGCGGAGCTAGAAACGCTCGATAAAGACCAACGCCTCATCCATTGGAAGGCTTTTAATGCGGCTCTTGACGATCTCTATGAGTTAATTGCTTCGATCGAGCGGGTGCATAAGGAAGCAGTCGAAATGATCATCGATGATGATTTGGGGCGCGCCATTTCCAGAGTGACGCAAGAATCGGACACCGTTTTGCAAAACCTGGAAAACCGCATTTCAACCCCTTCGCGTCAAGTGCAGGAACACACACTGAAAGAATCCTTAGAAGCTCTGAGTACAGAACTCAGCCGTTTCCGCTCGACCCACGCAACCCGCAAATTCAATATTGAACATGTTGAGAGCTATTTCGTCTATTTCTATAGCCTCCGAGAGATCGGCGAAGACCTCCTTAGCATGGACAAAATCGCCGAGCAGCTATAGGGACGAATTTTTTTGCACCAGATCCCCCTTTCTGGTAAACTCCTTTTCACCCCTAAGCTCGAGCAAGAGACCTTTTATGCCGTTCGCAACGATCAAAGAACACCGCGACTTTTTTAGCGCACACCAACGGATCGAATTTGAGCATTTGCTCACTGAGGAGCAATGCCAATTCATGCAACAATGCATGCAATTAGACAACGCGCGCGATTTATGGAGACGGCATGCAGTTGTAAAAAAGATCGTCTTTGGTAAAAACTTGGCTCAAATTGCGGCTGAGTTAGTGAATGCCAAGCAGTTGCGCATCGCTTACGACCAAGTGTTAGGGACAAAGCCAAATAAGACGCTTACCCTCGCGCAAGCAAGTTGTGTGCAAGGGATTGCGTGTGGATGGGTATTTTGTGTAAAGACGCCGACACAGGCGATGGAAGAGACTCCCCATTTTTTCCCCCTCAATGCGGGCAGCGGTGTGTTTTTTAGCGCAGAAACCCCCATTCCTTTTGAAGAGCTCTCCCAGTTATCAGACGCGCTTTATTTACTTGTGGCCTATGCGGATAAAAGAGCCGTCTATATCCATCAGCCTGAAGATCCACACTTGCACGCTTGGAAAGAGATGGGACTCGCATTTGGCGATCGCTTAAGAGATGACAAATATCCTTTGATCTATCCATGACAAAGCGCGAATGGACACTCATCCAAAGAGAGCCTGCCTCTGCTGCGGCGAACATGGCCTTCGATGCCATGCTGCTGAAGCGTCTCTCTTGCGTGCAACAGCCCGTTTTGCATCTGTATGAATGGGAATCGCCAAGCGTAACGTACGGCTACTTCATCGATCCCGAAAAGTACCTTTCCTGTGCTTCCCTTGATAGCTACGGGCTGCAACTCGCCCGACGGCCAACCGGGGGCGGCGTGATTTTCCATCAGTGCGATTTGACTTTTTCTGTCCTCATGCCTGCAAATCATTCAGCATACACAACGAACACTCTCGAGAACTATGCCTGGATCAATCGGATCGTTTCAGGAGCGATCAGCCGCTTTTTGCGCCAGGCCGTTTCCGTATCCCTTCTTGAAGAATCCTCTTTGTCCAACCGCCCCTTTTGCATGGTAGATCCCACCGTTTTCGATGTGATGATCGAGGGAAAAAAAGTCGCTGGCGGTGCACAAAGGCGTACCAAAGCCGGCTATTTGCACCAAGGGTCGATCGCGTTAGGCATTCCTGATCCTGCTCTTCTGAAAGCGGTCTTGCGTGACAGCGCGATTGGGGAGACGATGATTGCCAAAACTTATCCGTTGACATGTGAAAAAACTTCGCCAGAGCAGATTGTTCAATCAAAACAAGAATTGATGTTGTTGCTTATCGATAATTTTAAAAATACCTAATCGTTTTTTTTATTGAAATCAATCTTTATCATTTTACATAATCGTTCATGTGACTATTCCTAGTCGTAATTAAAAACCATAAACAAGTGGAGTATATCTATGTCTTCTACTACAAGTTGGGAATCGAGTTTATCACCCCGTTTTTCGAGAATTTTAACACGAGAAGTTCCCGTTTATAAGGACTTCAAATATGGTGCCTCTATTCTCGTAAAGGAGTTGATTCCTAAGGCAATTGAAGCGTTGAAAGAATATCGTGAGATTGTAGCTGAAGTGGGCGAGATTGATGGAAAATACCGCTGGTATAATTGGAAAGATGACACTACCTACACGATAAGTCGGGATATTCTAGATGTTATCGAAAGGACTGCTATGTTTGCGGGAGTGGCAGTTTGCAGAAGCACAGATACAAATGATCATCATGTTTGGCTGCATCATGATTTGGACTACTTTTGAGGGGGCGGATGGGAGGCGTCGATCAAGGACCACTTTTCGATCAGCTTTTTATAGGTGCCGTCTTCGGTGGCCTCTTCGAGTCGCTTGTCGAATTTATCGATTAAGTTTTCCGTTCGCTCATTTTTGAGGCCGACAAGGCGGACCCCTTCATCAGCGAGAGGGGCGCTGGCAATTCTGAGGCTATTGCTATAGAGGCTTTGGACGAGGCTATAGGCAGGGAGGGCAGAGATGATGGCGGCGTCGATCTGCTTTTTGACAAGGGCATCGAGTGCTCTGATATTGGTGTCATAGCTCACAAAGGTGAGCTCGTAAATGTTGGCGCCCGTTTCGCGTAAGGCATTAAAAATGAGAGAAGACCCCGTCACGATGCCGATCGTGTGGCCTTTCATTTCTTTTAAGGAGAGGCGGGGAGAGTCCTTGCGCAGGATGAGGACGGGTCCGAGTTCGTAATACATTTCAGAAAAATCGTATTTCTCCTGGTTGACGACATTAGGCCTCATGGTGGTAATGATCGCATCGTAATGCCCATTATCCAATCCTTGTATGAGCAGAGTGGGCGTGACGTCGACAAATTCGAAGCGTAAGTGTTCGTTTGAGGCGATGATCGACAGGAGATCGTTAGTAAAGGCGAGGAGATTTTTTTCTTTTGCGGCAAGCTGCATCGGGTACCAGGAGACATCTCTTCCAATGAAGTAGAGCGACTGGGAGCGTTTGTTATTTGAGGAGCAGCTGCGAATGAGGAAAACGAGAGCGACAATGACGATGATCGTTCCGATTGTAAACCCGGCTATTTTGGGAGCTTTGGAAAAGAGGCTCTTGAAATTCATTGTAAAGTCCTTAATAGATGCGGCACTTATCGATCAAACTATATTCATGGCGGATTCTTTCGAGAATCTCAGTGTCAGAAGGGCAGGGGGTCAATCCCCAGATGAGGTCGCAATAGTTTTTGATCGAATTGTCTGTAGAGAATTTACTCATGCCTGCAATGTTATGGATCGCATATTCCGCCCATTTGCTTTGGTCCTGATATAGCTGGTCGGCTTTCTTTTGGGTGTCGTGGTAGCTTTGGAGGTCTTTGAGAGTAAAATATTTGTCTGGTCTGCTGCCGTAGTGGGATTCCATCAATTTGTGGTACAGATCGCTGAAAGCGAGGTGTTCGGCGTCGTTGCTTGCAAAGGAGCGGTCGCGCAAGCTGTCGACTGCTCTGCGGATTTTTGGATTGCTGTTGTAAATGTCACTGGGTTTATACGAATCCGTGGCGTTCATTTTGTCGATTTCTTCTGCGGAGCATCCAAAGCTAAAGGGCCACCACTGATCGGTGATCTCTTGCCGCATTTCGATATTCGCTCCATCTTCTGTCCCGATTGTAAGGGCGCCATTCATGGAGAATTTCATATTCCCCGTCCCAGAAGCTTCTGTTCCGGCTGTTGAAATTTGTTCCGAGAGGTCGGCTGCGGGGATGATGATCTCTGCATGTGACACGTTGTAGTTTTCAATGTAGATCAGTTTGAGGTTACTGCCTACAGCGGGATCCTTGTTAATGCGCTTGCCTACACAACAAATGAGGCGGATGATGTCTTTGGCTGTGTCATAACCGGCTGCTGCTTTTCCGCCGATGAGGCACGTTCTCTTAGTCCGCTCTGCTTGTGGATTTTCACAGATATCATGGTACATCATGATGATGTTGAGGACGTTCATCAGTTGTCGTTTATATTCGTGAATCCGTTTTGTTTGAACGTCGAATAAGGAATCCACGTCGATAATAGGAGGAGGCGCAACGACGACCCCTTTTGCATTGCGGATTTTGTTTTCTTGATTGATGTATTCGATCAGCCGGATTTTGTTTTTTTTCTTGATGTTGAGGAACTCTTCTTGAGAAGAGGCGTCGCTAGCGAATCCCGCCAGTTTTTTAATCTGTGCAAAATCGGTGATCCATCCTTCGCCAATGCGCTTAGAGATGAATTTGGCAAGTTCGGGATCGCAATGGTGCAGCCAACGACGTTGTGTGACACCGTTTGTCACGTTGACAAACTTGTTGGGGAACACTTCGTAAAAGTCTTTAAAGACCGTTTTTTTCAAGATTTCTGTATGGAGAGCCGCGACCCCATTCACGCTGTGAGAGCCAATGACGGCAAGGTTGGCCATCCTCACTTTTCCATTTTCCAAAATCGAAAGGCGCCTCACCTTCTCTTCGTTGTTTGGAAATTGTCCTCGGATCGTGTTGCAAAACTCGTAGTTGAGGCGTTCGATGACTTTGTATTGGCGGGGCAGCAAATAGTACATGAGAGGCTGTTCCCACTGCTCGAGTGCCTCGCTAAGAATCGTATGGTTTGTGTAGCCTGTGACAGCCATCGTCATGTCGACAGCCATTTTCCAGGGGATGTCGTGCTTTTTAGTAAGGATGCGAATCAATTCGGGAATCACGAGCGCTGGGTGTGTATCATTGATTTGGATCCGCGTTTTATCGGCAAAAGCTCGGAAATTGTCGTGTAGGGAAAGATAGTGGCGCACAATGTCTTGCAAAGAGGAAGAAACGAGAAGAAATTCCTGCTTCAGACGCACGCGTTTTCCCGTTTCGTGGTGGTCGCTTGGATAAAGCACGTCTGTCAAGGCTGAGTTTTCAGCTGCTTCATCGAGTCTTCCCGCATTGTAGCGTTGCAGCTGGAAGTTGCGAGGCGATTCCTTTGTCGTCCAGAGTCGGAGAGTCACAACCGAGAAACGACCCTCTTTACTATACCCGATGATGGGAATGTCATAGGGAAGAGCCCAAACCTCTTCGTAGTTGTTCAAGGAGAAAATCGCATCGCCATGGATGTTTGTCGATTCGGCCATTTGTCCGGCGTATTTGACGATCACTTTGCGCAAGTCTCGTCTGAATTCCCAGGGGTTTTCATTGAGCAGCCAGCAATCGGGAGCTTCGATCTGGAGCCCATCCCAAATTTGCTGCTCGAAAATGCCATACTGGTAGCGCAGTCCATAGGCTTGTGCTGGCAAGTCCATCGTAGCAAGCGAATCGAGAAAGCAGGAGGCTAGGCGTCCAAGGCCTCCATTTCCAAGGCCTGGATCAGACTCCCGCGTCATGATTTCGCCGTAATTGCGTCCCATTTTATGGAGCACCAAGCGGACGACATCGTCTCCACTCAGGTTGGCGATGTTATTTGTAAGGATCCTTCCCGGGAGGTACTCCATCGATAAATAGTAGAGCATTCGGACGTCTTTTGACATCTGCGTCTTGGCTGTGGCAAGCCAGTTGATCATGATCTCTTCGCGCAACGCGTAGCAAAGAGCGCGATAATATTCATCGGCATTTGCTTCGTCGGCGACACGACCCATCGTGGTGATCAGGTAGTGTTTAATTTTCGAAATGAGCATTTCTGCTTGATAGTCAAGATCGACAGCCACAATTTCCCCTTTCTTGTTCTAATAACTCTTTACTAGAAAAGTATTTTTAAGGGTAGAGGAAAGCTTGCTGAGATCCCCCTCTTCCCTTATAAGCTAGAGCCATGAAGAGGACTCCTTTATATGACATTCACCGTCACCTGGGTGCAAAAATCGTCGATTTTGCAGGATGGGAGATGCCCTTGCAGTACCAAGGGATTCTTCAAGAACACCAAGTGGTGAGAACGGCCGCGGGCTTATTTGATGTTTCCCACATGGGCAGAATCGCGATTGAAGGGGAAGAGGCTGGAGCATATGTGAATTACCTTTCCACGCAAGAGGTTGAGAGCAAGCTGCCTGGAAGTGTGACCTACACGGTTTGGTGCAACGAAAAGGGGCATGCCATCGATGATTTGCTCGTCTACAAGGTAAGCGAAACTTCCTACTTTGTCGTTGCAAATGCTTCAAATCGGGAAAAGGATTTGGCGCACGTGCGCGCCCATGCAGGTGGACGTGCTGTAAAAATCACTCCTGTTTATGAGCATGAAGGAATTTTAGCCTTACAGGGTCCCGATTCAACGCGGATTTTGAAAACCCTGTTTCCCGAAATCGAAACGTTGCAACCGATGCATCTTCTCAAGGCGACATTTCAACAAACTCCTCTTCTCATTGCTAGAACGGGTTACACCGGTGAAGTGGGATTTGAATTGTTTGTCGATCAATCCCAGTTAGTTTCGCTATGGAAAGCACTGATGGCAGTGGGAGGTCTCCACCCGGTCGGATTGGGCGCGCGCGACACATTGCGCCTTGAAATGGGGTATGCGCTTTATGGACATGAATTAAGTGAAACGATCTATCCTATTGAAAGCGTTGCGAGTTGGACGGTGAAATTGAATCACGATTTTATCGGACGCAGTGCTATCGAGCAGGTTGCTCATCCGCGCCATCAGTACGGTGTGATTTTGCGAGAGCCGGGGATTGCCCGCCAAGGGTGCGAGGTTTACGTTGGGGACAAAGTATGCGGCGTCGTGACATCGGGGACTTTTTCTCCTACCTTGCGGCAAGCGATTGCGATCGTTTTTGTTGAGCAGAAATTGAAACCTCATGATATGGTGGCGATACAAATTAGGGATAAACGGGTACAAGCTGAGGTTGTCAAGCTACCCTTTATTCAGCGCAAGGAGAAAGAGGGATGATCAAATTTACCGAGACGCATGAGTGGATTACCGTTGCAAATGATGTTGGGACCGTGGGCATCACCGATCACGCACAGCGCGAGCTTGGCGATATCGTCTATGTGGAATTGCCTAAAATTGGCAAAAGTGTGAAAAAAGGGGAAGAGGCTGTTGTGCTCGAGTCGACCAAGGCCGCTGCCGATGTGTATGCCCCAGTGGAAGGGACGATTTTTGAAGTGAATGAGCAGCTCACAACTGCGCCTGACTTGATCAATCGCTCCTCTGAATCAACCGGATGGCTCTTTAAGTTAAAAATTGCAAATCCTAAAGATCTCGACGGCTTGCTCGATCAGAAAGAGTATCATCAAATGACACATGAGTGAGGGACGATGGACTTCATCTCTAACCAAGAACCTCAAATTGTAGAGATGTTGCGCATTCTCGGAGTCGATTCGATCGAAGCGCTTTTTGAAGCGATTCCACCTCGTTTACGCGTTCCCAAACCCATGCAGGACGATGGCATTTCGGAAAGTGAAGGAATGGCATGGATCGAGTCGATCGCACAGAAAAACACCTTTCCCTCTTTCAAGAGCTATCTGGGTGCTGGAGCTTATCAACACCACGTTCCTGCACTTGTCGGAGCCATTACTTCCAAATCGGAGTTTTTGACATCGTACACTCCATACCAGGCTGAAGCCTCTCAGGGGATGCTGCAAGCTATTTTTGAGTTCCAGTCTGCTTTAGCTGCCTTGACAGGGATGGATGTTGCTAATGCTTCGTTGTACGATGGAGCCACAGCGTGTGCAGAAGCGGCCTTGATGGCGCTGCGGATCCATAAGGAGCGGAATAAAATCGTCCTCTCCGATGCGCTCCATCCCCATTATCAAAAGGTGATCGAGCAGTACGTAAAGCCCCATTCTGGAGAAATCCATCGCATTCCCTATACAAACGACTTTCAACTCGACTTGAAAGCCGCACAAACGCTGATCGACGATAAGACTGCAGCTGTGATCGTCTCGTATCCCAATTTTTTGGGGATGATCGATCCAGTGGCTCAGGTGGCAGCTCACGCAAAGACAAAAGGTGCTTTAACCATTGTCTCAGCCAATCCACTGGTTTATGGCCTCTACGCTTCAGCTGCTGAGATAGGGGCGGACATTGCTGTCGGGGATGCACAACCCTTTGGGCTTTCTTTGAGCTATGGAGGCCCTTACTTAGGTTACATGGCATGCCGACAAGAGTTTGTAAGGCAGCTTCCTGGACGCATTGTGGGAGAAACGACAGACCAACAAGGTAGACCCGGATTTGTATTGACGCTGCAAGCACGTGAGCAACACATCCGCCGTGAAAAAGCCACCTCTAATATTTGCACCAATCAAGCATTAGCTGCCCTCGCCGCCCTCGTCGCCATCTTGTGGTATGGCAAAGAGGGGATCAAACAACTCGCTCTCACCAACTACCAACGGACAGCGTATCTCAAACACAAGCTCGCCACACTTCCAGGGATCTCTATTCCGAAAAGCGATGCCCACTTCAACGAGTTTCCCGTTTCTTTTGGCATCCCTGCAGAAAAGGTGCAAGCCCATTTTCGGCGACATGGCATCGAACCCGGATTCCACTTAGGCCCTTCCCTGCCAGACCACTTTTTGGTAGCCGTCACGGAGCTCAAAACCCAAGGCGACCTCGACCACTACTGTGAGGTTTATAATGGTCTCATCTAAACAACCCTTCCATTTTTCGACCATCTTCCAAAAAAGCCAACCCAAACAAAAAGCCTACTCACTTCCCAAAGATACGGCTGCATTTCAGCAGTTTCACCCGCCAGCTAAACTGTGCCGCACTTCGGAGATTCCATTGCCTGAAGTATCGGAGATCGATCTTACGCGCCATTTTTGCGGTTTGGCAAAGCGGAACGTGGGGATCGATACTACATTTTACCCGCTTGGCAGCTGCACAATGAAGCTTAATCCACGCGTGAATGAGTGGTGCGCATCGCTTCCCCAGTTTGTAAGAACCCACCCTTTTGCGCCGGAAGAGACCGTGCAGGGCAATCTTCAGGTGATTCACGAACTTGTTGAAATGCTCTGTGCCTTGTGTGGAATGGATGGGGGAACGTTACTCCCATGTGCAGGGGCTCATGGCGAGTATGTGGGGATTCAGATGATTGCAGCCCACCACCGTGCAAAAGGGGATCACGAGCGGACAGAATTTCTCATCCCCGACAACGCTCATGGCACGAATCCAGCCTCTGTTGCCATGGCAGGCTTCACAACCCGTTCGATCCCTTCTGGTCCCGATGGGGACCTCGACATCAAAGCCTTGCAGGCGGCCTTGTCATCAAAGACAGCTGGCTTGATGATGACAAATCCAAGCACGTTGGGATTATTCAGCCAAAGGATTGAGGAGATTGCCAAGTGCGTCCATGCCGCAGGTGGGCTTCTCTACTATGATGGGGCCAACCTCAATGCGATCGCCAATTATGCACGGCCAGGGGAGATGGGATTTGATGTGATGCACCTCAATTTACACAAAACATTTTCCACACCCCATGGAGGAGGGGGGCCAGGCTCTGGACCCGTGTTGTGCAAAGCCCAATTAACTCCCTATTTGCCTTTGCCTAGGGTCGTCAAGCAAAACGGGAACTATTCATTGGTCAAAGAAGATCCTCGTAGCATTGGGTTTGTGAGTTCATTTTTTGGCAATTTTGCGATCTACCTGCGCGCATTTCTCTACTTTAAATTGCACGGTTTTTATGGGATGAGACGGATCGCAGAGCATGCCGTTCTCAACGCGAACTACTTGAAAAAGCAGCTTGAACCGCTCTTCACGGTGCCGTTCAAACAACCTTGCATGCACGAATTTGTCGTGAGCATCGACCAATACCCAGGGATCAAAGCTCTCGATATAGCCAAGAGGCTTCTCGATTATGGCGTCTATGCGCCCACGGTCTATTTTCCCTTGATCATCAAAGAGTGTATGTTGATCGAACCCACAGAGTGTGAGTCGAAGCGCACTTTAGACGATTTTATCGCGGCTCTTCACAAGATTGTCGAAGAGATCAAACACTCTCCCGAGCTCGTCAAAACAGCCCCTCACACGACGCCTGTTTCTAGACTCGATGAAGTCAAAGCAGCCAAAACACCGATTTTGAAAGCTGTTTAGATTTTTTCTTGTAAATAATTTATTGATCATATATAATATGCACTTAATTTTATATTTATTAATAGGAAATGAATTATGCACACTGATCGCAAATTACCTTCTTCAGTATCGTCACCCTATTCGAGTATCAATGAGAAAAATCCACAACTCGACAATTTAGCTTCACGTGTGAATGATCTCAGACCTTCCCAATTTGATTTGAGTTCTCCGGACGTCAAGGCTCGGCTTTTAGACCATTTAGATCTAGAGTATGCAGAGTTGTGCAAGTTAGTTCCCCAGAATGGGGTTCCCCTTTCCTCTCAGATGAAGGCAATTGCAGGGACGATTTTTTACCTTTATGGCCGGTGTTGCTATGGGGGCGATATGGTGGCGAGCAAGCAGCCGCTGATCCTGGCGCTAGGCTTGATGTTGAAGCATCCGCGTGAACTTGTGCAAGACGAGGCCTCAGATGTTTTAAGAACTGTCCTCACCTCACATAAAACGCTTTTTAAAGCAGCAGATGCTCTTGGAACTTCACAAGCACAAGGTTCAGACGTGGCTCAAAGAGTCCTCGCGATTGGAGAGAAGCTCAATCAAGTAGATCAGACGATCTTAACGAACTTGGTCAATGCGATGGATCCACCGAGCGCTTTTGAAGCAGCGCTTGCTTTTCGCTGGTTAGGGGCTACATGGCACAATTTGGATGGAACGAATCAAGATCACGATCGTCTGAAGAAAGTGTATGACGTTGCAGAAGCCGTTGCACGCCATTTGATGGACCATAACCCCAGAGAAGACCATTATGATCTGTGGTTGGTCGCAGACATTATTTACAATACGCGCCGCGGCTTACATGCCATGAAAAATGGGCAAGAGGATGTTTTGGGCCAACTGGCAACACTCGAAGAACTGCAAACGTTTTTGAGCGCTTATCCTGAAACTCCGAAGAAAGGGGAGTTGGAAGCGCAAACACACAATATCAAAGGGGTATTGTTAAGGGATTTCAATGATTATAGCACATCTTCGACTGATGCAAAGAGAAACGCGCTTTTAGATCAATATGGAAAAACCGCTCTAGAACGTTTGAGGATCCGCTACAAAGAAGTGGTCCAAGCAAGTGAGTGCGCGGATCAGACTCCTGGGTTTAACCCCTTCCTCCAAATCATGTTCGCGAATAATAAACTCACTTTAGGTTTGTTGTTGAAGAAAACTGACCCCTCATTTGAGCTCGCTGTAGAAGCTGCAATAGCATGGCATGAAAGGGTGACAAAAACGATAGAAGCTGTTGATTACCCCCATGCAGATGATGCGACCATTAAAACCAAGGGGCACTACTACCATGCGGTCTTTTGTCAAACAGCAGCTAAGTATGAAGCCGTTTATGGCAATCCCGACGGAGTAAAAAAATGGCTAGAGCTCGGCGTGCTCATTTGCCAAAAATTTCCCCAAAGCGCAACAAAGACTTTTAATGAGATCGAGGATTTGATTAAAACCAATTCGGAGAATGCACGCGTCCAATTGCTATTCCGCGTCTTGAAGTTCCCCGGCTCCCTCTTATTTGGCCTTTCTGGGGAATACAGCATCTTTGGAACGCGCATCTGTTTCATGAAAGATACGAGACTAATGTCCACGCTTGAACAGAAAATTAAGCAGCCCATTTTACGCCTGATCCCGTGGATTGCATTGCGGGCTGGCGCTGCTATCCGAAATCTGAATTTTAACGCCTCTGTTGAGGCAGGCGCCTCCCTCCTAGCGCGCCGTCTCTTTGATCGGTCGCCAGTGACTCACGTTGTGATCACCACTCCAACTTTCAGTTGGGTTGGTGCTTCTTCCCAACTTCCAAGAACAATAACAGAACAAACGCGCTTAGGGCAATGGATGGGGGCAGATCGAGTGTCGATGGCGCATGAGTGGACAACAGGATTGTTGCTCCAGATCTCTCTGTTAGCTCAAATGAGGCTTCTCACTGCCTTTGCTCAATCGCGCCTTGCAAAATGGCGCTTCGTTGGGCAATCAGTACAATCCGTCTTGATTTTAGGTGTGATCAGCAGGTTCATTGCCGATTGGAAAAGCCATTTGGGGTGGCATTTGGAAAAACCCCATTTTCGGCAAACAGGCCTGTTGCGTACCATCGAGCAAAAAGTGGGTAAGCCGGCTGCCGTTGCGGCGCTCGTGACACTTGCTGTCCCAGCTATTCTCACGACAACGAAATTAGTTTCCCATTTCGCTAGAAAAAATTAACATACATGTTCTACCATTCCCCCTTACTTCACAGAGGAAATAAAGGTGCATTTGCTGCCCATACAATTTACCCCAACTCCGCTAGTTACCGTGGCCGCTCTTCATGCTTTGACGGACGTTGTTGTAAAGGTAAACGCACTTTATGCAAGACAGACGACATTGCACCATCCAGGTGTAAAAGAAGAGGTATTGGTCCAGCTAAGTAGTGCCTATGAGGATTTGAGGAAAGCACTGCCTCCGGGCGATGCTCCTCTTTCACCTCTATTTAGAAAGGTAGCTGTGACGTGCTTTTATCTGTACGGTGCTTGCCTTTCTTCCCAACCTAATGTTGCGTCTCAGAAGCCAATTCTGTTGGCTTTGGGGCTGTTGCTAGAGGAGCAAGAGAGCTCTTTGAAGGGGACTCAATTGCTTAAAAATCTCCTTCGTCAAATAGACTCGTTGTATGCAGTGGGGGTTTGTTTGGGAACCTTCTCAAATCAACATTCTCTGGAGGCTTATCAACTGATAGCATTAGAGGATGTTCTCAATAGAATGAGTAAAGATGTCTTTATTCAAAAAGTGGCAGCCTTGGATGAGGAGAAAGCTTTTGAAACCTTGCTTGCTCTGCGTTGGCTCCGGTTCGATTTGCGCCCATTGGATTTTGCTACAGCTGCACGTCTTGCTTCGGATCTGATGCAAAAGGCAAAGACGAAAATACCGGAGCATAAATGGTTGGTTGCGCAAATCAGATGTCATTTTAGCCATATTTTCTATCCTTCGGGCGATATTAAGGGAATGTTGCAAGAGTTAGACAACTTAAATGATATCCTCTCTTTTTTGGATCAAAATCCAGATACGCTTTTGTGCCAGGAATTTAAAGCGCATGTCCATGAACAGTTTGAGAAACGGCTTTCGCTTCTTGGCGTGTATAGTACAGAGGTAACAGACGCTGCCTTGCAAAAACAACTGGATCAGTATGGCAAAACCCCTTTGGAGAGGTTGCAGATCCGCTATCAAGAAATCGTAAAAGCTGTGACATGTGCGGATCAGGCCACCGATGGGTTTTATCCTGATTTTAGAAACACACTTTTGCAAGAAGCGATCGTGTTGGCTTTGCAACTAAAAAGGGAAGATCCCAATTGCTCTTTGGATTTCAAAGTGATCGGGGGATGGGTGCGCCGCCTCACACAGGTTGTCGAGGCTGTTGATTACCGAAACACTCGCCAGCAAAAGTGGTCTGCCGAGGAGGCTTACTCGCATGTGATTTATTGCAAAACGGCTGCGGAGTATGCCATTGCATGCGGGAATTTTGATGAAGCAGAAGAACAGGCAAATTTAGGGATGTTGATTTACAATCAATTTGTTACCAATCCCTCTGCGCCCATGCTGTGGATCAAAAAGGCATTCGAGGATTTGCAAGCGGAGCTAAATAGACCTTATATGTGGATCCGTCGCAAGATTGTTCCAATCGCCCTTCAGCTGGCAAAAGAGTTGGTTGTTCAGATCGCGCTTTTCGCTCAAATGCGACTCTTCCTCTCCCTAACAAAACTCCCAAAAGCGCAAGCAGAAAGTATTGGTAAGCTCGAAAAAGGGGTTGTTATCATCTGCGCTGTGACCCTGTTTGCTTCACGATGGATGAGCCACCTCGGATTTCACCTTGAAAAGCCCTACATCCGGCGTTCTGGAATGTTGCACGCCATTGAGAAAAAAGAGGGAAAATTAGCCGCCCTGGCTGCGCTCGTCGTTCTCGCCGTTCCTGCCTTTTTCACCGCAAAGGCATTTGCTCTTACAAAGTAGTTTCAAAAATAATAGGAATGTGCAATCAAGAGGTTTTGGTGTTCTTGGAGCTGATCGATTATGGATGTTAAAAAATTTGCCCTGCAATTGAGCTTGATAACCTTTGTTTGGACAAACTGTGTTTTTTCAGGAGAGTTTATTTCTACACCTCCTGCAAAATTTACACTGGATCCAAAGAATATCGCTCTTCATCATCCGGTCAAAACAGATCAACTTGCAGCTCAGCTTTACTTTGATCAAGGATTAACTCAATTATATGCCTTCGATAATGACACAGCCTACTGGTCATTTTTAAATGCCTCCAAGATAGATCCACAGATGCCTATGGCGTACTGGGGCATGGCGATTGCTCTCATTCCAAATTTATATCAAATGCCCATGCCATCAGATATCAATAAAGTTGCGTACGATGCCATACAGAAGGCTCTCGATCTGTCAACGGGCGGTTCAGAAATTGAGCGTGAATACATCGAGGCATTGTCTAAAAGATATGTCAATAATTCTGACCCAGCCCTAAACACATTGGCATATAGTCAACAGATGGAAAAGCTGCACAATCGCTATCCTGATGATCCAGATGCTGCTGTGTTGTTCGCTGTCAGCTTATTGGACTTACAGGAGTCATATTGGGATAAAGAGGGTAAGCCCTATCCTGGGATCCTAGAGGCTGTGAATACCTTAGAAACTGTCATGAAAGCGCATCCCAATCATGTAGGGGCAAACCATTATTATATTCACACCATGGATGGCTCTCCTTTTCCTGAAAAGGCTTTGAGATCAGCAGAACGATTAAAAACATTGCTTCCAAATGCCGGGCACCTTCTTCATATGCCTTCCCACATCTATCTATTAGTTGGTGATTATCATGAAGCAGCTCTTTGCAGCGAAGAAGCGCTAGCAGCAGATCGAGAGTATGTAAATACTTATGGTATGGAGGGCTTCTACCCTTTTAGTTATATGACCCACACCCTGTATTTCCTCACTCGCATTTATAGTTTGGAAGAACGTTTCAGAGAGGCCATGTGGGCTGCAAATCAATTGCAGCAGCTCTATCTGCCTCGTTCTAAACAGATGCCTCAGATGGAATACTACGTTGTCATGCCACTTTTCGTTTTAGTTCATTTTCACGAATGGGAAAAAATATTGAAATTTCCAGCCCCGAGTGAGGAGATGCCTTTGGCTACTCTATTATGGCATTTTAGCCGCACAATGGCGTTTGCAAGCATGAAGAACTCTTCTGAAGCTTCTAAAGAAAGTCAACTCTTTGAAGTTGCAAAAAAGCAAGTTTTTGAAGATCCAAGATTTCAAAATGAAACGGCAAAAGAAATGATCCCCATATTGGACTATTTGATGAAAGCTAAAACTGCGGAAAATGAAGGGCAGACAGATCAGGCAATTAAGATTCTTCAACAAGCCGTCAATGAACAAGACACTGTTTCATTTAATGAGTCTCCAGTCTACTTTATTTCGGCTAGACAGCAGTTGGGAGCCCTCTTTTTAAATCTTGGACAACACAAAGAAGCTGAGCGAACCTATCGTGAAGACTTGGAGAAGATTCCAAATACGAGTCGCTCTTTATTTGGACTCAAAGAGAGTTTAAAGGCACAATCCAAGCTTTACGATTTGTTTTGGGTCGATCAAGCCTTTCAACAGGCTTTTAAATACAGCGACATCAACTTTACAAAAAACAACTTATAGCCACAAATTTGCATACCTTCCCCGCTTTTCTTTATTCTAAAAAAAGCGACAAAAAGCCTCCTTATTCTAAAAAAAGCGACAAAAACGTTGTCTTATTCTAAAAAAAGCGACAAAATTGAGCTATAGGGAGGCGTTATGCAAAAAAAAGCGACAAGCCAATGGCCTGAGGTTGTCGTCAGCATTGGAGATAAAAGTTACACGCAAGCCGTTCGGCGGGCGGCAAAAGCGGGGGTCCTCCGAAAAATTGGATCTAAAATTTACTCTTCCAATCTAAAGGATACGCCAGAAAACATTATCAAACGGCACCGGTATCAAATCTTAGGACAGTTATTTCCCAAGGCAGTGATCAGCCATCGTTCGGCGCTAGATGGGGGAATTTTAGCAGAAGGGGCTGTGTTTCTCACGTACAAATACACGCGTACCGTGCAGTGGCCGGGGCTTACGGTTCGGTTAGTGCGCGGACCTGGTCCTGATGAGGAGGACACTCTTTTTCTCGAGAATCTGTTCATCTCTTCGCGAGGCCGTGCCTTTTTAGAAAATTTGATTCCGAGTCGTGAACGAAAAGGATTCATTAAGAAAGTTCCACTGGATTCACTTGAGGATAGATTGGATCGGATGGCGAGGATCTATGGGCCAGAAGAGCTCAATCGTTTGCGCGATCAAGCCCATAGAGTTGCTGTCAGGCTTGGGATGGAGAGGGAATACGCGGCTTTAAATAAGTTGATTGGCGGATTTTTGGGGACGAGACCCGATGCAAAGCAAGTGACTGCGGCGGGACGAGCAAGAGCGAGTGGTGAACCATTTGATCCCCAAAGAGTCGAACTATTTGCCGTGTTAACGGCATATCTTCTCCATGACGTGCTTCCGGTCTACAAACGAACAGCAATTTCCCCGCAAGCTCGAATCAATCAAGCATTTTTTGAGTCGTATTTTTCCAATTACATTGAGGGAACGGTTTTTGAAGTACGGGAAGCTGAGCAGATTATCTTTGAAAATAAAATGATTCCCCATCGGACAGCCGATTCTCACGATATTTTAGGCACCTTTCAAATCGTGTCGAATTCCAAATGGATGGAAACGACTCCCAAGAGTAGCCAGGAGCTGATTGATATTTTGCAGCATCGGCATGCGATTTTGATGGAAGTGCGTGAAGATAAAATGCCAGGACGTTTTAAAGACAGCATCAATCGTGTGGGCAATACCATATTTGTAAAACCTGAAGAAGTAAGAGGCACCCTTATCAAGGGGATTGAATTTTACAATCAACTTCCTGTAGGCATTGCAAAGGCTATCTTTATGATGTTTCTCATTGCTGAAGTGCACCCCTTCGTTGACGGGAATGGACGGATTGCTCGGATTTTGATGAATGCTGAATTGGATGTTGCTAACCAATCTCGGATTATCATTCCCACTGTTTTCCGCGAAGATTATCTGTTGACTCTTCGGAAATTGTCTCGGATGCACGATCCAATTCCTTACGTCAAAATGTTATTGAAGGCGCAACAGTTTACGGCCGCCCTCCCTTATGATGTTTACGAGGAAACGCTAGGCCAGTTGCATGCGTGTAACGCGTTTTTGGAACCGAACGAAGGTAAGTTGGTGATTCCTTATTGCAAATAAAGCAATGCGCCAGGTAAGCGTTAGGAATTGTCGGGAGAAATTTTAATGGTTTGTGCGGAAAGGGTTTGTGATCGGCGGAGCCTATTTGTCAAACAGGTCAGGCGCTGGGGTGATCTCAATACAGATGCTGTTCTAGATACCGCCTGTCAGGTCTTCTCGATCCCTTCTATCGATGGCTGCATCGGCTATCGCATAGAGCTCAATTGTGCCATTGTTTTTGGAGAACCCCTTTGCGATTCTGCAGATAAAGGTCCTCTTGTCGACGCTTTTTGTGCTTTTTGTCGATCTAAGGGGTGGATGTGGAGTTTTGTGATCGTTCCACAAGAATTTGCCAAGGCCGTTTCTAAAGCAAAATCTTCTGTTTTGATCCAATTCGGCAATAGACTCATTTTAGATCCTTCGCAAAATCCGACCGAGCTTACCGGCCCCAAGGGAGTGTTGATTCGCAAGAAAGTGAAGCATGCAAAACATGCTGGAGTGACCATTGAAGAATACGTCGATCATGATCCTGCATTTGAACAGGCGATTGAGAAGATAGCCGATGAGTGGCTCAATAGCCGTCGAGGGCCTCAGGTCTATATCGCCCATCACGATTTCTTTAACGACCGCGAAGGCAAGCGCTGCTTTTTCGCCCAAAAAGAAGGTAAAGTCGTCGCCTTTTTAATGCTTAACCAAATTGAGGCCTCTGGTGGTTGGTTGCTAAACAATCTCATTTTAACCCTTGACGCCCCTTCGGGAACCTCAGAATTGCTCATCGTCACCGTTTTAAACCTCCTAGCGGAAGAAGGGTGTCAAAAGGTCGTTGTGGGCCCTGTGACGAGCACAGAGCTAAGCTCAATCAGCGGCCTCGGGCCCGTTTCCTGTTGGGTCATCCGAAACGTGTTCAAACTGGCTTTACGCCTCTTCCGACTCGATGGACAACGGGTCTTTTGGGAGAAATTCCCCGTCCGGCAGGAGCCCACCTGTCTCCTCTTTGAAAAGTTGAGCTATCGCACCGTTCGTGCCCTTTTCCGCGCTCTTAACGTCGAACCCTCCAAAAGCATCTAACGCAGAGTCTGCGTTAATGATTAAATCCGATTTTATTGACAATATTATATTAACAATGATATGATTTTTTCATTTAATCAATATTTGAAAAAATAATTAGGTGTTCAATGGCTCTAGATCCAAAAACCACGATCACTCTTTCAGTTAGTCCAGCTTATGTAATTGATTTTAAGAAATATGCTAAAAAAACAACGCGCGAACAGGTGCAGTTGGAGGAGAGAATCAGGCAGGTCGTCTATTTTCCTATTAGAATAACGACCATTTTCTTTCAGGCTCTGATCGAAGCCAACTGGAGCTCTTTGACCCATATGCGCATTTCGTTTTTCCAAAACGTATTGGGCTATTACGGTCCATTAGAGAAATTCAAACCTCCAGAAGATCTCCATTTGGTCGTTTTCAAAATCGCCTTTTGGGTTTTGGGAACCGCTTGGTATACGACGACGAGGGCGTGTGACTTGTTTGCGCAGCGGATGTGGGGAGATCAGCAGTTTCAAAAGGAGAGGCATGATTTAACGCGGTTTAATTGGGAAATCGACATGAGTCATATCTGTACGAAGCAGAAGGCCTTGAATGCCTCTCATGTGCCCGTTGAGCTGCAAGTGGGAACGCTTCTCACGATTTTTGACGCCATAAATTTCACAGATCCAACAGCGCCGGGTTATATGGCTCCTACCTCGCGTCAAGAAGGCAAAACGACTTATACCGTTCAAGAGTTGCGCACCAGTTTAGAGAAATTTATCCACGACGTGAATAACCGCATTGCTTTTTTGGGAACTCCTCCCGCATACGACACCCCAAAACTCATGCGCTTTTATCAACACATCGAAAATGCTGTGCGCCTTTCGCTCTTTAAAGTGAGCGAAGACTTACGCAAATTTCAAGAGACAAACGGAACAGATGTTTCAAATTACGGTGAGGAGGAGTTGAGGGCTTACAAGAATCTCCTTGAAAACCAAGCACGCGTCGTTCTCGATTTGAGCATTGCAGGCCAACACTGTGGTGCACGTTACATGGGTGATGCGACGACTCTCTACAATGATCTACACGCCAATGAAGCACTCCAGACCGATACTCTACAGGATACGCTGATTGAACTGTTGGCTCGACGAAGAGGGGAAATTGCGCGCAGTGAAATTCAGGAGCGTCTTGGGACTGATACACACAGTTTTAGTAACTACATGTCAACTCTTGGCCCTGTCTTGGCTATTCCAGGGACAGAAAATGTCGTCGAACACGTGAGCAGCCCGCTTGATAAAGAAGAGTATTTGAGGAATTTTTTCAAAAAATACACCCTCGATGACATCATCGAGACCGTGCAAAGCCACATCAAAACTGCGGCACCATTTCTCGATAAAATCCAAACCTGGATTCGAGATGCCGAGGTGGGAAATTGGAAACCGGAAGGCTTTGCTCAGAGTAGCGCTGAAATTCTTGCGAAAGTGGGTGAGATTATCCAGAAACCATCTGAAGGGGAAGGGGATGCTTTTGCACATTTCAACCATTTATGTGGGATGCTCAACGAGTTGAAAAAGGGATACGTTGGTCTCAAAGTTGACGAGCAATACTTAAATACCACAAGCGGCCCCGATCTATTGGTGCGCACCTTTTGCTACTTGAATGAGGCCTTGCATCCCGAATCGAAACAGAAAAAGATCGATCAACCGAAAGTGCGTGAAGCCATGAGGCTATATTTAAATGAGAATCGGACTCAGTTGCAAAACCTTCCACAAGCAGATTTCTTTGAGAACGTCTTTTGCCATATGGAAACGCAATTGATTTTCTTAGACGAGGCTGCAGAATCGGAAACATTTGATCTGCCAAATCTAGCCCCTCTTTTGGGCTACATGAAATATGAAGATGAAAAAGGTGGAGCAGAGGAGTTTCCCTGGAAGGCATTTTGGGAGGAAGTTTTTAGTCTAGAGGCAAGTAAGGGGTATCTTAAAGGCCTTGTTTCAAGCCCTCTCGAGCGTTCGTCAAAAATCAATCAAATGAAAACGATTTGCTCTCGAGAAAATTTAGGAGACGATTTGTTCAAGGAGTTCAATAGTGCTTTATTAGAGGAGCGTGAATGGGATAGTACCCATTTTAAACCGCGGCTTGAGCGTCTTGAAAAAGTCAAACAGATCCGTTCTTGCGTGTCGGAGTTAGTTTTAGAACAAGAGGTTCTCTTGCGTGCACTCGATCAAGAGAATGGTGTGCAAGACGTGATCAAGGCCCGTTTGGAGTTAAACGCTCGGCAAGCATTTATCGATGCAATTGATTTACTTGATATGGGGAAAAATGGTTTATCTGCAGAGATCATGGAGTGGCTCCTCGTTTCCCATCGGATCTTCCTTCCACAAAACGTCGAGGAGGTGCACGAATGAATACTTTTGAGAACTATTTTGTTCGATCTGTTATCAGCCACCAGACGGGAGATGATTCGAGATCATTTTTGTACCTAGGATTACAGTATTTCGATCGCACAGCTAACTCAAGTGAAATAGAACGATCTGCTTCGTCCATTTTACAAGAACGGGGCACGGACGTGAAAGGCAGGAGGTATCGTTTTGGAAGCAACACGGCAACTCAAACGGCAAGAGATCGAGCGCTAGACATTTGCTTCCAGAATAGATATGCGGCTCAGCCAGAGGTGTTAATTGATTGGGCGCAAATGATCGACCCTAACGCTGCGCCACGCTATCCGATCTGGAAGAGGGTGTTTTTGATCAGCTTGCCCAAAAGAGCTTCGGAACTATTGAGTTCATATTGGATCAAAATAACCTGCTCAATTTTTGTAGCAGATAAAATCAAAAAACTATTGGAGTCGGCCTATCGCGCGAATCAGGCGATGATTGGTTCAAAAATTGTTCCTTTTGTGATTAACCACACGCCGATTCAGGCGATCCGTTTAGGCAACCGGATCATGGATGGGGTGGATCTGATTTTAAATAATAAATTCAGGTTGGTGAGTTATTTATTCCTTTCACAGTTTGTTTGCAGTATTGCAGCGAATGCGTTTAAAAATGCTCAGGCAACTCCAGCGGAAAGACAGCGCTTACGAGGACAGTTTGGTATTATTGAGCAATGGGGAGTCACACCTGACGGGTTACCCCGTCCTTTGGATCTCGTCTTCCGCATTGTAAATTTTGTGAGCTTCAAATTTGTGCGGAATTTTGTCTTTTTTGCACCAGTGTGTACGGTCAATTATTTAAATGAACGGCGACAGGAGTTCCAGGAATTTCTGTCCGCGAGGGGGAAAGATTTAGCATCGTTAGTCAGCCAAATTGAAAAAAATTACGCCCGAGAGAGATGCGCGGCGGCTAAGAAAAAAACCTATGCTATGTGGAAAGGGCTCACAGAGAAGTATAAGCCAGGCGCGCCAGAGTTATCTCAAAACTCTACCCGCCCTTTTGGGGAGAGGTGCGTCCGGGCTTTGTCGAAATTTGAGACCCCTTTAGTCGAAAACATCACAGCTTTGATTGAAGCCGTTCTTTTGCATGTTTTATTGAAAAAGTGGCCTTCTGGCGATACCTACAATAACATTTTCAAGCTTGTTGTCCTACACAATTTAGCTGGACGCCTCTGGGAGATGAGGGGGAATGAATACAATAAGCAACGATTCGAACATATCAGAAATGAAGAGGGGTATGTGCCAGCTGCTTTTGCAAAAATAACCACGGAAGCAGTTTCTATTCTTGCCCGAGGTTTGTTTCTCTACAGCATCCTTGGCCATTTCAAGAGCATTAAACCTTCACCTGCTGCAAAATAAGGGAGCTCCAGCTGCCGGGGTTTTGGTCGATCTGGAAATCGTCTGAAACGACTGTGAAGTGTTGAGCGGGTTGGTTGGAACGGTTGATCCGGTAGGCAAAGCCGAGGCGTTTGAACTGGGAAGGGTCGTAGCCCATGAGGCAGTGAGCGGGGATAAATAGCTCTGCCTCATATCCTGAAGAACTTTTTTTTACTTTCACAACGAGATCGGCGGGGTTGCAGAGAGGGTGGGAATCTTCTGTGCGGAAGTGGGTGATCTCACCGGCTTGGACTCCTTCGAGAGGTTCAGGGAGGAGATAGAAGTGGTGGCAAAAGCGGGTGTTAAATCCCCCCGATTTTACATCGCGCGTGTCGATAAAGAGCTCGATGCTGTCGCCTTCGGTAAGAGCGGGATAGGCAATATGGCGGATCGGCTCGCGGACAGCACAGACACAACGCAACCCCTCTTCGTTCCAGCCGAGGTACACCTCTGCGAACGTCTCTTCAGAACAAAGAGCGCTGGTATCGGGTAATCGATATCGCTCTTTGGAGGCGCGTCCCTTGGCTTCAGTTGGCGGCCAATAGTGGCAATCGGCGCTGATCTGAAAAAAATTGACGGGTGTAAGCGGGACGAATTCTTCTTCCATCTATTGATTCGCGGGTTCTTCCTCTTGAGAGAGGTTCTTGAGATAGTCTAACGAGATCGCCTCTTTGAGGTTCATTTCGGTCAGCAAGCTTTGCATGAGCTTCACTTGTGCCCCTTCGGAGAGCAGGCGGTGGGCTTGTGCGACGTTAGCGCTGGTGGTGAGGTCAGTGGCTTGGTTGCCGCGCTTGATCACGTAGAAGAAATTGAGATCTCCGTTTGCAGGAGCGTTTACTTTGCTAAAGGCGGGTGGTTTTAGGGCAAAGATCTTCTCTTTGTCAATGGTGCTATCGGTGCTGCTTTTCGTCAGCTGTTGACTCGTGCGGATCAGCTTCCACTGGTCGGCAAGTGAACCGTTTGGCTTGGAGGCTTCTGTTTGAGCTGCAGGGGTTGCTTCTCGGGTAAGCGTGGCTGCAAGGCTGGGTTGCTTGCTGATTTTTTCTTGGATCCCTTTCACATAAGGGTAGAGGCGATAGGTCGCTGCTAGGTCGCCGATCACTTTTTCTGGCGTGGCCAATTTTGTCTCCGCAGCATAGACAGAAGCGTAGGTTTGGTAGATTCCACCGAGCATAGGACGGAAATAGTCATCTGCAATTTGGTCTTTGACGTCGTTGAAGGGTTTCCACGATTTGCTTGCGGTTTGGAATTCTGCTGCGCGATCTTCTCTGATTTTCTTGTAATGCTCTTGCAACCGTTGGTCTAACAGTTGATCGAGGGCGCCACTTTTGTCCGCTTCAGCAAAGGTGAGAATTTGGGCTTTAGGGGATTTTTCGACGATTCCGATCCGGTAGTAGGTCTCCTTATCTCCGGTGAAGAGTGCAAGAGCAGAAGCGGCGCTCTTTGCAGCTTCGGTTGTCGCTTCTTCATTGAGTTTAGGGGCTGTATCGAGAATCTTGATCAATTTTTTGCCAGACGAGAATCCTGCAAATGGCGTATCCCCTTTTGCTTCCGTCAGAGCAATGCTTTTCTGGGCTGGCTCTGCTTTATTCAAAGCTTCCACAATCCACTCAGGGTGCGCTTCGATCAGGGATGCTCTCGCAAAGGCATCCACCTTTTGCCTCGTCTTTTCATCTAAGGCTTCCAGGGCGGTGAACCGTTCGCTTGGGGTGGTGTTCTCTTTCAACTGGAGGTCTGGAAATTGGGCGCGCAGTTTTTGCCACCCGTCAGAGCTATTTTCCCATGCCCAGGTTTGTTTTAAGCTAATGCCAGCTTCGATCGCTTTTTTGCTTGCTTCGGCAATTTGCAATACGTACTTCTTTTGAACGAGGGATGGGCTTTTTTTGGAGATCTCTTCGAGCGAGAAAAACTGCGTCGGGAGAGTCAGTTTGGCAAGGTCGTCCCGTTTGGCTATTGCCTCGAGATAGATTTCAAATTTTTGCAATCCGCGATAGGTGTTGAATTGAAACTCTTTAGGCAAGCGGTAGCTTTCCCCTTCCACTGCTGTGAGGGCAAATTGGTTGAAGGCGCGGAAAGAGAAAGGATCGACGAATTGGGCGCTTCCTAAGTCTTGGAACAGACGTCTAAAGAGGAGGACCTTTTGCCAATTCTTCGCCGCTATATTTTGATCCATTCCTAAGCGTCGGAGTTGCTCTTGGTAGTACTCGTGGCTGTTGCGCACGTTGAGGTGCGGGCTATTTTGGTTTTGGCGGTAGCTCATCTCTGCATTGTGCGTCAGGTCTGCAAGTGCTTCTGCTTTGGAGACCTCATAGCCTCGCTGTTCGGCGATGATGGCTGAGTTGATGATAAATTGAGCCACAAGGCGCACGAAACGGGGGCCAAACCAATCCTCCGCGGTGTGATAACCGAAGAGGGAGAGGTCTAAATAGTTAAGGTTTGGGTCGGGTGTGAGCCATGAATGTTGAGACTCTTGGTAGCGCAACACCTGCTTTAGCAACGGAGCTGGAAACTGTTTTTCCATCAAGAAAAGAGCCATCCGTGCGCGTAAGGCTTCCGCGGAGCTGGGGTCGTTGGTGTTGCGGAGCAAGTTGTAGAAAGAGGTCATGTTGGGGTTGACGTAGTTCCACGCGGCTTCCGTTGTGATAAATGGTGCTTTTGGATGTGTGTAGAGTTGGTAGCGTCTCTCTTTGTCGTGTCTGGCTTGCAGGTCGGGTTTGATTTCGTTTAGGTATTGCTCTGCAAGCAACACGCCCAAGCCCGTGTCGATAAAGTTTCTTGCGATCACCCCATCGTTCAGGAAGTTTGGGCCCCACATGCCGCCAAAGATCACCTTATCTCCACTATCCGTGCTGATAAATGCGACCATTTCGTCCAGTTCATGGCGCGTGACAACAGTCCCATCGACAGCCTTGAAGGCGATCTGTTCGCGGAACGAGCCGTCCGACAGCGTTCCGTACGTTCCGAAGAACGAAAACGAGATGACGATGACGATCGTGATGAGGATGTAGAGTGCCCGTTGGTATTTGCGAAACAGCTGCAGCATAGATTTTGTCTCCTGTATAAGGAGGGAGAATAGCAAAAACAGCCCTTTACCGACAAGCTGATTTCCACGCGATAATGATGATTTATAAAGTTAAAATAAATTGACAATTAATTATTTTATTAATAGTATAAAGCTAGAGTTTCTGGTTTTTTGTTGCGAGGGAATATGACAAGTATGCAAGCCTCTTTTCCAACGCCCGATACAAACAGAATAGGGCAGGGAGCGGGTTCTTGGAACCCCGCTCGGTCGGCAATCCTCAATCCAAAAAGGGAAATCCCCCCGATAAATGCTTACGTTCCGGGAGATAATGCAAAAGCGCGAAAAGAGCTGTTGGGGAAACTCGATCGCCTCAAGCAAGATAAGACCCTGACAGAAGGGGAAACCGCTTTTGTAGAGGACATGTACAAAATGGCGACAGCCTATGATCCGGCCCATGCCCATGAGTTACCTGCGCGATTTCAAAAAGATGGCGATTTAGCAGCGGATAAAAACAAGATCATCGAACACCTCAATCAGGCTTGTCATACGAACGATCTCTCTCCTGAGTTTGTGAACCAGGCGTGTGCAAAAGTACACGATAGCTATTTTGAGAACACGCAACTCCCTTTGATTAACGATCCCCACCATCCGCTCGTCGGAGGCTCTATTGACGATGTCTTGCAGAAGCTCGGGGTCGAGAAGGATGCCAGTTTACAGAAAAAAACAGAAGTCTTAGGGCAATATTTTAAAGATCCTGCAGCTGTTCTTGAGAAAAGCGTCCTGTTCAAAACTAAAATCACGATTGGGGATCTCAAAGAAGAGGGTGACATTCGCAAACGCTTTTTTAAAGAGATGGGAAAAGATCTGATGGAAAAAGAAGATTTGCTGAACTCTAAAGTTGCCAGTGGGATCATTGTGAACACGGTTTCTAAGCCGGGCACTCAAATTGCTGCAGAAATTCGTTCGGGAAAAATGAAAGGGTCCGCAGGAGAGACTCCTGAGGTGCTTCAGAAGAAGTTTAATGATTTGCAAAAGGATGCCATTGTGCGAGCTTTGGCGATGACTCGGCTGGATGAGCTGTTTGTGTCCAAAGGGGTCGGTGGCATCAGCGAAAACAATGGAAATGAGGTGATCGTCGATATGACTCATGCCATGTGGGGCGTGATGAGTGGCTGGGGTTCTGACCAAGTCACTTCCACGAGCGGGCTTAAGCCCGATATCCAACGGATCGATCTCGTGTCTCATCAATCGGTCGTCAATGCGGGCCTCGTTCAAAACCTTCCTCGTTCATAAGATTCTTGGATGCAGTCGTTCACGGAGACCCCGTTCCAAGAACTCCCCATCAAAGTGACTTTTGAGTGAAACAGAGAGTCTATCTCTTCATTTAATGCTGTGACCCGGCTCTGGTGCCCAAGGGTATATTGTGGGATGGCATTTATTGCACGGGAAACAAAGGCAACATGAGGTGGTTGTTGCAACCCTAAGTGTTTGTAGAGGGATTTTTTAGAAAGGGCGATAAGGGCATCGTCGCTCATTTCTACGACCGGAACCCCAACTGTTCCGCCAAGCATCACGGTTAAGCGCGTTTGCTTCTCATGCTGATTTTGTTGAGGGAAAACAGAGGAATCGAAAATGACCCCTAAGATAGGTTCGTTCTCTTTTGTAGGGACTAAATAGCCAAAACCTCTTTTTGTGAGGACCGATTTATTCCACCCGAGATGAACAGCGGCGACTGTCGCTGTTGAAAACTGCTTCAATGGCTCTGCTAGCGGTGGGATGAAATGTGGAATGGCGTGAGCAGGTGTACACACATACACATGGTCTGCCGCGAGTTGTTTCTGGGATGTTTTGACAACGATGCCCGACTCTGAAGGGCTGATGGAAAGAACAGGTGTATTTAATACCAAGTGTTCTTTGAGAGCATGGCCTAAGGACCTTGTTAATATTTCCATCCCCCCTTTTAAGGTGATGATCGGAAATTGGTTCATCTTTTGGTTTTTTTCTCTTTTTTGTTGCCATAGCGCTCGGACGAGACTTCCATAGTGTTTTTCGTGATTTGCAAATTCGGGAAAACAAGAGGGAAATGAAAGGGCGTGGCTATTGCCTGCATAAATTCCTAAGGTCAACGGGTCGAACAGTTCTTCGGCAAATGCTTTGGAAAAGCGGCGCGTCATAAATGAAGCGATGGTTTCATCTGCTAGATTGGCAGGGGGAATATTTCTTTCCTTCCAGAGCAAAGGAAGAAAGCGCCGCGTCAAAGGCGAAAGGCAAGCGCCCAATAAACTGGAGGGGAGTCTTTTCAAATGTCCTTGCGTAAAGAGATAGCGGTGGCGCGCTTCTGGAGAACATGGAATTATCTCGTCTTGTAATCCCAGTGCTTCTAGTAACTGCAAGGTGGCTTGTCCAGACCCACGCGTGCGGCAGCTTCTTGGGCCTGTGTCGAATAAAAACCCCTCTCGCTGCACGGTTTTGATCCAGCCGCCGGATCGCTCTTCTTTTTCCAAAATGGTGATCTTTACAGTGGCTCCAAAACGCTGCTTCAAGAACCAAGCTGTCGCAAGCCCGCTGATTCCTGCCCCGATCACAATATAGTGTTTCATGCGTGCACGCACTCTAAGAGGGCATGGACTGACTCAAGAGGCGTCTGTGGCAGAATCCCATGCCCCAAGTTAAAGATAAACCCGGGATCGCCTCTCATCGCAGTTAAGAGGGTATTGACCTCTTCCCGTATGCGTGGGAGAGGTGCAAACAGACAATCGGGGTCGAGGTTGCCCTGCAGAGCGATTGTGTTCGGGATTGCTTGTCGCATTGCCCCCATCTCTTGGTTCCAATCGATGCTGATGGCTGTGGGTTGTGCTGCCGCGATCAATTTTGCAAACGGCCCTCTGCTAAATACAATGACAGGCACTTTGTGTTGAATCGCGCCAATGATTTTTTTGATGTAGGGCAACGAAAAACGGGAGAAATGAGCAGGAGTGAGTACGTTAGCCCACGAGTCAAAGAGTTGGACGGCATCCACACCTGCTTCAATTTGCATGGCAAGGGAGGCGATCACGTCGTTTGTCAATTTATCCAATAATTTGTGAAATGAATCGGGGTCTTGCAGCATCCACCGCTTTGTTGTGTGCAGATCGCGGCTCGATTTGCCTTCGATCATGTAGCTGGCGATCGTAAATGGAGCGCCACAAAATCCAAGTAAGGGAACTTGTAAGGTGGGTTTTAAGAGTTTGATCCCTTGTGCTAGATAATTAAGTTTTTCCCCTATTTCCACATGTGGCAACGCGTGAATGTCTGCTGCTGTTTTCAAAGGCCGTTCAATGATTGGACCTGCCTGCTCCTCAAACCGCAATCCCACTCCCAAAGCTTCTGGGATCGTCAAAATATCGGAGAAAACGATCGCTGCATCAAAGGCGAAGTGACGGAACGGCAAGAGGGTCACCTCAGCGACCAGCTCAGGCGTGTGGCACATCTCTAAGAAGGAGTAGCGTCCGCGGAGCGCTCGGTATTCAGGAAGGTATCTTCCCGCCTGTCGCATCAGCCACAAGGGTGGTCTTCCTTGGTTTTTCCCTTGTAGGGCATCGAGCAGGCGTCTATTCATCTTACAAAATGCGTTCGAGGATTGACTCGACGGTAAAACCAAACTCTTTGGCCAAAACAGCCGCTGGAGCCGAGGCGCCAAAGCGATCCATGCAGATCGCAATTCCGTCGCGGCCGATATACTTATGCCAGCCGAGGTCGACTCCTGCTTCGATCGAAACGCGCTTGCCTAAGTCACCACCAAAGATGTTTTGTTTGTACTCGATCGGCTGCGCTTCAAAGATCTCCCAGCAGGGCATCGAGATAACGCGCACGCTTTTGCCCAGTTTTTCCAGTTCTTTTGTCACATCGAGTGCCAAATGCACCTCTGAGCCTGTTGCAACGAGCATGAAGTCGGGTTTTCTCTCCTCTTTTTTGATGATATAAGCGCCTCTTCCCACCCCTTCAGCATAGGGGACATCTGTATGGGGGAGTTCAGGCAGGTTTTGGCGGGACAGGAGAAGGGCAGTGGGTCCATTGTAGTTCAAGGCCGCGAGCCAAGCCATTTTCACTTCGTTCGCATCGGCAGGACGCAGCACATTGAGTTGTGGAATGGCTCTTAGGGCAGCGTAATGTTCAATCGGTTGGTGCGTCGGACCATCCTCTCCTAAGAAAACCGAGTCGTGCGTGAATTGGTAGATCACGTGCTCTTTCATCAAGGAAGCCAGGCGAATCGCATTGCGCATGTAGTCGGAGAAGGTCAAAAACGTCCCGATGAACGGGGTGATCATCCCAGACTGCGCCATGCCTGTGGCCATCGTAGCCATTCCAAATTCCCGCACGCCAAACTTAATGTTGCGTCCGTTGAAATTACCTGGTGTGACAACGGGGAATTTTTTTAGCATCGTCAAATCGGAGCAGGAGAGGTCGGCTGAGCCACCGTAGAGTTGCGGCAGAATATCGACCAGAAAGTTGATCGTGTCTTGCGACGCCTTTCTTCCTGCAATCGGAGAGGCAATTTTGAGCGCTTTCAGTTTAGCTTCCAGGTCGTCTGGCACTTTTCGTTGCGCCATGGTCATGAATTCTTTTAGCTTTTCGGGATTTTCTCGGCCCCAGCTTTCAAATGTCTTTTGCCATTCCTGCTGCTCTTCGATCCGCTTGGGCAGCTTTGCTTTGAAAAAATCGTAAGCCGGTTGTGGGACGTAAAAAGGCTCTTCTGGAGCCCCAATAGCGGCCTTTGTCGCTTTCACTTCTTCGGGTCCCAGCGCTGCACCATGCACTTTGAATGTACCCGCTTTGTTCGGAGAACCTTTCCCGATGATCGTGTGGGAGAGGATAAGCCGCGGCTTGTGTTGAGGGGCTTTTAAGGCTTCAAATAGGTTGTGGAGCGCTTCGAGGTCATTCCCATCGACTTCAAACACTTCCCATCCATAAGCCACGTAGCGCATCTTCGTGTTTTCGGAGCACGACTCGGCCAAAGGACCATCGAGGGTGACTTTGTTCGCATCGTAGATCGCCGTCAAGTTATCCAGCCTTAAATGCCCTGCCAGCGACGAGACTTCGGAAGAGATCCCTTCCATCACGCACCCATCTCCCATCAAGACATACACTTTCGCATCAAAGAGAGTGTGTTGCTCTGTGTTAAAGCGCGCTCCTAGCAGTTTCAACGCAAGCGCTTGCCCCACAGCATTTCCCACTCCTTGCCCCAGCGGTCCTGTCGTCGTTTCGATCCCAGGTGTGTCGAGCGATTCTGGGTGTCCGGGGGTCTTCGAATGAAGTTGGCGGAACTGTTTGATCTCTTCTAACGTCAAATCGTAGCCGGAAAGATAAAGGCACGAGTAGAGGAGCATCGAGCCATGGCCTGCGGACAAAATAAAACGATCGCGGTTTGGCCATTTTGGATCGCGCGGGTTGTAGCGCAGCACCCGCGCCCACAAATAGGCTCCGAGCTCTGCACATCCCAAGGGCAAGCCTGGATGTCCTGAATCAGCTTTCTGGACGGCGTCCATCGAAAGGACCCGGATCCCTAAAGCGATTTTTTCAAGTGTGTGTTTGAAATCTGCGTCGAGCAGTGTGGTTTCCACACCGTTGTTGGTTTGCGTCTGGCTCATCATTTCCTGCCTTTTTTAAAACCGGCATTGTAGTCGCGCCTCCCTTGTTTTGCAACCTGGAAATAAGTTATCAAAGACGCCACTGTTTGGCGAGACGGTATTTTCTTCCTTTATTGGAGAAGTCGGCAATTTCCAAAAAGCCCACCTCTACCCAAGTCTGGCAGAGTTGACTTGAACTGCGTGTTTTGAATCCAAATAGATCTCCGATCTGCTTAGCCGTTACCGTTTCATACTCTTCAAACAGCTGGAGCGCTTGACGTTGTCTCTGATCGAGTTGTTTCAACCGTGCGCTTTGATCTGCAGTGTCGCCTTGACCGGCCGCACTCATCTGTTTCAGGACATTTTCGAAGGCGATCGCCATCCCCTTCAGGAAGTAGTCGACCCACTTGGTGATATCGGCTTCCGCTCTCCCCAAGTAGTAGTTATGAGAATCTCCAATACTAATTGCATCGTAGTAGAGTCCCGAAGAGACGATTGCAGAAGTCCGTTTTGGCGTCTTTCGGCGCTTTTGGCCATTTTCTGTGTTTTGCACAACTCCCCTACTCTTAAGAGTATGTGGAGTTGCGACAAAACCCAGAACCTGGCCAAAATCGCTCAAAATCCGCCTAAAACCTACTTCTGCAATCGTCTCTAAATGGCGTGCATAATACTCCTCAAGTGAATATAAGCCTTTCAAGTCGTATCCACCTAAGTGGAGAATGAGTGTGGTGAGCAGTCGAGCTGTTCGGCCATTTCCATCGTAGTAAGGGTGGATTGTAGCAAATTGGTAATGGGCAATGCTGGCGATGATGGGGCAGGGGATGCCACGATTTTTGTTGATCCAATCCACCATCCCTTCCATCAAACCTGCAACATCTTTTGCTTCGGGCGGTAGGTAGATGATTCCTCCAGAACGACCATCTCGAATCACGTTTTGGCCATCTCGGTAAGGCGACGGCTTCACTTTGGATCTACCGTTTGCCATGACCAAGGCATGGAGCGTTTGAATGTGCTTTTCTTGGATTTTGATTCCTTGAGCTGCCCACTGTTCCACTTGTTTGAGAGCCGCATAGTATCCCTTAACTTCCTTTTCATCCCTTTGACGCCCGGGAAAGTGTCCCTCGTGTTTCAGCACATTTTCCACTTCATCAGGGGAAAGAGCGTTTCCTTCGATCATGGTTGAATAATGTGTCGTAAATAAACGGGCCGTTTCTCGCAAGGAGGCGAGCACGATCGGAGTTAATGGGAGGTGAATCACACGCTCTTTGACAGCTTCGATCCGAAGTAAGTAATGAACGATTTCTGGGGTGATCGTGTAATTGGGTGTAAATTTTATCGGCATATTATCAGCATTTTATCGGCATTCCTGGATACCCCCATTATGCCGATAAAATGCCGATAAAACAAGGGTTTTCAATGACCAGCTGCATATTTATGAAGTATGCTTGAAATCAAAGTTTGATACGGAAGCCCTTCATAAGCAGCAATTTGCTTAATGCTCGATAAATCGTTTGAGGATAATCGTATATTAATGCGTGCGTCCTTTTGCAGAGTTTTTACTGCAGATTTACGGGCAGTTTTTTTCTCCTCTTTAATCTTCTTGACCGTTTTCCATTTGTTTTCTTCAAACGAGTCCAAGAGCACTTGTTCCTCTTCATCTAGACGTATTAGTGGTGACTTTTTTTTTTCATCCTCTCCCTCCTTGCGATAAATATTCTTTTTTTGCCTTTCTACTGGGAATAATGGTTTTCAAAAATATCGTTTATTTTATGACATTGTCTGCCTTTTGTCAACAGTGTTCAATGAGGATGGTTGGGCTAGTGGCATAGCTGCCGTCTCTTCGAGGCTTAGGACATGTTTCCAGGCTAATAAAATGTCATGCAAATTAATTTTTTAATTGTAAATATTTGATAAATATATTATAATTATCTGTAATTAAATAGGATTCAAATATGAATACAAACTATCGTCAATACATCCCTACGTTTACGGTGTCGGCACCAGACATTGCGGATAAATGGACAACGCTCCCTCATCAGATCGAAAAAACGGGACAGGTCGGAATGTCTTTGGTTGGGCTTGCAAAAAGCGCTCTTCAGGCTGGCGGATGCTATATAACGGATGGTTACTTATGCAAAGAAAACGGCTTGGCGCAGTGGAAGATATCCAAAGATCTTTTGATCGAGGGTTGGCAAGAGGCCTACCCCTTTATCGCAATCGGGATGCTACTGATTGCAGCAGCCAAGATGTGCAAAGCTACAGAAGAACTTTCCAAGGAAAAGGCAACAACACCTGATCGACCGTTTGATTCTGTTAAGAAAGGTGCCGTACTGATGACGACAGAAACAGGACGCACTTTTGCTATCGCACTCCTTTTTCGCACGATGGTTGCCTATTTGAATCCCCATTTCATATCCCATTTCCCTCCTTTCAACAGCCAAATTTCAGAGCGTTCAAGCCGCTGGATCAAATTGGGCTTCGACGCTGTCAAGTTAGTGGCTGCTTTAAGCAAGCCTGCGGCTGCGCTTGTGGTTCCTAAGCTGAAAGCGCAGTTCCATTACGGGTTTAAAGGTTCTTGTGATTGTCGAGAGATGCTTATCGATTCCGCTTTTGAACAGGTTCTTTTCCAAGGTGGTGTTCAGACAGGTGCCTTGAAAACTCTTCCGAGGCATCTTCTCGAAAAGTCTGGTTATACACATCAAGAGGCAGAGGCGATCGTCAACCATCGGCTGGCCAAATTGGGTCGCATTTTAGTTACATCTGCGCTATTTGCGGTTCTTCACGCTCCGCTATATGGCCACTTCAAAGGGATGTTGATGAGCCAATTGACCATCGGAATGGTTTACGCAACATTGAGGGAAAGAGATTCCTCCTTTCTCCAGCAGTGGGGCGTCCACTTCCTGTACAATTTCCTTATTTTTGCCCAGATTGGCGGGATCACCGAGGAACTGAAAAAACTAATGAAAAAGGTTTGATCAAAAATGATGCATACAAACTATAAACATGACCTTCCAACTATCATGCTAGGGGCTCCAGGCATTGTTGAGGCTTGGCCGGCTATCCGTGCCTCCATTTCCAGCCGCGTGGAAAAAGTGGGAGAGCTCGGAATAGCCTTTGTGGGGCTTGCCAAAAGCGCTTTTCAGACAGGTGGGTACTACATCACGAACGGCTATCTCTGCAAAGAAAACGGCTTTGCGCAGTGGAAAGTTTCTCAAAACCTGTGGGTAGAAGCGTGGAAGGAAGCGTATCCTGTAGTTGCAGCTGGGGCACTTTCACTCCTCACTCTTATGATTCTGGCTGGCAAAGTGCACAAAAGACTAAACCGCCCTGAACAACCGGCTTCAGAAAAAAGGGAACAAACACCCAATCAAACCCTCGATTTAGTCAAACGCAGCGTCACGCATATCGTCAAGAAAACAGCTGAGACGGTTATCTTCACACTGTTTGTTCAAGCGGTGATCTTCCCCTTAACCATGCTCTATATGGCCTATTTACCCCCGTTTAATAGCCAATTGTCAGAACGCTCAGCTCGCTGGATTAAAGACGGATGTGAGATTTTTGGAATATTAGCCGTTTCAGCCAGATCTGCTGCTTCACTTCTTGTACCAAAGGTTGACATGCAGTTTCATCACGGGTTTCGGGGAAGCCTGGATTGTCGAAAGATGTTCATTTCCGCGGCTATTGAGGAGTGCATTTTCCGAGGCTGTATCCAGACAGGGGCTTTAAAAACTCTTCCCACTTATCTTCTGGAACAGTTCGGTTATACACGTCCGGAAGCGGAAGCTCTCGTTGATCATCGGTTAGCTAAGTGTGGGCGTATTTTCGCAACTTCAGCTTTGTATATGGCGGTCCATGCAACAATGTTGGGCGATTCCCGAGGGATGTTGATGAGCCAGTTCACGAGTGGTTTGATTGCCTCAACCTCGAGAGAGGCTGGCTGCTCTATCGCACAGTTGTCTTTAGCCCATTTTTTGTTCAATTTTTTCCCACAGGCGATCATAGGTGCAGAGGCCACGCGCGAATTAATTGAAAAGGTACAGAAAGAGCGTCAACAGATAGAGCAGTTGATGGTGGAACTGGAAAAATTAATTAAGAAGTAAGAACCTATTCAAGTGCACCGCGTTATATTTGGAAAGGGATCTCATAAAATAATTTGTCTAAAGCAGAGTTGAAAGAAACTGGTAAAAATGGTATAAATTCGTTCCATTTAAATTAATACAACCAATGGAGATCAAAGTGGCGTTCACTAGAGGCACAACTCAAGGGTCTATTTCCCAATACCATCTGCAGACAGCTCAATCAGCTGATAGCCAGGTGGTTGATTCGTTTTCTAAAATAGCCAATGCGGCAGCTTCCCAACTCAATAAGGCCATCGCTACTGCCAAAGGGGCTTTTGCCAAAGTCTCCAAAGAGCGTTTTGCCTACGCCACCCCCGCGAAATGGGCCCTCGGCATCACCTTAGCGGCCACAGCCTGCTTTTTTCTCTACCGCTGGTACAACGAAAGAAGTCGTCACAACCATGGAGGCGACGGCGCCTACCCACAACAGCAGCCTCTGCCTCAACCCTCTCAACCTTTACACCCCTTTGGCAGTTCTTCTTCAAGCGCTTCGAGTTCGTCTAGCAGTTCCCGTTCTGCTGCAGCACCAGCTCCTTCCTCTAGTAGTCCTGTGGACTTAACAGTGGCAACCTCGGTTGATCCAATTCACCGAAACACTTATCACCTGAAATTCTCCATCAATCCGACAACACTTGGAAGCGTAGTCACGCGAACAGTAACAGCCGCACGCTTTATTTTTGTCATCGATACAAGTGGCTCTATGCAAGGGAACCGAATCGAGTCGGTCAAGCAGGGGATCAAGAGTTTTCTGGTGTATGCTAACGTAAAAGCCTCATGCGATTTTAAGGCGAATTTAATCACTTTTGACGTAGATGCACAGACTGATTCTTCGAAAGATATGCAGCCTGAAGAGCTTAATCGCAAGGTGCAAAGTTTGCATGCAACGGGATGTGATACCAAGATCATCCACGCTGTTCAAGCAGTTACAAGAATTGTTGAAACAATTCAAGATGCTATCACAACAACTGTCGTTTTCTTAACGGATGGAGAGAATTCTTCTTTTACTCAGGACATTTCTTCAGATCAGACGATTTGGAAACAAAAAAAGGTGAAATTTATTTCCGTAGGTGTTGAGGGGCATGATGTCAATATTTTACGTAAAATTGTAACTGCTGTTGACGGCAAATTGCTGCCGGGAAGCGTTTACCATAAGATGAGTAGGGTTGACGTTGGTGCAGCTTCTAGTCAGTATGCAGAAGGGCATCGTTCTTTCAGTCAGATCGTGAAGGCCGCGTGCGAGGTTGCAACTGCTGCTACTTATCTGACAAACATGTCGATCGCTCTTGGCAACCACTCAAGTTTGCCAACAGGGGGAAGGCCAAGTGAGTGTAGGCCAACCGCGCGGATTAGGGAGCTTGAAAGGCCCAAAAAACCCAAGTTCTTACCGTTCCGCAGGCTGATGGCTTTTCGGTGAACTACACCTTTACAGCTATGACGATTGATAGAAAGCAGGTGCGTTTAACGGGAACCGCTAACCTCTCCCTAGCGCAAAATGCAGACGTGCTCTGGGATGTCGTGGATCAGGAAATGAGCAGCAGGATCCTTGAGGTTCTGAAGAGCTACCAGCAAAACAATCCAACCACCCATCCGAAGTGTTTCGCTATAATTAGTATCGTTTTGGCTCGGGTAAATGCTGTTCAAGGACAGATGCCAACGCATATAAAAACAAGAAAAAGAGAACCTGGAAGCGATTCAAAGATGTATCAGCTCAAAGCAGGCTCTTCCAAAAGAGTTTGCAGAACTTGCTTTGACCCTGCAAACGATGGCGGTGGCCAGCACAGATGCCGATGATGATGGTGTGGGCTCCACTGGCGCTTCTTCAGCACCAGGAGCAATCGCAACAACTGGGGACGATGATGAGTCTCCGGTCCAGCTCGGGGTAATTCAAGCGCATGCGAGACAATTGGTTAAGGATTATAGATCGAGTCAGATTGCGGCCATTCAAAATGATCAGCTGATCATGAAAGTTGCGAACTTTGGTTTTACTAAGCTGTCCAATATCGTTGGGTATTTCAAGGTAAAGTTGGGGAAACAGGTGAATCTCAAACTGAATCCCAAACAACCAAATGCTGATGGGTCGTTCTTTGGAGAATTTGCGAAGAATAGCCCAATTGCCTTATTTGGGCAGAAACATGGTCTGACTTTCCAAGTGTTATTTTCACCCGAATCTGAGATTACAATCGATGCGGAGACTCAAAAAGCAGCTGGGGTTAAGGCAAGTCAGCATAAGACCTATTTTCAATGGGCCTATCCAGCCACAATTTACAGAAACGGTCAGAAGCTAGATGGGAATGAACTCCAAAACGTGCATGATCTGATGACAGGCAAGGTGGAGGGTGAGGAGGGGTTATCGCAGCGCAATATTAGTGCGCTCCTTTATGGCTTCTACATCTACTATTCGGGGAAGTATTTTCGGAGCGAAGATCCCACCGACCGCAGTTTTAGTTTTTCTAAGGGCGAATGGAAGAACGAAGAAGACGATGAAACCTATTCTGCAGAAACTAAGTTTGACCGAGAAATTCAGGGAATCAGCGTTCTCGATCCTAACCAAATCTTGCCTGGTCAGTTTCTCCCATTCGGGGAAATGGTCGAACTGCCTGCTAGAAGAGCTGCTGCCGGGCAGGATCAAAGCGAATTCCAAACGACATTACAACAGTGGGTACGAGATCCTTCTCAAGCTTTCCAAATGAGGCCTGTGACATTTGGCGGTTTGTATGACAGTGGAATTCGGTATTTCAAGTGGTTGCCTCCCAAGGATCCCATGATTGTCCATGCAAAGAAATGGTTACGGGAAGACACAAGTGATGTTAGAAAGGGGCAGAATTATGGTGTTAATGGCTCTTTTGCAGCCAATGGGGCATTTGCCTATCTCGACAAGGATGGCAAGGCGTTCATCATGCCTGTCGTGGATGTCAGTGAGGCAGTTGAGAAACTGCAAAATCGGTATTTTATCGATGAGCTAGATCCAACGATTAAGACTGCACACCAAGATATGCAAGCAGCGGCATGTTCGATTTGTTTTGGAGAGGCGAATATGACACTCCCATGCGGACACACGGTTTTCTGTCACACCTGTGTCACTAACCCTCAACTCCAAAAGATATGTGAAACGTGCAAGACCATTTTTCGAGTTTCCACCTCAGAGGATAGGCTTTGATGAAGCTCATCTCTATTCGATTGTCTCTGCAGGCACAACTACTAAATATGTGAGTACAACAAAGACCGTAAAAGATGTGAATGGAAGCAAAAACTGTGCAACACAGGGGTGTACACATAAGGCTGAGATCGTGCTTCCTTGTGGAGATTCGGTCTATTGTGGCCCTTGTATCTCAAGTCCAACGGTTGCTAAGGTCTGTACATCTTGCAAAAAGGCTTTTGTCGTTCCTTCTTCTGGAGCTCCTAAAAAGTGGGATAACCACAACGTCTACCAGATTGCTCCGGAGAAAGTGACGTGGGGTGCAGTGACTCCGAAAAACGAGGTCACTGTTTTAACCCGTTTGGCTCAAGTACTGCCCATTCTTCCGTTCCATTTTGGGAGGTTAGATTTAAATTTCAAAGAGCAGGATTGGTTAACAAACGACTTGCTCGGCAGCAAATCGCCAATTTTATCTCCAAAATTTGCGATTGGGGATAGAATTAGACAGGCGTTTAACTTGCCAGGTACGTGTACTAAAATGGCATTTGCCTATCCCGTCTATGCGAAGGACTACCCGATCAGCTTCCAGTTTGTTCACTTAGCTGAAAAATTGGTGGGAATTTTAACTCAAGCAGGCAAAACGAAAGAGGCTGCCATTGCCGAAGGGTTGTTCGGGATTGGGGGATTCGTTTTCTTCGATGGGAATGACGAGCCCCAAACAGCTGTGGCGTTCCTAAAGGATGAGACACATAACGACTTTATTTTGATCTCGCAATTTGAAGATCACGGAGCTGGTCGTCAAGCGATCGATGGTGCATTGAAAGCGCTTGAAACGAGACAAAATGAGAAGCGATTAGTGAAGCAGGCGGAAAACGTCGGTCGTATCTCTTTACAAGCATTTCTTGCATTTGCTGAACACTTTCAGTTTGAGATTGAACAAATCAACGGGGGGAGCCGACGATCGTGTTCCACTACCTCTCTCACGAGGCAACGGGCAAGAAATTCTTCCGATACGTGATGAAGTTGTAAAACATTGGGCAAATCGGTATTATCTTTCATCGTGAGGAGGTGGGCCGATGTTGGGAACCATTTTAAATCTCTTTGGGAAGTCGCCTTTTGCGCCGTTGCAAACGCATATGCAAAAGGTATCGGACTGCGTCCACCTGCTGCCGTTGCTGTTCGAGGCGATCGAGGCGGGGGATTACGCAACGGTAGAGCAGCTGTCGAATAAGATCTGCGAGGTAGAGCACCAGGCAGATCTGATTAAAAACGACATCCGCAACCATCTGCCAAAGAGCCTATTTTTGCCGATCGATCGCTCCCATCTGCTTGAGATTTTGCATACGCAAGACAAGATCGCCGACCGAGCAGAAGATATTGCCGTGTTGGTGACGCTAAAGCAGCTGAGTTTGCCGCAGCTTTTTAGCCGAGAGTTTAAAGATTTTTTGAAGAAAAATCTCGAGGCGTTTGAGGGGGCGCGGGAGATCATCCGCGAGATGCACGAGTTATTGGAATCCTCATTTGGGGGGATCGAAGCTGAGAAGGTGCGAGCGATGGTCGAGAAGGTGTCGTTTCAAGAGCATGAAGTGGACCTTGTGCAGAGAACCCTCCTTAAAAAAATGTTTCAGGCAGAAGATACGATGAGCTATACTGCCTTTCATTTATGGCAGAAAATTTGCGAATCTATTGCTGCGCTATCGAATCTCTCCGAAAACTTGGCGCTGCGGGTTCGGATGACATTGGTTTCGAATACGTAAGGGAGGGGCCCTATGACGCTGGAAATGTCCCTTCTGATTTGTGTGGTGATTGCCGGTGCCTACATGGCCTGGAACATTGGCGCAAACGATGTGGCAAACGCCATGGGCACATCGGTCGGATCGGGTGCGTTGACGTTGCGGCAAGCTGTGATCTTGGCTGCAATTTTGGAGTTTTCTGGCGCCTTTTTATTTGGCTCCCACGTGTCGGAGACGATCCAAAGTGGACTTGTCGACGCTTCCATCTTTAAAAACCCCATGATTGTCGTCTATGGAATGTTAGCAGCGCTCCTCTCTGCAGGCATTTGGCTACAGATCGCTTCCTATTTTGGGTGGCCCGTTTCTACGACCCATACGATTGTCGGGGCGGTTGTTGGGTTTGGGGTCGTTGCTGGCGGGATGGACGCGATCTATTGGGAAAACGTCTCCTTCATCGCAACGAGCTGGATCCTCTCCCCTTTTATTGGGGGGATATTGTCATATGCCATTTTCAGCTTTCTCAGGAAGCGGATCTTCTATGTGCGCGACCCCGTAGCAGCTGCCAAGAGAATTACCCCGCCGATCTGTTTTATCGTTTTGTTCGTTCTTTCGTTGGTCATGCTCTATAAGGGCTTGAGCAACGTCGATGTGCATCTTAATTTCTTCGAATCAACTCTGATGAGTGCAGCGATCGGGGCGCTAGGCTATGCGATTGCGTTTTTGTGCGTTCGGCGCATGGGCGATACGACCTTGAAGGCGCAAGCTGTTGTATACCATCCAGAGCTTGCGCGGGAGTTAGATAAAGCGCGCAAGCACCTGATGCAGGTGCAGTTGGCATCGGAAGGCGCAATCCACTACCAGGTAAATGAGTTGATCGAAGGGGTGAGTTCTTTGAACGACACGCTCAAGACCCGCTCAGAAAAAGGTCACGAGTGTGAAGAGTATGCCACTGTGGAGAAGATTTTTGGGTATCTGCAGATCATGAGTGCTTGCTTGATGGCATTTGCCCATGGAGCTAACGACGTGGCCAATGCGATCGGCCCCCTTTCTGCGGCGATCAACATCCTCAATACCGGCGTCATTGCAGTGCATTCCACTGTGTCCACATGGGCGCTTGGGTTAGGTGGTCTTGGGATTGTCGTCGGTTTGGCCACTTGGGGATGGCGCGTCATTGAAACGATCGGCAAAAAGATCACAGAGCTCACGCCCACGCGCGGCTTTTCGGCCGAATTTGGCGCGGCGGCGACGATCTTGCTCGCCTCGCGCCTAGGGTTGCCGATCTCAACCACCCACACTCTCGTGGGCTCGGTCATCGGCGTCGGGCTTGCCCGCGGGATCGAGGCCCTCGACCTGCGTACAACGCAATTCATCTTTGTTTCGTGGCTCGTCACAGTGCCCGCCGGAGCAATCCTCACCATCGGCATCTATCAAGTCATTCTCTTTATAACAAGTCACACAGCATAGAATTCGGGCACGGGCACGAAAAGGTAAATGTCCAAACTCCTGGCGTAGGTTGGGTTTGAATAATAATTAGGCGATGGGGTATGTTTGTATCGGTCCTTAAGGGGCGTTAGCTCAGCTGGTAGAGCGCAACAATGGCATTGTTGAGGTGAACGGTTCGACCCCGTTACGCTCCAATCATTTCCTTTTTCCTAAGATGTGGATGACGCATGTCATTTTTCGATGAAATGGCACTTTTGCCTGAAGATCCGATCCTCTCCCTTCCGCTTGCTTTTAAGGCAGACCCAAGGCCGAATAAAGTAAATCTTGGCGTGGGATCGTACCTCGACGATGAGGGGCTCCCTTATGTTTTTCCCTGCGTGCGCACCGCTGAAGAGAAGTTGCTGCGTGCCGAAAAAGATAAGGAGTATGCACCGATTGATGGGTCGCCGCTGTTTATCCAGGCGTGTGTTGATCTGGTGTTTGGAGCGCAAAAGAAGCAGCAGATCGATGGGCGTTTTTTTGCCGCTCAAGCATTAGGGGGAGCAGGGGCACTTCGGATCGGAGCCGAGGTGTTGGTGCAGGGCGGTTTCAAAGAGATTTACGTCCCAGTTCCCACATGGGCAAACCACAAGGCGATTTTCACCCGTGCCGGATTGGCTGTGAAGACCTATCGGTACTACGATGGGGAAAAGCATCAAGTCGATTTTTCTGCCCTATGCGAAGATGTGAAGGCGATGACGGCTGGCAGTGCCATCCTTCTCCACGTCTGTTGTCACAACCCTTCAGGGATCGATTTCGATGGCAATCAATGGAAGGCGTTGTCCGAATTGCTCAAAAAACAGAGAGTCTTTCCCTTCTTTGACTTTGCCTATCAAGGGTTTGATCGAGGCATTGAAGAAGACGCATTTCCTGTCCGGTTGTTTGTCGAACAGGGGCATGAGTTGTTGGTAACAAGTTCCTATTCGAAGAATTTTGGTCTCTACGGAGAGCGGGTCGGGTTGCTCACAGTCGTGTGTGAGAGCTCTTCATTTGTAAAGTCAATCGGAAGTCAAGTGCGACAGCTGATCCGTTCCAACTATTCCAATCCTCCGCGCCATGGTGCTTTAATCGTCGAGGCCATTCTCTCTTCTCCAGAACTCAAAAAAGGGTGGATCGAAGATTTAGCCAACATGCGCATGCGGACGCACGAGATGCGCCACCTATTTGCCTTGGAGTTGATGTCTAAGGGGGACCCCAAGAGATGGAGCTTCATTGAAAAAGAACACGGCTTTTTCTCCTTGTTAGGCTTGAGCGATGCACAAGTGGAAAAGCTCAAGAGTGAGTATGCGATTTACACGGCCGCGCGGGGACGAGTGAATGTCGCTGGGCTCAATCAACACAACATCGATTATGTGATCGATTCGATATTGGCAGTGACACGTTCATGAACACCCCCCGAATGCGCATCTATTTTGTGTTGGGTTTTTTGCTGCTCTGTTTGTTGAGCCTCACCACAAAAGCGTCTGAAAAAATCCGGAGCGGTGCAACTGCTTTGGTGGCGCCTTTATGGCACTCTTTGAAGGGAACAAAAGGGGAGAAGGGGAACGGGATTTCGGCCATTGCCTATGAGCAAGTCGTACATGAAAATCGACACCTGCGCGTGGAGATTCATGAGATTAAAGAAATGGTGCGGCGCGAAATTGCCCTTCTGGAAGAGTTAAAGCAATTAGGTGTGGTCGCCCATGACGACGTCGACCCGATCAAAACACGCTATTGGCACCGATTCAATCTCCTTTTGCAACTCAAAGCTCTGCCTGCAGAGATCATCTACCGCTCTGCGGCATTTTGGGATGAATCGTGCTGGATCAACGTGGGAACCGAAACAAATGCCGCGTTAGGAGTCTCTATCGTCGCAAAGAACAGCCCCGTTGTGATTGGAAATGCGATTGTGGGCGTCGTCGATGAGGTGGGAGCAAAGCGATCGCGTGTCCGGCTGGTCACCGATGCGGGACTCGTCCCTTCCGTGCGGGTGATGAGAAAGACAGAATCGGGGGAGGAGCTGTATCTTGCCAAAGGGGAAATTCACGGTTGTGGCCAGCCTCTGTGGCGCACACATGGCCATCAGCTAAAAGGGGTCGGATTTAATTCCGATTTTTCCGATGATCTCAGCCCCTCGCGCGATCTACGTACCGGTGTCGAGAGCAACAAAAAGAGTGGAGGCGTGCCTGTCCCCATCATCTGCAAAGGGGATCTTTTGGTCACAACGGGAATGGATGGCGTATTTCCAAAGGGTTTTCACGTGGCGACTGTCACCCATGTTTACCCCCTGAAGGAAGGGGATTATTATTACGAGATCGATGCGGCGCCCGTTGTGGGGAACCTCGATGAAATTGCGGATGTTTTTGTCCTTCCAAGTTTAGAGGAACTATGAGCTCGAAAATCCACGTCTTAACAGAGGATACGATCAACAAGATCGCTGCCGGAGAAGTGATCGAGAATCCCGCTTCTGTTGTCAAAGAGCTCGTCGAAAATGCGATCGACGCGGGTGCTACGGAAATTGTCATCGAGATTAAAGGGGGAGGAAGGCAGCTCATCCGCGTGACTGACAATGGGTCTGGGATGAATCGCGACGATGCGCTTCTTTGTTTAGAGCGGCATGCGACCTCGAAGATCAAAAGCGTCGATGATCTTGAAGGGGTATTGACGATGGGGTTTCGGGGTGAAGCGCTCCCTTCGATTGCTTCGATTTCCCAATTTACGCTTTTGACACGCCTTCCTCAAGCTGATCAAGGAACTTTGGTGGCTGTCGAGGGAGGAAAAATCAGCCGAGTCGCCGATGTGGCATGTCCCACGGGTACTTCGATCGAAGTGAAAAACCTTTTCTTCAACGTTCCGGTCCGACGCAAATTTCTCAAATCTCCGGCTGTCGATGGCAATGAGATTGTAAAAAATGATCACCAAAATTGCACTGGGATACCCAGCGCTCAAATTTCAGTTGTTGATCGATGGGAAAAAGGAGATCCAAACCACGCGTCAAGAGGGAAATTCCTTTCAGGGAACAGCTCAAGCAGCGGATGACCGATCTGCTGGGGCGGGAAGTGGCAGACAATGGCCGCTATTTAGAGCATGTTGGTGAGGCGTGCACGCTCAAAGGATTTATCGGTTTGCCGAGTGATACGCGACACAATCGCACCGGACAGTGGCTCTTTATCAATGGGCGCTCCGTCGTTTCCCCTTTGGTCTCTTTTGCTGTCAAGGAGGGGTACGGCCCTGCTTTAGCGACCGCGCGCTATCCTGTCTTTGTCTTCCACATGGAGGTTCCAGGTACAATGATCGATGTGAATGTGCATCCCCAAAAGCGGGAAGTGCGTTTGCGTCAAGAGCCCCTCTTTCGGGAACAAATCGCCAAAGCAGTTCAAGCCTCTTTGCAGCAAACGACAATGCGCCCCGCTCCCTTTCCCTATATCCCAGATTTAGAGATCAGCCCCGTTTTTTGCCGAAGCGGTCCGCTCGCCGTTGCCATTTAATGAGAAAGCTGTATCTTATTTTCCGGAAAGAGCCTTTCGTTCTACTACTCCGCAGCTGTTCAACTACGAAACTGTTGTAAAAACAAAGCCAACCTCTTTGCGGGCTGTGATGGCGCTGCCAGGGTATTTAGTCGCCGAAAACAGTGCAGAGAATGGCGCTGGAATGTCTCTCATCGATCAAAAAGCGGCACACGGACGGATTTTGTATGAGATCTGTTTAGCTGGCATGCAAGGGAAGAAATTCCCTCTGCAACCCTTGTTGGTGCCCCATTCAGTCGAGCTTTTGGCAGCAGAAGCCGCGCAGTTGCGCACGTTGCTTCCCGATCTGCAGCGCGTTGGCTTTCAAATCAGAGAGTTTGGGCCGCGCACCTTCTTGATTGATGCGATTCCAGATTTGTTGCAAAATGAAGATGTCCGAACCTTGATTTTAGAAATTTTGAACAGCGACATTGAACCGGGTGATGCAGGGGTAAATGAGCGTGCGCGCAAGATGGCGATCGCAATGAATAGGCGCTCGATCTCTTCGAAGAAAAAACTGACTCTGCTCGAAGGGCAAGCGCTGCTTGACCAATTGGGAAAATGTGAAAATTCCACGACGTGCCCGCAAGGCAAGCCGATCGTGGTGTTCCTATCGATTGAGGAGATTGCAAAGCGATTTTATGAGGACTAAAAATCTATACCACCAGCGCGTCCAGGCTTTATTGAAAGCGATCAAACCAGAGTGTGAAGCCTGCTTGATCGAAGATCCTATTGATCTTTACTATTTGACAGGCCTAACACTCAGTACAGGGCGTCTTTTAGTCGGCTCGAAAACAACCCTGTTCGTCGATGGGCGTTACACAGAAATGTGTCAAAAACACTCCCCTTTCCCGGTGCGACTGCTCAATACGCCTTTAGAAGAGATTGTGAAAGTGGCTCGCCTCGGTTTTGATGGCGCTGCGACCACCTATCAAACATATGAGAAATACAAAAGGGCGTTGAAAAAGAGTGTCGCACTTGTTTCACTTGACGCTCCCGTTGTTCAGCTGCGCGCTGTGAAAGATCCTCAGGAGCTGCAGGCATTGAAAAAAGCAGCCCTTCTAGGCTCTAAAGGGTACGATTACGCCTGTTCTCTGTTGGTCGAGGGGATATCAGAAGAGCAAGTCGCGATGGAGCTGGAGATCTTTTGGAAGAGGCACGGGGCTTGCGGCTCTGCTTTTGCGCCGATCATTGCTTTTGGAGAGAATAGCTCCATGCCCCACTACCGTTCAGGGGCAAGGAAACTGCGCAATGGCGACATTGTCTTGATCGATATTGGTGTAACACTGAACCATTACCATTCCGATATGACGCGCACCCTCTTTTTTGGGAAGGCAAAGCCCGAACTCCTTGCCATCCACAAGATCGTTCAAGAGGCTCAAGAGAGGGCTCTTCAGCAATGCAAAGCCGGTGTAACGATTGGCACAGTTGATGCCGCGGCGCGCGATTACATTGCTAAAAAAGGGCACGCTAAACACTTTAACCACGGCTTAGGGCACGGCGTTGGTTTGGCCGTGCATGAGCTGCCCGTTCTTAAAAATGTGCCTCCTTACGCCTCTCAAAAGCTGCAAAAGGGGATGGTCGTCACTGTTGAACCGGGGATTTATTTGCCTGGGATTGGGGGCGTGCGGATTGAAGATACAGTTGTGATCACAGAAGAGGGGTATGTCGATCTAACCAAGCGACCCCATGGAGTGCGCGTTGTTTAGTTTTCGACAAAAGATATTTTTTACCTACGCGCTCCTTTTTCTCATTTGCATCCTCTTGACTTTTCCCATTTCACAGTGGATGGTGAGAGCGATTGCAATCCAGTCGATGACTGAGCGCGCCGACGAGCTGATCCGCGATTTGCGCACAGCCTCCGATAACGACGCACTTGTGCGTCGCCTGAAGTCGTTAAAGCACCAGATCTTTTTTTCGTGTTAGCCTGATCACCAATGAAAAAAAGGTTCTCTACGATTCCCATACGAAGCGGGTCTTGGGAACACAATTTAGCCAAGAATACGTCGTCAATCATCCAGAGGTGAATGAAGCGTTTGAAAAGGGGCTTGGGTACCAAGAAGATTATTCCAAAATTTTGGACCTCGATTTTATTTATGTCGCAAAAGCGTTTGATTTTCACGGCAAGACGTATGTGATCCGCACAGCGTTTCCCTTCAAGTACTTCAACGATTTGGCGCGCGATACCGAGTTAGGATTTCTCTCAGTAACTTCGTTAATTTTACTTTTTTTCAGCTTGATCACCTGGTTTATCATGAGTCGTTTGACAAGCCCTATTCGACAGATCACCGAGGCTGTCTCTTCATATGAGGAAGAGACGCAATCGACTATCCCTGAGATCCATCTCAAGCCCTCCAATCGCTCCGACGAGTTCAGCAAACTCGCCAGCACGCTGAATTCTCTCTCTTCGAAGATCCAAAAGAATATCGATACCCTGACAGAAGAGAGAAACCAGAAGCAAGCGATCCTCGAATCGCTTGTCGAAGGGGTGATTGCTACAGACAAAGAGATGCACGTCACCTATGTGAACGCGATGGCATTGAAAATGATGGGAAAGAGTCGAGAAGAGCTGATCGGCCGCCACTTCTCTACTGTGGATCTCCCTAACGGCTTGGAATTTCTCATGCGCTGCCAACAGACGAAAGGGGTTGTCACCGATACTATAACGATTACGAAACGGGGCGTGACAACCTATTTTGATATCGTAGCGGTGCCCCTTAAGCAAGAGAAGAGTGCTGTGCTCGTGATGCAAGATAAATCGGCTCACTATAAGCTCCTAGAGATGCGCAAAGATTTTATTGCCAACGCCTCTCACGAGTTGAAGACGCCGATTACCATTATTCGCGGGTTTGCCGAAACGCTGCACGACAACCCGAGCTTGCCCCAAAAGACCACAGAGGAAATTACCGGCAAAATCATGAACAATTGCATGCGGATGACGACGTTGATCCGCGACTTGCTCACATTGTCCGACGTCGACAATATCCCCCTTTCCCGCCTCATCGAATGCGATCTCAATGAATTGATTCTCACCTGCTGCGACCAGGTACGTGAGCTCTTTCCCGATGCACAGATCGCGATGACGAAGGAGCCAAAAGAAGCGGAGATGACATTGCTGGCCGAGCCATATTTGATGGAAATGGCATTGAAGAATCTGATCGAGAACGCCGCCAAGTACTCCACCCCTCCGGCAAAGATCGCCATCCACATCGAAAAGGAGCCGGCCCATCTGAAAATCACAATTGCCGATCAGGGCATCGGCATTCCGCATGCCGATCAGGAGCGCATCTTTGAGCGTTTCTACACTGTGGACAAAGCCCGTTCCCAAAGGATGGGAGGCTCTGGGCTTGGTCTCTCTATCGTACAGACGATCATCCACAAGCACTTTGGGCAGATTTCTGTCGTTTCAGAACCAGGCAAAGGATCGACATTTACGATCCTTTTGCCCGTCACACGCGACTGAACCGCGGGCTTTTCGAGGTCTTCAGGCATAGTACCCATAACGATTAGAAAAGTAGCATAACTGGCTGGGAATGTATTCTTTGCGCCTTTGCGTCTTTGCGTTTAATCAGTATCAATAAGTTTAACGCAAAGGCGCAAAGACGCGAAGAACAACAAGATATATGAAGAGAATCACAAAGTTGGACGAGCTTGATTCGCTTTAGTCTGCGAGAGGGTTAACACGAGGTCGCTCACTTCGACAGAGAGACCACGAGCATACGCCCGTGGTCGTAAGTAACAATCGATTAGGCTATTTTTTTGATGCCAAAACCAATGAGGCTTGCCGTTGCTGCAGCAGCAAATAGCTTGCCAAGCGCCATGTACGTCTCTTTACCTTCGCCTTGCTTTGCTACATAGCTATAGGTACATTGAGCGGCTTTCAGGCCCAAGAGAGCTGCAGCTGCTGTACGGAGATAAGAAGCTGAGAGATTGACCAAGCTGTATTTTGTAATAGAGCTGAAATCGATCGTCTTGCTTGCACTAGCTACGTAGGTAGTCAATGCCACAGCTGCAGCAGAAGCAAAGAGATTGTACTTTACTGTTGCTGGTGCTGGTGTAGATTGTGTTCCTGCCGCTGCTGCTGCTGCTGCTTTTTTTTCATTGCAATAATTCACAGCGTACGCACCAAGAGAACCGACGACTGCACCAGCTGCGACTGCTGGAAAAGCAGCATCACACAGCTTTGTGAGTGTTTGGGCGCATGCTTGGGTGCATGTATTGACAAATGACATTTGAGACTCCTTTGTTTATTTTTGTTTAAATTGTTGAGGTCATGCGTTAGTCACCACGGAAATACTCTTGAACACTTTCGCAAAAATGTCAAGTTAAAATTAAATGTCTTAAGTCTACGGTTGCTGGCGTATCATGTTTATTGAGTAGCGATAAATGATGATCCCAGAAGAAAGGGGCAACCGTTTTGCCGACGAATTCGATCATCTTATTTTGCAAGTGAACGACAAAGTGAGGGTGGCGTATCCACTCTTCCTGATCGAGTCGAAGACTATCCCAAGAGCTGTGATCAAAAGTCCTTCGCACGAAATTGTTGATCGACTGGAGGGTGTCGTGCAAGTGGTTCGAATCGTTTGCATATTGACCGGCGACAAGAAAACGAGAGGTGAGGGTGAGTTCACTGACTGAGTTGAGCCTTAGATTGCTGCTTAAGACCCCTTTGCCTGGGGCGACAATCGCCCAAAGCGGCCAGCCAATCCTTTGTTGAAATTCGATCCATTTTAAGCTGGAAAGACCCGCGAGACTCAAAAGCTGTGCAACTGCGCTCACGATGTTTGCTCGGCGATTTTCTGTGAAACAAGCAAGCGCCAAGCTCCCGATCACGCGGCTCATGTAGAGAGACTGCAGCAGCGTGTGGCTGATCGGCGATGTCCATTCAGCAGAAAGGGTTTTCAACGGATCGGGATTGATCAACAGCTTGCTCACGAGATCTTTTAGAATGAGGGTAGATTTTGAATACGCATTGAGTTGGAATACCGCAAAATACGAGAAGGCGAAGGTCATTGTAACGGCTGCTGGGAAGAGGATCTTGTTCATGAGAGGATTTTGAAAGCCTTCTTCCCATTTGCTTGCAACCCGCTTTTTTAAGGTGACGCCTACAGCAAAAAGGGAGCATAAATCGATCAAAATCATCGCAGACTGAATTTTGTAGATGGTTCCAGCAAGTTGTGGATAGGTTTGTAGATAGGCCAGACCAACTTGTACAATGCTATATGCTGCAACGAGGTTTTCTATAAGCATATCCATCTTCTCAGCATGGGCCTTTGATTGAAGAAGAGCAGGGTCTGTCTCTCCAATTGCAGCTGTGCTCTCGAAAATACCTGTTTTATTTTTGACTTGAATGTCGTAGCTGCTAGCTGGTGGAATGCGTCTACAAGTTGGACAATTTTGCACATTCTCAGGATTGAGGGTGACTCGATAACCCAACAAAGGGGCACTTGGGTGATAACTTGTTCTAATAGCTTGAAAGCGACTTTTATTTAAAATTCTGCCGGTGCGCGTGGGAGAAGCCAGCGTTTTTTTAACGCATTCGAGGTGAGACAGGTGATTTGAGCACCATGCGACATCTTTCTTAATTGCATCTTCGAAACAACTTCCACATTCGTCGACTGGAGGATCGTTTACTGGTCGCCTGAGGAATGAATAGGTAACGAAGACTGCCTCGATCCCATTGCCTGTAAATTCCGGTTTATCTGTGTCGCCTACCCAAGAGTATTTGAGCCAATTTACCTTGAGATTTTGCGCATAGCTATAACCGGTTTGTAAGAGATCGAAAACTTGAGCCATCCGATCTCGTGAGAAGACTCCCCATGCAGCATTCAAGATGAGTTTAGTCGTGTGGAGTGTTTTAGCAAGTGTTTGTGTGCGGTATGTGCTTTCAGATGTCAAAACATCGCCAGGTTTTGGCTCAGGGTTCTTTAGGCATGAATGGGAGAGGAAATTGTGTAAGATGAGTGCCCCAATTGAAGCTGTTGCGAGAGCAAGTGGAAGATGGCGCGTGAGATTTTGGGGGGAGAGTGGCAGCGAAGTAGAAGCGAGAATTGGCCGATTCTAAAAAACGCTTGGCGTAATACAAACTTGCTGCCGCATTGACCAGATTAAAAAGGGTTTGGACTTCGCGGATGTATTCGGCAGTAGTATCGCGCATCCAATGGACGATTGCAGGTTCTTGATTTGGATTGACTTTGAGGCAGCCATAAAAAGGAGCCTCAAGTGCAGCAGTTCCAGCAATGACCCTTTCTGGGGGGTGACTTGCGATCCTAGAAACAAGACCGCATCGACAACCTTTGACCGACATGCCATTGGAACCGACATCTAAACCTTCCTCTGTGTTGATTGAAAGAAATTCTATAACACAGGTTAGCCCAAAGTGTCAATAATCCAATTTAAAGAGCCTTTCCCGCTGTGCCTCTTCGACGATCCTCTGAAATCTTTTCGGCGATTTTACCCCACCGTCCCTCACCCATATCAAAACCGATATGAGTTTCGGGGCGGATGGGGTAAACTCGCTCGAAAATCTTTCGAGTCTCCTCGAAGAATTCACAGCGGGAAAGGCTCTTAAAGGATCTGGGCGATGGCCCTGCCTTCGGTTCTATCCCAGATCGAAAGGGTACGGCCCCAGAAGTGAGGGGGGACTAAGTGGCTGGCGATTTCCATCACATTGTTTTGCAATCGGATTGCATAGTGGGGGAGGTAGTAGCTAACATTTCCCACCTGATGCCAAGCCCAGAAGCTGTTCCAAGAGCTGTTTTCGAAAGCCTTTTGCGTAAAGTTGTAAATCGCTTGGAGCTGCGCTTGCAGACGAGTGGCATCGATTGCCTGGAAACGGCTGACTAGAAACTGAGAAGCTACAATCAACTCTCTGATTGAGTTAGGTTTAACGTTCTCGCTGAGGATGGCTCCTTGGTTTATAAAGGTCTTTAAGGGCCAGTTGAAGGTTTGTTGGAATTCGATCCATCTCAGACTCGACAGTCCAGCAAGAGCAAACATTTGGGCAGCGGCAGCGAGAAAATGCATTTGGCGATTTTTTGCAAAATAAGCGCTGGCCACACTTGTCGCAATCCGACTGAGAAAGAGGCATTGCAACGTCTGATGGGAGAACGGGGCGTTCCAAGAAGCAGAAATGTTCTTGAGCTGGTCGGCATCAATCGGAAGCTTGCTCAAAACATCCTTGAGGATGATAGCAGATTTTAAATACGCGTTGATCTGCAGCATCGAAAAATGGGAGATAGCCCCCGTTCCTATGACAGCTGCAATCAAACCGATTCTAGCGCTCATCGATTTTTTGAGATTTACACCCCATTTTTTTGTAACCCGCGTGCTCAAGGCGATTCCAGTTCCCAACAGAGCAAAACAGTCTACGACCCCCATCACGCACTGGATTTTGTAGATAGATGCTGCCAATTGAGGATAGGTTTGTAGGTAGGCAAGTCCTGCCTGCACAATGCTGTAGGTGGCAGACAGTTGCGCAAGCAGTTGAGCGGACTGCTTGTGTGATTTCTTTGATACATCTCCCTCAACATCTGGGTGTGTAGTGAGGGTTCCACGTGTAGAATTCGTGATCGAGAGGTCGCAATAGTTTTGTAAAGGAATTTCACAAAGCAGGGGACATCGGGGCATTTGCCCTTCTTGAAGAGTAGACTGATAGGAATAGGTAGTGTGTGTGGGGGCGTTATTGGTGTAATGCTTGGTTTCGAATAATGTATAACGGGCCCCATCTAAAATGGTTTTATTTTTATTTTTGACTTCTGCTTCGAGACAGGAGCGGCAAAAAATGTGATTTGCACATAATGCGCTCTCCAAGACCCTATTTGATTCGTAACAGATGCCGCATCCTTCCGAATTGTCTATTTTGGGATTGGCTGGTAGTTGCAACATGTTGTATGTTGCTTTGATTTTTTGAATGTATCCGTTGAGATCGACATCCACAGGCCGCGGGCATTTTTGGATTTGTGTGAAATGGATCCATTTGATTTGACTGTTCTGTAGGATGCTATAGAGTGTACCAGGCAGATCAACCGTTTGTGCTGGGGAGCCTTTTGAAAGAGCCAGCAATACACAATTGCAAACCAGTTTGGTCGTATGGAAAAATTTGGCGAATTGTTGGGCAGTGCTTTTCCCTTCTGAGACAACGATCTGTCCTGGAGGAATCTCTTTTTCTGGGGTTCTAGTGAGACGGAAGTACAGCAAGAGTCCTCCAGTCAGAACGGCTGAAGCAGCCAAGATACTAGGGCCTGCTAGATAGGGGTGCTTGAGGAGCAATTTGAATGGGAGGGAAATGATCGCTGAAGCTGAGAAGTTGAAGCGGGTCTCTGCAAGGGTGAGGAGACGCTTTGCGTAATAAAGAGATGCGGCAGCGTTGACGGTGTTGAAAAGAGTTTGAATGGCGCGGATGTGTTCAACCGCAAATTTGCGGATCCATTTGACTGCTTTGTAATCATCGGTTGAGTTGAGTTTTAAGGAGCCGTAGAACCCAGCCTCAAGTGCTGAAGAGGCTGCGATGAGGCCTTCTGCCGTGATTTGAGAGGCAAGGTACGTGACCGTGCCAGCAACTCGTGAATATTCTGAAATTGGATTAGACATCGTTTTACCTCTTATAATGAGGTGGAATTATATATTATTTATTGAAATCATGCAAGATAATTGATTAATTATTCGATTTTTTAACTCAACTACGAAGTAGTGGCAGCAGGTAGCCGCGGGCACGGGCACGAAAGCTGCGCCTTCTCTTTGCGTCTCTGCGTTGAATATTCTCTCTAATCGTCGTAGACGGGGAAGCCCTCCGGGGCGCAGAGGCGCTTGCCGCAGTCTAGGGCATCGATCGCCTTCATGTCGGCGGCATCGAGGGTAAAATCGAGAATAGCGAGATTCTCTTTCAAATGTTTGGGATTGGCGGCCTTAGGGATGACGACCATCCCTTGCTGATGGATCCACTTGAGGGCAATTTGGGTGGGGGATTTTCCATATTTTTTCCCGATTTTTTGCATGACGGGATCCTCTTCAAAAGCTCCTTGAGCGGCAGGGCGATACGCTGTGACGATGATCTTGGCTTCTTCGCACGCCTTTACAAGGGGTCTTCTTTGGTAGTAGGGATGGAGCTCGATCTGGTTGGTGAGGATGGGGAAGTGGTGGGGAGCTAATTCCTTGAGGTGGAAACGGACAAAATTGCTAATCCCAATCTCGCGGATGACCCCTTCTTGTTTGAGTTTCACCATGTCTTGCAGGGTCTCGATCAAGTTCACATCGGGACTGGGCCAGTGGATTAGCAGTAAATCGATATAAGGGACTTGCAGCTCGTCTAAAAAGCGTGCAGTTGCTTGATGGACCCGTTCCGGGACGAGGTCGTTGAACCAGAGTTTTGTGGTCAGAAAGAGCTGTTCTCTTGGAAAGGAGCGGATCGCTTTTCCAACCGCGTGGTGATTTTCATACGCATCGGCTGTATCGATGTGGCGGTAGCCAAGTTCCAGCGCTTGCCGCACAATGCGCTCACATTCATCCCCGCTCAGCTTCCACGTTCCAAGGCCGATCGAAGGGATCTTCATCGTCTTATTCTCCAATGCGGGTTGGAATGAGTTGGCCGGTGATGGCATTCCACCAGGTAGAGGAGATCGACCCATCGGGATTGACAACATTGATTTTATATGTGGGGAGGAACACTTCTGTTGCGGTGCGGATCGTAAAGTCGTCCCCAAACGCTGCCTTTGAGATCTTTTCGATCTGGTTTTGGGAATACCGCTTGCTCAGCCGCTGAGAGAAAGAGTAAGGCTTTTTCACGAGCCCTTCGCTCATTTTTGTTTCAGGGGAGATGATCAATTTGGGGTCTTGAAAATGGAGTTGGTATTCGCTTCCTCTTTTCACGATCAAATGCTTAGCAACAGCGCTCTCGATCCAACTCTGGAGCATCTCTTTGTCGACGTGGAGTTCTTTTTCGAGCTGCTCGCTATTCGCGGTCCCTTTGCTTTTTGCAAGCGCTTGCATCAGACGAAAGTCGTTGCGGTTAGCGCCAGCTTCGATGGCATCGCGATACCCATGGGTTTTTTCCCACGTGCTTGTGTTGAGCACCATCTCCCCATCGACTAGGCTCCAGAGCAAGACACCTTCGCGGGAGCGCTTATCGGGTTGTGTGTACTTCACCTCCATGAGGAGGTAGGGGTAAAATTTGGTTTCAGAAGATTCAAAAGAGTGATTTTCGTTGGCAAGCAGCTCTTTGTAGTGCGTTTCCATGAGCTGCTCAGGGGTGTAGCGCGCTTTAAAGGTCGCAACTTCCCCGTTCTCCACATATTGTTTCAGAAAGGCGAGGGGATTTCCACCCCCTTGTTCTTGATACACCCAATAGGCCGTTGCCAACACGGCAGCGACCACGAGAAGAGCGATGATTTTGCGCATAGGCGTTCCTTAATCTTTCATGGACAAGAGAAACTCGACGTTGCTGTTGGTTTTCTTGAGTCTGCCAAGCAGCAGGTTCATTGCGTCGATTGTCGCGAGGTCTGCCACAGCTTGTCTCAAGAGGTAAATCTTTTCCAATTCGCTTGGATGGTAGAGTAGCTCCTCTTTTCGGGTTCCACTCTTGATCAAATCGATGGCGGGGTACGTTCTGCGATCGGCAAGGCGTCTGTCGAGAACGAGTTCCATGTTACCGGTACCCTTAAACTCTTCAAAGATCACCTCGTCCATACGAGAGCCAGTGTCGATCAGGGCTGTCGCAATGATGGTGAGAGAGCCGCCTTGTTCGATATTGCGGGCTGCACCAAAGAAGCGTTTTGGTTTGTGAAGGGCATTGGCGTCGATACCGCCGGTCAAAATCTTCCCTGAGTGCGGCTGGATGGTGTTGTACGCGCGCGCCAAGCGTGTCAGCGAGTCAAGGAGGATGACGACGTCATACCCATGCTCGACGAGGCGGCGTGCTTTTTCGATTGCCATTTCGGCGACTTGGACGTGCCTTTCTGGTGGTTCGTCAAATGTGGAAGCGATCACTTCCCCTTTGACGATCCGTTGCATGTCGGTGACCTCTTCGGGGCGCTCGTCGATCAGCAACACGATCAAGACGATCTCTGGGTTATTTGTGGCAATGGCATTTGCAATATTTTGAAGGATGATGGTTTTCCCTGTGCGTGGAGGGGCAACGATCAACCCACGCTGCCCTTTGCCGATAGGAGCTGCCAAGTCGAGGACGCGCATCGAGAGCTTATCTTTCGTCGTTTCCATGACGATCCGTTTATTGGGATAAAGCGGTGTCAGGTTCTCGAACAGAATGCGCTCGCGTGCTTTCTCAGGTGGTTTGCCGTTGATGCTATCGACTTTGAGGAGGGCGAAGAACTTTTCCTTTTCTTTTGGAGGACGGATCGTTCCGCAGAGCGTATCCCCTTTTTTCAAGTCGAAGCGGCGGATTTGAGCGGGAGAGACGTAAATATCCTCAGCGGAAGGGAGGTAGTTGTAGTTGGGGGAGCGGAGGAAGCCAAAGCCATCGGGCAGGATCTCGAGGACCCCTTCTCCATAGAGGAGTTCGTTAGGACGCTCAGAGATCGCTTTGACGATTTCGAAAACCATTTGCGATTTTGTCAGCGATCCTAAGTGTTTTAAGCCGATTTTTTTCCCATATTGGTTGAGCTGATCGATATTCATCCGCTGAATTTCAGCGATCTTTGTAATCTCGACATTGCCTTGGGGTTCTTGCGGCGGCTGGGCATTATCTTGTGCTTCTTTGTCGTTGGTATAACCCTCTTCGTACGTCGAAGCGGGGTCTTGTGAGGGGTTTTCAGGGTTCATCTAAATCGTAAGCTCCTTAAGTTAGAGAATGGTAAATTAATTTGATTTGTTCAAAGAGGTCTTTGACCGAGGCGTTGTTGTCGATCACATAAGTGGCTCGTTTGGCCTTTTCTTCTGGGGAGAGTTGGTAACTCATGCGTTGATCGAACTCATTTTTTGTAAATTTGGCATTTTGTGTGAAACGGTTAATGCAGGTTTCGTATTTGCTGATGACACAAAGGGTCGCATCGAAACGTTTTTCAGCTCCCATTTCAAACAACAGGGGGATTTCTGCAACAAATAGTGTGACATTGTTAGATTGTTTTATTTTATCGTATTGCTTGTCGATTTCATCTAGGACTGCCGGGTGAATAATGGACTCTAGCGAGCGTAGTAAGGGTGGTTGTGCGAAAACGATTTTTGCGACTTTACTTCTGTCAATTGCATTATCAGTGAGAATGCTGCGACCCAGTAACTGGATCACTTTCTGACCGATTGTCGTGTTTGGGGTCAATAATTGATGAACGATTTCATCAGCACTCGCTACGCTTGCGCCTAGTTCTTTAAACATCCGTGTGGCGGTCGATTTACCACTAGCGATACCGCCAGTGACTGCCATCTTATGTAACATTAACATTCCTTCCAATTTTTGCCAAGAGAGATGTTGACCTCTAGCGGGACTTTGAGGTGGACGACCTCCTGCATAGCGCTCTGCACAAGAGGCTTCCATTGCTCTATTTCGGTGTCGGGAATCTCAAAAATGAGCTCATCGTGGATCTGCAAAATCATGAATCCTTTCAGTTTTTGTTGAGTAACCGCTTGATCGATGATGAGCATCGCTTTTTTGATAATGTCTGCTCCTGCCCCTTGGAGCGGGGTGTTGAGGGCAAGGCGCTCTGCAAAAAGACGCAGCTGGGCGTTTTTGCTCGTGATCTCTCCGATCAACCGCTCTCTTCCTGTAAATGTGACCGCTTTGCCCGTCTTTCTCGCTTGTTCTTTGCTATGCTCGAGGTATCGATGGACGTAAGGGTGCTCCTTGAAATAGGTGTCGATAATGCGAGAGGCCTCTTTCATTTCGATTCCAAGCTCTTTTGACAAGCCATAGGCCTGTTGGCCGTAGATGATTCCAAAGTTCACCGCTTTGGCTTGGTTGCGCTGCTCTTTGGTGACCTCATTTAAAGGGACGTGGAAGATAGCTGAAGCCGTTGCTGCGTGAATGTCTTCGCCGTGCCGGAAGGCAGCGATGAGTTTAGGATCCTCACTCAAGTGGGCCAGTAGCCTTAGCTCCATTTGGGAATAGTCTGCGGAAAGGTAGCTCCACCCTTTCATTTGTGGACGGAACGCTTCCCGAATTTTGCGCCCCTCTTCAGTGCGTACGGGGATATTTTGTAAGTTCGGATCTTGACACGAAAGCCTTCCTGTTGCCGCGACCGATTGGTTGAAGGTGCAATGGATCCGGTGCGTCTTAGGGTTTACATCTCCCGGAAGTGAGTCGATATAGGTGGAGCGGAGCTTTTCAAGGGAGCGGTAATGGAGGATGGCTTTGGCAATGGGATAGTCCCATTGCAGCTCTTCGAGGATGTCTGCGCTCGTGGAAAACCCCGTAGCGGTTTTCTTGGGCAGTTTAATGTGCAGTTTGTGCTGCATGATTTCGCTGAGTTGCTTCGGGGAGTTGAGGTTAAATTCCTCTCCTGCGAGGGAATAAATTTCCTCGGCAATTTTTTCGATCTCTTTAGTGATGCTGACAGAGTGCTTTTGTAAACAAGGGACGTCGAGATAGATCCCAAAGCGTTCCATGTGTGCCAACACCTTGAGGAGAGGCAATTCGAGCTCCGTCAAAAGATGTGTAAGCCCCCGTTCATCGAGCTCTTTTTCTAGCTTTAACTTCAGTCGGCACGTCATGTCGACATCTTCGCAACAGTACGTTTTGACTTTGTCGATTGGGACTTCGCGCATTGTGATGGTGCTTTTCCCTTTGCCGATCAAGTCGGAGATCGGAATTTTATTGTATCCAAAATTTTCGAGCGTCAGCGCATCTAACGAGTGGACTCTTTGGTGCGAATTGAGGAGGTAGGATGCCAAGATGGTGTCAAAACAAATGTGCGCAATGATGATGTCGTAATTGGCAAAGATCTGGTAATCGTATTTAATGTTATGTCCATAAAAACCGATCTGCTTATCTTCTAAAATAGGTTTGATTGCTTTTAGAACTGTGGAAAGGCCTAAATTTCCGTTGACGGGGATATACCAAGCTTCGTGCGGTTCAAACCCGAGCCCAATGCCTACCAACTCAGAAGTGAGAGGCCGCGTGCCTGTCGTCTCAGTGTCGATAGAGATCGCTTTTTGCTTTTTGAGGAGAGAGATTAAAGTGTGCAGTTCATCTGGAGTATCGACGAGGTGGTATTTGACGGGCACTTCTTCCACTTTTTTCCCGGCGTCTGAAGGGACATTTCCTAGCTCCTTTAGGAGCGAATTGAAGTGCATTTTTCCGTAGAAGGCTTTTAGGTCGTCGTAGTGGGGATGTCCTATTTGGTACGCTTCTTCCTTGTGCGGAATCTCTACTTTCGTGTCGATTGTGACAAGCTCTCGACTGATGCGAGCAAGCTCTTTGTTCTCTTCGATCAACGCGCGTTTCTTTTCACCCTCCACTTGGCTTGTATGAGAGAGGAGTTTGTCGAGGGACCCAAACTGTTGAAGGAGTTGAACAGCCGTTTTAGGCCCTATTCCAGGAACGCCAGGGACGTTGTCAGAGGAGTCTCCGATGAGGGCGAGCAGATCGACCATTTGCTCGGGGGGCACGCCGTGCAGCTCTCTGACCTGAGCGCTGTCTACAACCAAATTTTCTTTCCGCGTGTTGAGTAAAAAGACATGGTCGTCGACTAACTGACACATATCTTTGTCTGTTGTGCAGAGATAGGTCTTAAATCCGTGTTTTTCTGCCCAGACGGCAATGCTTCCCATGACATCATCAGCCTCTACGTCGGGGATATTAAAACTAGGGATCCCCATCAGCTGGCAAAATTCTCGAGCCCAAGTGATTTGGTATGGCAAATCGCGCGGCGATTCTTTCCGGTGGGCTTTATACTCCGAATACAATTCGATCCGTTTTTTGCCGTTATTGGGGCCATCAAAGACAGAGACGAGGTGCGTGGGTGAAAAGTCTTTAATCAGCTTCAGAACAGAGCGGATAAAACCAAAGAGAGCGTTTGTAGACTCTCCTTGGGGATTTGTCATGTTGCGTATGGCATAGTAAGAACTATAGAGGTAGCCAGACGCGTCGATGACGTACAGTTTTTTCATGGCCGATAGAGATAAAGGTACTGGTTCATGAGTTGTGGGTGAAACTCGGGTCCAAGATCAATGCGGTGCACCACGGTCCCTTGCAACAAATTAGAATGGCTTTTAAATAGCTCTGAAACCCAGTTTTTGCTGCTGAGTTCGATCACTTGGTAAAAATCATCTTCGATTCCGATCTTATTGACCAAAGCCGTGAGAGTTTGCGAGTAGTTGGCGCCGCTCACGTCGATATATCCATACTCTTTTGCGAGGGGCGCGGGAAATACATCTGCCCCATACTCGTTCACGAGTTTTGTGCGGTCCAGGCGGGGTCTTGCTTTTGTAACAATCGTGAGAAAGGCGTCGTAGTAATAGGTAATGGTCGCCTTGATGTTATTTTCTTCACCCGTTTTCCAAGGTCTATAGGGGTTGAGGACGTCTTTATCTTTTCCGTCTGATAGGGTCATCGATTGAACTCCGACCTTTTCCATCAGCTGCGAAAAGTTGAACATGGGAGAAAGGACGACACCAACGCTTCCTATCAAGCTCGTATCATTAGCGTACACCATATCCGCAGCGGCAGCGATGTAGACACCGCCTGAGGCGCATAATCCATCGACATAGGCATAGATCGGGGTCTTATATTGCTCTTTATAGGCTAAGAGCGCGCGATAGATCCCATCGGCTTCGACCACAATTCCACCAGGTGAATTGATGTGCAGCAAAATTGCTTTGACGCGGTTGTCGGCTAAAGTGCGTTCGCGCGATTCGATGAGAAGTTTTACGATGTGTTCGGAAGTAAGAGAGTCGATGCCGATGAATCCATCGATATTCACTTTGAGAACGACTGGAGCATCTTCTGAAAGCGATTTTCGCACGCCTTGCGCATTTGGCATAATCTCTGGAGTGAAGGTGTAGTTGATTTGGGGTTCAGCCTCTGTCGCTGTTGTGACGATGCCGATCAGAGCTAAAATAAGGACGAAACCGACCACGATCCCTGCAATGCCAAAAAGGGCAACGAAGAAGGTGCGGAGCGATGTGCGAAAAATAGAGTCGTTCATGGGAAATTCCTCATTTTAAAAGGTCATAGTAGATTGGTTAGGTTTAAAAATCAAACCATTGTCGCCGGTTGTACCAGAGCGTCGAATTCTTTAGCCGACAAGACGCCCAATTTCACACACGCCTCCTTGAGCGAGAGGTCTTTATCTGCAGCGTACTTGGCGACATGGGCCGCTTTGTCGTATCCGATTTTTGGAGTTAAGGCCGTTACCAACATGAGCGATTTGTTCACGTATTCTTCGACCCTCTTTTTATTCACTTGCAGCCCTTTCATGAGCGATTTTGTAAAATGGGTGCATGTGTCGGACAGAAGCGTGATCGAATGGAGTACGTTGTGAATGATGAGGGGTTTAAAGACGTTGAGCTCAAAATTCCCGAGCGATCCCGCGATTGCGATGGCTGTGTCGTTGCCGATCACTTGCGCTGCGACCATCATCATCGCTTCGCATTGCGTTGGGTTGACCTTTCCTGGCATAATTGAAGAGCCTGGTTCGTTTGCGGGCAGGAGCAACTCGTAAAGCCCACAGCGCGGCCCAGAACCCATCCAGCGGATGTCGTTCGCAATCTTCATCAAAGAGACAGCGAGCGTTCTCAATGCTCCGCTCAAGAATACGAGCGGGTCGTGCGCCGCAAGGGCGGCAAATTTGTTTTTTGCCGAGATAAAGGGGAGCTTTGTTTCTGCCGCTATATTTTTAGCAACTTTTTTCCCAAAATCGCGTGGGGCATTCAAACCCGTTCCCACAGCAGTCCCACCAATGGCCAGTTCATAGATATCTTTAAGGCAATATTCAATCCGTTCGCTGTCCTGTGTCAGTTGGGTAAGGTAGCCAGAGAATTCCTGTCCAAATGTCAACGGTACCGCGTCCATGAGATGCGTTCGACCAATTTTGATGATGTTGCCAAATTCTTTTATTTTTGCCTCACACGACGTGCACAGCTGTTTCAATGCGGGCAGCAGCCTTTTGACGATCTGTTCGGCCGTTGCAATATGCATGGCAGTGGGAAATACATCATTAGAGGATTGTGACATATTGACGTGATCGTTGGGGTGGAGATAGGCTCTTGGTTGCCCCTTTTTACCTGCGAGCTCAGCGGCACGGTTTGCAATCACCTCGTTCACATTCATGTTTGTTTGGGTGCCGCTTCCCGTTTGCCAGATTCTTAAAGGAAAGTGCCCATCAAGCGCGCCATCGATCACTTCTTTGGAGGCTTGGATGATGAGCTGGCTCCTTTTTTTTGTCGAGACCGCCCGTTTCGGCATTCACTTCGGCGGCGGCCTTTTTGACAATGCCTAGGGCGCGGATCAAACTGCGCGACATCCGGTCTTCACCGATGCTAAAATGGAGCAGAGAGCGTGCCGTCTGGGCTCCCCAATACGACCCTTCAGGAACTTCTACAGTTCCAAAGCTGTCCTTCTCCCTTCTCGTTTTTGCCATAATTTGGAAAGTATGCGCTTTTCTCTTTTTTTCAAAGGAATTATTCCTTGTGCGATATCAGCGTGATAAACCCATCGAGCTCTTGGACTGTTTGGGGTAGGCCACACTGCTGCAACGTGTACTTGAGTAGGTCGGGGGTTGTGATGATCGCTGTCGCGCACTGTTCCGCTTCTGCAGGGAGTTGCCCTTCTTGCGTCATTGACAGAGCTATGTGAGCGTGCGATTTTGCCTCATGAAAATTGTCGCGGTCGAGTAGGTCAAGCGCGTGGAGGAGATTTGCTAAAAAGCGCGCTTTTTGAATAAAGATGGCAGCTGCTTGTCCATCTAACGAGCCTAAGACCTGTGTGAATTGTTGTGGGTCTTCCTCTTTTTGCCTATCTAGGGCAGCGCAGAGGGTTAAGATGGTTTCTGCTTTGCCCGTTTTAATCGCATCAAAAAGCTGTTTCCATAGATCTTTTACGTAGGCTTCCTTACCACTCCTAATGTCGAAAAAAAGGTGGCATGCAAGACTCGTGACGGCAATTGCAAGGGAAGCTAACCCAAATAAAGCCGGTTCAAGTGCCCCCGTGAATGCGGCAAAGAACGACATGCCCAGTCCAGAGATCCCAGCAACTACTGTGAGGGGTTTGGTGATGAGGAGAGTGACTTTGCGGAAGGTGGAAATTTCGCAGCGTTGCTTCCTGATTTCTTGTGCGCGCGCATTGATCGCTTGGATGATGCGCGTTCCCTCGTGGGAGAAGTTTTTGGTAAGTAAATATTCGTTTTGCATTTGGGAGTTCATAGCACGATTTAACATTTAGTGCAAAACAGAAAAGCGAGATATTTATACCAGACGCGCTTTGCTTTTCGTGAACGAGCCCGTGCCCGAGCCCGTGTCCGAAAAATAAAGAAGGTTTATATTTTAGCGACTTTTTTTTCTCTTGCTTTCCTTTCGTTAGCGAGTCGTAGCTTGTAATGGAAGTCCCAGGTCTTTCTCCAAAATTCGGTATGCTCGCCGTTTTTAATTTCGGAATAATATTCCTCAAAGTCTTCAAAATGTGTGCTGCGCCTAGGATAAATGAGCATCTCGTCTTTCCAACCTTTATTTTGCATTTCGTCAATCGCAAGAACCATATGTTCGTAAAAAAGGACCGTCCCTTGATATTCAATGCGTTCAGATTCTTTTGCAAACTCTTCACGTTCAATGTAACGTATGCCCATCATTCCTTGTTTGCCGTGCACAGCCTCTTCCTTTAATGCCCGATGTCGTTCCGAGAAAATTCCATTTGTGAGCTCGAAGGCAAAAGAGGCAATCGCCATTTCATCAGACAGACTCGATTGCAATTCCACTTTCCTCTCCCAATAGCGGCATCCTGCTACAAACCCATTAGTTGGCCGATCTAAAAATAGGATGCTCCACTCCCCTGTTTTGGTAGTTTCATTCGGGGCGTTGACTGCTTGATCGTACAATTTTCTGATGTGCGTGCTTTCTAGAGCTCTTTCCTTAATGATTTCAGCTCTTGTTTTTGTCGTTGCAGGAACTTCTTTAACCGCTTCAACCGCGGCAGGTGCGGATGCGACAGTCTCCGGTCTTAAATGCATGCTGCTGGTGGACCGCTTAACGGATTGAAAATGCTGGCTCACTCTCTTGTTTTCTTGTGGGCGCACTTGTTCCAAAGGTTGTGGGGCAGTTTCTTGAATCGCTTGCTTTTTACCAAATAGTTTAAGAGCGACGAACATCAACAAGGCTGCAGCTGTTCCGAGCAGTGCCATGTGTGAGCGCGATCGAAAATTAATGACCCCCTGAGACTTAGCCTGTAAAGACTCCAAGTTTGAAGCTACCCCCTGTTTAATCCGTTTGATCAAATCCGGATTTTGAGCGGCGGCCGTAAGATTGCTAAACAGCGTAAAAAACGCATCCCCATAACCCTGAGAACCATCGGCTTTATCTAGAAATTTTGGTATAAAACTCGTCATAAACCACCTTTTATTACGTTTTACTATTTAAAAGTGAAATTATATAATAATTACAATTTATTTGTCAATATTTTTTTAATAAATATATAATATTTTAATGAGATTAAAACTCGTAGAAGTAATAGATTTTGATCAAGATCGGGGCAAGGGGGGGAGCCGACGGCAAAATGACGTTTAGGAAAGAACTAGGGCAGCGATAGCTTCTTTCGAGCTACCGAGTAGTCCAGCTCACTCTTTGGATATACGAATCCCAGTCGACATTGAGATGAGGGATTGATTGTTGGAGGGCAAAGCCAAACAAGAACCCGCTATCGTCTGCACTCACGATTACAATCGTGTAAGGGGATCCTTTCCAAAACGCGAGTTTTTGATCTAAATTTACGATTGCTTTCCCACGGGCTTGCTGTGCTGAATCGATCCCTTTCAAATCGGCGAGAATTTCTTTTAGAAAATCGTGGTAGACGGCTTCATGGGTGCAATCGGCCTGATCCCACTTCACATAAAAATAGCCATCACTCATTATATCTTTAAACTCGACAGAGTAAAGTTTCGATGGATCTGTATTTCCGTTTGATTCCCAGAAAGGCAATGTCTTAAAAAACAGATCGATTTTATTTTCGGGGTGGTGGCAGACCCAGTCAAACCCTCTTTTCTCCACTGCGGGTTGGTTGCTCAACTCGACAGGCACGGGCTCTTGGACTTCAATCGGTTCGATTGACACGCAATCCTTGAGGGATTGCCATTTTTTTAAGGAATCGCTTTTCTTCTTTGGCAAGGAGTACCACATCTGAACCACGCATGTGCTACTTTGTTTACATGAAAACCACGCTTTTTTGAGATCTACCTCAAATCCGTTCTGAATGGGTTTCACCGATGAAAATGTGTGTTTAACTTTCTCTAAAGCTGCTGCCGCTGCAGACTCATCTGGATAGCGATCGATTTGAATCGTACAGCCGTAGTCACCATTTGAGGGGAACAGGGATAAATAAGACGTTTTGTCTTCGGAGGATAATGAGGTATCACCAATTCCCCATCCTTGTGGAGCTTTCACGCTGATGATTTTGTCGCGCAGGTGAAAGTGGGTTCCGCGACCGCTCATGATGCTCGGAAAGCCGGTGACCGGTTTAGGAGGTGATAGAGCCATTGCAGGCGCTGCAGAAATGAGTGTTAAAACCAAAAGTGTCCGAAATGAGTTTTTCATACTT
>JABDCX010000006.1 GCA_013287915.1 Chlamydiota bacterium
AGAGTGGCGGCTTCTGAAAGATCGACGGTCCATTGCTCAAACCCAATCTGGTCAATCTGTTGGAACAACTCAACTAGCGACCCTTCAATAATTTCGAGATAACTCCACAAGGCCTCGTTGATCTGCGCGAGCGCACTTTTCCAATCTTTTGGCGAAAGCGCAACATGCGGAAGTGTGGTCAGTCGCTTGACCCTCTTGATCACATCATCCACGGCATGGTTTAACCGATAGCCGTCATCATTTACAGCCGAAAGCTGCGGGGGGATATGGGGAAAGGCGTGTATCGCCCCTTCTAAGCGGTGGCTCGTTTCTATCTCTTTGTTTGTCAAATAATTAGAAAGCTGATCCGCCATCGATTCCGTCAGAGTGGCGGCTTGTAGATGCTCGCACGATTGCCAAATCATTACTCGATCTCCATATTCAATAAGGATATCAAGATCAAGAAAATATGTATAGAGTCTTTCCTGCTTCATCATTTATTTAATCTTGCCATCAAGAGGGGGCAAAAGATACAATGGAGTTACTATGTCAGAAAAAGAACAAATGCTTCAGTTTAAGTGCCTCTCGTGCGGAAGCGATGTGGGTTTTTCGTTGTTTAATCTCGACGAAAAAATGCCGATCGACTGCCCCGATTGCAAGAGAAAATACCTCTTTAGCGATCAGAACCTGATTCGCCAGGTGAAAAAGTTTGCAGCTCTTTGCAAGCAGATCCGTGAGTCAGAAGAGATCTTGGGACATGCCAATATCGGGATCGACGTTGGCGAACACCATGTCAAAGTCCCTTATAAGCTTCTCCTTTCGCGACTGAATTCGAGCTTAGATCTCAGCATTGAGGGAAAGACCCTCTCCATTCAATTTCGCGTGGAACCCACAAAACTCCAATCAGGAGCTTCATCATGAATAAGCTTGAACAAATCCGCAAGATGACGACGATCGTTGTCGACACGGGCGATATCGATGCGATCAAAACCTTTCATCCGACCGATGCCACGACAAATCCCTCTTTGATATCTGCCGCTGCTTTAAAGCCACAGTACCAAAACCTGATCGAAGATGCGGTGGCTTATGCGAAAAAACACGGCACGACCCCGGGACAGCGTCGAGCGCTACTCTTGGATAGGCTTTTTATCAGTTTTGGCGTCGAAATCTTAAAAAATATTCCAGGCCGCGTTTCGACCGAAGTGGACGCACGCCTCTCCTTCGATGTAGAAGCGAGCATCCAAAAGGCGCGCGAGCTGATCCGCCTCTACAAGGAAGCTGGCATCGACAAAGAGAGGATCTTGATTAAATTGGCTTCGACTTGGGAAGGCACTCTTGCTGCAAAGGTGCTGGAAAAAGAGGGGATCCATTGCAACATGACCTTGCTGTTCAGCCTGCCGCAAGCGATCGCCTGCGCGGAAGCAAGAGCGACCCTGGTCTCCCCTTTTGTAGGAAGAATCCTCGACTGGTACAAAAAGCAAACAGGAATCGCCAGCTATCCTCCTCAAGAAGACCCAGGCGTTCTTTCCGTGACTAAGATCTACAACTACTTTAAGAAATTCGACTACAAAACGGTGGTCATGGGCGCTAGCTTCCGCAATGCAGATGAAATCATCGAGCTGGCAGGTTGCGATCTTCTGACGATCGCTCCTCCCCTCCTCCAAGAACTTTCCTCAGCTGAAGGCACCATCACGCGCAAGCTCGATCCTGCCAATGCCAAAGGGCTCCCCATCGATAAAATCTCTCTAGATGAAAAAGCATTTCGCTGGCACATGAATGAGGATCCGATGGCAACTGACAAACTCGCCGAAGGGATCCGTAAATTTGCTGAAGATGCTGTGAAGTTGGAAAACACCATCGTGGCAAAATACAACGTGTAGGTTAAGCATGATCTGGCATCCAGACGTTCCCAATCTTCCGATCAAAAAGCCGAAAAAAATCGAAGATATCGAACAGATGGATCCCACGTTTCTCAACTCTTTGCCAGGCACGGAAGTGCAAGAGATGGTCGACGGTGCCGCCGAAGCTGTGGCAAAAGCTTTCAAACAACAAGTGCCAAACGGTACCCACGAACAGTGTCTTGAGATCGTTTCTGTGGCTCTCACCATCACAGGAAGCGGCATCGGCGGCCAGGTCGGCAATGCGATGATCTCCCAAGCAGACAAGAATGCAGAAAGGGTGGCAAGCCTGTTTTTCCCTGAATGACAGGGACAAGGGACGTTAGGGACCTGTCCCTTTACTCTGAGAGCACTAGCTTTTCTTTGGCGAGGATATGCACAAACAGCCTTGTTTCTGCGATCACTACGCCAGAGAGTGCGCACAAGCCAATCAGGTTGGGGATAGCCATCAGGCCGTTGCAGATGTCGGAAATTTTCCAGACGATATCGAGCTCCAGGATAGCCCCTGGAATCACAATCAAGGTGAATAAAAAGCGGTAATAAGGGATGGAAGAGGCTCCAAAAAGATACTCGATGCATTTCTCGCCATAATAGGCCCATCCCAGTATCGTCGTGAAGGCAAAGAGCAGAAGTCCGATTGTGACGATGTATCCGCCCCATGAAAAGACGGAATTGAACGCGGCTAGGGTTAGCGTTGCTCCATTTATCAATTTCCCATCGGCTCCAGCAGTGCCAAACACATCTGTGACAGCTAACACGAGGCCCGTGGCGCTGCACATGACGATCGTGGCTAAAAAGCAACCGGTCATCGAAACGAGAGCTTGCCTTCCAGGAAAATCGGTCCTAGCTGCCGCAGCGGCAATCGAGGCGGTTCCAAGCCCGGCCTCACTGGTCATCAACCCTCGACTCACGCCGACTTGAATCGCCATCAAAACGCCTGCTCCCATGAAGCCGCCAACAGCCGCCTGCCCGCTAAATGCGGATAAGACGATCATGGTAAGCGCGTCTGGGATCCGATCGATGTGGACAATTAAAATCGCACCGGCACCCAAAATGTAAAAAATCGCCATGAAGGGCACTAAGACGCTTGCCATCTTACCAATGCTCTGAATGCCACCGAGCAACGTTAATCCTGTAATGATCGCAATGAGTGTCCCTGTGATCCACGTCTCGATGCCAAACATGCTCTTCATCACATCGGCGACAGAATTCGCCTGCAACATGTTGCCGCCCCCAAACGCCCCAATTGCCCCGAAAATAGCAAAGCTGACCGCCAGCCACTTCCAGCCTAGGCCATATTCAATAAAATACATGGGGCCACCGCACATCTCACCGCGATCGTCTTGCCTGCGAAACTTCACAGCCAAAATCGCTTCGGCATACTTGATTGCCATCCCTATCAAAGCAGTCATCCACATCCAAAAGAGGGCTCCAAAACCACCGACAGTTAAGGCTGTGGCAACGCCAGCAATGTTCCCAATGCCAATCGTAGCCGCTAGTGCGGTCATCAGCGAGGCAAAATGGGTAATATCCCCCTCTCCATCTCCCGTCTTCTGGGATCCAAAAGCGAGGCGCAACGCGTAAGGCAGATAGCGAAACTGCAACCCTTTCAAAACGACCGTTAAATAGACCCCGATGCCGATGAGCAAAATCATCAGAGGAAGTCCCCACACCCACCGGTAGAGGAGATCGAGTGTCGACAGAATAAATGTATACGTTTGAGAATGGTCCATCATTCGGGAAGAGCTGGGGCTTTTTGCCGTGTTGACTTGCCCTTTTCTTGCTCAATTTGATGGAGGAACACACGCGTTTCAGCAACAATCACGCCAGAGAGTAAAATCAAGGCAATTAAATTGGGAATCACCATAAAAGCATTTAAAATATTGGCAATGTGCCAAACCACTTCCATTTTTAAAGCGGCCCCTGGAATGATCAACAGGCAAAAGAGGATCCGGTAGACAATGACAGCTCGATCGCCAAAGAGGTATTCAAAACACTTTTCTCCGTAGTAGGCCCAAGCAACCACTGTCGAAAACGCAAAGAGAATTAAACCAATCGATACGATGTACTGTCCCCCTGGGACTGCAGAGTCGAACGCGGCGATCGCCATCGTGGCTCCCGTAAGAACCTTTCCAGCCTCATCGACCTGGCCCTGCACCCCTGTCAGCGCCAAAACAAACCCGGTAATGGAACAAATAATGACGGTGGAGATCAGCGCTCCAGTCATCGTAATCATCGCTTGACGCCCAGGACAATCGGTACGCGCAGCAGCAGCAGCCATCGAGGGGATTCCCAGCCCGGCTTCATTGGAGAAAATGCTGCGCGCCATTCCGGTTTGGATACCCACCATCACCGTTGCACCCAGAAAGCCTCCAAATGCCGCTTGCCCTTCAAAAGCGCTCTTCACAATGAGCATAAACGCAGCTGGTAAGTGCTCCACATTCAACACCATGACGACTAGCCCAGCAATCAAATAAAAAGAGGCCATAATCGGAACAAGAACGCCTGAGACTTTGCCAATGCTCTTCACGCCGCCCAAAACGACAAAAGCGGCCAGCACACACAAGACAAGCCCAGTGATCCACGGGTTGACATCCCATACATTGTCGATCGCTTCAGCAATGGCGTTCACTTGAACTAAATTGCCAGTTCCAATGGCTGCCAGCGCTCCAAAAATAGCAAAGAGCACGGCCATCCACTTCCACCCCACGCCCTTTTCGATGTACTGCATAGGGCCACCGCACATTTCCCCTCTTTCGTCAAGCTGCCGATACTTCACTGCTAAGAGCGATTCTGCATATTTCGTAGCCATTCCAAACAGAGCTGTCACCCACATCCAAAAAATAGAGCCAAGGCCCCCAATTGCGATGCCGGTAGAAATGCCGACGATAGTCCCAGTCCCGATCGCGCCGGCTAAAGAGGTCATTAAAGCTTGAAACTGACTGATATCGCCTTCAGCGGAATTTTGAGGTGGCAGGACGGTCTGCTTAAGAGCATACCACAAGTAACGGAACTGCATGCCACGCAGCAGAACGGTCAGGTAGATGCCCGTCCCTGCAATGAGGATGAGCAACGGAGGGCCCCACACCCAATTCATCACTTTTTCTAAAAAACTTTCCAAAATTGCGTTGTATTGTTCCATCAAACCGCCCATATTAGACAATGAAGCATTCTACTCGATCTCTAGTTTCGGAACAACGTTTTTTTATTTGAGCCTTTCCCGCTGTGCCTCTTCGACGATCCTCTGAAATCTTTTCGAAGAATTCACAGCGGGAAAGGCTCATTTTTTAGCATAGAGCATGCGAAGAAAGAAAGGAGGGACCAAAGTCGTGACAGCGATGACAATGATCAAGGCTGCATAGAGAGACTCATCGAACACTTTTGTAGCTAAGCCCACGCCAGCAAAAATCAACCCAACCTCACCTCGTGGAATCATCGCGACTCCAATTGCTGTTTGTACAAAACGGGACTCCTTGAAGAGGCAAAAACCAGACAACAGCTTGCCCAAAACAGCAACGACGATCAATGAGCCACTTAAAAGCCAGATGGTTCCGGATGACCAATCGATCTCGCGCAGATTCAGCGAAAGCCCAATAGAGACGAAGAAAATGGGGGTAAATAGATGCACAATGGGGCGCATTTGCTTTTCCACCCGCTGGACAAATTCCTTGGAGTCATTGAGCCAAGTCCCAACGGGCAGTTTGAACTGACGCGAGAGGGCCAGTCCCGCAGCAAAGCCGCCCAAAAGCTCTGGCGCCCCTAAAGAGTAAGCGACCCAGGCAAACAATAAAATGAGGGAGACGATCATTGTCGGCAAGAGACCTGGAATGGTGCTGTTCTCATCCCATTTTTTTATCGACTTTGAAATCAGCTTAGCTGCAATCGGAGCCAGGAGGAAAAAGAGGGCGATAAACAAGAGCACCCTGCCGGCATTCCAGGCATGAACGGAACCGCTGGTGGCAAATTCGTACAAGACTGCCAAAAAGACGATCCCAATGATATCGTCGAGGACAGCTGCGCCCAAAATGACTTGAGCTTCTGGACTTCCCTGTTGCTTCAAATCGTGAAGCACGCGCAAGGTAATGCCGATGCTGGTCGCTGTCAAGGTGCTTCCGATAAAGAGGCTTGTCAAAAGTGAAAGATCAAAGAGTGCATAACTAACGGCAAACCCCAATGCGAATGGGAAAACGACACCGCACACAGCCACAATTGCCGCTTTAGAGCCAGCACTCACCAAACGGCCGATGTCCGCCTCTAACCCAACTTCAAACAACAGGAGAATAATCCCCACCTGAGCCAATAGCACGACGGGATCGGACAGTTGAACGATGTTTAAAAGACTCGGGCCAATGATGATCCCAGCCAACAACTCTCCAATAACGGAGGGTGCTTGAAAATAAGCCGCAACTTCCCCCATGACACGTGCAGAAAAAAGGATCAACACGAGTTGAATGAGAAAAACATGCCCTTCCATGTGTGATCCTTCCTAATAAATTTATGCAAGAGACGTGGTAATCAGCTTTTTTAGCGATTCTTTATCTCGTATGCCAACGACGCGGTTGACTTCTCTTCCATCTTTAAAGACGATAATCGTTGGAATCGACGTGACGCCCAGAGACGAGGTCGTTGCCTGTGCCTTTTCTATGTCGAGCTTAGCGATCGTCGCCTTTCCATTCATTTCAACCGACAGCTCGTCGATGATCGGAGCGATCATTTTGCAAGGACCACACCAATCTGCGAAAAAGTCGACAAGAGTGACTCCCTTGCTGATCGTTTTTTGAAAATTTTCATCGTCTAGATATACAAGGTTACCTGCCATATTCATCCTCAAGTTAAGTGTGCTTAAAACCTCAACTTTACCAGGGAGAGTTCTTTTCTGAAAAGAGAGATTGTGTTATAGTCTACACCTTATCGAAAGGGATCAGATCATGTCAGAAGAGCAAAAAAATTATTGGATATTAGCTTATTACGGATTCCACCCGATTGCCGATCCGCATGCAGAAGTCGCACGCCACAAAGCTTTCCTTGAGCCACGCGATGTCACGTGCCGCATCTACATTTCAGAGGAAGGGATCAATGGGCAAATGAGCGCCTTGCATACCCATGCTCAAGAATACATCGATTGGATGAAATCGCGGGATGAATTTAAAGAGATTGCCTTTAAAATCCACGCGCACCACGAGCAAGCCTTCCCACGCAAGACGATCAAATATCGAAAACAGCTCGTCGCAATCGATGCTCCCGTCAACCTATCACAACGGGGCGAACACGTTTCTCCAACGCGCTGGAAGGAATTGCTCCAAACAGAAAAAAACAAGATTCTCCTCGACGTGAGGAACGAATACGAATGGAAAGTAGGGCGCTTTGAAGGGGCCGAGCTGCCACCTTGCGAAACTTTCCGCGAATTTGTCGCTTACGCCGATCAGCTCAAAAAAACGGTCGATGCCGAAAAGACCCCCGTGATGATGTATTGCACCGGGGGGATCCGCTGCGAACTCTACTCCTCAGTCCTCAAAGAACGGGGATTTAACACGGTTTACCAACTCGATGGCGGCGTGATCGGCTACGGCCTCCAAGAAGGGAATGCGCATTGGCTTGGCAAGCTCTTCGTTTTCGACGACCGCCTCACAGTCCCTATCGATCCCCATGCAGCTGCTCCTGCGATTGGCACTTGTCACCACTGCAATGCCTCGAGCGAAAGCTACTATAACTGTGCCAACATGGACTGCAATACCCTCTTTTTATGCTGCCCAGAATGCTTGAAGGCAAACAAAGGTTGCTGCTGTCAGGCGTGCCTAGAAGCTCCACGCGTCAGGCCACACCACGCTGAAAATGCTCATAAGCCCTTTAGAAGGTGGCAGAAAGGCCCCTAATGAGCTCCAGCATTTTCTGCTTGGTGCTGTCGAGGACCACTGTCAAGCCAGGCTTGACACCCCGTTCAGAGAGCTCAAAGGCTTTCATGGTGTTGCAAATGCGACCATCGAGCCTCACGCCAAGACCGCGAATTCCCACCATGTTTCCCCAATCGCCAAACATCTCCAGCGTCATTTCGCAAGCTGTGATGAGAAACAAGACCTGGCGTCCTGGATTGGCGTGGACGATCTTGAGGATCTCAGCACCGATGTAGTGGATTGTGGGGATCAGCAAGGGAACCACGCGCTCTTTGGGAAGGGCGTGCATGCATTTGCCAATGAAACACTGTTGGCAAACGGGATGGTTGGAATCGGCAATACACTGATCTGTGAAGCGTCCTGAGGGGCATTCAAAAGGTTTATGGCAGTACGAAAAGCCGATCACGAAGATGGCATCTGGATTCTCTAATAGGTGCTTAAAGGCATCGACCGATTCGACGCCGTACAAAAAAAAGTCGCCTTCGCGGGTGTAGGGTTTTGTTTTGAGGGCTGATTTGATAAACGCACAAAAATAGCGAAGAGGATGTTTGAAAATTTGCTTAAATACTTGCATCCCATGGTCTTTCGTGACCATCCACTTCAAACTCTTCCATTTGAGATGCTTAGCCGTTTCGGGGGTGATTCCTGGCATTTGTGGCAAGGTAGTCAATTCTTTCAGGGGATGGGTCTGGCGCGCCTGGCGTGCAGAAGCCTCCCAGGAAGCCTCATAGCTTTCCCACGACTGCCCCTCTTTCCATAGCTTTAACTTCGACATTCCGCTCTCTATTACTCTGAGCGAGAGTCCATATCGAGCTTCTTCTCAATGATCTCTTTGGCTGTGGCCTTCACGGTGGCTAGCCCTTCTGAAAACCCCAGTAACCGCATGAGGTCGTCACAGTAGCACACTTCTGTGCTCAGCTGATCATTAATAGACTCTAACATGGCTATTCTCTTGAGCAACTGTGCTTTAGTCATGACTCCCCTCCTTTGGTTATTGGTTTCGGAAGGAATCGAGCAAGTCGCATGCCAAGTGCCGTGTTTTGACCAAATACATTTTAATATACTGATTATCAATATATTATGAATTTGTAACCGGCAGCCTCTACTCTCGCAGTTTCAGGCCCATTCTGCCATATTTTTTGGTTGCCGTCGATCAAATAATCGCTTATTGTGACTCGTATGTCAAAACTGTACAAAGCGTATAAGTGGAAAAATGGGATTCCCTATGGGATCCAGCCGTTCGAAGGGCAACCAGAAGGGCCCTCTTACAAAGTAATTTCAGATCCTTATTTCAAACGGATTTCAATCGAACAATATGATAATGAACATTTTACAAAAATTATCTACGATTCGGCTCTTTTTGACTTCAGGCACCTTCGGGCGACAGAGCAAATCGCTTGGGAAAAACGGGAGATCTCTCCAACGGTAACGGAAATTCGAAACCAGGACGATCGGCTCATCTTAGTAGAAAACTACACCTTTGAGGAAAACCGTTGCCGTTTGTGCGAGATCCGTTCCCCTCTTGGAGTGCTGCTAGCAAAGCAACAAATGCTCTACACTGCCTTAAACGACCCGTTCAATGGAGTTGTCCTCTTTGATATAAATGGACAACCTGTCATCCAAAAAACGTACGAGCTCGACGAGACAACGGGAGAATTCACCCGTCTTCTCGCCGAGTCGTGGGACATTGCCTTATTTAACTACAGCGCGGTTCTTCGTGAGGTTAAAGTCGTTCTCTGAAATGGGCGATCCCGTGTAATACCAATCGGTTTTTACCGTATCTCCCACGTAGGTAGTACTAGGACCGTGCAAGCGCCCTTCATGCCAAGACACCTCTTGAACGATCTCGTTTCCATCGCGGTAACGCCTTTCCACACCATGCTTTTGACCATTGAGGTAGGGCACTTCAGTATATTTTTCCCCGTTTTGATAGAGTGTTGTCATCCCATTCTGCTTGCCATCCGCCCACATTTCGACGCTGTGCGGTTCGCCAGCGGGATAAAACGTCTTCTTTTCGCCATGAAACGCACCATTTTGATAGGAGATAGATTCACGTGGAGAACCATTTGGGAAGTAGGTTGTGCGCAAGGCGAGTTGCCCCCCGCTGATCGCATCTGTCGAAAGCAACTGCCCATAGTCGTCGCGGATCAATCGGGTTCCTTCTGAATTGTCCACTGTGGCATCGCGCTGGTTATTGATCGTAAAGTAGTCCCCTTGCAGGATCAATTCTCCACTTTTTTGTTCGATGCTCTTTGGCGTTCCATTCAGGTACCAGTTCGATACGGCATTGATCCCAGGAGCTGTTTCGAAAATCGTTTCCTGTTTTGGAGTGCCATCGAGAAAATACAACACTTCTTTTGCGACGGTGCCATTTTGATACGTTTCCCTTTTCTCGATTTGCGAGCTATGGGGATAAGAATAGGTCGTGTCGCCCTCTAAAACGCCTGCATTGTACGATTTTGTCACTACGACGCCATCGGCCAACGTGGTCACGACTTGACCATCCTGCCCAGAAGATGCCCAAAAGTCACTAGGAACAGCAACGCCATAGCGGTGCACGTAGGTGGCATTAACAACAGGAACTTCCTCCTCACAACACTGCTGACCACAGCTAACTGCCAACACGGCAAGTGCGTAGAGACTTATTATTTTCATGCTTTTCATCATCTTACCCTCGTTCATTTTGGAGCAATCGACGCAAGCATTCTAGCATGCTCGACATCGACAGTTCCCTGTTCAATTGTTTTACTTTTGTCTCGATAGACAAAGCGAATCGTAACATTCTTCAACCCTTTTCCCAATTTGTCGCTGCGGTAAATATCGCGGACTGTGACCTTTTCTAACAAAAGAGAAGCGGCCTGTTTAATCTGGTGCAACAAAGCGTCAATCTGTACATGGTCTGCGAGCGTTAAAGTCAAATCTCTCTCAGAAGAAGGGAATGGACAAATCTCCTCCATCAGCTCTAAGGGAGGACACTTGCTGAATAGGTCGTGCAGGTTAATTTCACCATAATAGATTGGTTGAGGGACGTCCAACCGCCTAACGACTGACGGATGCACTTCTCCGAATGAACCGATTTTAAGCTCTCCTGAGTATACGTCCGCTTGTCTTCCAGGGTGCAAGGAGTGAAGCGCTCCCATTTTAAACTGTACATCAGGCACTCTCAAGGCTGTGAGCAAATTCTCTATGATCCCTTTCACATCGTAAAAATCGTAAGGAACAGCCTTGCGCTCCCAATGCTCTGGACGCGACATCCCACTTAAGACAATAGCGACAACGGACTGCTCCCGATACGCTTCTCCATCTTTAAAATGAATCCGCCCCACTTCAAACCCGGCGATGTTATGATTCTGGTGATCCCAATTGTATTTCACAACACCTAAAAGACCTGGCAAAAGGGACGTGCGCAAGATCGATTGTTCAATCGATGTGGGGTTCAGCACCTGGACCCACCCCTTCTTGGATGCCTCTGTTGGTTGAACGACATTCAGCAGAGAAGGACCGATCAAATCGCAGTTAAGAAATTCTTGAAGCCCTTCGGCAATCAACTGATTGCGCACCTTTCTTTCAAAAACAAAGATAGGGGCATGGGGAATCTGGGAGGCTGTGTAGCGGCAATCAGAAGTCGAAATATTGCCATACCCATAAATGCGGGCCACTTCTTCAATCAGGTCTATTTCCCCTTGTAGATCGTTCCGGTAAGTAGGAACGGTAACGGAGAAGCGGTCACTGCCTTCCAAGCGGCTTTTGAACCCGAGCCGACCAAACATGCTCTCCACCTCGCTCACACCCAACTGAGTTCCCAATAAGGCATTGATCTTGCCTAAGCGGCAAAACAGTTGATGTTCTGGGAAGGGGCGTTCAGACACCTCCACAACCCCTTTAGCCAAACGGCAAGGTGTGACCTGCTGAATAATTTGGCAAACCCGGTCTAATACTACACGAATCGCATTCGGATCGGTGCTGCGTTCAAAACGGCGAGACCCTTCTGTCATCAAACCCAAGTGCTTACCTGTTCGACGGACATAAATGGGGGAAAAATAGGCACATTCGATCAAGACGTTCTGCGTCACATCACTCACCTCTGAATTAGCGCCCCCCATCATGCCACCGATAGCGATCGGCTTGCTCTTGTCGCAAATGAGCAAATTCCCCGTATCGAAGATCCGCTCTTTCCCATCCAATGTAACGAGCTTCTCCCCCTTTTGCGCCTCGCGAACGACGATGTGATGCCCTTCGATCTTGTCGTAATCAAAAGCGTGTAGAGGATGCCCATATTCGAGCATGACGTAGTTCGTTGCATCGACGACCTGATTGATCGAACGGATGCCAGCGGCTTCTAGACGGCGCTTTAACCATTCAGGAGAGGGGCCGATTTTCACCTCTTTGAGGAGGCGACAGCCATAGCGCGGACACCCTTCTGGAGAGAGAACGCTTACAGCGATCTCTTTTGCGATCGGCAAAGTTTCGTCTTCCACCACGACCGGAGGCTTTAATTTCACAGGCAAGCCTGTCGCGGCAGAAAGCTCGCGGGCTACACCTAAAAGACTTGCACAATGCCCCAGGTTAGGGGTCAAAGAAATTTCAAAAATCTCATCCGCAAAAAGAGAATTTACGTCGATTCCGACTTTTACCTGCTCACCTAGCTCAATGATCCCTTGAGAATCTTCCCCAAGACCCAACTCGTCTGGAGCACAGAGCATCCCACACGATTCCACGCCGCGGAGTTTGGTCTTCTTAATTTTAAACTGCTTCCCATCGGCATCGGTCAACGTCGCATCGATGCGGGCAAACGCTGTTTTAAGACCGGGGCGGCAGTTGGGCGCTCCGCAAACAACTTGAAACTCTTGCTGCCCATCAAACACGGTTGCAACGCAGAGCTTATCGGCTTCAGGGTGTTTTTTCGTGTCGCGCACCTCTGCCGTGACAACGCCGCTAAAACTCATCTGGGAACGCTCGATGCCATCTACTTCCAACCCAGCCAGAGTCAAAACCTTAGCAATTTCGGAGGAGGGCATCCGAATATCGATGTACTCCTGCAACCAACTCAATGGAATTTTCATAACATCAGAAACCTTAAAATTAATGGGTCTAAGCATACGAAATCCCCAATAGAACGCAAGAAAAATTGTCAGAAGGGACGGCAGGGACCTTTTTTCTCTTTTCAGCAAAAGACTCAATAGGGTACAATGCTCCTCATTAAGCCTAAACTGCAGGAGACATTCTCATGGCAAAAAAACGTGAAAAGATTAAGATGAAGAGCTCTGAGAGCCCTTACCACTACTACACAGAAAAAAACAAGTCAAACACTCCTGAGCGTATTGCAAAGAGAAAGTTCGATCCTCTCTTGCGCAAGCACGTAGAGTTTAAGGAATCTAAGTAACCCGACTTGCACCCAACGAAACGGAGGGTTATAGATGTTCGAGCTGTCCATTGCACGTCGGTATCTGTTTCCCCGTTGGCGTCAAATTTCCGTTTCAATCATCAGCATCCTGTCTACCCTTGTGATCGCTTTAGTCGTGTGGCTGATCGTCGTCTTCTTCTCTGTCAAAGACGGCCTTGAGTCTGGTTGGATCAATACCATCGTTGCGCTCACGGCGCCTGTCCGCGTCACTCCAACTGAGCACTACTTCAAATCGTACTACTACTTAGCCGACACGATCAGCAACAGCTCAAACTACACAGTCAAGACGCTTGCAGAAAAAAAAGACGCGCCCCTCACCGATCCCTACAACCCCGAAGAAGATGAGGAGATCCCCTCGTTTTGGCCACATCCCGATCGCTTGCCAGACGGCTCTTTGATCGACCCTGTCAAACAGGCCTTTGCTCTTGCAAGCAGTTTGCCCGGAGAAAGCCGCCTCTCTGTTTCTGACTACGAAACGGCTGTTGCAAACCTCACTATCCATTTAGACGCGCTCCATGCGGTCACTTCCAATACGGCGCAAAGACAAACGCTTGAACAGGTGGTTTACCTAGGTAGTCTAGATCCTTCGGCTCGCGCCGTCTCCCGCATTTTGTTGCCCCCTGCCGCTCCTGATGTCGCGCATATGCTCAACCAATTGTTGGCCACGCACCCTTCTGCCGAACAACTATTGGCCTTTTTCAACGCCTTTCAAATTACAGAGCTCCAAACACCCACAGCAGGATGGAAGCTGCCTCCACTACTCCTCCCCTCTCAAGCCCGCTGGAAGGGGATATTTCTCCCTCATTACAGAGGAGGCAACAGGCTCTTCGTTCCCGTAGAGAGCAATAATACCCACACCCTCCTAATCAAATTTCAAAAGAGCGGTATCGCAGCAGAAGCAGTCGATATCGCAATTGAGAACGGACAAGTTTCTTTTGCAACTGCTACAGAAAACTTCAAATTTTCGATCAACGACATTCCCCTTTTTCTGGAAGGAGATGTGACGATACCAGCCTCTATAGCGAAAGAGCATCTCAAAGAGACCTCTCATCTAGGCGACATTCCCGTCTCGGCCAAACTATTAATCCAGGGAAGCGAGCTCAATGGAGAAATTCGCTTAAATTCCCTCCCCATTGCAGCAATTGTGCCAAGCCGTTCAAACGGCTGGAGTGGGATTGTCAATGTCTCGCCTAAACAAGAAGCTCTCCTTTGGCCCAGCAACAGCTCGATGACCTCCCCCATCTTGCTTCCCAAAGTCTTTAAAGAAGCGGGCGCTCTCATTGGCGATAAAGGCTATTTGACCTACTACTCACCAACCCCTAGTGCTGTGCAAGAGCAAAGAATCCCCGTTTTCATCGCAGGCTTCTACGACCCAGGAATCATGCCGATCGGCAGCAAGTACGTCATCGGCCCTAAAACGCTTGTCTCAGAAGTGCACGGCGCTATTCCCAACGAACAAGCCACTTTCAGCAATGGAATCAACATCCGCTTCGATGACTTTAAAAATGCCCCGCATGTCAAAAACCAGCTCAAAGAAGCGTTTGAGGCCGCAGGCATTGCTCCCTACTGGAAAATCGAAACTTACCAAGAATTCGAATACACAAAAGACCTCATCCAACAGCTCAGCAGCGAAAAAAACCTCTTTTCCCTCATCTCGTTGATCATCATCATCGTCGCATGCTCTAATATCATCTCCATGTTGATTATCCTCGTGAACGATAAAAAAATTGAAATCGGGATCCTCCGTTCAATGGGAGCTACGTGGGCACATATCGCCACAATCTTTGGATTCTGCGGCATGGTCATTGGAGCCCTGGGCAGCCTGATTGGCATCGGAGCTTCCATTTTGACGCTGCACTACATCAATGAACTTGTCGATTTCTTAGGTCGCCTCCAAGGGTACGACCTATTCAATCCAGTTTATTACGGATCGGTCCTGCCCACCCAACTGAGCGTAGAGGCGTTGGCTTTGGTATTTGTCGCAACGGCGATCATCTCCCTTTTGGCAGGAATGGTACCGGCGATTAAAGCCAGCTTACTGCGTCCTTCAGCCATCTTACGAGCGGAGTAGTGATGAAAAAACATCCCCAAATCCTCCAAGCGTGCAACATCCACAAACGGTTCAAAAAGCCTCTCGATCTTTACTTACTCAAAGGGATCGACCTGACGGTGAAACGGGGCGAATCGGCAGCGATTGTCGGCAAATCGGGGCAAGGAAAAAGCACCCTTCTCCATATCCTTGGCACGCTGGAATCCTCGACCACTGGAGATCTTCTCATCGGAGGAGAAAAGGTCTCCTTCATCAACAAGAGTCGCATTCGCAACAAGCAGCTCGCGTTTATTTTCCAATCGTTCCACTTGTTCGAAGATTTCTCCGTTCTCGACAACATTTTGATGCCTGCTAAAATCGCTCGTCAGGACACGCATCCTGGATCAGACGCGCATCAAAAAGCCATGGAAGACCTAGTGGCAGTCGGCCTTGAAAAACGTGCCCATTTCCATGCGAAGCTGCTGTCTGGTGGAGAAAAGCAACGCGTCGCTATTGCTAGAGCCCTTTGCAATGATCCAGACTTAATTTTTGCAGATGAACCTACGGGCAATTTGGACGACGAAACTTCCGCGCAAATCCAAGAGCTGCTCCTTAACTGTGTGAAAAAAAACAACAAAGCACTCGTAGTAGTTACCCACGACACCGCTTTCGCTAATAAGTGCCACACCTGCTACAACCTGGAAAATGGGATCCTGTTGTAAGAGTCTTTCCTTTTTTCTTTCCTCGAAATCTCTGAATCTGCTAATGTTAATACTTCCTCACGCGGTATCGGAGCATAGCGCAGTTTGGCTAGCGCGGCTGCTTTGGGAGCAGTAGGTCGGGGGTTCAAATCCCTCTGCTCCGATCCTTTTTTATCCGCTCCTATCTCCGTTGGGATAGGAGCTTTTTAATGAACCACTTAATTCCACTTTCTTGGATCTATTGGGATCCGCCCAAAGAAGCTTTTACCATTCCAGGGATCAACCTTTCCGTTGCCTGGTACGGCATCTTATTTGCGGTTGGTTTTTTGCTCGCCTATTGGATGATCATCCCGATCTTTCGGCAGTTTATCCTGGAACATCACTCTAAACTCTCTCGACCAGCTGCAACCGCTATGGCGACCCAGGCAGCTGACACCCTCATGTTGTACGCTGTCATTGGGACAGTGATTGGGGCGCGATTAGGGCACATGCTCTTCTACGATTTCTCACTCTTCATCCACCATCCTCTCGAATTTTTTATGATTCGCCATGGAGGCCTAGCCAGCCATGGAGGTACTGTCGGGGTGATGATTGCGATCATTTTCTTTTTAAAACGGATCCAAAAGAAGTCTCTACCCGAGCTGACTTATATTGACCTTCTCGACATCATGGTCATCCCCACCGCAATTGTTGCGTGCTGCATCCGCCTGGGCAATTTTATCAACCAAGAGATTCTAGGAACGGCCACCTCACTGCCTTGGGGGATCATTTTTGGTCATCCCGGCGATGCCTCCACACCCATCCCGCGCCACCCTGCCCAGCTGTACGAAGCCCTTCTCTATGCCGCAACATTTGCGATCTTGTTCACTCTTTGGTACAAAGCTAAAGATTCTTTGAAAAAGGGGACCCTCAGTGGTCTTTTTTTCATCTTTGTGTTTGGAGGACGTTTCCTGATCGAATTCGTCAAGGAACCTCAAGGAGGTATTTTCGATGAATCGTTCCTCCAGGTTGGACAATACTTGAGCATCCCCTTCATCCTGCTCGGCATCTATCTCCTGTGCTTACAACCAAAAAAAACTCTCCGCTAATCAAAATGCAACGCAAAGTTTCAAAGATGCAAAATCGTAAAGGCGCAGACTCACTGTATCGAATCCGCTTGAACTATAAGAAAAATAATTTACAATAGGCCTCTAAATTTCATAGAGGAGCGCCATATGTCTGTCCAACTTAACAATTTTTCCATCTCAGCCGGACTTAACTTTTTTGCCAAGCAGGCTGTTCATGCAGCAGACAGATTAACCGAGCTTACCTTTCATGTTCTAGACGGGACGACAACGAGCCTTGGACGATTGGTGCCCGATTTCCGACCAAAGTCGGTGGGGGACGTGGTGCTTCAAACAAAGAACACCGGAAGCGCTTTGTTCGACACCCCTGAAGGGGATGTTTTGATCGAGATCACCCAAAATGAACAAGGACGATATACGTTCCTGGCGACAGGAGAGGATTTAGAGCCGGTAATCTTTGCTGAAGGAAAAAAGAAGACAAGTCGTGCTGTTTGGGAAGTGATGGTGTCAACCTATTTGCAAAAGATTGTAGGCAGCTCATCACGGGTTGATTATGGGGTGAGTGCCAGCCGTTGGACGGGAGAGAAGTTTGCGGACCTTAAGGAGAAATATTCGGCGGAAGGCCTTTTGCGCAAAAAGGGTGACGAGGTGATACTGAAATTGCCTGATGAACCTTTGATGACTTTCAAGGGTCCTCAGGCCAACTTGAAGGCTAAGATTGTATTAAAGCACTTCTATCAAAGTCGAAAAACACCAATGGAAGAGGAGCAATCGAAGCATTGGGATTTTCTGAACCGCTTGTTTATCGGTTACCTTTATTTTTCTGGATATGCGTTAGCTCCTTGGGTAAATGATCATGTCCTGCTACCCCACCAAAGAACCCAAATAGCAGAAGAAAAGGCGCAACGGATGACTGCAGATGGTTATTTGGATGAGCATGAGTTGAGGGAAATGGCGCAAAACCCAATATTGCGCCAGCATGTGACTGACATGGCAGAGGCGCAAGCAGATGGCGGTGATGCCACACTTCTTTCTCAACTAGAAAATGTCACCTTTCAACCAAACGGCTACACACAAACTTACGAATACGATGGAAAAAGTTATAAAGATAGCCATGCGTTTTCAACGGAAAAAGAGACTCACAGCCGCAAGATTTGCCCAAAGGAGGGCTATTGCGAAGAGTTCATCACAGAAAAAAGCAAAACCACTCTCACCTATACGCAAAAAAAATATGGCGAAGACAAAATCGACGTACAAACAGCGTCCTTCAAAAAAGATGGAGATGAATGGAAGTTAGTCAGGAAAGAGGAATATGAGGAAGCCCGCGTCTTTAAGCTAGCCGATAGAAGTTTTGCATCGACAATATTCGAGCAATCCAGGCAGATTGCTGTCAAAACTGCGACGGCATGCGTTGCCGCAGCATTGACAGGGCATAATCCAAAAATAGCCGTGCTCGCTTCCTTGTTTACAGTCGTCAGCCGTTCTCGTGGGATTGCTGTGCTACCACCCGTATCAGAAACGCATCAAGTCAAGGAAATCAAGTCTGGTCCGGGAAATTCCATGATGAGAAAAACCGCGCCAATCACCTTGCTCAATCCTTTGCCGAACCTTTCCGTTGAGCCGGGTTCCGCGCTTAATTACCTCATCAATTTACCGTCCTATTGCCAGCTGTCCAGCCCGAATGCAAACCTAGAGCTTTCAATTCAACAAGCAAGTGGCGCACCGGCCCCTAGCTGGATTTCAATGAACATGGGTGACATTACGTTTGATAGTTCGCTGTATTTGGGTCCGCATACTTCTTATAATGTCTATGTTTCAGGCAAATATGCTTATGTTGGAACGTCTGGTGGTATTATAGTTGTCGATATCAGCAATCCAACTAGTCCTTCAGCAGTGGGTTCATTTCCGTTGACAGGGGGGCCACAACTCGTATTTGTGAGTGGAAATTATGCTTACATAACTAGTGTAGGACAAAGTTTCTCGTATGTGGTTGATGTCTCAAATCCCTCAAATCTTACTTTGGTAGATACTGTCAATGCTGGAAGTCATACTTTTCAACAAATGTCTGGCGCTGGTAATTATTTGTACTTCGCAGAGGAAGATATCACTTATCGCTCTAGTTTAAATATATCGAGTCTTAGCAATCCGGTATCCCCGGCTCAAATTGGTTCATTGGGCGGTCTTGTTTTCAATAGTCCAATACTGACTGTTGTGGGTGATTATGTTTTCCTAAGTGTACTACAAGACGTAACCGTTTTACCAGCTTGTGCCATGGTTAATGTCAGTGTACCATCAAAACCTGTTCTGATTACAACAATTCCACTAACAGGTGATTTTAGCTCAGCTTCCATGAAAGGAAATTACCTTTTTATAACAGCACAGGGGGTGTTAAACATTTACAATCTCACTACCGTTTCTAATCCCGTCTTAGTTCAAAGCATTTATGTTCACTCAATTGGTGCAATGCATTTAGATGGAAATTATCTTTATATATCGGGATATCCAGGCGTAACAGTCATCGATATCACAAATCCGCTTATGCCAAAAATAGTCAAATCTATTTCCACTCCTGGAGGTATTTCTAATGAATTATTTGTTAGCGGTAACAACATTTTTGTTGCGGATAATCTAGCAGGGCTTACGATTTTCAACGCACAGCAAAGAGTTTTATCCGGAACGCCACAAGCATCAGATCGCGGTTTGTTGCTTTTGAATGTGACTGCTACGAATGATGTTGGCGATACCCTTGTGGATTCGATAGCCGTTCATGTGGGCGATATTAACGTTGCCATACCCATACCCAACCAGCAGGTGTATGTGGGTAATTCGATCACGCTCACTCTCCCTGAAGGGACATTTGAATTCCCCAACGCAAATTTCACCTATTCTGCCGGATTAGCTGGAGGATTTCCATTACCTTCCTGTATCACCTTTGATTCAGCCACGCGCACATTCCAGTGCACACCGCGCTCAGGAGATCAGAATACATATGTCATACAAGTAGCAGGTGATGATGGCCATGGGGGAATAGTTTCGACGACATTTGGTTTAACCGTAATCGATGGAACGAAATACGCCCCGGTCGTACTCAATCCATTACCCGACGCGCCCGCAACCGTTGGCGTTCCATTTTTTATGCAAATTCCGGCGGACACCTTTAAAGATCTCAATGGTGAGCAATTGACAATCACCGTGAACCAAGGTGGTGGTATGCCGCTTCCTCAATGGCTGAAATGGAATCCGAAATTGCTAACTTTATCCGGGACACCAGGTCCTTTCGACACCAACACGTATGCGGATCGAATAGTCACTATTAACGTATGGGGAAAAGATAATGATGGTAGCGCCAAGACCAGTTTCACAATCTCTGTCGGAGGTGAATCCTTTTGGGCAGCATTTATAAAAATTGGATTTGGCACAGCATCAGCAGTGGGTACTGCTTATGGGCTGTGGAAGGAAAGAGCGTTGATTTGGAATTACCTTTGCAAGAAAAAATATAGAGGTGAGCCTGAAAAAGCCATTGTGAATCAACACTATAGCCATGTAATAAAACTTGAACGCAAAAAGGTGAAAGAGATTACTGTATTTTCGGGCGGCAAGCCTTTGCCACAATTGAAACCCTTACCGGATGGTCTGAGTTATAAGTTTGGTGAGCTAAGCGGCACTCCAACTGATTCTGGCGACAAGCCTTTGCCACAATTGAAACCCTTACCGGATGGTCTGAGTTATGAGTTTGGTGAGCTAAGCGGCACTCCAACTGGTAAAGATTTAGGCCGCTTTATCGTACGTGTCTTTGATCATGATGGATATATCTATGAAGAATTTGATTTGATCATCAAGAAGAGTGAAAGCGATTCTGACCCTGATCCGGAAGATCAGTTCTCTTGTATTGAAGCAATAAGGAAAATGATCTTTCATCCTTTTGTTTCTGGTTCACCAAGGAGAGACGGTGACGAGGAAGGTGGAAAGGGTTGCTTAGGCAGGGTAAAAAAACATCTACCCACAGAATTTCCCATGAGAAATTTAAGAAAGCATGAAAGCGACAATACATAAGGTTAGTTTACGAAAGATCTCTAAATCTAATAGAGGGGTGTCTGTATCATTTATCAATTTTTCCATCTCAACCAGACTTAAACTTTTTTTGCCAAATAGGCACTTAGTGCTGCGGATCGATTGACGCCCACTTCCTCTCTGCGTTTTTGCAACTTTGCATTTAAATCATAATAGTAAATTATTTTTTCTTTTAAGACTCTCAGACACAATGTCAATTTTTGTTTGATTTTTAATTGTCAAATCTAAGAAAATGTCCTCATCATCTTGTCGTGGTGGTTCTTATGCAAATAAAATTCCTGTTTCTCTCGCTTCTGATCGCGACGGCTTCTTTAAGAGCAGCACCCAACATGGATCACCCGCTCACAATCTGCGAACTCGTCGACATTGCCCTGGAAAACCATCCTGCAACAAAAAAAGCGTGGTGGAACGCCAACCGAGCTGCTTCTGCTTTGGGCTCTGCGAAAAGCGCCTACTATCCTCAAATCGATATGAGTGCCGATATCCGCAACGGCGTTGATTTTAAATTCATCAACGGTCCAGATACCTCTTACACCATTGTGGGAGCCAATCTCCTTCTTTCGATGATGCTCTACGATTTTGGTCAAACAAGTGCAAACGTCAGTTCTGCCAAAATGGGTTTGCTTGCTGCTAACTGGCAAAACGATTGGACAATCCAAAAAGTGATGGTAAAGGTCTTGGAAAATGCCTATGGCACTCTCCACGCTCAAGAAACGTACGAAGCGTCCTTAAGCGCTCTCGCAGACGCGGCAAAAGTACTCGAAACCGCTCAAGAGCTGAACCGCGCGGGGTTAAGTCCCATCGCCGATGTGTACACGACGCAGTCGACCTACGCGGTCATGCACATGGACGTGATTCAACAACGCGCACAACTCGAAATTCAGGTGGCAAAACTCGCTTCCAGCCTTGGATTATGCGCTACAACACTTCTAACGCTAGCGCCCTTTGATTCGTTGCCAGCTCCGACGTGCCAACAAACAGAGGCTTTGATCCAGTTGGCATTGGAGCAACGCGCAGATTTGATGGCGCAGCAGGCACGGGTCGCTGCCATGGCTTATAACCAAAAACGAACAACCGCTGCCAACTATCCCACAATTAGTTTTGCAGGAAGAGGCGGAGCAAACCACGCATTTCAAGACAACACAGAGGCGGGTCAATACATGGTCTCCTTGAACTTGGAAGTCCCGCTCTTTACTGGCTTTGAACTCATGTACAACAACCGACAAGCTTACGCGGATACACAGCTTACGTTAGAAGAGTGTGCCGAGCTGCAACTAGACATCGCTTTGGAAGTGTTAACTCATAGCCGAACTCTGCAGGCTGTCCAAGAAATGCTGCCAGATGCAGAAGCAAATTTAATCAGCTCTCAAAAAGCGTATGAAAGCACTTTAGAACGTTACAAAGCCGGTAAGGAAGGTATCGCAGAGGTGTCATTCAGCCAAAGACAACTCGCCGCAGCACGCGTCCGCTACAGCGAAGTGAAAACGCGCTGGCTAGTTTCGTTGGCCAATCTCGCTTATGCTACAGGGACGCTCAATCAAGACATGGAGTCATCATGCAATTAAAACCATTCATTTTTACAGGCATTGCTTGCGTCCTTCTTGCAGGCTGCGAAACTGGTCAAAACGGCCTTCAAAGAGCAGAGCCTCCCGCTATTCCCGTGGTTGCTGCGACTCCATCTGTCCAAGACATCACCGTCTACTTGGAATCAATTGGTACCCTCTTGGCCGCAGCCTCCGTGGAAATCCGCCCCCAAGCATCTGGCATGATTAAGGAAGTGTTTGTCGACGAAGGTCAGTGGGTCGAAAAAGGAACTCCTCTTTTTGAGATCGATGAAATGCCCTATTTGACGAAAGTCCAAGAAGCAGAAGCGCAGCTCAAAAGCGACGAAGCTGACTTGACAGTGGTGCAAAAAAAATTGACTCGTCTCCGCTCGTTAGTCGATAAGGATTACATCTCAAAAGCCGAGTGGGAAGGGCTCGAGGCTCAAGAAGAGAAGGCAAATGCTTCACTTCAACTCAATAAAGCCCGCTTAACCTATGCCAATATCGACCTTGCGCATTGCACAGTCCGCTCTCCCCTCAAAGGCCGCATTGGTGCCATCAACGCACTTGCAGGCGAAATCGTCGCAGCGGGACAAGCGGAGGCTCTCACAACAGTCACCAACATAGATCCATTGATTGTGGAGTTTGCCCTTACCGAAAAGGAGTTTTCCTTGGTCCCTAAAGATCAATTGACAATGGAAGTGCAAGCAACGTGTTCAAAGGAGCCCTGCAAAACGGGTTCTATCACCTTTCTGGACAACGAATTTGATCCCAAAACTGGCCTGCTGTTAGTGCATGGCGTACTTGCAAACCCCGACTACGACTTGCGCCCTGGTCAAACCGTACATGTCAAGATGCCTGTAGCTCTTCAAACCGACGTTCTCCTCATCCCTCAAAAAGCGATCCGCTATAGCCAACAAGGCCCTTTTGTCTATGTCGTGAAACCCGACATGAGCGTCACTGTGCGACAAGTAAAACTGGGCGCCGAACGCGGCTTGGATCAAATCATCCTGGAAGGACTTGAATCCAGCGAACAAATCATTCTAGATGGCCACTTGAGGCTATCAGAAGGCACTAAGGTGGAGTTAAAATGAACTTATCTTCGCCCTTTATCAACCGTCCGGTCATGACCACATTTGTGATGCTCACGATCGTCCTTGCTGGATTGACAGCTCTGTCGCGCTTGCCTGTCAACGACCTGCCGACCATCGAACACCCGCACATCCACATCATGGCAGGATACACGGGAGCCAGCTCAGAAACTGTCCTCAACCAGGTCACGATCCCCCTCGAAAAAGAGCTCACTCACGTGAAAGGGGTGGAGGAAATGGCTTCGAAAAGCTCTCCAGGGATGTCGAATATTTCTCTTTCTTTTGACTTGTCAAAAGATATGGACGAAGCGGTACGCGATGTGCAAGCAGCCTTAAACCGAGCTGAGGCGCATCTGCCTAAAGACCTCGAACCTCGCCCCGCATATGAGCTGAAACAAGATTCGCAAGATCCGATCATGTGGTTCATGTTGACATCGGATGAGAAAACGATTGGAGAACTGCGCAGCTACACGGATGCCTTCATTCTACCGCGGCTAAGCAGGCTGGAGGGCGTTGCTCAAATTGTAGTATACGGCGCCAATAAATCGGTCTGGCTGCGCCTCAATCCTGAAATCATAGCAGCGCGTCAAATCGGATTTAACCAAGTGATGGATACCATTAGACAGCACACCTCGCAAATGCCTCTTGGCACTATCCAAACAAGCATTAAGCGGTTATCGATTGAATTGTCGGGTACAATCCATGAAGCGAAAGAGCTCGCAAACTTGAAAATTGGCAACACGCCTGTTCGGATCAAAGACATTGGCGAAATTTCTGAAAAATCGGCACATGAACGGGAGTTCCATTTCGTCACGCCGAAAAAATCGTCGATCGCACTCATCCTGGGGGTACAAAAGGTAAGCGGTGGGAACACCGTTGCCATTGCAAAATCGGTCAGAGGCGTTTTGGATTCGATCAAGCAATCCCTTCCACCTACGATGCTGCTCCACCTGTGGTTTGATAAATCGGTCTGGATCGAAGAGTCTCTGCACGACGTCCAATGGTCGCTTCTCTTCTCCTTTATCCTGGTCGTGTTGGTCATCTACTTTAGTTTGGGACGCCTTGCGGAATCGATGATTTCCAGCGCAGCTCTTCCCCTCTCTTTGCTCGGAACCTGCATCATCATGTATCTGGCCCACTTCAGCCTCGACCTGCTCTCCCTACTCGCCCTTACCTTGTCGGTAGGGTTTGTCGTCGACGACGCGATCGTCGTATTGGAGAACATTGTACGCTGGCAAGAAAAGGGAAATTCCCCCCGTCAAGCAAGTTTGATCGGTTCTAAGCAGATTTGCTTTACCATTCTTTCGATGACGCTCTCTTTAGTGGCTGTATTCATTCCGCTCCTCTTTATGTCAGGAACGAATGGGCGCCTGTTTCGCGAATTTAGCATTACACTTGCAGTTGCGATCTTAGTCTCGGGCTTTATTTCCCTTTCACTCACTCCCATGCTGTGCAGCCGCTACCTAACAGCACATCGGGGGCAAAACAAGCTCCAGTATGCGATCGACAATGCAAATGCATGGGCGATTGGTTTATATGGAAGAACGTTAAAAATCTGCCTGCGCTATCCTAAGTCAATCCTCTTGTTCGCTCTTTCGTGCATGGCAGCAACGGTTTTCCTCTTCTCGAAACTCCCCGTTAACCTCATCCCACCTGAAGATCGCGGTTTTTTCTTTACTGTCGTCAACTTACCAACGGGGATGGATTCGCCATCGATTGGGGCAAAACAAAAAAAACTGGATCTCCTCGTTCAGCAAAACCGGAGCATCGAGAGTTTTCTTAGCTTAAATTTCGACGGCAATTTGTTGTATCTTGTCCGCTTACTTCCGATTTCCCAGCGGCCGCCTCAACAGCAGATCATTGGAGAGATCCAACAGCTGATGGATGCAATTCCCGGCACGATGACGTTCATTCAGCCCTATCAGCTCATCAATCTCGATATCGACTTTGGCAATGCAGGACAATACGAATTGGTCGTGCGGGGGCTTGATTTCGATACCGTTGAGAAGGCGACAAATGACCTGACCAATCTGTTAAAGACACATCCAGAAGTTACTTTTGCGCAGCACTCTCTCAAACACGACGCGCCCATGCTCACTCTGCATATCAACGAAGACCTGGCACACAAGCTCGGGTTTGATAAACAAAAACTTCAAGGGTTGTTGCAAAATGCATTTGGCCAAGCATCGGTTGGGACGTTGCAAAAAGGGGCAGAACAGGAGAACATTTACATGGAACTCCTTCCTGAATTTCAAAATTACACAGATGCTCCAGGCTCCCTCTACCTGACAACGGAAAGCGGCAATTTCGTCCCCTTTAAATCGTTGGCTACCTGGGAAGAAAAGCTGGGATCGCCTGACCTCGTGCGCAGAGAGCAATTACCTGCCGCAAGCATCCGCTTTTCGCTCTCAGACGGGATTGCTCCAAACAAAGGCTTAGAACTCGTCGAGAACATTGCTCACAACCAATTGCCTGGCGATACTTCAGGGGGATTGGTAGGTTCTGCCAAACTCATCTCATCGACAATTCGCGATACGTTGCTGTTGTTGTTAGCAGCAGCTGTCGTCATGTATATCGTTTTGGGAATCTTATACGAAAGCTTCATCCATCCCCTGACGATCCTCTCCTCGATCCCCTTTGCTGGCTTAGGCGGGATTCTAACGCTCTTTCTCTTTGGCGAGCCTTTGTCGATCTTTAGTGCCGTGGGCTTCTTGCTCTTGATCGGGATCGTCAAAAAGAACGGGATCATGATGGTCGACTACGCGATCGAAGCGCAAAAGGAAGGCAGCAATGCCGTCCAAGCGATTTACGACGCCTGCCTGATCCGATTCCGGCCTATTATGATGACGACCGTAGCAGCCGTCATGGGCGCCGTCCCGATTGCAATTGGCTTTGGAGATGGCGCGGAGATGCGCAGAGGACTTGGCCTTGTGATTGTAGGCGGATTGCTCTTCTCACAGGTTCTCACGTTGTTTGTGACACCCATCATTTATCTAAGCTTTGAACAGCTCGCTGCAAAGCTTGGAAAAAACAAGCAAAGCTTGCCCGAGTTGGAAGGCTAATGAGGACCTTAGCTTCCTAAATATTTCAAATGACTTCCACCACAGAGCCCACAGACTCGGCTTTAGGTTTTTTTGTTCATATAAAAAGGCAAACAGAAAAATTTATGCGTTAATTGTCCATGGAATTTTGATGGAAAATAAGCCTCTTTGCGTCTTTGCGCCTTTGCGTTTAAACCGTAAGACTATAGGAAGACAGTCATGTGCAAATTATACGCTCTAAAGGTCGTGAAAACCAGCTGTGAGTTTTTTTCAACGCAAAGGCGCAAAGACGCAAAGAGACTCAATAGGCTATACTTTACACGGAGAAAATGTATTTTCTAAGCTCTGATAAAACTACCGATCATGAAAAAATTGAGTGGATGAATGGATTTCTCGAGTGGCTTCCATTAAAAAATTACCTAAAGTCGAGACAGAGCGCACAGAGGATAGTGATTGAGTTTAACTCTACAAAACACTCTCTGTGAGCTCTGTGTGCTCTGTGGTGGAAATTGAGACCACCTTCTAGAACGGCATTTCATCCTGATTTGAGTAAGGACCTACACCCACCTGCGCCACTTCTGCAAAACCCGTTGGGGTTGCTTGTGATTGCTGATGTTCTTGTTGAGCGGGACGCTCTTGGCCTCCACCAAACGGACTGAATCTGACGATTTCGGCTGTCAGCTCTAGAGAAACTTGTTGCTTCCCTTCTTTGTCTGTATAGATTTCTGGAGGACGGCCCATTTCACCGATGACGATAAGGGCTGAACCTTTTTTCAGATGTGGTAACAGTTTATCAAAACGGTCGCCCCATAGGGTTATGCGCCACCACACGGTCTCTTCTTTTCCACTTCTCTTAATGGTTGTGGCCAATGACAACGAGGTCACTTTTTGGCCAGATGCTGTAAAACGCGACTCAGGATCCCTTCCTAGCCTGCCGGCAACTTGAATAACGATCATCTGTATCCTCTTGACTTGCTTTGAAACCCGTGATTGATTCAAAGTCAGCCGCTGCACGGGTGCAACGGCTGACATACTTAACCTATGACCAGGGCTTAATCGCCGCGGTGGCCATAGCCTCTGTCTGAACGGCCACCTTCACGACCGCCGCCGCCGCCTCGGAAATCACGACGTGGGCCACTTCCCACAGGTCGGTCCGTACGCTCTTGTGCCAAGCTCACACGCATATTGCGATCGAGGTGGGGCTTTTCATTAAGACCTTCAATCGCCGCATTTGCTTCTTCAGCCGAGCCCATCTCCACAAAGCCAAATCCTTTCGAACGGCCTGTATTGTCGGACACGATTTTTACTGATAATACTTTACCAAATGCTTCAAACACTGGTCTTAAGGACTCTTCTGTTGCCTTCCATGAAAGGTTGCCAACAAACAGCTTATTCTTCATAAAATTAACTCCATAATTTAGAACATTGTTTTTTCAGTGCATATCCTTGTGATATACTTGCTCTCTTGCATGCGATTTTAAAAGGAAATAAATGGAGTTAAGATTCGCAAACCCTGAACAACCGAAGATTTATATCCAACACGGGTGGCAAAGTAGATTTACCAGGCTCCCGATTAGCACTTGCAAATGCTAACAATTACCTCACATAAGACATACACTTGACACTATCATCGCAGATTTCGCAATAAATATCAAATGTTTTCTGAAAATTCTTTTGTGGACAAAAAATGGGGAGAGGCGCTAGATCTTGTGCCAGGTAACTATTTATTTTTAGGAGGTCCTTTTTATGGTATGTCAACAATGTTGTTGTAAAAGAAAAGCGTTGTGCGTTGCAGGGATCATTTTCCTCGTCGTCGCGCTGGCTCATCTCTACCGCATTTTCTACCCGTTTTCCATCGTTATCAATGGCTTTACTGTCCCACACGAAGTGAGCATCGCTGGAGCGATCGTATTCGGCCTACTTTCCCTTTGGATGTTCTTAACAGGCTGCAGAACGTCAAATTCTGGCAGTGGCGAAGGGTGCTGCCGCAAATAACCAAACGCCCGTTCGGAAGTTCTTCTGAACGGGACTTTCTTTATAGCTAAGAGGGAGATTTTGCTGGTTCGAGGAGCTCTTCTGGCTTTTCGACTGCGTCGTTTTCTGGCTTGAGATCAAAGCTGAGTTCTTTGCGCAAAAGAAAAATCCCAACGCTATTGATCAGCAGCAAAAATCCGCCTGCAATAGCCATGATCGCTTGAGCAAGAGTCGTGTCGAAATATGAAAAAAAGATCAATGAGATGCTTGCATACGCATAGTAAATTCTCTTTCCATAAACAGGCATGAGCTGTGCTGCACACTTGAGACCTACGCAAAAATAGGCATTGATCGTAGCATACCCGACCAAAAACAAGAATAAGGGCATGAAGAAATTCATATAGGGGAAGTATTGTGCCAGAGCCGATTGGACGACTTGAGTCGCATCATTGACTTGGTGCCAAGTTCCAGTGATCAACGTGATCATCACACTTGTCGTGCAAATCAAAAAGGTGTCCATGAAGATCTCAAAAATGACCAACAGCGCCTGCTTTTCGGGGACCTGCACACTGCTCTCTGAATGGAGCACAGAGGCATATCCAATCCCAATATCGCCAGAATAGCACCCGCGGCGCACTCCATGGGAAACCGTAGCCATCATCCCGCTGCCGATAAATCCACCAATCGCTGCGTGCTCCGAAAAAGCGGAAGAGATCACAAGGCCAAAAACCGTGGGCAGCTGATCGAGATTTTGAAATAACACCCAAGCGCCCATACTGATGTAAGTGACGACAAACACGGGGATCAAAGCGCTCGCAATCGAGCCTACGCGGCTCACCCCGCCGCTCCCAGCAAATAACACAAGAGCTAACAAAGAAAACGCGACGGTTGTCAAATCCCAACCCCAGTTTGTCGCAATTGTCTTGGTCACAACCCCAAATTGAAAAATCTCGACTCCGTAAACACAGAGTAAAATGCAAACGAGTGCCGGCACCCAAGGGCGGTCCAATGCGCGGCGCAGGAAGAACATGGGGCCGCCGTTATAGCCGCCATTGCCGTTATCGATGCGGTATTTCACCCCTAAATAGACTTCTGAATATTTGACTAAGGAACCGGCTATTGCAGTCATCCAAATCCAAAAAAGAGCTCCAGGGCCGCCAATCTGTATCGCCGTGCAGACTCCCACGACATTACCGACGCCAACGCTCCCGCCAATGCAGGCAAAAAAGGCCTTAAGCGGCGAGATCCCACGGTCGGAAACAGGGTCTTTCTTCAGAAAGGAAATAAACGTCTTCACTGCTGTGGGGAGATTGCGAAACTGAGCGCCTCTCGATTGGATTGTCAAAAAAATCCCAAGAAAGATCACAGTTGGAACGCCAAAGTATCCCCACAAAACGTTCTCAAACGCAAGAACGTAGTCGATAATCGAATCTAACATGTATCTTCCTAAAATTTAAATATTACTCATTAATTATAAATAAAAAATTAATTAAAGTCAATTTCATTTACGGAGAATTTCGATTTCTGCTTGTATTTGCTCATCTTCGACCCGTTTAAACAGGATTTCTGGCTCTAAAAGGGGCTGTCCACTTGGGATTTTCCTCTGGAAGATCTGGTCCCAGCCTCGTTCTTCAAATGAGTCTTTAAACCCTAAAAGGGCCCACACTTTGAGGGCTGTCGCAGGGATGATTGGGTAGGCCAACAAAGCCAAGTTCTTAAGACACTCTAAACAGCACGCAATCGTGGTTTCCATGGTTCCACGGGTCTCCTCGCTCTTGGCATCTGCCCACGGCTTTTTGCTATCAAAATAGACGTTGCCAAGCTGTGCGAGTTCCATTAAAAGCTGGGAGGCACGACGGAGCCGGAATGTGCTATAAGCCTCTTGGGCCTGGCTGACGACGCTATTCATCTGCTCTAAGAAAACACGGTCGACCTCGCTTAAAGTGTCCCTTGGAGGCACTTTCTGCCCGCACTGCTTTTTTGCAAAGACGAGGACGCGGTTGACCAAATTTCCAAACTTACCCGACAAATCGCTGTTGCAACGGCTTTGAAAGTCTTTCCAGGTAAACTCTGAGTCCGCTGTTTCTGGGGCGTTTGCTGCAATGACATACCGGATCTGATCGGCTGTAAAAGAGTGGAAAAACCGGTCGAGGTCGATCGTCCAGTTGTCCGATTTGCTAAATTGACGCCCTTCGAGATTGTAAAATTCGTTTGCAGGAAGTTCGTCGACGAGCTTGTAAGGCTGGTTTTGCCCCATCGTCATGGCAGGGAAAATGACAGCATGGAAAGGGATGTTGTCTTTGCCGATGAAATGGACAAGCTTGACTTGAGGATCACACCAGTACTTTTTCCACAGCTCGGGGTCCCCATGCTTTTGAGCCCACTCGATCGTGGCTGAAATATACCCAATAGGAGCGTCAAACCAGACGTAAAGCACTTTCCCCTCACTCCCAGGGAGCGGAACCGGAACCCCCCAAGTCATGTCTCTCGTGATCGCACGCGGGCGCAATTCATCGATGTACCCTCTTACAAAGTTAATCACGTTTGGCTTCCAATCCTTTGTCTCCAACCACGCTTTTAACTTCTCCTTAAACCGATCGAGAAGCAAAAACCAGTGTTTGGTAGGCTTGCGGACCAATTTTGAACCCGTCAATTTAGAGCGCGGTTCAATGAGATCTGTGGCTTCATAAGCAGCGCCGCACTTTTGGCACTCATCTCCACGCGCTTGGTCGTAGCCGCATTTCGGACAGGTTCCAACGACGTAACGGTCAGCTAAAAACTTGTTTTCAGCCTCCGAATAGAGCTGATCTGTGATCCTCTCTTCGATGTAACCGTTATGAAAAAGGTCTAGGAAGTATTGTTGAGTGGTTTTGATGTGTCCAGGCCACGTTGTGCGGGAATAGTGATCAAATGAGATCTCAAGCTGCTGAAAGAGCGTCTTGATCAAAGCGTGATTGAGATCAACGTGCTGCTGAGGGGTTCTACCAGCCACTTCAGCGCTCATCGTAATCGCTATGCCATATTCGTCAGAACCACAAATATAGAGAACATCATTCTTCATCAGCCGTTCAAAGCGGGCATAACAATCTGCAGGCAAATATGCCCCTGCAATATGTCCAAAATGCAAAGGTCCATTTGCATAGGGTAGAGCTGAGGTAATTAAGATTTTCTTATTCATGAGTTTCCTTTTCTGGAATGGAAAGTGTGATGATCTGAGGCGGTTTTTGCACGACCAATACCTCAAAATCGGTGTCTGGCACGCACATCCACCCTAATAACACCTTCTTATCTAAATCGACGTAGAGAGGGCCCGGTTTCTGATATACGTATTCTGGTTCGACCAGGCGCGGTTGCGGATTAGGCGAGGAAAACTCGGTTTGAAACTCATCGAGAGGCTGGTGGATTTGGCGTAAAATTTCCTGATGCTCGGGCGTTAAGCTCCCCCACGAGACGTAATGGCCAGGATACCGCTTTTGGAGAAACTTCCAATCGACCTCTAGCGTATTGTACCACGTCAAAGCATCTGGAAAAATCCGCCCCGTTTCTCGACAAATGGCAGACTTTCGCACATCGAATAGCCAATTATCGTACTGATGCATGTTGTACATGAAGCGGAGCACCTTCTCAGCAGCATCTGAGGGGATTTCAGACCCGCGCCTCAAGGGCAAATGGGTGTAAGGAGAAAGAGCTTTGCTCCTTCGCATGATCCAAATGTTGGCGACACACGCAGCCACTAACCCAAAAAAAACGATCACCAAAAAAAGTGAAAAATAGGCGAGCTCTTGTGAGGTCAGAGTTGCAAGCACGGAATACATATCATCCCGAATGAGAATCGTTACTCTCTCTCTTTCCGCTTCTTTCTCTCGAGACCTCGTTTTATAGCGGCTCTTTCGGATTCATCTGCGGAACGAGCAGTCACTTCGACATGGTTCAACACCTCTTCTGGAGGCAGTTCGAGAATCTCGTCGAATTGATCTTTATTATTGAGAATTTCATTCAATACTTGGATCGCGCGGCTATGGCTTTCCGTTTTCACTCGACAATCGCGTCCCGTAGAAATCATGTTAGCAGCAAGCTTAATGGCGTAATTGACCATTTCAAACTGACTCTTAAATCGCTTGCGCACCTTTTCACTGGTGATATAATCCTTCAAATCCATTCCAGTCTCCTTGAATAAATAATATAGATGACGATATTCTATCTGATTTTGTGTTCTTCTGCAATCAGAATGCTGCGCAAGGCTTGATAAGCAATATTTAAATCGTCATTGACGATCCGATAATCGTAGTGTTCCTGGGCGCGCATCTCCTCGTGCGCCCACTGCACTCTCTGTTCGATCATCTCTTTGGATTCGGACTGCCTCATGAGGAGGCGCCTCTCTAATTCCTGGATGGAAGGGGGGCTAACAAAAATGGTCGTGGCGTCAATTTTTCCTTTGAGTTGCATGGCCCCTTGGGTATCGATCACCAAAATCACGTGTTTCCCTTGATGCCGCTGCTCTTCGATCCACGTACGGGATGTACCGTAATAAAAGCCATACAAACGGACATATTCTAAGAATTCCCCCTTGGCAATTTTGTGGGCAAAATCCTCTTCAGTCACAAAATGGTAGTGAACACCGTTGACCTCCCCAGGGCGAGCCGGCCGCGTTGTAAACGAGACGCTCGTGGCCACGCAGGAAAACTCTTCGACGATCCGCTGGACAAGGGTTGTTTTCCCCGTTCCTGCAGGGGCGCTCACGATGAACACCAACCCCCTAGCAAGTCCCCCTAACAATCGCGTCGACATATCTTCGCTACTCTACATTTTGAATCTGTTCCCTAATCCGCTCCAACTCGCTTTTCAGTTCGATCACAGAACGGGAGATCTCCACATCTTGGCACTTGGATCCAACCGTATTCGCTTCTCGATTCATCTCCTGAAGAATAAATTCCATCGTCTTTCCCACGCTATCTTTTTCCGCATGCAACACTTCAAATGCCTGCTCCAAATGGGACTTCAAACGGGTGATCTCTTCTGCAATATCGATCTTTTCGGCAAATAAAGCAACCTCCCGCAACAACCGCTCATCTTCCGCGAGCGGCGCCTGGAGAATTTCGTGTAATCTTTGTAGTAACTTTTGCCGGTACCGGTCGCTTGCACCAGCCGCGCGCCCTTCGATGCTCTTGACAAGCACACGCACCGCCTCAAACCGGCTGCGGATATCAGCTAGCAAAGCGTTCCCCTCTTGGGTTTTCATCCCCATGCAGCATTGGATCGCTTCGTGAATAGCGCTCTTCAGAGCCTCCTGGTAGAGGTTAAGAGAAGCCCCTTCTTCGCTATAGACCATGAGATTCTCTTCCCTCAACAGAATTTGAACCAAGGAAGCATCATCAATCTGAATTCTTAAATCGTCTGCCAGCTGATGCCAAGCGGTTTTAATCTGTTTAGCCAAGCCACGATTGGGCGTGATGGCATATGGACTGGTTTCGTTGGGAACTGCCGTCACTTTCACTGTGACATACCCCCGCGCGATCTTTGCCGCCACCCACTTTCTCACCTCAGCATCAAATTTGAGCAGAAACGAAGGGAGAAAAACTTGGATCTCCAAATGCTTCCGATTCACCGTCTGAATCTCAACATCGAGCCTCCCCGCAGAAAACGGATAGCTCACCTTCCCATAGGCCGTCATGCTCTTTAACGCCATCTTCCCACCCAACCCTATTACCAGGAATCATAGCAAAGCATTGCCTCGAAAGCTAGTCCCATTTCTGCGGCCCAATGCTCAGCTTTTCAGAAACTGCCCAAAATTGATAATTTTAGCAAAAAAATCGCTCTCTATCACAGAATCTTGCGATTGACATGAAAATTTATCTTGAAAAGGTGGCAAAATTGTGTTATTTTGTGATAATCCGGAATTTAAGTCCTGATTTTCACGCTTTGAGGGTGCCATGTTTGATAGAATGATGCAAAAGGAGCTAGAAAAGGCGGCAAAAACCTTTCCTATCGTCACAGTGCTAGGACCGCGCCAATCAGGAAAAACAACTTTGGTGCGACAAACATTTCCAGACAAAGCTTATATAAACCTAGAATCGATTCACATCAGAGAACTTGCTGCAAGCGATCCGGTTTCATTTTTAGAGCAATATCCCGAAGGAGCCATTTTAGATGAAATCCAAGAGGTCCCCGAGTTGCTTTCGTATATTCAGGTTAGAGTGGACGATTCGAAACGGAAGGGTGAATTTATCCTCACCGGCAGTCATCAGATTGAACTTAACGCATACATTTCTCAATCGCTGGCAGGCCGAGTGATGATCCTCCATTTGCTCCCATTGAGTCTTGCGGAGCTAACGATGGCAGGCATTGAAAAGAGTGTGGATGCAATTCTCTATGAGGGATGTTACCCGCGTGTGCACTCTGATGGGTTAAATCCAACAAAAACCTATGCAAGTTATGTGCGCACGTACATAGAACGTGACATTCGCATGATTTTGCAGGTTCATAACCTTGATCTTTTCCAAAAATTTTTAATCTTGGCAGCTTCTCGGGTAGGACAAATCTTCAATAAGGATAGTCTTGCAGGAGAAGTTGGCGTTTCTTCTAAAACGATTGGGCATTGGCTCTCGATTCTTGAGGCATGTTACATTGTATACCGCCTTCCGCCCTATTTTGAAAATTTTGGAAAAAGAGCGGTGAAATCTCCTAAAATTTATTTTTGCGATGTCGGTTTGGTCTCTTATCTATTGGGAATTGAAACAGTTGAACAGATGGCCAGGGATCCTTTGAGGGGTCATCTTTTTGAAAATTTAGTCGTTAACGAGTTGATGAAAGCCAGGTTTAATGAAGGATTGGATCCGCGTCTTTATTTTTATCAAATTACGGGAAGGAGCGAGATAGACCTCATTTACCAGAGGGGGCATGAATTGATCCCAATCGAAGTTAAATCTTCAAGGACATTTAACCCTTCATTTATTTCCAATATGAAAAGCTTCATAAAGTTAGTTCCAGGCCGGTGTGTGAATCCACACCTGATCTATAGCGGTGATGAAGAGATGATGATAGGAGATGTCCAACTTTTAAATTACCGCCACACTGCAAAGATTATCCTAGGATAACAACTCAGACAACTTGAACTGCAATTGTGCCCTAATCCATGGTTAATCGCTGTAGATGAGTATCATTTTTTTATCTTTCTTTCTGCGCGGCTAATTCTCACCTTTTTAGAAACGGCCCGGAATAATAACTTGCTTGGTCTGCTGAAAGTAAATCCTTGGGCTCCCCTTTGAATTTCTTCATGAATTCTGCCGCTTCCTCTATTGGGATCGCCTGAAATCTCGCCTTGTTCACTTTATCAGAATCTCTATAGAATAGCCGCTTATAGAGCGTTTCATCCACATCAGCGGCTTTCAGTTGCTGAAAATAATGTTGCGCTTGTGTAGAAGAAAGGAGTTCTTTGGGCTCCCCTTTGAATTTCTTCATGAATTCTGCCGCTTCCTCTATTGGGATCGCCTGAAATCTCGCCTTATTCACTTTATCAGAATCTCTATAGAATAGACGCTTATAGAGCGTTTCGTCCACATCGGCGGCTTTCAGTTGCTGAAAATAATGTTGCGCTTGTGTAGAAGAAAGGAGTTCTTTGGGCTCCCCTTTGAATTTCTTCATGAATTCCGCTGCTTCCTCTATTGGGATCGCCTGAAATCTCGCCTCATTCACTTTATCAAAATCTCTATAAAATAGACGCTTATAAAGCGTTTCGTCCACATCGGCGGCTTTCAGTTGCTGAAAATAATATTTTGTTTGTTCTTGTGAAAGCAAGTCCCTGGGCTCTCCTTTGAATTTTTTCATGAATTGCGCAACTTCCTCTTTTGGGATCGCTTGGAATCTTGCCTTATTCACGCCATCAGAATCTCTATAAAATAGACACCTGTAAAACGTTTCGTCCACATTGGCGGCTTTCAGCTCCTGAAAATAATGTTGTGTTTGTTTAGGTGAAAGCAAATCTCTGGGCTCCCCCCTGAATTTCTTCATGAATTCCGCAACCTCCTCTTTTGGGATCGCTTGAAATCTTGCCTTATTCACGCCATCAGAATCTCTATAAAAAAGGCGTCTATAATCTGTATCACCCAGATCGGCAGCTTTCAGTCGTTGAAAATAATACTGCGTTTGTTCGGGTGAAAGATCATTTCTTATTGCGCCTTGATATTTTTTCATGCATTGGGCAGCCCGTTCATTTGAAAGTGCCCTCACACGATTTTTATAAACTGAATCCTCGACATCGAAATGATCAAAAAGAGCCTTATAGGTATAGTCATGCAACCCGTTCTCATTCACATCCTGAGCAATGAATTCCAAAACCTGTTCCTCAGGCAATAGATTCAATACCCAAGCTCCATGCTCGTCCATCAAGCCCCTGACCTCTTCTAAGGAAAATGTGCTGGACCGTATCTGTTGCAAAGAGAGAGTTGCCGTATCTTCGGTTAGCTTTACACGATCTGCAGGAGAGGGTTCTAGTTTCTTTAATTGTGCTAATAAAACCGCTAATTGGGAACGAGTCAGCGGTTTTGGAAGATCCTGTAATGTGAGTTTGGCTACATCTTCCGGAGCCAAAAAGGCATATTTAAATGCTTCCACATCTTCTGAATTTCTAATTTTCATCAATATTTGAGGATCACTCCCCTTGATTTTCTTTTGCAGCTCTTGATAACCACCCAGTTGATTCACTACAGAAAAAGGAACATGAACAGGCAGTGCACTTTGTGCCACCGAAGCAATTTTCTGATGAACAGGAGAGGGCTTCGCAATTTCTTGGATTCTTTCTCCAAACTTTGCGCACCCATACGTCGCTAAAACGAGAAGAGGGGCTATCACAGTGAAATAAGAGGCAACGGCCGCAATTATCCATGGCTTCGTTTGCATGTCGTGCTTGTTCCAATTGCCGAGCTCACGATAAGCAGTGAAATATTCCCCACATATTGTAGATAATTTCATAACATACTCCAAAGTAATATTATTACAATTTTTATTATAGTTAGAATTCAAATAATTTGATATTGATTAAATGATGAAAAATTAGATAAAAACACATGTAACAGATTAATAACTAATATGTTGCGAGGGTTTTGAGGGGGGCGAAGGTGAGGCGGTGGATGGGGCAGGGGCCGTGGGTGGCGATCGCTTTTAGGTGCTCGGGGGTGCCATACCCTTTGTGCCTCTTGAAGCCATACTGGGGCCACATGGCGTCGTAGGTGTCCATCAGGCGGTCGCGGGACACTTTGGCTAAGATGGAGGCGGCTGCGATCGATTGCGACTTGGCATCGCCGCGGATGATTTTAAACGCGGGGATCTCTTTGTACTTGAGAGGCATTCCATCGACGAGCAAGCAATCGGGCTCGGTAGCGAGTAGGTCGATTGCCCCTTTCATTGCTAAAAGGGTGGCTTGGTAGATGTTGACTTGATCGATGGTTTCAGGAGAGACGGAGGCAATTCCGTAGACGACACCGATAGTGTCGACGATGCGGGCAAAGAGGTCTTCTCTTGCTTGGGGAGTGAGTTGTTTGCTATCGTCTATGCCAGTGAATAAGACGCCCTTGGGAATGTGACATGCAGCAGCAAAGACGGGGCCTGCGAGCGGCCCTCTTCCTGCCTCGTCCACTCCAGCGACTTGAATAAACCCTTCGCTCCACGCCTGCCTTTCGTAGGCAAGCAGGCGCCGGAGGCGGCTCTGTTCCTTGCGGTCCACGCGAGGAACTATTCAGCTGCTTGAGTCGATGTTGCTTCTTCCGCTTCGCCCTCTTCGACGGCTTCCGTTTCAGAGCGAGGTCCGGTACGTCCTCGGATCTTAGATGCTTTGCCAGATGTGCCACGGAGGTGGTACAGCTTACCGCGTCTGGTATGTCCTTCTTTCGCTACTTCGATCTTCGCGATGCGGGGGCTATGCAAGAGAAACACTCTCTCCATCCCTTCTCCGTAGGCAACGCGGTGAACGGAAAACGTTTCTGACAACCCAGTGCCTTTTCGGGCAATCACGGTTCCTGTGAAAACCTGGATTCTCTCCTTTTCCCCTTCGATAATGCGCGTATGGACGCGTACCGTATCGCCCACTTTGAAAGAAGTGACTTTCTTCTTCTGCTGTTCGCTCTCTAGCTTTTGAATCAACGCTGATTTACTCATGTTCATTTCCTCTTTGTTTAATCAAATCGGGTCGGACCCGTTCTGTTTTCTCGATCGCCTTTGCTTTACGCCACTTGGCGATCTCTTGGTGATTTCCACCCAATAAAACTTTTGGCACTTCTTGCCCTTCAAACACCTCAGGCCGCGTGTAATGGGGGCAGTCTAAAATCCCCTGTTCAAACGATTCCTCCACAGAGGCTAATTCGTGTCCCAACACCCCTGGAACAAACCGCACAACGGCATCGACGAGAACAATCGCTGCTAAGGCCCCATTCGTCAGAACATAGTCGCCGATGCTGATTTCTTCGTCAACCTCACTTTGCAACACCCGTTCATCGATCCCTTCGTAATGGCCGCATAAGAGGATCAAATGGGAGTGACTGGCTAGCTCACGGCATTTGGCTGCTGTCAAAACCTTTCCTTGCGGCGAGAGGTATACCACATGAGACTTTTCCTCTCGCACACTCCGGACCGCTTTGGCCACCGGCTCTGGCATCATCACCATCCCCGGGCCTCCGCCATAAGGTCTGTCGTCGACCTTCCGGTGCTTATTATCGGCAAAGTCGCGGATATCGATCAGATTGATCTCGAGAAGCTGTTTCTTTCTTGCCTGCCCGATCATACTTTCGTCAAAGGGGCCTTGAAAGTAGGCAGGAAACAGCGACAAGATATCAATTTTCATCTGACTTATGCTGCTGCCTTGCGACGTGCCGCCTTTCTCTTTGCAGACACTTTTGCCCGGTGCGCTACGATCTTTTGCGTGTGCGCCTTCACAACTTCTGGGGCGACTTTCGCAAGCATATTTTTTGCACAGTCGGAAATTTCTGCTCCTTGGCCAAGCCAGTGAGCCACGCGGGCAGAGTCGATAAATAGAGCTTTATCCAACTCGGTTTCAAAAGGATTGTACCATCCCAATGCTTCAACATACTTGCCGTCGCGTGGGGAACGCACATCACTTACAACTAAGCGGAAAAAAGGACGATTGTTGCGTCCATGCATCCGCATTCTGATTTTCAACGCCATAGGGATCCTCCTGCCATTTTTTCTAATACTTTAGAATTTGGCATGTTTTTAAAAAATTGTTTCGCATTCTTAAACGATTTCACCAACCGATTGACATCATCAATCAATGTCCCGCTCCCCTTCGCAACCCGTTTGCGCCGAGGCATAATCATTTCATCTAATTCCAATCGCTCTCCAGTCGTCATCGATTGGATAATCGCTTCCACTTTGAAGATCTCTTTTTCGTCAAAGTTCAACGATTTCAGTTCGCTCATCCCAGGCAGCATATTCAAAAGCCCTTTGAGCGATCCTAATTTCTTCACCATTTGAATTTGCTTGAGGAAGTCATCGTACGTGAACGTCGCATCGCGGAGTTTTTTCTCCATGCGACGCGCTTCCCCTTCTTCAATATGCTCTTGCGCCTTTCGCACAAGGTTAATCGTGTCTCCCATCCCCAAAATGCGGTGGGCCATCGATGTGGGGTTAAACAGTTGCAAATCATCAACCTTCTCCCCAATCCCTTCAAACAGGAGCGGCTTTCCAGTCACTTCACGAATCGAAATCGCTGCTCCCCCGCGGGTATTGCCATCGAGCATCGTCAAAATCGTTCCCGTGATGGGCAACCGACGCCCAAATTCACTGGCTACGTTCACGGCATCTTGGCCCGTTGTTGCATTCGCAACGAAAATGACCTCAGGCTCTTCTAAAACGCCGTACACCTTCTCAAGCTGCTCCATGAGGGCTTGATCGATGTGCAATCTTCCTGCTGTATCGACAATCAGGAGGTCGAAACCATCCTGCTTTGCTTTGTGCAACGCATCCTTCGCGACCTTCACAGGATCGTGTTCTCCTGCAATCGAAAACACTGGCACGCCAATCTGTTCGCCAAGCACTTTCAACTGATCGATCGCCGCAGGTCGTTGCAAGTCACAGGCAGCCAATAGGGGCACTTTGCACTGGCTATTCTTTTTCAAATAGCGGGCTAACTTCGCACAATGGGTCGTTTTTCCCGAACCCTGCAAGCCACACATCATGATCACCGCTGGCTTGCGCTTTTTATCCAAATTCAGTGCGGCTTCTTCGCCACCCATCAAAGCAACGAGCTCATCATGGACAACTTTGGTAAACTGCTGCCCCGGCGTGACCGATTTTATCACCTCATCGCCACACGCCTTCTCTTTAACCCGCTTAACAAATCCTTTGACAACGCCGTAATTCACGTCCGCATCGAGCAAAGCCAAACGGACGTCGGTGACAGCCTCTGCGATGTTCTCTTCGGTGAGGGTCTTCTTCCCTGCAACCTTCGACAACAAAGCACGCATTTTATCTGTTAAGGCACCCAACATAGCCGTTCCTAAAAAACTCACACGATCATACTTTAAAAATCATTCAAACTCAAGGGAAAAAAAGCGCTCTCTGCCAGACCAATCTTTCTCTACCTTTTTCGAAGACCAAATAGGCGCTTTAAAAATCTCCAATAGGCGCTCACCCTGCCCATCTCCGATTTCAAACCAAACAAACGCGCCCCTGTTCAAATAATTTGGTAACATTTCACTCAAACGTTTGTAATATTCTAACCCAGTCTTACCCCCTACCAAGGCCGTTTTGGGTTCATGATCGCGCACCTCTCGATCCAGCAGGAGGTACTCTTCGGCCGTCACATAGGGAGGATTACAGACGAGATAGTCGGCTTTTTTACCTGCAAGAGGGGTCAAGAGATCTCCCAAGAAACACTCCACATCCACCTCGTTGGAAGAGGCGTTCTGCTTCGCTATGGCCAGCGCTTTTGGACAAATGTCGACAAGGCTAACCTTTAACAAGGGAATCTTTTTTTTAATTGCAATCCCCAAACACCCAGAACCACAACAGAGATCCCATAGGATTTGCCCTTCGGTCGTTTTGTGCGACAGCAATTGGATGATCTTATCGGCTAAAATTTCGGTTTCTGGACGGGGAATCAATACGTCGCGGTTAACCCTCAAGCGGCACTCTAAAAAATCGAGACTTCCGACGATATAAGCTAAGGGCTCCCCTTCCCCCCGACGCTTTAACCACGCACGACTTTTTTGCAACTCGTCTTCTTCTAAAGGGCGGTCATGATCGAGATAGAGGTCCATGCGACCCATTCCCAAAACTGCAGCTAACAACTCCTCGGCTTGCCTACGCGGACTCTCGATCTCTTTCTTTTTCAAGTAGTCTGCGGAGAGAGTCAGAATGTCGAGAAGGGTGTGCATGAGATGTTTATTCTGCTGTGAGCTTTTCTTGATAGAAATGAGCCACCAACGGCTGCACAATATCTTCTAGGTCCCCATTCATCACTTGATCGAGATTGTATTTAGTGAGATTGATCCGATGATCTGTGAGTCTATTTTGCGGGAAGTTGTAGGTGCGGATTCGCTCTGAACGATCGCCGCTGCCCACCTGCTGTGCACGTGTACTTGCAATTGCAGCTTGCTTTTTCTCCCGCTCGGCTTCAGCCATGCGCGCTTTCAAGAGCCGCATCGCTTTCTCTTTGTTTTTGTGTTGGCTCCGCTCCTCTTGGCAATAGACGACAATTCCCGTTGGAAGGTGCGTCAAGCGAACGGCGCTATCTGTTGTGTTGACGTGCTGCCCGCCCGCACCAGAAGAGCGGTAGGTGTCGACGCGCAGATCTTTGTCTTCAACGACGACATCCGTATCTTCGTCTGGCTCTAACAGAACCGCAATCGTCACAGCTGACGTGTGGATTCTCCCTTGGGCTTCCGTCTCAGGAACGCGTTGGACGCGGTGTGTGCCCCCTTCGTGTTGCAAGAAGCGATACACGTTGGGACCTGCCAACACCATCACGTATTCCTTAAATCCCCCTAGCTCTGATGGAGTCGAAGAAAGATGCTCATAGCGCCACCCCATCTTGTCGGCAAACAGCTTGTACATCCGGACGCAGTCGCCCACAAAGAGGGCAGCTTCATCGCCACCCGTGCCTGCGCGCACTTCCAAGATGGTGTTTCGGCTGTCATTGGGATCGGGTGGAACGAGCAAGCGCTCAAGCTGCTCTTGCGAAGTGGCGATCAACGCTTCGAGTTGTTGCGTATCTTCGCGAAGGACAGCTGCAAACTCGGGATCTTTCTCAGCAGAAAGGAGCTCTTTATTGTCGATGATTTGCGCTTTGGCACGTTCGATTGTTTCCCAAACGCGCTTCACTTCAGAAAGGTACGCATGTTCTTGCGTCAGCGTCCGGTACCTTTTCTGATCTGAAAAGACGTCTTGGGTGCCTAGCAGAGCCTCCAATTCATGAAGGCGTGCAAGCATCCCCTTGACTTTATTTTCCATGCTACTTCTTCTTAGCGGACTTTTTTGCCTTCGCTTTTTCTTGAGCTTTTGCTTCCTGAGCTGCTTTCTGATCGGTTGCTTTTGATTGGGCGGCTTCGTAGCGCTTGTTGAACTTCACGATACGGCCTTCCGCGTCGACGAGCTGCTTGCTTCCTGTAAAGAGAGGATGTGAAGCAGACGATACAGACACGCGGTACATTGGGTACTGCTTCCCGTTGTATTCACCAACTTCTTCCGTCTTCAATGTGGAACCACAGACGAATTTGTAATCTGTTGCCGAGTCTACAAACAACACCTGTTGGTATTTAGGATGGGTATTTTTTTTCATGTGACACCTATTCTCCAGTGAAAATTTAGATAAGATCCCATAGTATAGGACTGCACTCGATAAAAAACAAGCAAATATGTTAGACTGGATCCAAAAAAGATGAAGAAATACCCCCTATTCCATTCCCATCTAGAGCTCTCCCATCACTACTGGGAACGACTTCTCCTTCCAGGAGACCATGCTATCGATGCCACCTGCGGCAATGGGCTCGACACCGCCTTTCTTGCCACTTGCCTCTTTTCTACTGAGAATCTCACAGGCACGCTCCTTGCCATCGATACCCAAGCAGAAGCCATCGAGGCAACTCAACGCCGCCTTGAAGAAACCTTCGGAAACTCCGTTGTAGACCGCGTTTCATTCTTGCAGCAATGCCACAGCACCTTCCCCGCTTCTCTTCCTCCGATCAAATTGATCGTCTACAACCTTGGCTTTCTTCCCAAGGGAGATAAAGCACTCAAAACGCAAACCGAAACGACCATCGCCAGCCTTTCCAATGCCCTCCCCCTCATCCAACCCGGCGGCGCGATTAGCATCACCTGCTACCCGGGCCATCCCGGCGGCAAGGAGGAGGAACTCGCCGTACGTAGCTTCGCTGCGAGCCTCAAAGATGGCGAATGGAGCTGCTACTTCCACGAGCGCCTCAACCGCAGAAACGCTCCAAGCCTGCTCCTGCTCCAAAAGGCTCTCTAAAAACGTCCATATCTATTATATTATTAGTATCTTAGATCAGTTTTTTGGATTTTTATCTGAAGTCAGTTAGCTTTCAAATCCAATGCTGTTTTTATAGTTTTTGCAAGATCGTCAGCATTTCCATTTCCCCAGTAATGAAGAAATATCATTCTAGGGAATTCCATTGTCATATGATGGTGAATGGCAATAATATTTATACCACCCTTCCTGAGTGTTTTTAGAACGGGTTGCAATTCATTTTCTAAGACAGCGAAATCACCATCTACAATAGCATTTTCGTTTGTTCCAGCAAAGGCAGCCCACGTATTAACGCCCATATCACTGCTTAAGATAACGTTATCCATTTTCACAGATCTTCCGAAAACAAACTTGACCATTCCTTCTTTACTTTGCCCCTTAATGCCGAAAATTTTCTCTAGGCTTGAAGGATCGATGGAGTTTTTGCTAGAAATAATGGGACCTCCAAAACTGTTTGCTGGAGAATTATTCTTTGACCGGATTTCTTTAACCATATCTAGCGCATTTTTCACACCAGCAGCTAAATCGCCGAGAGAGCCTTCTCCACCTATATGCATGAAATATATTTTTGGGATGTCATAGAAGAAATGATTGTGGAGTGCTGTGATTTGGAGATTGCTATTCAAAAGAGTGGACATGACTGGGTTTACTTCATCCTGCAAGAGAACTAAATCCCCCATAACCATAAATGTATTCTCATTCACCGAAGTAAAAGCGGACCAAGAAGTTAATCCCATAAACGGATCGAGTTGTGTGTTGTCCACAGAAATTTTAATATCATTTCTGGGAAAAGAAGCCTTGAAAACTTTTTCTTTTTCATTGTATGAACCCTTGAACCCTGTCAAAGATTCATACTTATCTAGTTGTTCATCAGCATAAAGGCTCGTTAGGAAAAGAGCACCTATTGTTAGATGAGTTAAGATTTTTACTTTAAACACGATGTACCTCCTGTTTATTCACTAAGCTGCAATACATTCTTAACACTTTAGCTCATTTGCACTGATTTTTTATGCAAAGTCACGGTGCAAGAACATTCTTTCGCTGCTCCCGCAGCTCCTGGCTCAGCCTACATCTATTACCCCACGCTCCCTCGCTTCACTCGGTCGCGCGGGGCTAATTCCTCAACGCAGCTGCCGCCGCTATGGCTCAAAATTACGATCCAAAAAGGTTCAATTTCTCAAAAGGGTTTTTGCCTTGCAAAAATATCTTTTACAACTTAAACTCATTGGCGCAAACCGTCAGGGAGAAGTCTATGAGAGCTGTTGCTTGGGTTCTTCAGTGTTACCAACGCCTTCGCTACCCGGACATCTTGCCTTCGGATATCGCTGCCGATCTTGGTTTAGCGAAAGCGCGTTTTCTCAACTTTGACGATCTTTTCAATCTTCTCACAGACGAAAATTGCTCACTGAAAAGGCTTTCGCGGTTCATGCCGCGAGAAAAAGCGGAAGCCGTTTTCTCCCGCGCTCAGCGACAGGAGCGGTTTGGAAGAAGCGCCCTCTACTCTTACTACTTTAATGAAGGATGGCTCGAGTTCATTCTCCACTTCGATGAAGAAGCGCGCTTACGCCGCGTCTACTTCCAACACAAGCGGCTGCAAACCCAACAACGCGTGGAACTCGCTGTGATCAAGAATTTTTCAGGCAATTGAGGGCGCTGCGGGTTTTGGACGATTTTTATCTGTAAACATCTTTTCTGTGATCCACATTAATCACCGAAACCAAAACTATTGAATCATAGATTTCGTAAACGATCCGATATTTACCTACACGCGTTCTATAGGCGTTTTCTTCTCCGGAAAGTTTGATACTGCCGTGATGACGCGGATCGATTGCCAAAAGATCAATTCTTTCAGCAATTTTTTGCGCGATTTTCTTTTCAATCTTGGAAATGGCTTTTTGAGCTGACGGACGGATATTAACAGTGTATTTCATTGCAAATCATCCAACCCCAGTTGCTTTTTAGCCTTTTTCCAAGGAATTGGAGTTTCGTTTTCTTCTCTAGCCTTTCTCAAGGCCCTTACATCCAATTCGTCTTCATATTCCTCAATGCTTTTGATGACTGAGCGAGTCAAAAAGTCTTTCATAGAAACTCCTTGCTTTGCACAAGCCATTTTCAAATAGACGTACTCCCCGGCCGGAAAGTCAAAAGTAACTTTTTTGTATTGTTGCTTGTCCATAGTAAACCCCCTTCAGGTTACAGTCACATTATAACAGGTTTACAATTTACTGTGAAGCAGTAATTACAGATTCCTGTGTTTACAGGAATCGTGATGGAACTCGCTGTGATCAAGAATTTTTCAGGCAATTGAGGGCGCTACCGGCTTTGAACCAAGCGATTTGGTTGGCGCTGTAGGTGTGGTTGAGTTTGATCTCCTCTTGAGTGCCGTCGGCGTGCTCGAGGTGAAGGGTGAGGGGCTTTCCAGGAGAAAAGGTGTCTAAGTCGGGGATGGAGACCCAATCATCTTCTCTGATTTTAGCGTAATCCTTTGGATCGGCGAAGGTCAATGCTAAGAGGCCTTGCTTTTTGAGGTTCGTTTCGTGAATCCGCGCAAAGCTCTTCACGATAATCGCACCGCCGCCTAAATGGCGCGGTTCCATCGCTGCGTGTTCGCGCGAGGAACCTTCCCCATAATTCTCATCGCCAATCACGACCCAGCCAATCCCCTCTTTTTTGTAGGCGCGTGCAATCTTTGCAAATGGCTCAATGGCTTTCGTTAGGAGGTTGATCCCTTTGCCAACCTCTTCCCGAAAGGCATTTTTCCCTCCGGTAAACATGTTTTCGGAAATGTTGTCGAGGTGCCCTCGGAACTGGAGCCACTTTCCTGCTGGCGAGATGTGGTCTGTCGTACACTTCCCTTCGATTTTTGCAAGCACGCGCATGTGCTTAAGCTGCTCAGGGCTCCAGGGCTTGAACGGCTCGAGCAAATGCAAGCGACGGCTCGCAGGATCGACGATGATGGCAATTTTCGATCCATCTGTTGCTGGAGCTACGTAGCCCATTTCGCCCGGGTCAAAGCCGCGCTCGGGCAATTCTCTCCCTTTAGGAGGTTGTAATTTGACCACCTGTCCATTGTCATTCGTCAGGGTGTCAGTGATCGGATTAAACGCCAAATGACCAGCCAAAGAGAGGGCGATCACTATTTCGGGACTCGCCACAAAGGAGTGGGTCCCTGGATTGGCATCGTTGCGCCCAGCGAAATTGCGGTTATACGACGTAAGAATCGAGTTTTTATCTCCGAATGCAACATCGTGCCGTTTCCATTGTCCAATGCAAGGGCCGCACGCATTAGCCAACACAAGTCCCCCAATGGCTTCTAGAGAGTCGAGCTGCCCATCGCGTGCGATAGTAGCACGGATCTGCTCGGAACCAGGGGTGATCGTCAGAGGGCAGCGGGCCTTTAAACCATGCTGCACGGCTTGCTTGGCAATGCTAGCAGCGCGTTCAATATCTTCGTAACTCGAGTTGGTGCAAGAACCGATCAGAGCCACAGAGATTTTTTCAGGATACCCATTATCGATGACAGCTTTTGCAAATTCCGATAGCTTCCACGCGCGATCCGGGGTATAAGGACCGTTGATGTATGGCTCAAGAGTGCTTAAATCGATATCGATCAGTTGATCGTAGTATTGCTGAGGAGCCTTAAGCACCTCTGGATCGACGGTCAAGCACTCTGTAAGCCCATCAGCGAGCTCCGCAACCCATTCTCTTCCAGTCGCGCGCAAGTAATCTCCCATCCGGCTGTCATAAGGGAAAATCGAAGTGGTTGCTCCAATCTCGGCACCCATATTGCAAATCGTTCCTTTGCCAGTGCACGAAATCGACCGCGCCCCTTCTCCAAAATATTCGATGATCGCTCCCGTCCCACCACTCACGGTCAAAATGCCCGCGACTTTCAAGATCACATCTTTGGCAGAGGCCCAGCCACTCATTTTTCCCGACAAACGGACTCCGATAATTTTGGGGAATTTCAGTTCCCAAGGCATCCCGGCCATCACATCGACGGCATCGGCACCCCCGACCCCAATTGCAATCATCCCAAGGCCACCCCCATTTGGGGTGTGGGAATCGGTTCCGATCATCATCCCGCCGGGAAAGGCGTAATTCTCCAAAACGACCTGATGGATAATCCCGGCTCCGGGCTTCCAAAACCCAATGCCAAATTTGTTAGAGATGCTCTGGAGAAAATCGAACACTTCCCTGCTTTCATCTTTTGCCCGTTTGAGGTCGTCAACAGCCCCCGTTTCGGCTAAAATTAAGTGATCGCAATGGACCGTGGCTGGAACTGCTGTGCGAGGTTTGCCCGCTGAAGCAAATTGCAACAGCGCCATTTGTGCTGTGGCATCCTGCATTGAAATCCGATCTATTCTAAAATCGACATACGTTTTTCCCCGTACTGGAAGTTCTTTGATGGGATGGTAGAGATGCTCGTAAAGGATCTTTTCGGTCAAGGTCAGTGGGCGATTCACCTGCTTGCGAATCGCTTTTAACTTGGCGGGGAGCTCTTTGTAAAAGCGCTCGATCATCTCTAAATCAAAAGCCATGGGATCTCCTTTCAAGAGGAATACAGAGGCATAAATTTCATTGTGTTGATTGGGGTAATTTTATACAATCAACTGTTATCCGTTTTTAGAGAATTAACTATGGCAGCCGCTCCACAAAAAATCCGAGAAGCCACTTTTCAGATGCTCTACAGCTTTGACCTCGGCAATAACACAGAAGACGCTATCGTCGAATTGATCAGCAAGGAACTCACCCTTCCAAAAAGCGTTGCCAAAACCGTCAAAGAACGGGTAAAAGCGATCCTGACCCACCTCAAGGAAATCGACGCCTTGATCGCTAAGGTGTGCCATTCGTATGAGTTCGAGAGGATCCACACAGTAGAAAGAAATATCTTGCGCTTAGGTATTTACGAACTTTTATACGATCCTTCTATCCCAGAAAAAGTGGTGTTTGCCGAGTGCATGCGCCTGGCAACAAAATTCAGTGCAGAAGAAGCGGGTGCATTCATCCACGCCATTCTCGATGCTGTTGTAAAAACGCGTGCAGGGGAACCCCTCAACGATAAAAAACTCAAAGAAATCGCGAAAGCAGCTGAAAAGAGTGAACGGGAAATTCAACATGTGATAGAAGCGTTAGGTGATAACAAAAGCAGCGGCAACCTAAAAAAATCAGATGAATGAGCCTCTTCCCTTCAAAACAGATGTCCCACTCGCTTCGTACTGCACATACGGCATCGGCGGACCCGCTGCACATCTCCTAGAAATTCACACGATCGAGGAAATGCAACAAGCTTTCCTCTACTGCCAGAAGCACAATCTTCGTGCGCTGATCATCGGCAAAGGCTCTAATTGCCTCTTCGACGATCAAGGCTTCAATGGCGCTGTCTTGATCAACAAAATCGATTTCCACGAAACGCCCTCTCCTGGCATTTTCCGCGTGGGAGCGGGATATAGTTTTTCTCTTTTAGGGGCGCAAACGGCACGGCAAGGATGGGCAGGGTTGGAATTTGCGTCAGGCATTCCTGGCTCTGTTGGAGGGGCAGTTTTCATGAATGCTGGCGCTGGCGGCGGAGAAACAGCCACTCAACTGCAATCGGTCGAATTTGTCTCATTAAACGGGGAAAAACGCACTTTCTCAAAAGAGGAACTCTCCTTTTCTTACCGAAAGTCGTCGTTTCAAACGATGCAAGGTGCCATTGTAGCAGCCACCTTTGCGCTTACAAAAGATCCTCAGGCACGTCAAAGGCAGCTCGAAATCATTGCTAAGCGCACAGCCTCGCAACCCTACAGCGCAAAATCGGCCGGCTGCGTCTTTGTCAATCCCACAAATGGAGCGGCAGGAGCTTTGATCGACAAGTGTGGACTAAAAGGGATGAAGGTGGGCGGAGCTGAAGTGTCCGCTGTTCACGCCAACTTTTTGATCAATGCAGGCCAGGCAACTGCACGCGATATGCTCGCCTTGATCGAACGCGTGCAAGCACATGTAAAAGACACAACAGGCATTGAATTACACCCCGAAATCAGACTGATCCCCTATGAATGAAGAACGGTACGACCTCCATTGCCATACGAACTGCTCTGACGGAACACTCACACCGCGCGAAATCTTGCATTTGGCAAAATCGATTGGACTGACGGGAATTTCCATCACCGACCACGATACGATTGCCGCCTACGACACGGCTCCTGAAATAGCGACAGCTCTCGGGATCACTCTTTTAACGGGCGTCGAGTTTTCCGCTTCCCACAAAGGGACAAGCATCCATATTTTAGGCTACGGCTTCCCCATCACAGCCCCTACAATCGCAGAGCTGTGTCAGCGGCATATTGTGCGAAGAGGGCACAGAAACGCTTTGATCTTAGAGCTCTTGAAAAAACACAAAATGCCCCTTTCCGTCGAAGATGTGACCCTCCCCTTTTCCAAATCGCTATCGACGATCGGCCGGCCGCACATTGCCCAAGCCATGGTCACAAAAGGATATGTGCCCACAATCAGCGATGCGTTTAAAAAATACATCGGCGAAGAACGCCCCTGCTACGCTGCAGGAACTCCCCACTCAATTGAAGTCACTCTAGAGGCCATCCATGCAGCGCAAGGCGTAGCCGTCATTGCTCATCCCCACCTCATCAACAATGGCGCTATCCTCGACGCTATTCTCAAAATGAACTTCGACGGCATTGAGTGCTACTACGGTAACTTCACAAACCAACGCAACACGCGCTGGCTCGAAATCGCAAAAAAGAAAAAGTGGTTGATCACTGGGGGCTCCGACTTTCACGGCGACATGAAGCCCGCTCAAACCCTAGGCTCCTCTTGGATCAATGGCGAGCTCTTCGCTCAAATCCAAGAACGGACCCGCTAAAAATCGTAATACGATGACTGTTAATTAGTTATTTCAAAACCATACGATTTTAGCCAAAATTGGATAAAATACCCCCCGTATAATGTCCAATTTGGTGCAGGGGATGTATGTGCCTATCTATTTATGATTCTTCTTCGGGATTGGCGAGGGAGAGGCGATCGACGACGAGGGTGAGGGGCGGAGAGCGCTCAGGGAACAGTAAGGGACCATCTATTGTGGCGATCTGGTCTGCCACTTCGGCATCGAGCAACTTCTTGCGCAGTTCTGGCTGTAATTGTCTTGCTGATGTGTTGAACTCCATCGAGCTTGAATTTTTGGCCCCCTTTACAGGGTTGAGCAAATAGAAACGGGTGTTGTCGCCGGTGGAAACGAGGATGACGTCCCTTGAGGTGTGTTGTAGCTTCCCTTTAACCCGAACGCGGATATCGTTGATCGTCAATCCCACGAGCTCCATCGCCACATTGACGGGGGAAAATGAAAACGGCTCGTTCTTTTTCCATTTCAGAACAACCTGTCCGGCGTTTTGGTTAAAAAGGATCTCCTGCACGCCATGGATCTTACTAAATTGCTTTTGCAACAGATCGATGCATGTCTTTTTACAGTGAAGGGCTGTCCAAGTGACAGTCACACTTTCGACTTCAGCAGCCAAAGAACCGAACGCCGAAAAAAATAGAAAAAAGAACAAGTATATCATAATTCTTCAGTATAGGTCTTGATGAATTAAGCGCAATTAGTTATACAATTCTCATGGTTCGGACGAAAATTATCTGCACAATTGGCCCAGCGGTGAGCTCTCTCGAGATGATCCGCGCGCTCGTCGATGCCGGGATGAACGTGGCTCGGCTCAACTTCAGCCACGGCACCCATGAAGAACACCTAGATATCATTCAAAAACTAAAAAAAGTGAGAGAAGAAAAAAAAATACCTCTCGCCATCATGCTCGACACAAAAGGGCCTGAGATCCGACTTGGAAAGATCAAAGAAGAGGCTCTCCACCTCAAAGCCGGCCACCGTTGGCTCCTAGTGAAAGAGACGATCGAAGGAGATTCTCATCGGGTCAGCATCACCCCTCCAGGTATTATTGAACAACTCAAAGTGGGAATGCGGGTCTTATTCGACGACGGCTATATCGCTTCTCATGTGGTTAAGACGAGCGATGCGGGTGTCGAAGTTGAAATCGAAAATAGCGGCCACATCAAAAGTGGAAAAGGGATCAATATTCCAAACACGTCTCTTGACCTACCTGTCGTCACGGAAAAAGATATCGCCGATATTCGCTTTGGGTGTGAACAAAATGTCGACATCGTCGCTGCTTCGTTTGTACGCTCCTCGGAACACGTCCTCATGATCAAACGGTTGCTGAAAGATGAAAAATGTGGCGACACGCTAGTCATTGCCAAAATTGAGAATAGCGAAGGGGTACAAAATTTCGACAGCATCGTCCAAGTGGCTGATGGGATCATGATCGCACGGGGCGATCTTGGCGTCGAAGTGCCTTTGAGCCAGGTTCCAAAGCTCCAAAAAATGATGATCCGCAAATGTTATTTGGCAGGAAAACCCTCCATTACCGCAACGCAAATGCTCGAATCGATGATCAACAACCCACGTCCGACAAGGGCTGAGGCGTCCGATGTAGCAAATGCGATCTACGATAGCACCACAGCTGTGATGCTCTCAGGTGAAACGGCCATTGGCAAATACCCAATCGAAGCGGTCGCCATGATGCAAAACATCATCAAAGATGCCGAAGATGATTTTGACTATCGCAATTTTTTAAATGTCCACGCCGGATTTGTCTATCACGACGTCCCTTCCGCCTTGACGCTCGCTGCCGTCAAAACAGCCTACAGCTCAGGTGCCAAGGCAATATTTGCCTTTACGAGCAGTGGGTTAACCGCACGTCTATTGGCGCGGTTGCGTCCCTCGATACCCATCATTGCCATGACGTCTAACGAACGGTGTTATAACCAAATGGCTTCTAACTGGGGCGTGATCCCCTTTTTATCTAAACCGTACCATTCGATCACAGAGGCATTTGAAGGATTAAGCACCTATGCGTTGCACAATCGCTTCGTTTCGAATGGGGATTTGGTCGTCGTCACCGCTGGGTCCCCGTTCGGGGTTTCAGGAACGACGAATATGATGATCGTCGAAAGCATTGGAAACGTACTCGTCCGGGGGGAAAGCGGCGTTGGACCGAGCCTCCACGGGAAAGTGATCATCGTCCTCTCACCCGAATCCCACTCTCCTGCAGAGGTGCGCGGCCACATCTTGACAATTGCCACCTGCAACGAAACCTATCTTCCATTTATCCAGGAAGCCGCTGGGATCATTCTGCAAAACCACGTCGACGATACGGCCTCTGAAAAGTACGTGCTGCAAATTGCGCAGGAGCTAAATAAAACGGCCATCGTGCGAGCCGATACGGCGATCACCACTCTCAAAGATGGGCAGCTCGTGACAATCGATCCTGCCAAAGCCCTCATCTACGGCAATATTGTCTAAACAGAAGAAGCCAAAGCGAGTGCGACCATCCCTGCTGTATCTGTCCTCAACACATTCTCGTGCAAGCGAACGCCCTGAACGCCTCCCTGTTTCAAGAGGGAAACTTCTTTGTCGCTAAATCCGGATTCTGGACCAACAAAAAAGAATAGGGACTCTGGGACACCTTGTCGCAACACCGACACAAACGCAGGAGCTTCGACAGCAACGTCGCCGAAAAAAGAGCCTTCTGGAAAGGCTTTCCATGCTTTGAGACCGGGTTTCATCACAATTTTGGGAACGTACAATCTCCCACACTGTTTCATCGCGGCAATCAATTGCGCTTGCAAGCGGGTCTCTTGATTGGGAGAAAGTTCTTTCTTTTCGCTCAAATCGCCGGGAAATAACCACAACTCGGTCATCCCCAGCTCAGTTCCCTTTTCTGCAATGAATTCGAGTCGATGGACTTTAGGTAGGGCTTGAACGAGAACTAACTGCCTCTGCGATGGTGGTTCAGATAAGAGCTCATCTATCGAAAAAATCGCGCGTTCTTTTTCGATCGACTCGAGCCTTGCATGCGCCAGTAAGCCGTTTCCATTGACAACCTCTACGACATCTCCCACGCGTGTGCGCATCACCCGCACGGCGTGGTGAAACTCTGTCCCCTCAAGGGAAAAGTGGTTCCGATCAGCTGTGAGTGAATCTGTAAAATAGCGCTCTGAAGGCATTTTTAATACACAACCGCTCGAATTTGATCGCCCTCAATCGTGCTCTTGATGTGCAATTTTTTTCCGCTTTCCAAAAGCAGTGTCATCCGCTGCATGTAATCGCGGAAGCGTTTGCGCAGCAACTCTTCTTGCCTTTTCGGAATGGAGCCGTGCACGGTCTCTTTGTTCGCGGCAAAGTTAGCGATCGAAAACGCAACGTAGGTGTCCTCCAATTCGCGGGGATTGATGAATTCCACGCTCCACGCCAACACCTCCCGTTTACTTTTAGGGGCAGAGGAGATCATGATCTCTAACGAGTTTCTGACGACGTCGATAAACAGGCGGCTTACATCCTTGACAAAGACAGGACGGGTCAAAATCGTCAATCCTTCCTTTTCTTGAATATCGTCTGTCAGCGCGATGTGAAGGTTTAGTGGGCTATAAATTGCCAAATCTTCTAAGGGATAAAACACCCGAACCGGAATTTCTTTGTCTAAAGGTAAAATCTCCTTCCTCAAGAAGTCCATGCGTAGGTTCTTAGCATCCGGGTCGTTGAGTTCCTCATGTGCGTTATTCCGAAACGGAATCGTGACCTGTTTCCATTTCTTAGGCAAGTAATAGCTAATTTCGTCGTTATGCCCTGAGCTCTTGAGAGCATCGATATCGGCTTTTGTAATATCTGTGAGGTCAAAGTTGAGGGTTAGCCCTTTCTCTTTCAAACGCTGTACTTCCTCTTCAGGACCACTGACAGTTTGAAAAAGGTGTTGTGGCCAAATGTCGAGGAAATCGTACCCAAGAGGGGGTGAACCACTTGGCATTTCAATTGTGACCGGGATTTTACCGGTGACCAGCTTGCTCAATTTGATCACTAAATCGGCATGCCCCACTTGGTAGACGTGTTGATTTAAGTCGACATTGGGATTTAAACTGACCAGATTCTTCTTCGAGATCTTGACGACCCACTCATCACTGTCGACAGAAGATGCGTCGAGAAGAACTTCGATATCGCCAGATTCTATTTCATCGACAACCCCTTTTGTCCCCACAAGTGAAAGGGTCACCCGTTTAGATAGCACGCCATTAGGTAACAACCCCGGAATGGTTTTATCTGCAGGAAGGTTAATCACCCGTATCGGAACGCCGGGAACTGTCTTTGTTGCATGAATGGATTGATTCACAAAGGCCCAAATGACCATGGCAGCAATCAAAGAGACGAGCTTGCGCTGCCAATTGCGCAAAAAGAACTGAGCAATTATTGATTCCATCGTTTAAACCTCTCTACAATATCGAAACGGGACTCAATAACAGATTTTGGAGGGTTAAAGACGCTGCGAATGATCCCTTTGAAACGGTCGATTTTAACGCCCCTTGTCATGATCCCATCCCGTGCAATCGACACCTTTCCTGTCTCTTCAGAAACGACGACGATCAGGGCGTCGGTCACTTGGCTGATCCCTAAACCTGCTCTGTGGCGCGTTCCCATCGACTTTGACAATTGGGTGCTATCGTCAGCCAAGGGCAAGATCGTAGCAGCAGACAAGATCGTGGTGCCCCGGATGATGACCGCCCCGTCATGAAGAGGGGTTGTCGTCACAAAAATCGATTCGAGTAATTCCGGCGAAAACTGCGCATTCAAGATGACCGCCTTATTCGCGTACTCATCTAAGGAATCTTGGTTTTCCAATAAAACCAAGGCGCCCACTCGCCTTTCAGACATGCGATAAATCGATTGGGTAATCAGATCCAAAAATTTGTCAAATTCGGTGATCTCTCTGTATTTTTTCCCTTTGACACTAATACGCGACAAAGCCAAGCGCAAGTCGGGCTGAAAAATGATCAAAATGGCAATCACCGCAACATTGATAAAATAGAGCATCAGCGTCTGAATGACCGGCAGATGGAACCCGCGAGAAACAATGTAGAGCAACAAAAATGCCGACAACCCTACAAGTAGGTCCATCGCTCTTGTATTCCAAAAAAAGGAGAGCAAATAATAAATCATGACGGCGATGATGATAATCTCAACACCAGGCACCATCAACTCAAAAAACTTCATCCAAACTCCAACGACAAAATAATGGTAGATCTTACCAGGCGGAAGGGGGAAAAGCAAGATACTAAAAGACAAAAATTCTATGCTCTTGCTATCAATGTGAAGGTTGTGCAAAGACAGGTATCAAACGTTTCATTTTTTGAGGTCGCAATGAAAAAACCAATCCTCCTCATTTTCAGCTGGATACTCCTATTTACTTCCGTGATGGAGGCACATTTTTCCGATGATGCCCTTCTCTTTTCTGGCAATGTGAACCCCGCGCTTGCCCAACAGGTCGCTGCGTACGTCGGTGCTCCCATTGGCAAAGCGATGGTGAAACGGTTCAATGATGGGGAAATCCGCATCCAGGTTGAGGAAAATGTCAGAAATAAAGACGTCTTCATCCTGCAATCGACCTGTCTATCAGAGACGCAAAGCATCAACGACAGTTTGATGGAACTGTTCCTACTCATCCGCACGATGAAACGCGCTTCCGCAGCAAGTATTACAGCGGTGATCCCCTACTATGGATATGCGCGTCAAGACCGCAAAACGTCTCCGCGCGTTCCGATCTCCGCCGCAGATGTTGCCATGCTGCTCGAAATGGGTGGAGTCGACCGAGTCGTCACCGTCGATTTGCACTGTGGACAAATCCAAGGGTTCTTCCACAACGTTCCTGTCGATAACCTCTACGCCTTTACCCTCTTTACCCAGTATTTCATCGATAAGAATCTCGAAAATCCCGTGGTGGTTTCCCCCGATGCAGGAGGGATCGATCGCGTGAAGCGCTTTATCGAAAACTTAGGTAAGCAAGGGATTTCCGCAGGGATTGCGCTGATTAGCAAGGAGAGGGAACGGCCTGGAGTTGTGGCTGCAATGCACCTCGTCGGGAGTGTCAAAGGATCAGACGCGATCCTAGTCGACGACATATGCGATACAGGCGGCACCTTGATGAAAGCTGCGGAACTTCTCAAACAAGAGGGAGCCAAAAGAGTCTTTGTCGCCGTCACACACCCTATTTTCTCCAATAGCTCTCTTGATAAAATCAGCCACTCCTCAATTGAAGAGATGGTGATTACGGACACGATCCCCTTGCGTCAAACCCCGCCCTCCAATGTGCATTGCATCTCTGTTGCCCCCCTCTTAGGGGAAGCGATCCGCAGAATCCAATGTGGCGAATCTTTGTCTGAACTATTTAAGTGAGGTTCTTATGGATGTAGAGATTTTAGCGCGTATCCAGTTTGCTTTGACGATCATGTTTCACTACATCTACCCTCCTTTAAGCATTGGCTTGGGACTGATTCTCGTCATCATTGAAGGGATCTATCTCAAAACGAAAGAGCCGCTCTATCTGAAGATGGCAAAATTTTGGACAAAAGTCTTCGCGCTGACGTTTGCGATTGGGGTCGCAACGGGCATCGTGATGGAGTTTGAATTTGGAACGAATTGGGCGACCTATTCCCGCTACGTCGGCGATGTGTTTGGAAGCGCCCTTGCAGCTGAAGGGGTTTTCGCCTTTTTTCTCGAATCGGGATTTCTTGCGATTCTTTTGTTCGGATGGGACCGCGTCGGACCTAAAATGCATTTTTTCTCCACCTTGATGGTGTGCTTAGGGGCACACTTTAGTGCGATTTGGATCATCGTGGCCAACTCGTGGATGCAAACGCCTGCGGGCTTTCACATCGTCGGCGAAGGGCTGAATGCGCGCGCGGAGATCATCGACTTTTGGGCGATGGTCTTGAATCCTTCCTCCGTCGATCGTTTAATCCACGCGGTGATCGGCGCTTGGTTGGCAGGGGCCTTTTTAGTCATCAGCGTCTCCGCATACTACATGCTGAAAAAAAAGCATCACGAATTTTCAAGGCAATCGCTTAAGATTGGATTGACGGTCGCCCTCGTGGCTTGCGTCTTACAAGCGTTTTCTGGGGACAGTTCAGCAGAGGTCGTTGCCAAGCACCAGCCCATGAAATTAGCCGCTATCGAAGGGGTCTTTAAAACACAAAGGGAAGCGCCCTTCCACTTGTTTGGAATTGTCAACAAAGCCGAAGGGAGAGTGGATTACGCACTCTCGATTCCAAAACTCTTAAGCTATCTCTCCTATGGCGATACAAATGCAGAAGTCAAAGGACTCGACTCCATTCCAAAGGCGGATTGGCCCAATGCTCCCGTCGTCTTTCAGACGTATCGCCTGATGGTAGCCTTGTGGGCTGCGATGTTGATCGCTGCTATTTGGGCAACCATCTTATGGCGGCGAGGCACGCTCTACACTTCCCCTTGGATGTTGAAAGTTTTGGTTGTTTCCGTTCTGTTCCCACAAATCGCCAACCAAGCGGGGTGGGTAACAGCCGAAATGGGACGCTACCCGTGGATCGTGCATGGGTTATTGAGAATCTCCGAAGGGCTTTCGAAGACGGTGACAGCCCACCAGGTGCTCGGATCTCTCATCTTGTTTACAATCCTCTACATCGCGCTTTTTCTCGTTTTTTTATACCTCTTGAACGAAAAAATCAAGGCGGGTCCTGAAGGGACAGACCTTCCCACACACTACCATCAATTATCTACCTATGCGGAGGAGCTCCATGAGTGATCTATTTTCGAGTTTGCAATTCACGTGGTTTTCTGCTTTCGTCATCCTAGTCACCGGTTATGCCATCCTCGACGGCTTTGACCTCGGCGTCGGCATGCTCCACCTCTTTTCGAAAAAAGATCAGGAACGACGCTTGATGCTCAACTCCATTGGACCCGTCTGGGACGGCAACGAAGTATGGCTCGTAACAGCTGGAGGGGCTCTTTTTGCCGGATTTCCCGACGTGTACGCGACCTTATGCTCTGCCTTTTACGTGCCCATCATGCTGCTCTTAACAGGGCTCATCTTCCGCGCTGTGGCCATTGAAGTGCGCAGCAAGGCCCCCATGGCGTGGTGGCGTTGGACGTGGGACGTTCTCTTTAGCTTTGCAAGCTTGGTGATCGCTTTTGGTTTAGGGATTGTCATGGGCAACTTGATCCGCGGCATCCCCCTAGACGCAGAAAAGGAGTTTGCAGGAACTTTCTTTGATCTGATCGATCCCTATTCGCTCCTGATCGGTGTGATGACCACCGCCCTTTTCTTCATGCATGGAGCCATCTACATCTTGATGAAGACCGAAGGGGAACTGCACGACAAAATGAGAAAGTGGGTCAATCCCGCCATTATCGCATTTATCATGTGCTACGCAACCGCCACGATGGCCACCCTCATCTACATGCCTCATATGGTGGAAGCAGTCAAGACGCGCCCCGCCTTCTTTCTGATCGGCTTGCTCAACATGCTCGCCATTGCAAACATCCCGCGCGAAATCCACCATGGGCGAGACGGAAGGGCTTTCCTCTCTTCCTGCGCCAACATCCTCTTCCTCATGATGCTGTATGGGCTTGGGACCTTTCCCAACGCCGTGAGAGCGATCAATGATCCGGAACACTTAAGTCTCACGATCTTCAACTCCTCCTCATCCCTAGCTACGCTCGAAATCCTCCACATCATTGCCTTGATCGGCGTCCCCATGGTCATTGCCTACACCGTTGCCATCTATTGGATCTTCCACGGCAAAGTGAAACTCGACTCCTCAAGCTACTAGGATAATCTGCTTGATTTAAATGAGAAATTATGACAAACTACGCGTGGTTTTTATATAAAACTGAACGGTAATAACAACTGATAGGATTTAGAAAATGACAGTCATACAAACAATGATCGATCGCTGGAACACGGTTGTGCCTTTTAAATCGGAACAAATTCCTGAAGTTCAAGCCTACCTGCTCTCCTTAGCTGCAAAAGTAAAAACCATAGGCTCGATTCCTCTTCACTTGGGCCATGCTCTTGCTGGTACAGTGATTCACACTGTGACCTTTGGCAACTACTACAAAGGAGTGGGACCAGATCAATGGGCCCTTGCAAAACAAGCGATTGAAAATGCCGACTTTGTTAGCCTGGTTGTTGGATCGACTTTGGCCTTCTACTCAGCGCAAACCTATCGCTCTTTCTGGCAGACACATTCAGAAATCGATGAAGAAAACACTTTTAAAAAGTTTTCATTTCCCGTTGCGTGTTTGCTGAAATTAAGCGATAAACTACGAGTCTTTGTTCCCTATATTTCTTCAACTGATACAGCACGCCTTATCGCAAAATCGAACGAAACGTTCGATACAAATAAAAATCCCACACCTGAAGATTACAAGAAAAACCGCAGTGAAGTTGCCTCCTTGCATCGATGGCAAGCCATTGGCAATTTAGTCCAGATCATGGCCTTTTATAGACTTAAGCAACAATACGCGTTCTGTACCATTCCCTACTACCTGTTATGTGCAGAACGCGTCCGGAACTTCTTTGCAATGGTACAAAATTATCGGACAACTCATATCAAGGAAGATCATTTTCAGGCTGGAGGTATGGAAGCCACCTTCCAAAAATATTGCGATCGGAACGGAAAGTACATCGATTTTTCGATGTGGGGCAGAGCATTTGACGAAAGGAAGAACTAATAGTCTATAGCAAGACAAACTCTCTCTAATCAAACTGAAGAAAACTCGTTAGGACCAAGCTCGTTTTAACTCAGGTGTTCTGTCTTTGCGTCTTTGCGTTAAAACCACTTCAATGATCCTAGAAACGGCAGTTCAAGATGATAAAGTGATGCAAGATTTTGAGTCAGAACTGCCTCAGGTGGGGGGCGATCATTCCCAAGTGGTGAAGGCGCCCCCCACAAGAGGCGGTTGTGGCTCAAAAGATTGCGTCAATTTGGCGTCTTCAACTGCCGTTTCTAGGATGATTCAACAGGTTTGAATTTTTTCAATCCAGTGCTGGAAAAAATCTTTTGACCACGTCCTTCGAATGGCCTCTTGGTCGCGAACATAGTGAATCGTGTCTTCGATCGCAGAGGCAACATCGAGCCTCTCAATGCGTTCTTGAGCAATTTTCAGAAATTCTGCTTTCGTTAAGCTTTTTTCTTGTCCGCTTAATTTGGAAAAAAGCGAGAGGTTTAAAGCGGTGTTCTTTCGAATGAACCATACTAAGTCATACCAATCACGTCCTTTGACCCTCCCTTTCCAGGCGCGATAAAAGGCGGCGTGGGTTTTGCAGGCAAAAAGGCACTCTTCATTGACACATCTAATCGAGACAGCTACTGGTTGTGAGAGAAATTTTTGCTCATACTCATATCCCAAGGCAGGCTCTGTATCAATTTCAATTTTTATGCGGATTAACGTTTCAGGGTGAACGCCTTTAAGCAGGTCTGTGTGCACCCCAATTTTTAAAAGCTCTTGGACAGTCGGGGTTTTTAAAAACGCAGATTTCACTGCCGTTTGAGTCTTTTTGTCCTTTTCTACAAAAGAAACGTCGAAACCAAAGGAGGAAAGCTCATTCTTCAGCGCTTCACCAAATGGCTGCCAACTCCATTGTGGATTAGGCTCCAGGAGTGTAAAGTCAAGATCCTCTGAGAAGCGGTCGAGGCCATATAAAATCCGAAGAGCAGTCCCTCCATAAAATGCTGCGTGCTCAAAAAACTTTCCACGCCAAAGTCCTACTAGGGCAATTTCTTGAAGAATTTCGCGCAAAGCCTGTTCATGATCCTGCAAAGAGCGATTTTGGTATCTTTCAAGCATTTGCTTAATTGCACTATTCATGTTTTTGATGACTCCTGATTTGTATGAGGTATTTAACAGCGCTGTGGGGCCTAGCTTGATAGATTTCTCGCAATAGCTCAAGATTAAGAGTCTCTATATCATCCTCTTCAATTCGCAAGTCTTCAAATAGAGTTTCACAAAAGTGCTTTTTTGAAGAAAAACGCCCCCGTCGAAGCACTAACAAATCGGTAAGCGCTTTTTCCTTCGTGGCAACCAATGCTTGGCTGTGCTCAGAAAATTTAATGAGAGTGATTCCTATTGGATATATTTGCATCGGGAGGTGATTATAGGTAAACAGTCCAATCGGGGTGTTAAACTCTCTTGAGCGTTGAGTTGTGATGTTTGTAACAGTATTGACCGCTTCTGGGATTAAGCGGTAATATTGACAGGCCCACTCTAAGGAAACATACGAAGGACCATAAAGCATATTAGCAAGAACCTCTTTTGAATAGGGACGCCTTGCAAAATTCTGACCAAAAATATATATCCCTTTTTTGACGCGGATCAGAGCCTTGATTTTTAAAAGGTGGTTGATCTTGAGTCTGGGGTTTTTATAGGTCTTCAAGCAATCCATGACAAGCCCATACTCTAATTCCTCGCCAGGCGCCTTTTCGAGCAAACGTGCTATCCCAGGGTCAATCCCCAAAAACCTTTCCATTTTTTACCTATATGTTAGCCCAACGTTAACATACTGGTTATTTTCACTAAAGAAAAAGCATGACCAGGAGTGTGTTATTAGCCGTTTTTGTAGTGGCAGTGGGGACTAGCGGCGGCGTTTTTTGGCTTCGGCGATCTCGTCCGCGTGCTTCTTTTGATTTTGGGCGTCGATGACGGTCCAAAATTCCCTGGCGGCATCGGTAGCAGCTTCTAGGGCATATCCTTTAAACGAATCAAACCGGTTAATGTTAGAAGAAAAATCGTTGTAGTGCTCGGCATGCATGCCTGGTCTTGGCAAGGCAATTGTCTGCTGCAGTCCGCCTACAGAGCGCTCTTCCTGAGGAAAACCAAGCGTCATGCGGCGGGTTTTGAGTTCCGCAAACGACCCATCAATGCTGCACACTTGCGCCGCGCTTACGTGAACGGCTCCAGAAGCCTCTGAAATTGTCTCCAGACCTTCTACAGCTACGCACAAGCCTATACAGGCAAACAAAAACCCTATTTTCATATGCTCCTTACATTGGAAGTCGATTGCAACCAACTCCACGATACTTTATACTCCTATTTTTCTTTCAATACAATTGTGAAATTCTATGGATACAACCATTCGGCTAAAAAAAGTTAAAGTTCATAATTTAAAGGCCGTCGACCTGACTCTGGACGCGAACGCCCTCATCGTCTTTACAGGAGTGTCAGGATCGGGCAAGTCTTCAATTGCTTTCGATACGATCTATGCAGAAGGACAGCACAGATATGTCACATCTTTAAGCACTTACGCTCAAAGACAGCTCGGAGATATGGCAAAGCCCGATCTAGAGCATGCAGATGGGATCTCCCCCACGATCTCCATCGAACAAAAATCGGCTGGCCGCAACCCGCGCTCAACCGTTGGAACGCTGACTGAGATCTACGACTATCTGAGGGTGCTCTATGCACGCATTGGGATTCCCCACTGCCCGGTGAGCGGAGAACCCGTCCTTCCACAAAGTCGGGAAAAGATCATTAAACTTGTACAAAACATTCCTCCAGGAACAAGGCTGGTCTTTTTGGCTCCCTATGCACGCAGCAAAAAGGGGGAATTCAAAGAAGATTTTGTCGACCTTCTCCGGAAGGGGTACACCCGCGCCCGCGTCGATGGGACAATGGTGGAATTGGGGGAAGCGCCATCGCTCGATGGCTCTGTCTCTCACGACGTCGATATCGTCGTCGATCGGCTCCTGGTCAACGCAGAGAACCATTCCCGTATTGCAGAAGCCGTCACAAATGCCCTTCATCTAGGCAATGGAATGATGAGCGTAAGCGACCAGGCAACGCTAGAAGAAACCGAATTCTCGACACACGCTTATTCACCCAAATCGGGTCTGTCGTACTCCTCGTTAGAGCCGCACGATTTTTCCTTTAATAGCCCCTCAGGGATGTGCCCTCGCTGTAGTGGTTTAGGAATGGTCACAGAATTTGAGCTCGACAAAATCATCGATCCCAATTTAAGCATTTCAGCCGATTGCTGTTCCGTAGCGAGTTCCTACAATACAGTTCGCTACGGAAATATCTACGACAACTTAAGCCGCCTTTACAACTTTGACGTCCGCACTCCCTGGAAAAAGCTCTCTGAGGCCGCCAAACGGGTTTTTCTCTATGGTACTGAGAAAAAATGGACGCGGATGCACTTCGTCCATCCAGAAACAGGCGCTTCTTGGACCGATCATATCCAGTGGCGCGGGGTGCTGCATGAAGCTCACACACGCTTCTCAGAAGCTAAAAGTGAATTTTACAGAAAAAAGATGCAGCTATTGATGAACGAACAAATTTGCCCAGTCTGCCGCGGCGAGCGCTTAAAGCCTTATCCCGCGGCCACACTGCTCCAAGGAAAGCGGATCAACGAAATCACCCACATGACGATCGATGACGCCGCACAATTCATGGACTCCCTCTACCTCACGCCGACGGAACAACAAATCGGCGAAGAGCTCTTGAAAGAGATCAAGGAACGGCTCCGCTTTTTAAAGGAAGTGGGTCTTGGCTATTTGACGCTGGAACGAACAGCTCCTACGCTCTCTGGAGGGGAAGCACAACGGGTTCGTCTTGCTTCTCAAATTGGGTGCGGTCTTGTGGGGATCACCTATGTGCTCGATGAACCTTCGATCGGTTTGCACCCGCGCGACAACAAAAGGCTGATCAAAACCCTCAAACACTTACGCGACATGGGCAACACCGTCATCGTCGTCGAACACGACGAAGAAACGATCTGGGAAGCAGATAAGGTGGTCGACTTTGGTCCAGGCGCAGGCTCGCGCGGCGGAGAGATCGTCGTCAATGGAACCGTTGAAGACTTAATCAAATGCAAGCAGTCGATCACAGGGCAATTCCTCTCGGGAAAACGGGAAATTCCCGTTCCGAAAAAAAGACGAAAACCAAACGGCCAAGCACTTCTCCTCAAAGGCGTCACGCACCACAACCTCAAAGATGTCACTGCCAAAATCCCTTTAGGAGTATTTGTGGCTGTGACAGGCGTCTCAGGTTCTGGCAAATCGTCACTGATCACCGACGTGTTGTACCCGATCCTCTCGAATCATTTTCACAAAAGCCAATTGAAACCAGGTGGGTACAAAGAGATTCAAGGATTAGAAGCATTAGACAAAGTGATTGCGATCGACCAAAGCCCCATCGGCCGCAATCCCCGTTCTAACCCCGCAACCTACATCAAGGTCTTCGATGAGATCCGAGACCTGTACAGCCAACTGCCCCAGAGCCAAGCTAAAGGGTACAAGCCCGGCCGCTTCAGCTTCAATGTAAAGGAGGGCTCCTGTCCCCACTGCGAAGGGATGGGAATGGTCAAAATCGACATGGACTTCATGGAAGACTCGTGGGTCGAGTGTCCCCATTGCCTGAACAAACGCTTCGATGAAGAAACGCTCTCGGTCCATTATAAGGGAAAAAGCATCTACGACATTCTGGAAATGGAAGTGGGAGAGGCCGCGACGTTTTTTGCCAACATTCCAACGATCAAACACAAACTCGACATGCTCGTCCAAGTGGGTCTGGATTACGTCAAACTTGGACAATCCTCTACAACGCTTTCTGGAGGCGAAGCCCAACGGATCAAGCTAGCAAAAGAGCTTGTCAGACCTTCGACTGGAAAAACTCTTTACATTCTCGATGAGCCAACAACAGGCTTGCACTTTCACGACATCGATCACTTATTACAAGTTCTGCACGCACTTGTGGATCGCGGCAACACAGTCATCACGATCGAACACAACATGGACGTGGTCAAAACAGCCGACTGGATCATCGACCTTGGGCCTGAAGGGGGATGGCAAGGGGGAATGATTATCGCTTCAGCCCCGCCAGAAAAAGTCGCAAAAAACGATACCCCTACAGGTCATGCGCTCGCAGAAACGCTGCACCGTTCACTCAAACTCCATTTAGAAGAAGCAAAAAGAAAACGCGCCGAACGGGAAAAGCACCCTCTCAAGCCCGTCGACTCGATCGTGGTTGAAGGTGCGGAGCAAAACAACCTCAAATACGTCGATGCAAAAATCCCTCGTAACGCAATCACCGTTTTTACAGGCCCCTCAGGCTCGGGCAAAACGTCGCTCGCTTACGAGACGATCTATGCAGAAGGGCAACGGCGCTACACAGAATCGCTCTCTCCTTACGCACGCCAATTCATCAAACAGTGCCCAAAACCAAAAATCGGACATATCGAAGGGCTCTCTCCTGCCATCGCCATTGAACAGAAAACACACGCTGGCAATCCTCGCAGTACGGTTGGCACGATGACAGAAATTTACGACTATTTGCGCATTCTGTATGCACAAATCGGAATCGCGCACTGCCCTGAAACAGGCGACATCATCAAAGCTGTGAGCAAGGGCTCCGTCGCGGACCGCTTGTTGGCATTGCCCCAAGGGGATAAACTTCAAATCTTGGCGCCCATCGTACAAACTAAACAAGAAGGGATCAACGAACTCATCGTGCGCTTACAACGCCTTGGTTTTTTGCGCCTTCGCCTCAACGGAACTTTTTTTGACATCGACAGCGAAGAGATCGCTAAAAACTACGATAAAAAGAGAAAGAATGAACTCCATCTTGTGATCGATCGCCTCAAAGTCGGTTCCGACATTCGAAATCGTCTTTTAGAAGCGATTGAAAATGCAGCCAAAATAGGAAATGACACCCTTCTCGTCATTCACGAAAACGAGGAAATTTATTTCAATTTAGCGTTCTCAGTAGCAAGCACGGGCAAGTCGTACCCTGAGATCACACCCAAAACATTTGCATTTAATCATGCAGATGGGATGTGCATCGACTGTCTAGGCCTTGGCTACCAATATGGAGCTAATCTAACGCGCAACCCAGCCATCATGATGCAACCAGCAGCTGGATTGATCCGTTGGCTATGGGGCGAAAAACACACGGCAACGGCAGCACAACTCTTCGAGCGGTTTTTAGACAAGGAAGGGATCGACCCTTACGTCCCTTTAAACAAGCTTCCTCCCCGTCATCTTCAGATGATCATGTCAGGCTCTCCTGCAGACAAGTGGTACAAAAGCCAAGAGGGATTTGCTTTCCGCTGGGTGGGAATCAACCACGTGCTCGCTCGGATTGGAAAGACGGGGAAAAATGAGATCCGAGAACCAGTGATTCCGCTTCTTGACGAGCTGGAATGTTACTCTTGCAAAGGAGCCCGTCTCAATCCCCTGGCGCGCAACGTCACCATCCAAGATAAATCGATTAGCGATCTATGCTTAATGCCGATCGATGCTGCTTTGAAATTCGTCGCTTCTCTCGCTCTGAAAGGCAATGAAGCCAAAGTATTAGAGGAAGTGATGAAACAGCTGCATTCCCGCCTTCAATTCTTGTGTACGGTAGGACTCAACTACATGAGCCTCTATCGACGAGCACCAACGTTATCTGGCGGCGAAACACAGCGGATCCGATTAGCACGGCAGCTCGGGGGTGGTTTACGGGGCGTTCTCTACGTTTTAGACGAACCAACGATTGGTCTACACCCGCAGGATACCGAACGATTGGAAATCGCTCTAAACCATTTGAAAGAGCTTGGCAATACATTAATTCTCGTCGAACACGATCCACAAGTGATCCAACACGCTGACTACATTTTAGATTTTGGGCCGCATGCAGGGGAAAAAGGGGGACACATCACAGCACGCGGCACCTACGAAGAAATTTTAAAAAATTCGCAATCGCTGACAGGGCAATACCTCTCGGGTGCTCTAAAAGTGGGTGTGCCGAAAAAAGAACTGGCCAAAAACCGAGGCGAATTCAGCTTGCAAAATGCCAAAACACACAATTTGAAAAATATTTCGGTTTCAATCCCTGTGGGTGCCTTGACAACTATTACGGGCGTTTCAGGTTCTGGCAAATCGACGCTGATGCACGATGTGCTCCTCCCCGCTATGCAACAAGGACTCTTCCAAGGGGATCGCACCGAATACCAAGGATGCACACTGACAGGCATCTCCCATTTTGACCGGATCATCTCGATCGATCAAAACCCGATTGGACACACAGCCCGTTCCGATGTTGGCACCTATGTCGACCTTCTCTCTCGGATGCGCGAATTTTTTATTTCATTGCCTCTAGCACGCAGCAAAGGGCTGCAAGGAAAACACTTCAGCTATAACCACCGCAGAGGGATGTGTACGAGCTGTTGGGGAATGGGCTATCGCAAAGTGGAAATGAGCTTCCTCCCTTCCGTTCGTGTTCCCTGCGATGTGTGCCGAGGCTTGCGCCTCAATCCCATTAGCCTAGAGGTCACCTACGGAGGGAAAAACTTCGGACAATACCTGGAGATGACCGTCGATGAACTGCGTGTGATTTTCCAAAACCACCCCCGCATCGTCCGTACACTTGATACATTGATCTCGGTTGGACTTGGGTATCTAAAAGTAGGTCAAGAGATGGCCACGCTTTCAGGAGGAGAAGCCCAAAGGATCAAATTGAGCCGAGAGCTCGCCAAGCGCTCTTCAGGAAGAACTCTTTATCTTCTCGATGAACCCACAACGGGGCTCCATTTCGAAGATATCAATAAACTCCTCAGCGTGTTGCAGCGATTAGTGGAGAAAGGAAACACGATCGTCGTCGTCGAACACAACCTCGACCTGATTCGCCACTCCGATCACGTCATCGATCTGGGTCCTGGCGCAGGCAACGCCGGGGGTAAAGTTGTCTGCGTGGGCACACCGGAGGAAATCGCTCAAAACAGCCGCTCTGCAACTGGAGTGGCTCTGTCTAATTCCAAGGCTTTTTGCAAGCCTTCTGCCACTAAATTGAAAGCTAAAATGAGCAAGACGATGAAACCGGATGGGAAGAGAATCCGCCAGGGATAATACTCTAAAGCAGGCAACCCTTCATTGGCCATGCTCCCAAGGCTTGCAACAGGCGCTTGTACTCCCAAGCCAAGATAACTCAAAAAAGCCTCTGTAAATATTGCTACGGGCACAGTCAGAGCCATTGTAACGAGAATTGTCCCCGTGGCATTCGGCAATAAATGGCGGAAGACGATCCGCCAAAAGCCTGCCCCAAGCCCTTGAGCCGCCATCACAAACCCTTGTTGCTTGATCTGCATGAGTTGCGCGCGCACGATCCGCGCCATCGTCAACCATCCCACAAGCGCTAACGCCAACACAATAGAGTGTACCCCCGATCCCATTACGGCAATCAAGGGGATAATCAGCAAGAGCGTGGGGATGGCATTGAGCACGTCGACAATCCGCATTAAACATTCATCGACCTTGCCCCCATAAAGGGCAGCTGCCGCACCCCACAACACACCGATCACAAGGTCGATACAAGCAGCTGCAACTCCCACAAAAAGGGAGATCCGGATTCCATAGCAAACGCGAATGAACAGATCGCGACCTAAGTCATCGGTCCCAAACAAGTGTTGAAGCGAAGGGCTTTGATTTTTTGCCGCAAAATCAACTCCAAAATAGGTATAAGCACTGAGAGAGGGAGCAAAAATAGCCAACAACATAATGACCCATAATAAAGCAGCGCCCATCACTGCCAACGGCTGCTGCCAATAGGCAAAAAGGATCCGTTGCGCATAGGACTGCGAAACACTCACACTCATCGCGCGCTCCTTTCCCGCACTAAGCGCGGATCGAGTAAAGCCGAAAGAAGATCGACAATCAAGGTGATCATCAAGATCAGAAAGCAATAAAAGACTGTGATCCCCATAATGAGTGGATAGTCGCGATTGAGAACGCTTGTCACAAACCAAAATCCAAGGCCGGGAATCGCAAACAGCTTTTCAATGACAAAACTCCCCGTCAAAATGTTGGCAATGAGCGGTGCTAAATAGCCGCAAATCGGCACCAACACATTTCTTAAAACATGTGCCTTCACAATATAGGAGAGAGGCAATCCTTTCGCAATTGCTGCCATCACATAAGATTGCTTCATTTCGTGCGCTGTCCTCGTGAAGGCAAGCCTGGCAATAAATGCCATCGGCATCACTGCTAAAGAAAGCGCGGGAAGGATAGTATGGAAAAAACTCCCCCAACGCGCAATCGGCAGCCAATCCAGAGAGATCGCAAAACCATATTGCAATAAGGTCGCTAAAATAAAGCTCGGGATCGAAACGGTCAGCACACTCATAAAAATCAGACTGTTCGTCAACCACCCTCTTTTCAAAACAGCCGCAGTAACGCCTGCAAAAATCCCCAGTGGCACACATAAGAAAAGTGCCTCAAATCCTAATAGCGCCGATGTGGGAAAACCATCAGCGATCATGTCCCACACCTTGCGTTCTTTGTAGATGAGGGAGTGGCCAAAATCTAACGACACGAGCTGCTTTAAATAGCCGACGTATTGGATCAACAGCGGAGCGCGAAGACCATGTTGTGTCGCCAGTTGTTGATAAATCTCCTCAGGAAGCGCTTGCTCATACTGAAACGGATCTCCCGGCGCACTTTTCATCAAAAGAAACGCAACCGTAACGACCACGAGCAAAGAAAGGGTCAGGGTAATCGCTTTTTTAAAAAGATAGTGCTTCATGGAACCAGATATGCTTCGACTAAATCGATATAGCCCAAAGGAGACACGTAAACCCCTTGAAGGCGGTCAGATTGCAAATAATTAAATGTGGGATGCATGAGGGGCGCTACAGGCAATTCTTCCAAAAGGATCGTTTCTGCCTGGGAAAGCAAATCGAAACGCTCTGATGGGTCTTTCACCAAAGCGGCCTTGTCGAGAAGTGCTGCATACGTTGCATTTTCCCAAAACGTTAGGTTCGTGGGATTTTCCTTCGATTTAAAAATTTCCAAAAAATTCACAGGATCAGCAATGTCAGCAACCCAGTCGGAAAGGCAAATCTCAAAGTCCCCGGCTTTCATCCTCTCGATATTCGTTTTAAATTCACTGGCAGCAATGTTGACCTCAACTCCTAACGCCTCTTGCCATTGCTGTTGAACCGCCTGTGCAATTTTTAAACTCCGCGCATTTGCCACACATCTAAGAGTCACCGTTATGGGAAGCGTCCAACCTCGCTCCTCCACCCCCTTTCCAAGCTGCTGTTTTGCTTCTGCCACATTCCCATCTTGTAAATTCCCTTGAGGGGTTAAACCCAAAAGAGGAGGAACAACAGTCAATGCAGGAACTTGATTTCCCTGCGTGACATGGTTGACAATGGATTGCCGATCGAGAGCTAAGGCAAAAGCGCGCCGGACCGAGGGGTGATTAAAGGGAGCGCGGCTCGTGTTGAAACGAAACCAATAGGTCGCGGCTGCAGGAGCCATTTTTAAGATTTTGGATTCTTTAAGCGTTTGAATCGCATCCTGAGGGAGTGTCGAAATCGGCGATCCCGCCCAATCCAACTCCCCTGCAAGAAACAGCTGCAACGCTGTCGTCTCAGAAAGCACCTGAATCGACACGCCAGCCAATTTCATGAAAGGGGCGAGCCTAAAATGGTGGTTTTTTTCCAATAAATACTCTTGCCTTGCCCTTGCTTGAACGAGCTGAAAGGGCCCATTGGATACCGCTAATTCGCCCGTTGTTCCTTCCCTTAAAGAGCGATGGACGGGATAAAAGAAGGGGCAGCTGAGGAGCTCTAAAAAATAGGGAACTGGCTCTTTGAGTGTAATGACAAGTGTTTTAGGCGCAATCGTTTGAATACCGATCGCATTAAGCGCATGGCTTCCCCCTTTTGCTTCTTTTGCCCCTTCGATCACATATAATTGGTACGCATTGGGAGCCGGAAAGGTGGGATCGAGCGTCGACTTCCACGTCTCAACAAAATCGTCCGCCAATACCGGAGAACCATCTGACCATTTCCCATTTTTGAGTTGAATCGTGTAGAGGCGTCCATCTGGGGAAACTTCGATATCTTCTGCCGCGGCCAGCTCCACAGCCCCCTCTGAGTTGATCCGTGTCAATGCTTCATAGAGAAGATGCGCCACGCTGATAGAGCCAACATCGCGCATTTTGCGTGGATCTAACGTTTGCGGATCATCTAACAAAGACAACCGCGCAAAAGTTTTACCCTTATCTGCACTCTCAGAGGGTGAGCATGCGCAAAAGAAACCTAACAACAAGCACAGCCCGCTAGACAACCAAGATGAAGCATTCATTCTCAAAACCTTGAAAAATTAACTGCTCAGAGTTTCCAACGAGGGGACCGAAAAAGTCAAGGTGGAAAAAAGCAATTTGGAGTTCCGAATACTTGCACTCTATATACAATATTCTATATATGAGAGGGAGAAGTCCATTTTTCTATAACCGAGAACGTTATGAGTCGAAATTACATCATTCTGATCGTCATCTTCATTGCAGTGTTTGTGTTTCTGCTCATCCGCTCCAATACCAAATCAACCAATGGCGAAAGCGCTCCACGCAGCATTGAAAACACCCCTCTTGCCACTCAATCGCTCCAAACTTGGAAGGAATTTGTGTGGAAAGAGGGCAATTTCAGAATCATGCTCCCAACGAAGCCTCACCATGTCACCGACAAGGTCCGAGATGACAAGAGTAACGAAGTGCGCATCTACGACACCTTCGTATCCGCAGATCCACTCGGACAAGGGTACATGATCAGCATGATTACATTCCTGAAGCCCATCTCGAGCGAGAATGTAGAAGAACTTCTAAATAGCGTTGTCCGTGATACGATCAATCGTACCAAAGACAACAAATTGAATAAGATGAAAACAAGCACGCTTAAAGGGTATAAAGCAATCGATTTTTCGTACGACAATAACAACCGCGTCATTCATGGCAAAGTATTCGCCATCAATAACACCGTCTATCTACTCGGTGTCATTGACAATAACCCAGATCCCGACACAAAAGAGATCGACTATTTCATGAACTCCTTTGATACATTGTCGGAAAAATAACTACTTCCTCTAAGGAAACACACGATGAAAAAACTATTTTGCCTTTTGATAAGCAGCGGCGTGCTAGCCATCAGTTCCCTCACAGCGGCCTATGGGAGCTCCTCAGGCTCTTCCTCCCAAGCACTACCCGCTTTTCCAAAGCCCTCAGAACCTAAAAAACCAGCTAAACCCTCCGTAAAGGGTACGCCCCTACCCAAAACGGAACAACCAGTGATGGAAAAGCCGTTTGGCATGCCAGGAGTCATTGGCATCGTCAACGACAGATGGGTAAATTCTGACTACTTAGGGTTTTTAGAAGCCAATTTTCCCATTACCGTTGAGCTCGTGCTGGGTAAAAACATCCCTCATATCGATAGCGCAAACGTTGAAAACGCCCTGGCAGATGTCCTAAAAAGTGATAACATCACCATGGACGCAGACCAAACAAATGGGCCCACTTTACCTTTTCTGCACCTCCTCATCATGGTTTATCCCGTCGACAAGAATACCTATGCCATTTTTGCAGCCCTACGCCTATTTGAGAGCGTAACCGTTAATCGACTGAAATTCCAACCTGCAGGTTACTGGCAAGCGGTCACATGGGAAAACCAAGACATGATCATCGCTTCGTCAGACCAGCTCCAAGCCCAAATCAAGGCCCTAGCCACAAAGCTGGGCACTTCCTTCATCAAAAGGTACGACGAATACAATAAAGAGCGCCCCAAGAAGCCTGAGCCAATAAAAGTCACCTAACCTTAATTCACCCTAGAATTTGGATTTTAGTTGTCCAAAACAGGTGTAGTTTGCTATAACATACGGCTATGCTGGCATAGCTCAACTGGTAGAGCACCCGACTTGTAATCGGACGGTTGTGAGTTCAAGTCTTACTGCCAGCATTTCCTTACATCTTAGGGGGGTGTCGCATAGCGGCAATTGCAAGGGACTGTAAATCCCTCGACTTCGGTCTCCGTTGGTTCGAGTCCAACCGCCCCCAAAATGAACACACCTCACAAAAACTTAGGGCGGAGCAAGCCAATGTCTTGGCTTGCGTTTGCGACTCGAAGTGCAGCCGCTTGCGGCAAACCGGCGGGGAAACCGGAGTCCAACCGCCCCCAATCTCTGAAACAGAGAGAGTTGCGGCTAAAATCGCCTACTAAAATTCCCATCAAAAAACCTGGAAAAACTGATTTGGGAGGTTTATGGGACGTTTGGTTGCAACATTTCACAACAAACAACAAGAATCACATGGCTATTTCTATTTCGCAGCCTTGCGAAAGGAAATGGCCTTTTTTATTGCGTTGCTCAATCCGATTAAGACGTTTTCTTGTTTTTTTCAGATTGTCAATTCTATTTTCCAACTTCCCATAAACCTCCCAATCCGCCTAATTAGCACAAGAAAGAGCAGCATTCCTCTCTATAAAGTCAAAACAAGTCAGGTGATTATATATCCCTTGACTTCGGTTTCACAATTTAGATAGGATATCACAAATCTTTTACAAGTAGCATGTTATGTCAAAACAAGCAAGACACAAAGGAATCGAAGTGCGGATTGGTGTGGACGATAAAAAAAGCTACAGAGCCAGGGTGGAAGTTAAACCTTATCCAACTCAAACGAAAACCTTTGACCGGATAACTTGACGCTGTAACCTGGCGTCAACAAACTATAACAGATATCAAGCGAGAACAATACTTCCCTTCATTGGAATCCAAAAAACACACCTTTGGCGAGCTTGTAGATCGATATATCGCGACTGTGTTGCCAAGGAAGCCAAAGAGCAAAAAGAAACAAACTGCTCAACTCCTTTGGTGGAAAGAGCAGATGGGAGATCGAATACTTGGCGATATTAAGACATCTCTGATCGTCGAAATTCGAGATAGACTAGGAACTAGCACAACCTATCGTGGCGAGCAGCGCTCCCCCGCTACGGTTAATAGCTATTTGGCATTTTTTTCGTATTCTTCAA
>JABDCX010000007.1 GCA_013287915.1 Chlamydiota bacterium
ACCACGAATAGGGCACAAACGATTGTGCAGCCAAGTGGAAAATCACCTCCGGCTGCGCCTGCTCAATCGCGCGGTACACAGAATCTTGCGTGGTAATATCTCCATCAATCAAATGGACGCTAGGGTGATTGAGCAAGTGTTCAATGCGCCAAAGGTTGGGAGAAGCAGAGCGGCGGACGAGACCATAAATCGTATAACCTTGAGAAAGAAGATGATCAGCCATGATAGACCCATCCATTCCGGTTATCCCCGTGATAAAAGCGTTTCCCTTTTTTTTCTGTAATGACATAGATGCTCTCCTTCGTGATCACGCATGGTATCTCAAAGAGGCAATTTCCGCAATCAGGATAGATCTCAATCAAGAGCGGCAAAAGAGTATCTTGTAGAGCTTGCGTGGAGCCCGGGCTAATCGGGGTAAAAACTTCTCCCAAAAATTGATACAAGAGAAAAGCCTGATACTCCACTGTTTACCCCGATATGTTTTACTCAGAAAATCGGGTTGGATCTGGTTTAAGCGGCTTACGAGATGGCGCCCCATCTCACTTTGGGAATGAAACTGAAGAATGTCTTGCCGTGCTTTTCGTCCTGTGAGTCGAGTCTCTTCTGGATGTTTCCAAACATAATCCATCCAAAATGCTGCATGGTCGATATCAACTTCGGCCCAAATAGAATCTACTGGATAAGGGAGTGTTGTGTGTCCAACACGCACTAATTGATAAGCGCACAGAAAACTGTTGGTTTCATTCATAAAATCGAGATTTCCAGAATATCCAGTGGCAATGACAGGCTTTTCCATCAGCATTGCCTCCGCCATCGTCAAGCCAAATCCCTCTGTGCGGTGAAGCGAAACGTAGCAATCACAGGCATTCATCAAAGCGTACAGTCGCTCAAAAGGCATTGACTCATCGATCAAAATGATCCGTTGATCTTGTGCACAATCATCCGACAAACGCTTGAAATCTTCTGGCAACTTCGTTCCGTTATGAGTTTTGATGACAAGTTGAACGGGTTCATTTTTCGAAAAAGCCTTGCAAAAAGCCCGAATCAGAGCAAATGGGTTTTTGCGCTCTGCTACACTCCTAAAATCAAAACAAAACAAGAAAGTGAAACGTTCGAGCAATCCAAAACTTGCTTTAGCAAGAGAAGGAAGCTGGGTTTTCGGCTCAACTGCCTGAGGAATATGATGCACCGGGATCGAAACAGCTTGTGAAATGCACTCTTTGAGATACTGCGTCGACACCCACACCTCATCAAATAATTCGAGACCTTTTTTCATCTTTTGAGGAAGACGACTTGCCTCCCAGAAGCACCAGGCAATATTATAACGCCCTTTCATTAAGCGGTGCATGTGATAATTAAAAGCACGGACCATCGTATTGATACATGGAGCAAATATATTGACCTCATAAATCCCTTGAGTGACATAATACCCTGGTAAATCTTCATTCATGATATCAGGCCGCCACAACTCTGGAATCAAAACGTAAGGGATATTCTGCTTTTCCAATGAAGCCACTAATTGACGCCCCGATTCAGCAAGACCATGCGGCCCGTGAAAATTGCCAATGACGTTAACCCCCTTCACATTCCCTCTCATTTTATCTCCGACAACATAGATTTGTTGAATTATTTCTTTTGCTTCCGCTAAAATCCAAAAATTGAAAACCTGGAGGATAACATGAATAAGTTAATTCTATCAATTGCTCTTTTTGCCTGCTCTTGCACCCTTTTAAACACCCTTTATGCGAAGGAAAAACCCGCTATGAATACTAATCGCCCGACAATCGTCATGGAAACCACTCAAGGCAACATCGAACTCGTTCTCTACCCCGACATTGCACCTAAAACGGTAGAGAACTTTGTCACTCATATCCAAAACCACTACTACGATGGGCTGACTTTTCACCGCGTCATCCCCCATTTCATGATTCAAGGAGGCGACCCCAGCGGCAATGGAACAGGCGGCAAATCGATTTGGGGCAAACCTTTTGCAGATGAATTCGACAGCAAAGTGCAATTCGACAAAAAAGGATTGCTTGCCATGGCCAATGCCGGTCCCAACACCAATGGCAGTCAGTTTTTTATCACGACAACCCTCACTCCCTGGCTGAATAACAAGCATACCATTTTCGGCGAAGTCACCAAAGGGTACGATGTCGTTGAAAAGATCGAGAAAACACCCGCAAGACCTCAAGACAACCGTCCCCTGACGGAACAAAAAATCATTAAGATGTATGTGAAAAAATAACCCCCTTATTATCCAAGGCATCACAATTATGCATCACTTCCTCTCTCTGCTCTTATTGAGCTTCTTCACGACTGGATCTGCTTTTGCCTCTTTCGACTCCTATCCAGACACAACACAGGATGTCGGTTCGACTTTTGTGACCCACTTCGATACCTATCCAGAAACGGTACAGGATGTCTGTTCGACTTGTGTGACTCAATTTGAGAATCTCTATTTCAATCCGAAGTCATCCGCTTTTTTAACCTTGGGAGAGAACATTGATCTCGATAAATCGATTTACCTTGAAGATAAAAGAGGTTACATTTGGAAGAACCGCAACCGTGAAACGTTCCCCTCTAAAAGGGAGCAGAAAACATTTGGCTCCTCCCTAATCGTATTGGAATCCAACTCAACTCCAAACCATAGCAACCACTATTTTCACTTTTTAGAGCATTTGCTTGCACTTTGGACGTTCGGAGGTGAAGAAAATCGAGAACAGATCGACCTATTTCTCCTTGCAAGCAACGGATCTACGCCACCCAAAAACTGGAAAGGCACTAACGACATAACCTATCATTTGATCAAAGCCGCCTTTCCAAATGCAGAGATTTTAGCCTGGAAAGAATTCATGGCGGTTTCGCCAGAGCATCTCATCCGTTTTGAGACAGCACTTGTCTCTGATCGTAGCATGGAGATATTCAAGACAGAACCGTATCGAACAGATCGGATGTTAGGCAGTTATTTTCAATCTCTCACAAAAGAGAGCTTAGACCACCTCGCTACCTGTGTTTATGACTACTTTCAAACAGAAATTACCCCAACTGATGAGCTCGTCGTTACCTACATCCCTCGTTTCGAAAAACGGTGGTTACAACCAGAATGCGAAGAACAGCTCCTTGCACAAATTCGGGAGTTGCCCAATGTCCGCCTCCAAGTAATTGATTTGGCTGCCATCCCATTTGAAGAACAGATTCAAGTCATTGCCAATACTGACGTCCTCCTGGGCGTCCATGGTAATGGCTTTAGCAATGTTTTATTCCTTCCAAGCCATGCCACTGTCATTGAGCTGTTTCCAGAAAAATCGTTTCGAGTCGAATACCGCATCTTAGCTAAAGCTCGTGAATTGGCCTATTGGGGTTGGATCGACCAAAGAGGCTGGATGGGAGATAGAGCTGTCGAGAGGACGGGATGCTTTGGCGTCGTTCGCCACATATATGGAACCGTCAAAGTCGAAGTGGATCCTATTGTCTCTGTTATACGTCAAATCAAAAAACCGGCTCTATAATTTAACATATTAGGCTGTTGACACAATGTCGAGAAACCTATGACTAAATATGCATCGTTCTTTACGCTCTTTTTCTTGTTGTTTAACTTTACACAGGTAAATGCTGCACCCTCAGCGCCCTCTTTTTCTCTGTTCGGTGCACACAAATGGAGTAGAGTTTACCTCGCAACCTATCCCCGCTCTGGCAATCATTGGATTCGCTATTTGATCGAAGAATCCTCAGGAATTGCAACAAGCTCTATCGGTGTTGATCTGATCCCTCCCCATCTCAAACGTCCATTTCCATGGGGTGGCTATTGTCCCTTTCGCGGATACGAAGGCAACCGACGCTATCCAACAAGAGAAGATATCGTCGTGATAAAAACACATTCTTCTTCGGATGTGGCCCATCAAGATTTCCTGGCCGCAATCAGAATTGTGAGGCACCCGCTCGATAGCATTTATTCCTACTACGTTCTTCGAAGCACTCAGAATAATCGACCCATAGAACCGTATATCCCGCGAGAGTTCTTGCTATTTGCAGTTCAAGAGTGGAAAGATTTTCAAGATTATTGGGATGGAAAACCGAACGTCGCGACTTTCCGATACGAAGATATGCTGACAAATCCATTTGGTATCTTGAAAGAGATGTTGAACATCTGCCACTACAAATGCACCGATGCAGACATCCAAAGAGCTGTAGATCGCTATCCGCCTGAAGGATATCCCCTGAAACATCTGAAGCATTATACCGAAGAGGATCTTGACTTGGTCTTCAGCGAGCTCGGAGAGCGAATGAAGAAGTATGGTTACGGGTTGCAGATTTAATTTAACTTTTCAGGCTGTTGATACAATGTCTGGAAAACCTATGACTAACTACGCATCGATCCTCGTGCTCTTTTTCTTGTTATTCAACTTTGCAACGGTGAATGCTGCGCCTTCAACACCCTCTTTTTCTCTGTTCGGCACGCATAAATGGAACAGAGTGTACCTCGCAACCTATCCCCGCTCTGGCAATCATTGGTCCCGCTATTTGATAGAAGAAGCCTCCGGGATTGCAACAAGCTCTCTTTATGAGGAGACAGTTGATCAACACCCTCCCCATCTCAAACACTTGTTTCCCTGGGGTGGGTACTGTCCTTTTCATGGATATGAAGGCAACCGACGCTATCCAACAAGAAAAGATATTGTGGTGATAAAAACGCACCGCCGTTCAGATCTTTATCATCCAGACTACCAGGCCGCAATCAGAATTGTGAGACACCCGCTCGATAGCCTTTATTCCCATTACGTTTTGAGGTGCGCTCAGGAAAATCAACCCATCGACCCATATATCCCTCGAGAGTTCTTGCTCGATGCGATTCGAAAGTGGAAGGAATTTCAAGATTATTGGGATGGAAAGCCGAATGTCGTGACATTCCGCTATGAAGATATGCTGGAAAATCCGTTTGATGTCTTGAAAGAGATGTTGAACATCTGCCGCTATAAGTGCACTGATGCAGACATCCAAAGAGCTGTCGATCGCTATCCGCCTGAAGGGTATCCGCTGAAGCATTTGAAACATTATACGGAAGAGGATCTCGAGTTGGTCTTCAGCGAGCTCGGTGAGCGGATGAAGAAATACGGTTATGGGTTGCCGTGAAGGAGCAAGCCTTCGATGGAGAGGCCGGGGCCAAAGCCGATTCCGGCAGCCCAGGGGTGCCTTTGGTTCTGGTGGCGCAAGTGATCGAGAACGAAGAGAAATGTCGCGCTCGACATGTTGCCGTAATTGGCGAGCGTGTGCCAGGACGCTTCGGTTTGAGTGGGAGTAAGGGATAGCTTCTTTTCGATCGTCTGAACGATCGCCTTGCCACCGGGATGGATCGGCCAGTCGCAATTCTCTATTGTCGTGTGGGAGCCTAGCAATCCTTCGGCAAACGCGCGGATCTGCCGAGAAATACTGATCGGCACATAGTTCGAGAGCTTCATGACAAAGCCGTGGTCGCTGGCTTCCCAGCGCATCTGTTGCTCGGAATCCTTCAACCCATGGGAAGTGTGTTTTACCATCTCCCAAAGGGGCTTTTCTTGTTCTGTGGGGAAACACCCAATGATAGCTGCAGCAGCCCCGTCGGCAAAGAGGGTATTTGCAAGCAGAGAATCTTGACTGTGGTCTGCTTGTAGATGGAGTGTGCACAGCTCTGTGCACACTAAAAGGATCCGGTTTTGTGGGTTCCCTTTTGCGAGAGCGTGTGCAACTTCTAAACCTTTGAATGCCCCAAAACACCCCATAAAATTGATCCCTAAGCGAGACAGAGATGGGTTCAACTTCAAGCCCATCATCAAACTAAATTCGATGCCGGGAATCACCACTCCTGTGCAGGAGACAGAAATGATGTGGGTAATCGTTAAGGGATCGCCTCCCCACTCCTGAAGTGCTTTCTCGGCTGCTTGTTGGGCAAGCTGAATTGCTTCTCGCTTGTAAAACTCGTTGCGCGCTGTCATTCCGGGAACGGTTTTAGGGTAATCTGCACTCAAAAAAGTGCGTTCAGATGGGGGTTTGAGATAATCATCTGTCACGATATGGCGTTTTTCAATCCCCGAATTTTGGTACAATTTTGTGACGTTTTCCCGTTGCTCGGGATCGTAATCAAACAGCATACAGCTCTTCGACAGCGCCTCTGCCTGAGTGACAAAATGGGGAGGGACCGCTGTTGCTAAAGCTAAAATCGAACCACGCATTATATGAACCTATCGAGTTAAGTAATAAAGAGGATGGAGAAGACTTGGAAAACATCTGCCCAGGTAACAGACCGCGCGCTGTCCACTCGAGTGCAAAGCAGCTGCATGCAACACCTGGCCCCAAAACAGCAATCTGCGATTTTCTTGTCTCCAACGCTTTTTAAAGCCCTGAAAATCGCGACGCACTGCATACTCAGCCGCCAGCATGCCACTTTTGATCGCCAAGGTCAACCCATTCCCTGTGACGGGAGGGATCGTCGCAGCCGCATCCCCTACAAAATAGACGTGGGGCCAATCTGGGGGATGTTTCATCCCAAATGCAGGAGCTGGGGTTGTCATCCAATCGGCAAAAAGCAACGTTCCCTTCGACAAAAGGGCTTTAATCTGTGGATGGGTGTTGAGGAGAGCTTCCACGCCATTTCCAGAGCGATTCCATTGCTCCCATGTCTCTGCACGGACAAGGGCTGCTACATTGCATTTCCCCTCCTCGATCGGAGATATCCCTAAATACCCCTTCTCAAAAAAAAACATGTTTAAAGCTCCGCGTGTTTCCACATGTGCAAAGTGGGCTTTAATTCCCCTATAAGGCAATTTTGGCGGTTGTTGCGACAGATATGGAAGGCGTCCCGTGGCAATAATGACATTGGGAACGTGAAGAGTGGTGCCATTGGAAAGCTCAAGCCGATGCCCGGCCAGTCCTGGTTCAAAGTGCAAAACGCGTGTGTTCGTCAAGAACGTTGCCTTCTCAGCCCGTTTGACGAGCTCAGGGTCTAATACGAGGTGGGATAATCCCCCTGCAGGTGAAGGAAAATGGTAGCGCAAGGCGTCATTTCCCACATGAAAGACTGCTTCTTCAATCTCAACAGGACAAATCCCCCAACGGCGTAAAATGGGGAGCGCTTCTGGAGAAAGAAACTCCCCACACACTTTTTGGGCTGGGTACTCCCCTGCTTCGATGATCAGCGAACGCACCCCAAGTTCCCCAAGGTGAATCGCCGCGCACAACCCTGCAACGCCGCCTCCGATAATGATATAGTCGTATTCTGTTTTTTTCATTTTGTAATCACCACCATCCATCTAAACGCCCAATGCCATGCAAGCGAAAAGCGCTCCTTGGCAATTCCAGCTTGATCCCTATACAGCCTCCAATCTTCCCGCACAAACCCGCGTCGAATCGAAACAAGCCCATCGTGCCAAACCATCCGATTGGGAAATGCAAAAGGAGCCACAAGCGCAAACCCCACTGTGGCTAAAGGATGGCGATGCAGATCGTTGAAAATGACAGCCTGAGAGGCGATCTGGTCCGCCGTTTTCAAAAATGAGATGAGAGAGGAGTCAGATAAGTGGTGACACACAAGTGTAGAGGTGACGACGTCGAAACTACCAGGGAGAAAGGGAAGATCAGGGGTTGGAATGTGGATAAATTCTAAATTGTTGAGACGCGGAGAGGCCACCCTTAAGCGCTCTTGAGCAAAGGCGATGGCTTCAGGGGCAATATCAACCCCCACAACGCGTGCGCTTGGATAGCGCTGCGCGAGTTTGATCGTAAACAACCCACCCCCACATCCGACATCGAGGATCGAACAGGGAGCGCGATCAAGGGAGTCAAAAGCACGAAAAGTGGCCTTGTCCCCTCCTAAAAAGCGGCCAACCCGGTCGAGTTTCTCGAGACAATCCACGTATTGGCTCGCCGAATAGTTGCCGCTATCCATCCACTCCCTCTCGAGGGACCTACGGCAATAATTCCAAGTAATCATTTGAATCTCTCCCCGTTTGAATTCATATGGCAAGTTAATGTAAATCATGATATAATGGACATTCTAAAAGTATGTTAATAGGAGATCTTCTTTGAGCTTCAAAACTCTATTACAGGTTTTCTGCCAGCTCCCTTTTCTACCCGAAATTACTGACAAAGAGCATGTTGAAAAGGAATACACCTACTGGCGGCAGCGGATTTTTTACTCGATGCTCATCGGGTATGCCCTCTACTATTTCACGCGGCGCAGCTTCACCTTTGCGATGCCAGGCTTGATTGCCGACCTCGGATTTGACAAGAGTCAACTGGGTATTCTGGGCAGCGTTCTATCGATTACTTACGGACTTAGCAAATTCATCAGTGGGATGATGGCTGACCGCTCAAATCCCCGCTATTTCATGGCGCTCGGCCTCTTTTTAACGGGAATCTGCAATATTTGCTTTGGATTGTCGAGTTCTTTAGGCCTCTTTATCGTCTTGTGGGGGGCCAATGGCCTTTTTCAAGGATTTGGCTGGCCAGCCTGTGCCCGCTCTTTGACCTACTGGTACTCCCAATCGGAGCGTGGGACTTGGTGGTCCTCTGTCAGCGTTGCCCATAATGTCGGGGCATTTATCACCCCGTGGGTCGTCGGCTTTTGTCTTGAATATTTCGGGTGGCGTGCGGGGATGTACATCCCTGGTATCGTTTGTTTGGGCGGAGCGGCATTCCTGGTCAATCGCCTTCGCGATACCCCCCAATCGATGGGATTACCTCCCATTGAAAAATACCGTGACGACTTCCCCACAAAAAAGAACACTCTCGACGAACCCAAACTCACGACGAAGCAGCATCTCGCTGGGATTGTCTCGAATAAGTACATTTGGCTCTTGGCGATCGCCTACCTCTTCATCTACGTTCTCCGCATGGGGATCGGCGATTGGACTGCCCTCTATCTCTACGAAGTGAAAGGGTATGGCTTGCTCGGTTCAGGTGGAACCTCTTCCCTTTTTGAAGCGGGTGGCTTTTGCGGCTGCCTCTTCGCTGGATGGTCCTCAGACCGCCTCTTTCAAGCAAAACGGGGCCCCGTCTGCATCCTCTTTACATTTGGGATACTGTGCAGTGTTCTCCTCTTCTGGACTGTTCCTCCAGGCTATTACGTCTTTGACTGGGTCTTGATCTTCTTGATGGGATTCACCGTCTTTGGTCCTCAAATGTTGATCGGGATGGCAGCTTCGGAATTGTGCCACAAGAGCTCCGCGGCAGCAGCAAACGGCTTTGTCGGGTGGGTTGCCTACATCGGTGCAGCGGCAGCTGGATGGCCAATGGGCCTCGTCATCGATACTGCGGGCTGGGGCGGCGCCTTTGTCGTCTTGGTCGCTTGCTCGGCAATTTGCCTAACGCTCTTGCTTCCGCTATGGAATGTCACCCGCGCCACTGTCGAAGCAAACGAGAAAAAATTCGAACTCCGCACTTCTTCTTAAAACTGGTAGGTGCAGTTGAATGCGTAAGCATTAAATCCATGCCCGCCAAATTTGTACGTAAAGCCTACAGAAAGACAGTCGTACTCAAGGCAAGGATTCACGCCTGTTGTGATCAAAGAAATGCCTATCTCATCGTAATGGTTGATGAAAAGGCGATCGCCTGTAAAGCAACTATCGACAAATGAAACGCTGAGATTGAGCGGACGATTTAGCACTTCATACCCACAACACGACGTGATGGACACTCCATTCTTATACACCCAGTTGTGCAAGTGATAATTGAAATTGATCCCGGTCAACCACAAGTTTGTCGACGTGTAATAGCTGGCATAGTTGGTCATCGACAACACATAATCGCTCAGCTTGATGTGCACTTCACTGGTCGCTCCAGCCGCTGCAAAATTCCCTGCGGTGCACAAGTCAAGAGAGCCTCCCGATCCCAACCGGATGATGGGGGTCAATGACCAGAAATCTAAGATGGGCAGACGCAGGCCGATTCCTAAAGAACCAAACACAGAAGAGGAGCCATCGTTGCGATTGTACGTCAACGGCGCATCGATGATCAGCGCCCATCTGAGATCAGGAGAATAGGAATAGCGCAAAGGGAGCGTCACCATCGTGGTTTCATAGCCGCCAGGAAAAGCCCTTTCCGCCCAAAGACCAGCCTGGAACTGGTGCACAAGCGGCTGCGCATCCCAGCAGCTGGAGCATCCACTTAAAGGGGACAAACGCCCAAGTGCGTAATCGGCTTGCCCCATCTGGGCCATTAAACTGTTGGGGTTCCCCGCAATTGGATCGACAGGAGAATAGCGCGCATAGGCTTTCAACAAATTGTGGTGAGTCCCCGCTTCTTTCACATAATCCTTGAACAAGGCCAAACTCTCATCGCGCGTGGATCCCGTAAAACTCACGACCTGACCTGTCTGTTGCACAAAGACGACAAATGTCGTCGAATTTGCCGCAAATGAGCCAAGAGCATCGATTCCGCGCAAATTGATGTCAATTGCCGCGGGCGAAGTGGGAGTGTAGACGGGAATCAAGGCTTGAATCTCGGGCCCCTTCAGATCGCGGCTCAAATCCACGATGTTTGGCGCGCTTACCGATGCGCTCTCCGCGTCGACAAAAACCGTAGCGGAATATGGCTGTCGACCCTGAACAGAGGCGCACACACATAACAAACACGCAAGAAAAAACCATTTGCCTTTCATCTAAAACTCCAGTTGCGAACCGATCACGCTACTGCGATATCCATTACCAGAGCTCAGAAAATTGCGCACCATTAAAAATAGATCGACAAAGACTCATTTGACGCAACGGAATCCCAAATGGTTGAGACCAGTATCTGGGCAGGTTTTCATCCGCGCTGTGATGCGATACCCTTTGCAATAGCTCTTATGGCACAAAAATGAGCCACCCCGATGCACATACTTTTCAGCATAGGGTTCATCGGGATCGTAGCTTTTTGAAGGGCCTTTTGGATTGATGGAGAGCCCTTTTTGAGCTTCTTCCTTGTAATAAGAAACATGGTACCTGTCAGCACACCACTGCCACACATTGCCCGCCATGTCGTAAAGACCATAAGGGTTTGGCTTAAACGTTTTAACTGGGGTCGTTCCCATGTTGCCATCTTTTTTTGTGGTCGAATAAGGAAACTGCCCCTGCCAAATATTTGCTTGAGGCTCCTCTTCTGAAAACTCCTCGCTCCCCCACGTGTAGGGCACATCTTTTTGCCCTCCGTATGCGGCAAATTCCCACTCCGCCTCTGTAGGAAGTCGTTTGCCTGCCCATTGTGCATACGCAACAGCATCAAAATAGGAGACGTGCACAACGGGATGATCCTCCTTTCCGACAATCGAACTGTCAGGACCAAGGGGATGTTTCCAGTTGGCACCCGGTTTCCAATCCCACCAGATGAAATGGTTGCTCAAGGGAACAGGGCCTTTCGAAGGTTGGAACACTAAAGAAGCTGGCACAAGCAATTCAGGAGCCGGCGGCGGCGTTCCTGGCGGCACCTGCGCCATGATCTCTTCAAGAGTAGGGGCTTTTTCGGCTATCGTCACATAACCCGTCGCAGCGACGAAAGCTTGAAATTGGCGGTTTGTTACGGGTGTGGCGTCCATCCAGAACCCATCCACCTTGACGCGATGGACGGGCCGCTCGTCTGGTTTGGCTTCCGGGCTTTCCGACCCCATCGTAAATTCTCCCCCAGGAATCCACACCATCCCTTCGGGAGGCGCAGGAGGAGAGAGATTAAATCTGTCAGGAAGTTGGGAACAACAACACGTGGCAGCTAAAAGAATCTGGAATGCTAAAGTGATCATCATGTTTTTAAATCAGCAAAAGGACTGCGCCATAGTGGCAGCCACTGCCGCCCATCACGAAAAGATGCCAAATCGCATGATTGAATGGAAGGCTTCTCCATAAAAAGAATACAATCCCAAGGCTGTACGAAATCCCGCCAGAAACCAAGAGCGCTAGTGGAAAAAAGGTTAACTTTGCCGATAGAATAGGCCAACTAAAAACAACCATCCACCCCATCAACAAATAGGCAATCACGGAGAGCGTTTGAAATCTATTGAATGCAAACACCTTAAATAAAATCCCTATCGCCGCCAAACCCCACTCGATGGTGAGAAGGAGCGCTCCATTCGTATCGCGCAAAGGGCCAAGCGTGAAGGGGGTATACGATCCCGCGATCAACAGATAGATGCACGCATGGTCAATGACCCTGAGCTTCCCTTTCCTATCAAGAGCCTTGCAACCATGGTAAAACGTGGAAGCGACATAGAGCAAAACGAGGGTAATCCCATACACAGAAAAGCTGATCACCGACCAGAGATCTCCATACCAGATGCTATACACAACTAAAACAGGAAATCCGAGCAAACTTAAGACAAGCCCGATGACATGCGTCCAGTGGTTCACGCGCTCCTCTTTCCAGGTCTCTCCCGATACGGGGCATTTGTCTGCTGTCATACCCGGGATTATAGGGGAGAATGAATTTCAAACATAGGAGAAGAGAAACTTGACTTAATGTTCGCAATTATGTATACTAAAAAGTAACAAGGAGGATTGAAATGGCACAAACTGCAAGAATTTCTTCTAGAAGCGACGAGATCATTCAAGAAATGAACGCATTAACCGGAAAGAGCAAGGTCGAAATTATTGAATCAGCGCTAGAAAGCTACCGCCATCACGAGCGTATGGCTCTGTTTAACAAAGGGTATCAGACCCTCTCGAAAGATAAAAAATTATGGATAGAAGAGCTAAAAGAGCGTAAAGAATTAGAGGGGACTTTGACTGATGGTCTTGACGAAGATTAATCCCCAGCAGGGAGAAATATGGCTATTCGATCCCGATCCTGTTAAAGGGACTGAGATTGGTAAAAAAATCCGCCCTGCATTGATCATTTCATGTGATGAACTTAATTCTGGACGTTCAGGGTTGGTCATTGCGATTCCTTTGACCAGCAAATACAAAGGAATAGCTTCCCATGTAAAATTAGAGCCTCCCGAAGGCGGGGTGTCCGTACAGAGTTTTGTCGTTTGTGAACAAATCAGATCAATTACAAAAGAAAGACTGATAAAAAGAATGGGAAAAATAAAGAATCCTTCCATTTTACGAGAAATTCACTCATGGATTATGGATTTAATTTGGCTAGAGGATAGCCACAGAGCATAAACCCGTAGTGAGGGATGTTCGATTGCTCCAGCTACGGCTGCAGCTTTGACGCAACCCTATTAAATTTGTCCCAACTCCAGACCACAGTCTTGCAGCAACAACAATCGGCAGATTTTCGATAGACGCATATTGGAATTTGAAATATAAAGTTTGATTTATCGCCTTGGATAAAGGCGGCAAGAGGACCTGGAGGGGATGATGACGGGGTTTTTAAGGGCGATGTTGGCTGTGGGGTGCATGCTGGCCCATGCGAGCGGGTGTGCACAAGATCAGTTCTTGGAATTTTACGGAGATTTTTTGTGTGAAGAAAAAGAGGTTCTCTCGGCTGTTGGCTTAAGCTCCCCTTGCACGTGCGCGGGGTGTGGGTCGATCCCTTATCCATCGAATACAGGCTACACCACTCCAGACCCAATTATAGACTCCCCTCAAGTGTGGAGCTTTGTCAGCGAACCGGATCTGCATCCGATGAAAATCCACGTAAACGTATTTGACACGACAAAAACATCCCCAGAGCTCATCCTCTTGGCTCCCTACGGCTTTTCTGCCGACGCGACTTACGGCCAAGCAGGTTCTCTTATTTTGGATAATGGCGGCACCCCATTTTGGTTTCGCCCAACGGGCAGTCCAAATTTGATGAACACCGATTTTCGGGTGCAAACTTTCAATGGCAACCCTGTTCTGACCTTTTGGCAAGGGACTCTAGCTTCTCCGCCTGCGTACACAAATGCTCCTGGGGGCTCGTCAGAACCAGGCTCTTGCTACTACATCTTCGATGAGACGTATGCCTTGATCAAAACTGTCCAAGCGCAAATGGGGTTTACCTCTGATATTCACGAATTTCTTTTGACGCCAAACAATACAGCCTTGCTTCTCTCCACAAAAACGATCCCCATGGATTTAACCCCTTACGGAGGGCCTCAAAACGGCTATATACAAGATTTTGCGATCCAAGAAATCGACCTTCTCACAAATGAGTTGCTCTTCTTTTGGGACGCTTTCCACCACATTCCCCTCACAGAGTCGTACGAACCAGCTTCGAGCGCTATATCTAGCGGAAACATTTGGGACGTCTACCATTTAAACTCGATTGGCCTCACAGATAGCGTAGATGATATTATTCTCTCCAGCCGCAGCACCTGGACCATTTATAGAATCAATAAACCCACAGGCAATATCGTCTGGAGGCTGGGAGGAAAGAGTTCAGATTTTACGATTGCAAGCGGAGGCACCTTTTCATGGCAGCACGATGCTAGATTCCTGCCAAACAACTTGATCAGCCTCTTTGATGACAATTCCGACCAATCAAATGTTCCTGGCACCCCTTCACACGGTTTGATCCTGCAACTAGACCTCAATACGATGAATGCAAGCGTCTATCGCACCTATTTTCACAACCCCAACATCGTCGTTGGCTCACAAGGCAATGTGGAAAGCTTGCCGAACGGAAATAAATTCGTAGGATGGGGGCAATCGCAATACTATTCAGAATTCTTAGATGCCGGAAATACCGAGGGAACTCCCGCAACTAACCTCATTTACGATGCTGAAATGCCGAGCAATAACTACACCTACCGAGCCTATCGACATAGCTGGGTCGGCACGCCCTTTTATCCTCCAAGCGTTGCAGTCACGTCGTCAGGGGGTCAAACGACCGTTTACGCCTCGTGGAATGGCTCAACCAAAACAACGCAGTGGCAAATCTTTGCAGGCTCTAAATCTAAAAAGTTAGCGTTAGTTGCAACAGTGCCTAAGTCCGGCTTTGAGACGAGCGTCATAATCAGCCAAACAGGCCCCTACTTTCAGGTAAAAGCGCTCAATGCCGCCGGGCAAGTGATCGGAAAATCCAAAATCATCAAACTAGGTGATGATTGAGTTATTATTTACTTGATCTCAGGAAAGTCGCTGGGTTGCCAGAAGAAGACCCGGGTCTGATAAGCAGGCCACAAGGCACTTTCGATGGCATTCAGAAAGCCAACAGTCTCAAACCCATTTTTCGAGAAAAACGCACAAGAGGCTTTATTCAGCACGGGCTGCGTCAACACGGCTGCCACAAGTCCATCAGGAGACACGAGTTTGGCAACTTCTAGGAGTGTAGAACCAATCCCCTTCTGAACGCAATTGTTCCTGACGGCAATCTGTTCGATATATCTCACCTGATTGACATTGAGATACTCCTCAAATAAGGGCAAATTGACCAGGGGAGCAAAGGTGCGTATCGGCGAGTCGACATAGAGTGTGAAAAACTCGCTAATCTCAGTTAGAATGATATACCCTGCTATTTCTCCTTTGTCCTCCATCCACAAGATTTGCGCTGTGCTGTTGTCAAGAAGGCTTCGGACAAACTCCGGTTTCATCCGCACAAATAAAAAGCCATTTTGAATCTTGTCTTGAGGAGCGGCTGTATGCAAATCGATCTGCCAGCCATTTTGCAGTTCTAAAAGATGGGAAATGACCTCATCCTTATTTGGACTGTATTTGTCGGTGACATGAATCGTGGAACCATCCACTTGCGACATACAGACGAGCAACAAAAGTGCTGCTCGACAAAAAGCTTGAAAGAACGCCATGATCTGCTCCTCTTGAATAAAGAGGCCTATTATATGCAGATCGGCTGTATAGTACAACCCTCTCTATAGATCGAGGACAATAGAGTGATGGCTCCGCGCGCCCAAGTCTGTGGGTTTGATGAGACAAACGCTTGATAAGCCAATACCCCAACTGCAAGCGCATTTGTCGTATTGCTCACATTAAGATGGTTCTTAAACACGTTTTGCCAAAGATGTGCCTTCGCTGCTTCTACGCTGCCAAGGCCCTGTGTCGCGCCTCGATGATCCACATTATAAGCATGTACGCCATTGCGATAATTCCGCGCAGCGTGCTGGGTTATAGCAGCGTCTTCTTCGATTTCCTGATCATCTCCATTTTCTCTTCCACGCACCTGGACAAAATGATCACGTCTTTGAGCGATATCCACTTGATCGGCCTGCATATCCTGAGTCGCCTGAGTCGCTGCTTGCAGCTCATAATAGAGGGTTCCGGCTGTTGCAGCATAAAATAAGAAAGAGATCAAAGTTGAAGCTGCAAAAGCGAGAGGGTGACCCGATTTTGTGATCTTTGAAACGGCGATTGCGCCAGCATAAGTCGTACCTAGCACTGCAACTAACCGAATCGGGCTAAACCGCGTCACACGCATTGCATCAAGCGTCTTGGCAGGTGATAGAACGCGACGCGCGCCTTCCTGAATCTCACTCAAATTCAAGAGTAAGGCCCCCGCTCTAATCAGTCTTGAAAGATCACTATCGGACTTAAAAAACAGGCTACTTGCAGCCACGGCTGGTGCAAGACAATTTATTGCTGTATCTATTGTGCTATGGTGTGTTCTCATAAAAACCTCTTTTAGGTCGCTATTATATGAAATTAGTTAATAAATTGCTATATTTTTACACATTTGTTATAAACAAATATTTAAACTATTCGGAGATCTTTCCATCCTCAATGTGGTCGATGTGGTCTGCAAACTCTAAGATCCTGGTATCGTGCGTAATCACAATCAAGGTGATCCCCTGTTTGACGACCATCTCTTTGAGAAGTTCCATGATTTTCTTACCTGTGTGGATGTCGAGAAAACTCGTTGGTTCATCGCACACGATGATGGGTGGATCGTGGATCATCGAACGAGCAATGGCAACCCGTTGCTGCTGCCCACCCGATAACTCAGGGGGATAAACGCCGATTTTATCTCCCATTCCAAAGTCGACAAGTACCTTTTTGGCCTTTTCTAGGGCCTCCTGTTTTGGAACGCCTAAAATCACAGAGGGCACTGAAATATTCTCTTCACAGGTGAGCGTGGGGATCAAATTAAATGTCTGGAAGACAAATCCAATATTTTTTCCACGGTAATGTGTTTTTTCCATATCTGGCATGTGGGTTAAGTCAACGCCATTGACAAGGCATGTGCCAGAACTCTGCGTCAAAATCCCCGCGATAATGGAAATCAAAGTCGTTTTGCCAGAACCAGATGGCCCCACCAACATGCGGATTTCCCCTGGACTGATCTCTAAGTTAATGCCGTTTAACGCATCAACCCGGGTCGACCCTTCCCCATAGTGTTTGTAGATATCTTTACAGGTGATAATCGGTTGAGATTTGGAGGGATTTTTCATGCTGATCTAGCTCTTAAACACAGTTGCGGGATCCAATTTAATGATCTTTTGCATGCAAATTAAGGAAGCAAAGAGGCTAATGCACAAAATGGAAAACGCGCTCGCTAGGTAAAGCGGCAATGGAAGGATAAAGGACAATTCAGTTCCTTTTGAAAAATAACCAAATAGGGCCGTCGCCCCCATCCCGATTCCCCATCCAATCGAGCTAACAAACAAGGCTTGCAGAAGAACTATCTTCACAAGCAAAGAATTATCGGCACCCATGGCTTTAAAAACCGCAAAGTAGGGAAGGTTGTCGACAGTAAAACTATAGAGCGATTGACCTGCAATTGCAGTTCCAATGATAAATCCCAAAATAATTGCGACACCAAAATTCACAAAAATCCCGGTGTTCTTCATATAATACACAAGTGTCAGCTGCTTCATCTGTCGTCGGGTGAGTGCATTCAATCCCGTTTGCTCTCTGATCCGCTGACACACTTTCTCAGGGTCCTCTCCGGGCTTCGTATGCGCAATGATAAATGAGAGCAGTTTTCTCTGAGCGGGAACAAAATATGTGGCTCTTTCATAAGTCGTATAGATCACAGGCTGCGATTGAAATGTGCGAGAAAGGCGGCAAATCCCTGCAACGTAAGCGCGGTGATCATTGAGTTCCATCGTGTCTCCAACGCGCAGCGGAATCGTCCCTTCACTGGTATGTTCTGCTAACTTGGTTTCGGAACCGACTTGGTCGACGATCACGGCATCGGGGAAACGCAAATCTTCGATTTGACCCTCTACCATGATTGGAGGTCCGCCGATTAAGGATGCGTCGTCGATTCCGAGGAGAATACACGTTTGAAACGTGCCATTGTGCAAGCGCGCCTGAATGGTGCCTTTGAACAAAGGGACTGCCCATTCAACCCCTTCAACACTGCGTACGCGATACAAATCGGTGTCTTTAAGCGGTTTGATATCGTCAATATATTGAACTGTGGGATCTGTCACCCAAATATCGGGCTGCGATGTGTCGGTAATAATTCCAAAAGTGCGGTTGGTAATCCCAACGAGAATTGCAGCTTGCTGCGTGATAATAAACGATGCAAAGCAGAGTCCAAGCACGATACTGATGTACTTGACCTTATCTCCCACTAACATCTTCAATGCATAGAGGAACATTACCAGTCGCCTCCCAGTGCCGTGTAAATGGCAATCAAATCGGCCGTAAGGGCTTGTTGGCTTTGTGTGGCAGCGTTGAGAGAAGCCAGCCAAACCTCTTTGGCGTCGAGCACCTGCGTATAAGCGGCAAGCCCTGCCTGAAAGAGATCTGTAGTTAATTCGAGGACGCGCCCATTTGCTTGCAGCTGCCTTTGCAGGGCTTGTTGTCGCACCTCTTCATTAAAGTAGGCCTGTAATGTCTGTTCCACTTCCTGAAAGGCTAAAATCACTGTTTTTTGATACGCATAATAGGCTTGGTTGCGTAAGGAGATTTGCACGTCGATCGCTGCAAAGCGTTTTCCAAAGTCAAAGACGGGAGCGACGGCCGTTGCACCAATCCCCCAAATTAAACTGGCTGGGAGAAATAGTTTTTTAATATCGTCGCTTGAAAAACCGACGTTTGCCCCCTGGAGCGGGTTAGAAGCAAATGAACTGCTCGAACCGGTTAAAGACACGCTCGGAAATAGATTGGCCACAGCAACTCCAATCATTTCAGTTGCTGAAGCTAATTGCCTCTCAGCAGCCTGAATGTCAGGCCTTCTCCTAATGAGCTCTGAAGGCAACCCCACAGGCACTTTCCCATACGCCTGTGGAATCGGACGTATCTCTTCAAATTCGACCGGGAGAGTCTCTGGGAGGCATCCCAACAAAACTGCCAACGAATAGATCGACTGCTTCAGTGCAGATTCGATCACATGCAATTGCGCAAGATCGGCTTCTTGTTGTGCTGTAGCTAGCTCCACTTCTTGCAAATCTGCCAAGCCAGCTTCACACCTTACAACGGCTAATGCGAGAAGCTCTTCGTCTACGGCAAGAACCTGCATCGCAATATCTCTTTGTTGCTGAAAAGAACAAATCGTGGCATAAATTTCTGCCACTTGGCTGATCACCATGATCTTGACACCGCGCATTTCATCGACAGTCGCTTCCCAGAGGTCGTAGGACGCATCGGCCGATCTTCTGAATTTACCGAATAGATCGAGCTCCCATATAGCAGCTAAACTCACTTGATAGAAATTTTGAACGGGAGAAATTGTTCCAGCAGCAGCAGCTGTGGCAGCGGGTGAAGTGACAAAAGATTCGCTAATCTTGTAATGGGACCCGGTCGCTGATGCATCAAATTCTGGCAAGAGTTGAGTAAATTGGATCCAATATTGAGACCGTGCTTGATACACCTGCTCCAAAGCAATTTTGTAGTCGAAATTCTCGTCGATGGCAGTTTCGAGCAACTCGTCGAGAAAGGGATCGTTAAAGGTCGACCACCAGTGGACGAGATCTTCATCTTCCACCACTTCCGTTTCACACGGTTGATCTTCTACATAACTCTCAGGAACAAAGACCACGGGCGAAACATAATCTGGCCCTACTTTGCACCCATGCAAAATGAGGGACACAAGAAAAAGGAAAAGAACCTGCAATTTCATTTTGAATCATCTGATTTAATGAAAATATCCAAAATCTGTCCGGGGTAAATGGGCAAGCTCCCCCTGTCGAACTGGTAAAGAACTTGTAGGACGCGCGTGTCGACCCTTTCGACCGTCTCTCCCGTAAATGAGCTCTTTGGAATGATGTACGGTTCAGTGCGCAAAAAACGCATAGGAAAGTGGATGTTGCGATTTCCTCTTACAAAGCCTGTCGCTTCAGAGCCCGTCTGAAAACGCCACGCATCCGCTTCGTCGATATCCACTCTCACTTGCAAGGGAACGACTGCGCCCATCAAAATCAAAGTTCCATTGGCAGCCGTCAGCCAAGTCGATTGTCCAGAAATAAAGGGGATCACAGGAGCGATTTCGCCAACGTGGATATTGACCTGCAAAATTTCCCCATCGACAGGCGCGCGGATCGTCGATCGGTCGATATTGGTTTCGACCTCCTGCAGGCTTGCTTGTGCCACGCGCACATTCGCCTCCGCCTCCAAACACGCATACAACGCTTGTTGCAACGCTTGTTCGCTCACAGCTTTCGTGTCTTTCAAACGCTGATAAAACGAATATTGCTTTTGCTTGTCTTGCAGATTGACTTCGGCTAATCGAACATTCTCTAAAGCTGTTTGTTTTTGAGCCTCAAAGATCCTCAAATCGAGTTCAAAAAGAACGTCGTTCGCTTTGACGACATCCCCTTCCACGACGTAGATTTTTTTGATGATCTCGTTGAAAGGCGTCCCGATTGAAATGTTCTGGGAAGAGGCTTCTATAATGCCTGCAGCAGCAATCGCATGAACGTAAGGGGATTGGGCCGGAGGAAAGGGAACGGGCGCGCTGGGAACCTCCCTTTGACTCCAATGGACGATGTACAGGCCGTAGATAGCCCCAAAAACCGCAAGAACTGGTAGTAAATATTTCCTTATCATTTGATATGCCTCATGAAGGGGGATCGTCTGAGAACAGGCAATTTCTATCAAGAGATTTCTATGAAAAACGATTGTTCTTTCTCTTTAGTCGGGTCTAAATTATGCTTGGAGCGGTTTATCTACCAAAAGGAGAAAAGCGATGAACACGTTTGTAAAGGTTTTAACAAGCTTAATCTTGAGCTGCTGCGCCATGTCCTCTCTTACAGCAGAAACTCTCGGAAATATCGAGTATCAATTGCCACAACAAGGCGCAGGATGGAAAATACTCCCCCCTCCTCCAAATCTGAAAACAGACCAACCTCAACTCAATTTCATTAGTATTTGGGTTCCCGAAAATAGTCTTCCAAAAGAGACAAAAGAGGCCTTTGTTGCTCATAAAATGTCTGCTTCGACAAACCTCAAAGACCAAGCGTCTCTCAAAGACGGAATTGAAAGAGGAATGCGTTTGAAGTTTCCAGACCCAAAAGCTACCGTAACTGTTTTGGAAGAAACTCCCGACTCAGTCCTCTACGAATTTAGCGTTACGAGCGGCGGAGAGGAAAAAGAGCATGGATGGATTCGAATCTTTTCGACCCCAGAAAGCACAACGATGCTGACGTATCAAACGGAATTGGTCGATCAAATCAGCGAGAAGCGCGATCTTTGGTTGCCAACGCTTAAAGATGCAAAAGTCATCAATCCGTAATTCATTTTTCCGCTTGCAATAGAGCTGTCCTTCTGCTATCGCGTAAATAATAGCTTTAGCAAAAGGATAGCTTATGAAAAAAGGGAATCTCCTCGCCCAGGCATTACTCACACTTACTGCGCTTTTTACCATCAATTCCGTTGAGGCCTGCACAGGCATCAAACTCAAAGCCAAAGATGGCAGCGTTGTCAATGGCAGAACATTGGAGTTTGGCGTTCAGGTCGAAACTTCAACAGCTCTGATCCCGCGTGGTTATGCCTTTACAGGAACGACTCCCCAAGGGCCTGGCCTGGCCTACCAAGCAAAGTATGCTGTTCTTGGATCGATTGCTTATAGCAATATCAACGTGATGGATGGCTTGAATGAAAAGGGATTATCCGTCGGCACCTTCTATTTTCCTGGATTTGCCTCTTATGCAAAGATCGATGCAACAAACCAAAAACAAGCTCTCTCTCCCGTAGAATTTTGCAATTGGCTACTGACTCAATTCGCCACAGTTGAAGAGGTAAAAGCAGGCCTTGCTAACGTCGTGATTGCGCCCACTGTGGATAAGGCTTGGGGCAATGAACCTGCCCCATTCCACTATGTCATATACGATAAAAGCGGCAAGTCCTTGGTGATCGAACCGATCGCTGGCAAACTCGTCACCTATGACAATCCGCTCGGCGTCTTTACAAACTCTCCCACATTCGATTGGCACATGACCAACTTGCGCAATTTCATCAACCTTACCCCATTTAACGCCTCTCCACTAACTATCGAAGGGGTCACGCTGGCACCGTTTGGCCAAGGATCGGGCATGGTCGGCTTGCCCGGAGATTTCACTCCCCCTTCCCGCTTTGTGCGCGCTGCCATTTTTTCAATCACCGCTACCCCCTCTGACAACAGCCAAGAAGCGGTCTTCCAAGCTTTCCACATCTTGAATCAATTCGATATTCCAGTCGGTGCAATCAAAGCAGAAGCAAACGGCATTGTTTACACAGATTACACCCTCATTACCTCGGTCAAAGATCCACAGACGTTGAAATACTATTTCAAATCGTACAAGGATCAGCTCATCCGCTATGCCGACATGAATGCGCTCGACCTCAATGCCAAGGAAGTGAAAAAGGTAAACACCACGCACTTCCAGGCACAAGCGATCGCCATCTCAAAAGACATGATGTAAGAGCCATTAACATGTCGTCGATGCAGTCGTCATCGGGAACTAAGACGTGCAGCACACAAATTAAATTTGTCGATATTTCGATCGATAAAATTTCTTGCAAGATTGCTGATCACAATTTTGTGAGTATACTGGTTACCAAACATAGCATTAAGCTTCTCAACTTTCTCTATTACCTGCTTTGCTATAGGTTCATCGCCACTTTCAACCAACGCTTTCCTAACCTCCCGAATACTGTCTTCAATAGAAGTTCTATAAGGATCAGAACTATTTTTTGTAAGAGCATCATAGGTGGGATCTTCTAACACTTTGAGAAAGTGCGTAATCCGATCGAACACTACATGAGGACGAGCGGACGCGGAAATAGGAGACGAACCAAACCCCGAATAGGCATAAAACAATTCGTCATCAAACGCAATCGGGTTGGTCGGTGTCCCCTCGGTATTAATAAGCATCAAAGTTTTCTCCAATACTTCTTTATCAAAACGGGGGTCCTTTTTCGTCGCCTTATTTTGCTCGTCGAGACGCTGGAGAGCACTTTCTGCGAACTTAAATAACTTCTCCTTTTGATCAGGACTCAGATCCTTCCCGCCTCCAATCTTCTCTGCGACCTGAAAAATCTGATTGTCCATAGGAGTCCATTCCTTAATGGGTTTTGCTTTTAATCCTTCAATCGTTTTCCTGATCGAACCTTCTGGCATTGACGTGACAAAGTCATCCAGATCGGCCTCTAATTCCTCTATAGGGTTCCCTAGCTCTCCTTCTTGGACAGTTGTCCACTCATCGTCTTGACCCCCCGGCACAGAACTGTCGTCCGCATCTGCATCATCCACAATCCCACCGGCACGCGATAGGGTTGGCTCTTCGTCATCATCCACAATCTCAACGTGACTCGATATAGGTTGAGATGCTGTTGTAGGTTCAGGTTTCGTTCGTAAGGATGGCTCCCATGGTGCCACACTTCGATCATCCCGATTTTCCCAACCTTTTATCTCAGCGAGCAAACGGGTAACCGTGCGTACTTTTTCTCCCAATGCCGCAACGCTCTTCGATTCTGGCGCATCTGCTTGTTCCTTAAGTTGTTTTAATACCTTAAATACCAGAAGTTTTTGGTTGTCTATCCGCGCTTGGGTTTGCTGAGTCGTCCATTGTCCGGGCGCCGACTGTCCAAATAAAGCGCCGATTCCTGCCCACATAGAGGTGCTCTCAGGGGCACTCTTACGATTGCCTGTGGATTCCCCCTGCCAATTGCCTTTCCACCCCACCTTGTTCTTCTCAAAATCCAATTTATTAGGATCAAAATCTCCTGGACTTTTCTGACCAAAGATTAGGCTAGACATCGTGCACCTCCACTGGCCATGGTTGATTACGCATCAAATATAGTTCTATATTTATTATATAACTAATAGTTTTTATTATAATAGTAACTATTATAATTACAATATAAGTATCTTATAATGAATATGTTATATGCACTTCAACGCAGAGGCGGGGAGGCGCAGTGACGCAGAGAAGAGGCTGCTCGCCCCCTCTGCGTTAAATTCGCTTTTTTCTGGCTAGTTTCTTAGAATAGGCGATGATGTCGGCATTGATTTTGGCGACGTTTTGAAGGAAGGCGTATTTTTTCAAGGCGATCTTGAGTTTGCCAATGACCTTTTCCTTTTTGGACAAACGCCGCAGGGTCAAGGCATGCCCTTCGCGACTTAATATCCTCGCATAGATCTCATTGAAAATTTCCAAAACCGTCGTATAACCAATTTTCTCCACCAGCTCGGTTTCAATCAAAGCGGCGCGACCAGATTGGGTGAGCTCTAACTGCCCTCCGCGCACCTTTTGAATGGAACGCTCCGTTTCTTCCTTTAAAATCTTGAAATCTTCAACGATGCTTACCAAACTTTTTCGCAGCTCTTCCATCAACCGATTGACTTTATCACGCTTCACATGGTGTAAGACGGCTCTTTTAATTTGTCGATTCAGCTGCTCGTGCAATGGATAGCGCCGCTTCATGAGTGTAGCTGACACCTTAGCCAAGGGGCGATTGGGAACATCGGGAAATCCAAGTCCCCCTTCCGTACAGTTAATGACCGTGATATGAGGGTGGTTTTTTGCAAAACCAGAGATCCACTCAGACTCAGCTACCCATTTCCACAAGGTGTGAGTTGGCTTGCCAAAAATATCTTTTTTGAGAATCGGCAAGGCATCGTTGCTCTCGACCTTACTCAAATGCTTTTTGGATGTGGAAGGATCTTGAATGACGCCTGGGGCGTACTGTTTCATTCCCGTATAAGAAAGATCCATCCCCACAAAAACGATCGGATTGCATCCCATCGCATGCGCAATCTCGGCACAAAAATTGACGACGTTATGCCCTTCATCAATCGACTCACCCTTCCCCTTAATCTTCAACTTCTCATCAAAAAAATCGGCTGTGTCATATCCCCCAGCGCCTGGAATGTACAATTTTGCCCCTCTGATTGCCATAAAGGCAGGGTGGTACAGCCGGTTGCGATAAAAGAAGGGCACCCCTTCGGCCTTATTCGACATCAACCGTTCCAATTGGGCAGGATTTGGGTCGATGCCTGCTCCAAAATGGGGATTAAACCCAGCAGAATTCAGGGCATTTAACGAAGATCCTCCTGCGAAGACGAGTGCCCGATCGAGAAGAGTGCTCAGATGGCGAATGTTTTTGGCCAGTGAAGGTCCGGCTCCGCAAATGATCGCAGGGACGTTCTTGAATTTTCCAAACAACCGCGTTCCTAAACAAGATTTAGGCAACTGCAGCAGATTCTGATAAAAATTGGTATAAAATCCAGCGCCGTAATTTAAATATTCATCGAGCAGCGCATTGCGCACAGCCATGTCGTAAGCGATTTTATGGTGCAGCTCCTCGAAAGTCTCAGTGTTCAACTTCGGTTTAATGGCCGTGACAACGAATGGGGTTAAAGCAAAATTCCAATAAAACGCATCGAATGTCGTGTTCGTTTCACGCAAGTTGTCAAAATAGAGCAATCTTACTTGGGCATCTTCGAGAATTTCCTTGCCAACGGGGTGTTCAAAGAGCGTTTTAATGGCATAAATATCATCTTCAAAAAAGACGAGATGCCTCTTTTCATTCCCCTTCAACCAGCGATGCAAAGCTTCGTAACACTCCCCCACCCCAACGCCATAGACGATGACCAATTCGACATCCTTTAAAGGGAGCGACTGCATCCACTTTTCGAGCACTTGTAAACTGGCTTTTTTGTGCAGCTTTCCAGCGGGCGTCCCCTCCATAAAAGCCAATAGGGTTGCTTCTCGCGGACACGAATGACGCCACAATTCCACATTCGTCTGAAATAAGCGGGGATTGACTTCCATTATTTTTCTTGTTCCCCAGGAAAGGGCTTCTTCAAGGCTCTCATCAGTTCGGCCATATTCGCCTCGATTTTAGCAAGTTCTTCACTCAACTGTTTTCCTTGTTCTTGCACTTTTGCTTCCACAGCCTTTTGCAAGCTTAAATCTTTCCAGAGAGGCTCTGGAACTGCATCTGAGTGCAATACCTTTTCCATCTGGCTACTAAGCTCTTGCATCTTTAACAACTCTTCCTGCACAAATTTTATCTCCTTTTGGAGATCAACTTGCGTAGAAACCTGGGGCGTCAGCGTATTGAGATCGCGTACAACTGTTCCCAATGAATCGGTCAAGTTATTGAGCTCTTTCGCCATCTCATCAAAATACACATCTTCCATAAAGAGTGTCTCAATCGTGCGATTTCCCTCAAGGTCAAAGAAATTTTTCTCCACTAAATTGGAATCGCCATCGTACACCATTTCGATCCCAAGTTGGCCATTGGCATGCCACTCGCGCGCAGTCTCGATGGGGCGATCGTTGGCGTAATGCGCCTCGATCCTCAATCGACCAAAAGGATCCCATATTTTTTCTACGCCGTGTCGCAAACCACGCTCATATTGAAGCGAACGGCTTAGACGCCCACAGTTGCTAAATAAAAAGACCTCTCCATTCAAAAGGCCCTTATCGTAAGGCAGTCTTGACCGTGGCAACCCATCCCTATAGAAATATTCCTGCATCCCGTGCGCTTGCCCATCGACAAACCGTTGAACGCTGTGAAATTCTCCTGAAGCGTAATAGCTCAACATTTTGCCCACCCTTTTGCCTCGGTTAAACCACGCGCGCGCCATCAAAGCACCATCCGGATGGTAAAATGAGGAGGGGCCGTGCAACTCCCCACCCAGGAAGTAGTGTTGCAGCTTAGCAGAGCCGTTGGGATAGTTGAGAATCAAAAAATCGTCTGGAACAAAGGGCATTGACACATTCAAATCCAATTCGGGATCGCTCATGGTCAAGATCCCATTCTCAAAGGCATACACTTCATCGGACAAGTGAAAAAGGGGATATTCCTCTTTGAGTTTCTTTTGAATCTCGTTTCCCTCTTTTGCCATCCAGGCAGCTTGCTGCGACGAGAGATCATTTTTTTGCGCAAGAGCCTCTTCAATCATTTCTCCATTGTTCATTGCGATCTTTCGGAGGTGCTCATAGTGGTTTAAATCAAGAGCCGTTTTGTGATTCTCGATCCCCTCTGGTGTGTAATTATCTTTGAACCATTCTAACCGCGAAGATTCTAGGAGAAACATCTTTCGATAAGCCTCGTCATATGTCTGTAGAAATCCTTTATACCCCTCTTCTTCTTTCAGTTTTTGCACTAATCCTTCAATTAACTCTCGGCTGTCTTTTGCTCCTTTAGACAGAACATTGATGATCTCCTGGCAAATACCAGAACAACGTTTAAGACTGACGGCTAAAAGATCAAATGCGTTCTTAATCTTTTCCAACGTAACGCTTTTTGGCATTTCTGACTGGTAAACCTCTCCCTGCAACCAGGTCTTGAAATCGTATCGCTTCGTGAGATATTGCTCTTTGACCTGTGCCAAAGGGATATTTGGAATGTCTGGGAATCCGATTCCCCCTTCGGTCGAATTGATCAGAGTCGCCTCTGGAAATCGATCTTTCGCCCCGCTATACCAAAGAGCTTCCCCGACCCACTTCCAGAGCGTGTGGATCGGTTTTCCGTTGATATCCAATTTTGTAACCAATTCGTCTTGGTATTCCTTCGTTTTAAAATGGGTTTTCCGCTCGTGAAGGGGGTGATTGGCAATGCGTGAAGCGTAGGAAGCCTCTGCGCTGTACGCAAGGTCTATGCCCACACAAATGATCGGATTACAACCGAACGCCTCTGCAAGGTTTAAGCTGAGATTCAACACATTCAAACCATCATCGAATGAAACGTCTCCGATTCCTAGTTGATTTCCCAACCACGTAGGAAGGATATAACCGATCAATCCTGGAATGAAAAGATGCTCTCCGTGAATCAGATCTAAAGCGTCGGCATTCACCCGCCCACGGTAGAGAAAAGGCGTTTCATACCCTTGAGTCATGATCATGCGCGTCACTTGCGCCGGATTCGGATCGATCCCCACATAGAGATGGGGAGCCACTTTTCCTCCCTCAACGGCATTAATGCCAGTTCCACCTGCAATAATGAGCGCCCGATCGCTTAAGGTCCGCAACACATCGATGTTCTTGTCTAAAGAGGGTCCAGCCCCGCAGACGATAGCTGGAACGCCCTTGAAAGCACCAAGTAAACCTTGCACGAGATAAGAATCGGAAATTTTCAGACTATTTTCGTAAAAATTCTTCAACACAATCGAGCGAGTTATATGGTACTCTGCCATGGAAAGATAGTTGAACGTTGCCATGAAAGAGAACATCGATTTATTCAGTTCTGCCTTCTGAGTAAATTCCCTTTGGTAGTAAGGGGAGGCGTAGACTGCATAGGGATGGAGAGAGAACATGGTCAGATGGGAGCTAAGCGCGTCCCACGATTCTTGAGACGCTTCAAAGAGACAAAGTTGCGCTTGAGGATCGGTTAAAAACTGCGAGGCTCTCTTTGTTTCTAAAAAGCGATGAACCACTTCCGGTTGATCTTCGATAAAGATCAGGAGACGACCTGCCCCTCCCTGTAACCACTTTGAAGCCGCCTCATAAACATATCCGAGGCCAATCCCAAAGACATAGACAACGATAACATTACTCAAATGCAAGCCATTAAACCACTCTTGCGCTTCTTTTAAGGGATCTGTTTCAGAGTGATAAAAAAATGTTTTTTGATGATCGGAATGTTTCAGATTTTCTGATCCGTTCGCGGCTTTGACAAAAGCTGTCTTAGAACAATCCAGGGCGCGGATTTTTGCCGCATCATTCGGAAATTGACGCGCCCATAGATCGCAATTTTTTTCAAATAGCTCTTGAGAAGAATTCACTCTATCTTCCGGTTGATGTCGCCGCCCATGTGGCGGAACTTTCCTTTCCTCTTCTTACCGCTTCCCTTTTCCAATTCCTTTTTTGTCTTCGGAGGTTCTTGCGTAACGCTCGGTTGAATTTGCGTCTTCTCTTTTTCAATGATATTTTGTTGAAGAGACTTTGCCCACGTCAAGAGTTCGTTGCTCTTTTGAATAAGCCTCTTTTCCTGAGGAGTCGTGCCTTCATCTAATGGTGGCAAAAAAGGTTGCAGGTTTTTGGGAATTTCCTCTTTGGACAGTGTTAGGATCTTTTCACTCAAAGCCTCAAATTTACAGACATCCCTTTCGATCTTCTCGAGTTTCTCTTGCACATCTTTTGGGATATTTAAATCGTCTAACGGGATGTTCTTATGATCCTCGATCTTTTGGAGTAAGGCACGCATTTCCTCCAACATTTTCTCATATGGATTATCATCATCTGCCATACCCTTCCCCCTTGATCCCTTTACTCTATTATAGAAAAAAAATAAAAAAAAATATACACAATAAGGAAGGAGCGCCCATGATCAAACTCGCCAACGTCACTGATGTCCCTGAGGGAAGGGGGATCGTTGTGCCTGCGCCGCACGGGCAAGAAATCGCTCTATTCAAGATCAAAGGGCAAATTTATGCCCTGAACAACTCGTGTCCGCACATGGGTGGCCCTCTCGGAGAGGGGGAAATCGAGGGATGTGTCGTCACCTGTCCTTGGCACGGGTGGCAATTCGACGTGAAAGATGGCAGTTGCGTCAACATGCCCGGGGAAGAGGCGGAACATATCCCCATTATCATCAAAAACGGTGAAATTTTCCTCAATCAAGACGAGGTCAATGCTTGATAGGAGGGAAGCGCATCGCTGAAGAGCCACTCCCCTGTGCGGGGATCGCGCTGGCCGACTTGTACCTGCGTCTCGTTTGCAATAGCCACGTAGCGAGAACGCACTAAGATTTGATAGCCTAACACCTGATTGATCACTTTCCAGGTTAAAGGGACAGCCTTGCATTCGATGACGAGAAGAGGCTCCAAAGAGTTACCTTGCGGACTATAGCACACGATATCGACCCGTCGATTGGGAATTTGACGTGGATCCACCTCAGCGAGGTGGGGAAGCTGCCGGATCGCCTTTTCTACAGCGATCAGCTCGATTGGGAATCCCAAAATTTCCACAAGGGTGCACAAAAGACGCTGCCTGACCTGTTCCTCAGGAGAGGCTACCACCCATTGACGCCGGATCTGACAAAAAAGAGCGGGAGAACTACTCAGCAATATGGGCTTCGATGACACCAAAATCCCCATCTTTTCTGCGATACATGATCTTCAGGCCATAATCCCTTTCACAAAAGTAGACCATGAATGGGTCACCCGATTGCTCCATTTTGACAATGGCTTCGCCATCAGAGAGAGTTTTAACCGCTTTTTTCTCTTCCTTGACAATCTGATGGGGACGGTATTTGTCCAGCAAGCGAAGACGCGTTTCCTCTTCAATGTCATCGTTAACTTCGCTGATTTCCTGATCGGTGGCTGAACGCAACACATTCACATTCATCGATAAAACCAAACCGTTGCGCTCGTGATGATTGATCATGCGGTCTTTGTATTTTTTTAATTGGGTTTCCACTTTATCGACCGCCATGTCGATCGAAACGTACATGTTATTGGTACTTGCCTGGCTTTTCAGCTTCACATTGTCCACCTTGACCACGATATCGACGCGATGTTCGATTTTCTGAATATCCATCGTAACAGTGGCATCGATTAGCCGATGACCAAAACGCTCGAGTTTTGACACTTTTTCTAATGCGTAATTTTTCATCGCTTCAGTGATTTCCATGTGACGAGCTGTGATTGTCACATTATATGTAGCATTCTCGAACTCAGCAGCTTTTGACTTGCGGCTCATATATATCACCTCATGTTCTTTGGGTTAGAAGCCCAGGCTCCACGCCCCTATTATACAACAATAAATTTAAGTGTAGTAGTTATTTTGTGACACGAGTAGAGATGCACCGAAGAGGGCTCGAACCTCTAACCACCCGGTTCGAAGCCGGGTACTCTATCCGATTGAGCTATCGGTGCATGAAAATTAAGCAGTATTCTAGCCCCAAGGGAGTAATAAAACAAGTCAAAAATAACAGTGCAGTAGAGTATACTGTGAGCTATGGAGACAAGACACACCACACAAGGGATCATCGTCAAGGCAGTCCCCTACCAGGACTTCCACCGGATCATCACCCTCTTCACCCCAGACAAAGGGCTGCTCTCTTTGTTTGTGCGCGGTGCCTTTAAAAAGGGGGGTGGAGGCTCCTCGACCCCGCTTGCTACTGTTGAAGTGACATACCAAGAAAAAGCAACTGGCTTACACGCGTGTTTGGAGATCGATGCTCTCGACATGCGGCTAGCGATCCGACAAAATCTCCCCTCGCTGGAAGCCGCCTGCCACATGCTCCGGACGGTGCAGCAAAGTCAAGTCCCGGAGAAAGCAGCCCCGCTTCTCTATCAACTCCTCCTCTTTTATCTGGAGAAGCTCCCCCAAACGCCGTGCCCTGCCGTCTTATCCACCAGTTTTCTCCTCAAAACATTGCGCTACGAGGGCTTGTTGGCGTTCCCTTCTGCCTCTCTCCAACATGCCCTGCCCGCTGGGTTTCTTCTAGATGAGGCCGAACAGGCACTCACCTGCGTGCTTGCGCTCTGCGATGCTCATTCGCAACTCCTCCCTCTGGAGGTTTCCCCTGCCTTCCAAAAAAAAATCGAGCATCTCTTCGCCCACCTTCTACGGTAAAGACTGTTTTTCCAGTTGCGCTGATATCGTGGCGAATGGTATCATCTTGCTTTTCAAATCGTGAATCCAAGCGAAAGTGGCGGAATTGGTATACGCGCTACTTTGAGGTGGTAGTGAGGGTTTCCTCGTGGGGGTTCAAGTCCCCCCTTTCGCATTTCCTCTGTAAAACTTATGAACCACTTACCTAAAATCGCCATTGTTGGCCGCCCAAACGTCGGCAAATCGGCGCTGTTTAATCGGATTGCAAAGAAAAAAATTGCAATTGTCGACGAAGCGGAAGGCGTGACCCGCGATCGCCTCTATACAGACGCCGATTTTTTTGGTCGCCCTTTTCAATTGATCGATACAGGCGGCATCGACGCCCGTTCGAAAGCCGACTTCAACGAACACATCAAAAGACAAGCCGAGATCGCGATCGAAGAGGCCGATAGCCTCATCATGGTCGTCGATGCCCGAGTTGGACCCACTTCGCTCGATGAAGAATTAGCAAAAATTTTGCTCCGCACCCACAAGCCCGTTTGCTTGGCCGTCAACAAAATCGACAACGAAGAGCAACTGGTGATGATGCACCCGTTTCACCGCTTTGGAATCAAGGAGATGGTCCCCGTTTCAGCCACACAAGGGTGGCACATCGCAGAGCTGCTCGAGGCAGCCTTTTCCAAGCTCTCTAAAGAGCCCACAGAAGGCGAATCAGCTAAAGGAATCCGCCTCGCGGTTGTGGGGCGCCCAAACGTCGGCAAATCGTCATTAGTGAACTATCTCCTCGATGAAGAGCGCTGCATCGTCAGCCCCATTCCAGGCACAACGCGAGACAGCGTAGATATCCCTTTCACCGTTAATGGCGTGCTCTATCAGCTGATCGACACAGCCGGGATCCGCCGCAAACACGCCGAGCACGAAGTGGTCGACAAATTTGCTGCCATCCGCACCACAAGAGCCATTGAGCGCGCCGACATCTGCTTGCTCATGCTCGATGCGCAACAAGGGCTCACCCGAGAAGAAAAGAAAATCGCCAACACGATTGAGGAAGAGGGAAAAGGGTGCATTTTGCTCTTCAACAAATGGGATCTCGTCAAAGGATTCCGGATGGAGCACTGCCTAAAAGGGATTGAAGAGGAAGCGCCTTTTCTCCAACACTGTCCAAAACTGTTCCTCTCGGCAAAAACCGGGCGGAACGTCGAAAAGATCTTCGAAATGGTGCAACAAGTCACTGGCGATTTAGAAAAGAGAATTCCAACCCACCAGCTCAATAAATTTATCGCCGGCTGCATCCAACGCAACCACCCGCCGATGATCCAAGGAAAACGCCTAAGAATCTACTACATGGCCCAAGTGGGGATCAGGCCACCGACTTTCGTGCTGTTCGTCAACTACCCCAATCTCATGACAGACACCTATCTCAAATACGTCTACAACCAATTCCGGGATGAATACGGCTTTCATGGCCTTCCCCTCAACATCTACATGCGCGGCAAGAAAAAGAAAGATCGCGAAGGCGCCCATGAGGACCTTGAGACCACTGTAGACAATGAGAACCTTGAGGACTTTGAGGACGACGAGGTTTAATTAGCACTATCTGAAATAAATCTGAATGCTGCATGCAGCTTCTTTGCGGCATTTTTATCAAATGTATAAGTGAAAGAACAACCGTTAAGAACATTTTGACGGCCGATTAAGCAATCAGAGAAATCAACCGATGCACCATGCTCAAAATCCAAACACGCTTGTCGCGCAACACCTTCGCTCTCAACCACAATTTGCTGAGTCTGCAACAGTTGCCGAATAACATCAATCAATTCTTCTCTCTTTAATTTGTAGCAACGCTCAAGCACCCACACAATTTCGCAAAGAGTTACCAAGGAAATCATTAATGTTTTTCCATCGGCAACGGCTTTTTCAATGATGCGACTGGCTAATTTGGCTTGTTTTGGCTCATCTTGGACCAAATAACGAACAACCACATTTGTATCCAAACCGATCATTTCATAGCCTCTTTGACGGCATCGCGAATCGCCTTTTTCATTTCTTGCAAAGAAACAGGCCTTTGTCTTTTGGACTTGACCATTCCTTTAAGTTTTGTGATCCCTTGATTCAATAGACTCACTTTTAAGGTTCCATCCTCTTCAATGTGAAAATCGAGTTTTGAACCTGTTGAGATTTTAGCCTTTGTTCGAATCATTGCGGGAATGGTTACCTGCCCCTTACTTGTAACAATCGCTTTCATATAGACCGCCTTACATTATCAAATGCTCCTTACTTTATTGTAAGGAATATCGATTTTATTGTCAAGAAAAGAGGGAAGGCTGTTGGAAAGAACCTTGAGGGCTATGAGGGATAATTTTTGACGCTGTGAGTCTGTTCTAAGCCTCGAAGAGGCGGCAGCGGATAGCCGCAGGTGTAAAACCCGCGGCTATGGTGTTTATCGCTAACCTCGGATTGCTTTTGCAATGCTCGAAACGATTTCAGTGATCATGCCCAAGGTGCGAAATGACTTACTAATAAACCTGTACTAACTGATTCTGAAATATATCTAATTGCGCCAACATAATTAATTTCATGATTGTTTCTCCGTTTTTTTGTAAAAACTTGTAAGGGTCGTATCACATTTAACGCATAAGATGCAGTAAAAAAATGAGTATCTATCTCAGTTTTTTATGGACCTCGACAGGACGGAGATTGACTCTAGCGAGGACCTGGACCAAAGGGGATGGTATCGACGATGATTTTAGAGAAAATCATTACAATTAGAATAACCGCTAACATGCAGATTAAGCAATCGTTCTCCCGTGCTCTTTCCCGATCAACCCACGTCTGCGTTATCCTTAGACGCTCCCTGTCTCTAGCCGGGATGGGGAGGCTAGCCTCCCACAATTTCCTGTCCAATAAAACTAAGTGCTCGTAGAAATGTTGCTTCCTGTTGCCGTCTAAAGAGCGGTAGACCTGCGGCGCAACCCTTTGAACGCGCCTAGCGACGAATTGAATATCGGGGTTGTGTGCTATTCCAAGTTCTACGGGATCGTCAAAACGGATCACATTGTCTATGATGAGAAAACGCCTTTTATCAATCGAATAGAAGTTAAGCGGCCGATAGAATTCGGGGCCGAAACGGTGCTGAACGTCATTCATAGCCCAGTCCTCTGCAACATGCGTAATCTCCCATGATTAGGAGAGAATTCTACGTTCCAATAGGTTAAATTGCAATTGGCCCTCTAGTGTGCGCCTGCTCTAAGCTGCGAAGCAGCGGCAGCGGATAGCCACGGCGCGTAAGCCCGGCTTCAGGCAATGCAATAATAGGGGCCCCTAATTATAAGGCGTCGATGCTTTTCTACGACCAATGAATTTGACCATTTTCCCTTTCGGTAGACTTACCCCCCAAAAGTGCAATTGTTGTTTTTGGGGGGATTTTTAGTGGAATGATTTTCCCCCAAAAAATGCAATTTTCTGGCGAAAACCCGATTCTAGAACGCTCAGCTCGATTACCAAGATGCATTGATCCTGTAGAGATATGCCGCCCCGTTAGGGCTCGCCTGATTTGCTATGATAAACCCAGGCCTCCGCTTCGCTCCGACCTGGGCTATGAGATACCGGCCCGTTGGGCCTCACAACACGCTCAATTGGTTCTGGAGCTACTGTTAGGAGCTTTATGTAGTCGCTGCTGAGGCCCAACGGGCCGGTATCTCATAGCCCAGGTCGGAGTGAGCGCCAGCGAACGAAGGCCTGGGTAAACACGTGCCTAAATGACGAGCCCTGAAAGGGCGGCATATCACTCTAGGATCATTCAGGGAGGAGCTGGAGCAGCTGGATGATCTCGTGGCGGTCGAGGGTTTTGATCACCTCTTGGTCGTCGACGCCGACGATCTCTTCCATGAGGCGCCCTTTCTTGGCAATGAGGGCGTCGATGTGTTCTTCAATGGTCCCCTTTGTCACGAGCTTGAAGACTTGAACGCCCCGTTTTTGGCCGATCCGATGCACCCGATCGGTCGCTTGGTTTTCCCGCGCCTGATTCCACCATCTGTCGTAATGGATCACGACGGAAGCGGCCGTGAGGTCGATCCCCAAGCCAGCTGCCTGCAGAGAGGCAACAAATACTTCGCAGTTGGGATCGTTAGCAAATTTCTGGAGCTGTTCGCCCCGATTGATCGTGGCCCCTCGAATCCCTGCAAACCCGATCCGTTTTTTGTTTAGGTGGTATTCGATGATATCGAGCATCGCAAGGTAGTGGGAGAACACGACCACCTTTTGCTGGCTCTCGCGCGCCTCTTCGAGCAATTCGACAAAGAGATCCCATTTCCCGGAGGTGTACAATTCGTAATCCTCTGGTTTTTTCATAAAGGCTGCGGGATGATTGCACACTTGCTTGAGTTGCGAGAGGAGTCCGAAAATGTGGATGTACGGAATTGGTGCCGATTCGTCTTGCAGTTCCTCGATCAACCGATCTCGCGAGCCAATCAATAGGTCGCAATAGAGCTTGCGCTGGTCTGGAACAAGGGCGCAATGGGAGATCTCTTCGATTTTCTCTGGAAGGTCGAGTAAGACGTCCTCTTTTTTGCGCCGCAACACAAACGGACGAATCAGCCGCGAGAGCAGCTGCTTGGCTTCTAGGTTTCCCTCTTTTTCGATCGGCTTGATAAAAAATGCGTTGAAGTCGTGCTCAGAAGGCAAGTAGGAGGGCATCATCAAATCAAATAGGGCTTTCAATTCGCGCAAACGGTTTTCGATCGGGGTCCCTGTCATCCCAATGTGGATGCGTGCTTGTACCTGCAACAGGCTTGAATAGACGCGGGTCGATTGATTCTTGGCGATGTGCAATTCATCGACAAAGGCTACGTCAAAAACGAGTTTTCCCAAAATTTCAACGTCGTTGCGCCAAATCCCGTATGATGTGAGGAGGATATCGAATGTTCCATTCAAATCGGTCGTTGCGCGCTGAGCTCCGTAGTAAGTAACCACCTGCATGTCTGGCAGAAACTCTTTAAGCTTCTCTTGCCAATGGTAGAGCACCGAAGTTGGGCAAATCACCAAAAACTTTGCCTTCTGTCCAAGTTCCTTGCGTTGATTTTTAACGGCGGCCATCAACCCCATCGCCTGGTGGGTCTTGCCGAGCCCCATGTCGTCGCAGAGAAGCCCCGAAAGCGTGTGGCAATACAAGAACCAAAGCCACTTCAGCCCCATCATCTGATAGGCGCGCAACGTGCTGGTTAAGCCCCTGATGTCTGGCTCATGGGGCGTTTTAAAGTCTAATAGGGCACTAAAGAGGGGATGTGAGCGGATCGGAGATTCACGTCCCTCTTCGTCAATTGTTAAGGTCTCCATTGCATTGAGGCGAAGCAGCTGCCACCCATTCAATGTGAGTTCTTGAGAACGGCGGTCGACAGACGTTTTAGGAATGTCTTTCAGCCATCCCCACCGCTTGTCGGTAAGATCTAAAAACCCAGCTGGAGAAAAGAACTGGTGCTGATGGCGGTGAAGAGCCCACCAGATCGAAGACAAAGGCACTTCGCCAACATCTGTTCGACATATACCTTTGAGCTGATAGGTGCCGAGCAATTCACTTTGAGAAATCTGTTGAAGAACAATCCGAGAACGAGTTGGGACTTTCAATTGTTCATCAAAAGAGACAATTAAACGCTTTAGTTTGGGAAGCTCTAGATTTAAAAAATTGACAATCGCCTGCCCTTGGATCACCTTGGGAGCTCGATACGCTTCGGGAAGACGCACCGTTGGAGGGATCTCATAAAATCCTTCTCCCGGAAGATAGACAAACTCATCATACTCGCGCAAAGCGCTCTTTTTGTATTTATCGAATAGTTCACACACGGGGATGAGATCGATCGTATGATCGTCGCGCAAACTGACCTGCAATCCGATCTTCTCATAAGGGGAATGGTCGGTGAAAAATGAGGGGATCTCGACGAGCTCTTCGCACTGTTCCCGGATAAAGGCCGCCACCTGTTCTCTTGGAATTTTGCGGTAGGGATGTAGCTTTAGAAAATCGTACGATGTTTCTTTAGTGAAAAAGCCATCCCCTTCTACATAGACGAGACGTCCAAAATCTTTCACTTTTTGATCCTCTCCTCCCGCAATCAAATGAGGCAAAAACGTGAGAGCACCCGTTTCATCGATCGAATACCCCATTTCAGTCCTCACCGAGGTCATATGAACGCGAAAAGCGGGATAGTGATTGATCCAGGAGCGGTTGTCGAGGATAAAATCGACGACCTCTTCTTCAGGGATAATGGTCGCAAGGGGCTGCCCTTCTTCCAGAGGATAAAACCCGCGGTTGGGTAGGTAAACCCACGATTTGAACACACGTGCTTGAGGAACGGAAAGATCTCCCGGTTTAAAAACATAAGGAGCCACGTGCAACTTCCAAGAAGGATCAAAACTCAACGCATAAGAGAGCCTTTTTTCGGTGTCCCTGTGCACTTCGGTGTCGATGAGGCAAGCAGAAAGAAGAGAGCTGTATTCATTGAGCATTGTTTCCACATCGCTTAACAAAGCCCCCGACGCGGATTCAAACGGATCTTTTTCGACAAATCCCTTATGAGGAACGTAGTCCCAACGCGCATCGACAGGCACAGCACCTGCAGGCAGTCCTCGTTTCTTTTGGCTGCTTGCACTTTCTGGTTCCATCGCGAAAATGCCCTGTAGGGCATCGTAGCGCAGTTTGATTTGCTTAGATCCCTTAGCCGAGATCACTTTAAGAGGGGATTCGATCTGTTGTAAAGAGGGAATGAGGTCACGTACGAGCTCTGGCGTCAAGGCCCACGTCACCGATACGGCACTAAACACAACCGTCAACTCAGTGGGGAGCCCATTTGCCTGCTCTGTAAATTTCAACTGATAAGAAGCGTCGGACTCTTGTAAGCGCATCAGCCACTTAGCCAACTCGCTCCAAAAAGAGAGCGTATAAAGGAGCGTAGCGGTCGGATTACCCTGTTTCCAAAGAGCAATTTCATCGGGGGAGAGTCCAGAGAATTTGAGCGAAGTCTCTTCCGTTTCTCCCCGTTCTGAGAAAATCTCCTCCAGATCAGCTTTGCCTGCCGCACTTTTTCCGCGTACTGACAAAACCGCTTGCCCTTTTTCGGACGAGACCAAATATTCCCCCTTTTCCCTCTTCACAGAAGCAAGGTCGTACCCGTACGCATCGGCCCCATAACGGCATAAGACATTCCAAAGAGACTTTTCAAACCGGCGGTGCAGCGGAAGGGCTGTGCCATGAAAAATGTAGATCCAACCGGCCGCCCGATGGATGCACCCCTCACCACGCTCATGGTCGGAACAGGGACAAAAGCTATCCTTTAGGTGGTTTTTCTCGTCCAGTTGGAGAAAAGCCCACACCTCTTCCTTTGTGATTGGGTCTGCAACGAGCACCTGATAGGTCGCCCCCGAGAACTCCACGTCCCGGACGCGCCCCTTTTCCACCCACTGGAGCGCCAATTTTTCAAAAGGGGTTAGGCTAGGAGGCAATCTATTTTTCATCAAATATCCCAAAAAAGCACGATACAGCTCACGACCATCATTATCTCATAGCCCAGAAATTAGTTCTTGATTTTTTTACAGATTTACTCCATAATGCACAACATAAATATGAGAATTATATTATTAACTCTTAATAGAGTGGAGAAAATATGCCAAAATTAGTTTTTGGTCACAGCGATGAAGAGGTAGATCTTCCAGATGAGGCTCCCATTGCTGAAGCCTGTGAAGAAGCAGGTGTGCCATTTGCTTGCACGGAAGGGGTCTGTGGCACGTGCGTGATCGAAGTGGTGGAAGGAAAGGAAAACCTCACGCCCCCGACCCCAGAAGAGGAAGATTTTCTGGGAGAAGGAACATTAGACGAACGGCTTGCTTGCCAATGTAAGATTCGCTGTGGTAAAGTGAAGATCAAATTTTAACGAAGGATATTCCATGACAACTCAACAAAAAACCAAAATCCACCGCCACATGACAATCGAAGAGATTCTATCTCTTTTCCCCTTCAAAGCGCAGCGTCTTGCACAGGAAATCACCAATGCCGGATTGCATTGTGTCGGCTGCTCTGCAGCGACGTGGGAAACCCTCGAAGCTGGAATGCTTGGCCATGGCATGGATAACAGTGCCATCGAAAAACTACTTGGAAGACTCAATGCATTGCTCGAAGAGCCTGTCGATGCCACGACTGTGAACATCACAAAGCGCGCGGCCAAAAAATACCTCGAAATCCTCGAAGAAGAAGGGAAACTGGGGTGGGGCCTTCGCTTAGAAGAAAAAATGGCTGGCTGCAGCGGGTTTGAATATGTCTTAGACTACGCCGAAAAAGCCCTCCCCGACGACACGACCTTTGAAAGCATGGGGATCCAAATCTACGTCAACAATGGGATGCTCAAACGCCTCCTGGGCTCAGAAATCGACTTCGTCGACGGCCTCCAAGGCTCAGGCTTCAAGATCAGCAACCCAAATGTGCGCTCCTCCTGCGGGTGCGGCACTTCCCATGGTTATTAGAAGGGGCTAAGCCCCTTCTTTAAATAATTTACTATTAAAATAATCTATACTAAATTATAATAAAAATAGAATCATTTATTAATTAAGTGAAACTATTTTTATGGTTGATCCTGCAGGAATTAAAAAGACCACACACCATGTAACCACTCACGCGCCCCATCCTGCACACGCTCAGGCTGCGCAAAGCCACGCCAAAACAGGGCATAAGTATTCTTTCCCCCCAAAAGTTGTCGCTGCGACACTCCGCTCGATCGGAAAAGTGGTTAGCGGTGCATTCGGTTATGCCGGCCTGGTCGCTGCCCTCCCATTAGCTGGGGCAACAGTCACTCTTTATGCTGCCCACAAATATGCTCAGATCAAAGCCCCCGATAGCCTCATGAAACGGATAATCATTTGTTGTGCAGGGGCTCTTGCAGCGCCGGTCGCTGCGGCAGTGGTTGCAGCAATTGCCCCCATTGCCATCATCCCCATCGTTGGCTACGGTTCGCACAAAATCGTCAAAATGAGATTCACACAGGAAGGAAAAGCGTTTACCAAAGCGCGCAATGAACTTAAAACAGAGCTGCGAAGAGCGCGCTTTGATGCCCTTGCCAAGGTGTGCACAGCTGAAAAAAATAGCCTCGTGAGGGAAGCTCTTTCACGCCCCCCAACTCCCTTAGATTCCCACATCGAAGGGATCCTAAACGCTGTCGAAACGGCCCAAAATAACATTGCACGTGGAATCAAGCCTAAAGAGGCGTATAAAAAAGCCAACGAGCTGATCACAGATCATCTCGAAGCTGCGTTAACCTCTCCTGAATATATCGACGCCTTAAAATTAAACGCCCTAGATCTACGACACAACTTCGTCAATGAACTTTGCGCCGAGATGCACGTTCATGAGCACGACAGTGAAGAGATCGCAAAAAATGCACTGATGCGTTTTGCTGATAAAGTGGCCGATATTGGTGGTAAATTTCCGATCCCCGGCGCCAAAACGACCATCGATGAACTGCGTAGAGACATCTCTCACGACGCTGCAAAGGGTAAGCCGGTCAATTTAGAAAAAGCAGCAGATCTTCTCGATGGAATCGTCCGTTTTTCCGAAGCCACCCACTACACCACGAATAACGTGTTCGATAAAGTCGTCCACTGGCTTGCCCATCCGCTGCGAACGCTACGCAGCATTCAATCGGAACATGCTCAAATTGTCCCTGGCTCACTGAGTGAATATACCTCCTTTAAAACCGGCAACCCCAATGTTCCCTGGTTTAAAGCGCAATTCACTTTCGCGGATGGCACAAGTCACGAATTTCGACACATCATTGCCGCAAACTCCACAATCGGCTCTGAAGAAGCTGTCCGTATGGATCCTCGCTATCTTGCGGTACTCAAACACTACCAAGACAATCCTCCCCCTCCCCTTTTCGTCCAAGTGCAATTGCAAAAAATCAGCGGGGAAGAGGGAAAACGTGTCAATGCCGTACTCAATGCAAATCAAGATAACCTGCATGTCAATGCCTATTCGGTCGATGGTGCTATTTTTGAAGGGAAGAACATGCTCGGCAATGAAAAATATAACCCAGAGACCTATCACGCATCTCTTTCCAAGTTGTACGAGACAGCGCAAATTCACGACAAAACGCAATATCCGGTCAAACCGACGAAAGAGGAAAAAACCCAAAATCCAGGAGTCGTCGTTCAGGAGTTTAAAAACAGACCGGAAAAGACAGTGGAAGCAAGAACTCAAAGCGCCTTAAATCAGACGAAACTGTTGATGCAAAAATCGCATAACAAAAATTTCCGCGCTCTTTCGGAAGGACACAAAGCGCGGTTGCACCAATACGCATTTCAATTGGTCAGCACCATGGGAGAAATGTTGACGGCTGTCAAAAACAATGATCAAGTGGTCTACCAAGAAAACTGCAAAGAGGACATCGATAGAGGAGCCACAAAAAATGCTCTGACAGCTCTAGCCACTGCCCTTCTTGCTGGAGAGGAACTGACAGATAAAAAACTCTTAAACATCTTTGCTCCGATCATCGGACGAGCCGAAGCCACCAACGACCGCGCCGTCATCCGTCACCGCATCGAACCCTTTCTCGATTTGTTAAAGTGCATGAAATCAGAGGACTTAAAAGCCGCCCTTGAAGTGCACCTAAACGAGATTGGCTGCATGCCATCGAAAATTGAGATGGGAAATTTATTCGAACGGAAAGAGCAAATTCCTCCAACCAGTGTCACCAAAGCCCCTAGTGGAACTGCCATCTTAGCCGAGGAAATGACTGAAGATGAGAATGTCGACACAATTGCAGCGCCCCTCCTAGGCCACAAAGTGACTGTCGGAGCGGTTTCTCGCGAAACTGCCGATCGCTCCGCAAAAAAAACCAAGGTTGTTGAGGAGGCACAAAAGGCGATCGATGGGGTGGATATTGCGGGTGTAGAGTATATCCCAAACTTACAGGCGCTCGATCACGCGATCTCACAACTCGAGATGCTCAAAACAAAATTGGGAATTAGAGAAAGCGCAACAGGCAGAACAGACAAACAACTACTCATAGCTCTTCAGATAGCAAAACAAAAAAGAGAGCAAATCGTTGCAGCGCATCCAGATGACCCAAAAATCGTCTTACATGAACAAAAAAGAGCACTGGCTAAAACTTACGCGATCTCAGCCCACATAGGACCCACAATCTACAAAATGGGAATTTCGAAAATCGAGCACTTCCTCAAAGCGACCTTCAAACACTTCCAAACCACCATCCACACGACACCCATGGATGCAATTGCACAAATCCTGCGCCATTCAGAAGACCCCACACAGATGAAACTGCAAGACATCCTGCTCGCTCGCAACGCCCTCAGAGAACTCAAGACAGAGCTCACTGGTCCTGACCACGACCTTTTTCACTTGCGCAAGAACGACGCTGGTTCCTTCTCCCTCATCGAAGGGTACAACCCAGAAATATATTGGCTCCCTGAGGATTGCGATGCTGCCCTCGCCCTCCTCGATGGCTTTGCAAGCGCACTCATCCCCACTCTCACCCCCGCCCAGATCCAAGCCTTGAGCCCTACCGAAATCCAAGCCCTAGACTTAGCTGAGTTGGATGAGGTCCGAAGGACTCTCCACAATGAAATTTTTGGCCAATTCGATCCCAATCTCGACGACCCCGTTAGTTTTGTTAAAAATAACCTTCAGTTAGTGAAGACCTATGTTTTGGTATTTACAGCGATCACAAATCATCACTCAAAAAGGGCACACCCTTTTGAGGCCTATCGATCCAGTTCTCGAAACGATTTCGACAGTGAAGGGAAGCCTATCAAATCATTCTATATGCTAAAAAGAGACCTCGTGAGTGGGAATCGCGACTGGACAATTGTCAAAGATCGCCAAACACATACTGCTAAAAAATTCTTGGGTGAAGATCGTGAACAATACGAAGGGAAAATTGACGGTTTAAATAAACTCATTGGAAATGACGAACTGACTAAAACATTGCTTTACACTTCAAATCAAAGCATCACATACGATCGTAGCGAGGCAATCCAAAAATTCCTCAGCGATCCTGTTTTTGTGAATCTGGGGCTTTATCTATTCCCTGATAAAAATGCCTCTATGTCGCGCCGCATGGAGATCGACTCCTCTGGAATGACAAGCAATACAATCTCAGCTCCCTATGCAGTCTATCCAGGAGATCCGACAAACACAACTCCTCTATTCAAAATGCGCCTGATTAACGGATACGAGGGAAAAACCGCTGATTTATGCCAACCATTCTCGGCAAGTACGCAGGTTAAAACAACTGCTAGTTTCGAAGTCTTGAAATAGGCTTTTTGAGGAATTATTTCTTCTTACATAAAAGTCTACAAATGACAAGACCCAATGATAAACGCAGAGACCGGGAGACAGAGAGACGCAGAAGGCGCAGGAGCGTGGGCATAGGCACGAAAGTGGAGAGAATGTGTCCTAACCAAGGATGACGAAGAGATTCACTCCCTTAACCGTTCTTACTGGTGCCCCAACTTCTAGGTCCTCGTTTTGTGCAACCTTTAGACCGGCGAGTTTAGCGGCATTTTTTACAGCTGCGATAAAATCCCGACTGACAGCATAAGTGCTCGTTGTCGCAGCATTAAACCAATTCCAATGATCACCCGTAGCGCCAACTGAACGTATTGACACCGGATTTTGGCTTTTCAAAGTCGTTACAGCAAGTGCAACAACATCAAGAAACGGAACTTCGGTTGCTACACTCCCCTTAGGACAAGTTAGTTTAACCGACCCGTCTTTTAAATTGGCTCCATTGCTTAGTTGCAATGTTCCTGTGAGAGCAGCTGTGCGTGGTGATAAAGTTGCTTGAGAAAGCGAAAATGACATAAAATACTCCTTATTAAAAAAATAACGTCTTTGATTCGAAATTCTCTGAAGATCATATAACAAACAGGATTTGAATGAAAACTAAATAGATGATTAATAAAAAATTTGATGTCTACAAAGCTGCCCTTGCGGCTTCCATGACCACCTCGGACAGAGTCGGATGGGGGAAGCACCCGTGCGCTAGGTCACGGACGGTTGCTCGTTTATCCAAGGCAATAACCCCTTCGGCAATGAGCTCTGAAGCATGTGCTCCAATGATATGAAGACCAATGAGACGTCCAGAAGATTTCTCTCCGAGGAGCTTGACGAACCCTTCTGTCTCCCCTTCACAACGGGCGCGCCCATTTCCTTTGAACCACGCTTGGCCAGTGAACGTCGAAAGACCGGCAGCCTTGGCTTCTTCTTCCGTCAATCCGACGCTTGCCGCTTCTGGATGGGTATAGACCACATTGGGGATGCTGATCGCCTGCATTTGCGCCGTTTTTCCAGCAAGGTGCTCAGCCAGGGCAATCCCCTCGTGGGAGGCCCGATGAGCCAACATCGGCCCTTCGATGACATCGCCAATCGCCATCACTTGCGGGTTAGAAGAACGCAGATTCCCATCGACATTGATGAACCCTTTGGGAGTCGTTTTGACGCCCGCCTTCTCCAAATCGAGTCCTTGGGTATAGGGGCGCCTTCCCACTGCGACGAGAACGACATCTGCCTCGATCTCTTTTGTTTGTTCTTTCTGCTGAACGGAAAGCAATACGCTTTGTTCTTGGACTTTTGCCGACTGCACAGTGGCTTCGAGATGAAACACGATCCCTTGTTTTTGCAAAAGCTGCAACAGCAATCTGCTTACAGCACCATCAAAACCTGCAACGATCTGCGGAAGCATCTCCACAATCTGAACGGAAGAGCCTAAGCGCGCATAGACAGAGGCAAGCTCAACGCCGATTGCTCCTCCCCCCACGACCACCATCTTTTCAGGAACCGACTCAAGTGCTAGCGCCCCTGTCGAAGAGACGACCTTTTTTTCATCGAATGGCAAAAATGGCAACGCAATAGGCACAGAACCGGTTGCCACGATAAACCACTTCGCCGTCAACTGACGATCTCCCACTGCAACAGCCGTTGGGGAGGTAAACTGGGCATTCCCGTAGACTGTTTCAATTTTCTCTTTTGTGAAATGGGTGGCAATCCCGCTCGCTAAGCCTTTGACAATCCCCTCTTTTCGTTGCATCAGAGCGGGAAAGTCGACAACAGCAGAACCGATAATCCCAAATTCAGCTGCCTTCGTGGTCAACCATTGGTAATGCTCTGTGGCTTGTAGAAGTGCCTTTGAGGGGATGCACCCGACGTGCAAGCAAGTGCCGCCAAGGACTTTATCCTTTTCGATGCAAGCCACCTTCATCCCCAATTCAGCGGCGCGAATCGCGGCCACATAGCCGCCAGGACCAGACCCAATGACGATCAAATCAAACGCGTCCATTCGATCTACACTCCCAATACCATCCGTGAAGGGTCTTCAAGGCAGTTTTTGATGTGGACGAGAAAGGTCACCGCTTCTTTTCCATCGACGACGCGGTGATCGTAGCTTAAGGCCAGGTACATCATCTGGCGGATGACGATTTGGTCGTCGACAACAACGGGACGTTTCATGATTTTGTGCATTCCCAAAATGGCACTCTGGGGTGGATTGAGGATCGGAGTCGACAAGAGAGATCCATACGTTCCCCCATTGGTAATGGTAAATCCTCCTCCTTGCAGGTCGTGCGGCGTTAATCCCCCTTCGCGCGATTTTTTGGCAAAATCTGCAATGGCTTGCTCGATTTCGGCAAAGCTTAAGCGGTCGCAATTGCGCACGATCGGCACAATCACTCCCTTATCTGTCCCAACAGCAATCCCAATATCAAAATAGTTGCGATACACTAGATCATCGCCGCTGATATAAGCATTGATTTCTGGGGAGGCTTTTAAAGCCGATACGACCGCCTTCACAAAAAATGGCATATAGCCCAAACGAACATTGTATTTTTTTGTAAATGCCTCTTGGTACGATTCTCGCAAGGCGATGATGTGCGTCATATCGACTTCGTTAAAAGTGGTCAACATCGCCGTCTCTTGCAACACTTCTACCAAGCGCTTAGCGATCACTTTGCGAATAGAAGAGAGTTTTTTGCGCGTTTCCCGCCCTTCTGGCTCTTTAGAGCTCGGTAAGGCTACTGGCAGCTCAACTTTTGCCCTTTTTTCTTCTTTTGGTTGTTGGAGCTCCTGAACAAACATCTCTTTTGTCACGCGCATCTGTTCCACAGTGTCTCTAAACGCCTGCTCTTCTCGGATCTCAGCCTTCTTTTCTTTTGCTGCACTTGGAGCAGCACGCCCTTTTTTCTCTGTCTCAACAAAACCGATCACCTGTCCGATCTTGACGACGTCCCCCTCAGCCACATTCCAGGTGACTTCACCCGCTTCTGGAGCGTACAGCACTTGGTTTACCTTGTCGGTCTCCAGTTCGAGCAGCTCATCATCGACAGCCACCCCCTCTCCGCTCCGTTTAATGAATGAACCGATGGTGGCCTGAGAGATCGACTCTCCCATCGCCGGCACTTTGATTTCCACTTTCATACTGTTCCTCAAACTCTTTGTTGTGCTGCTAAGTCGAATATAGATCTTTGGCTCCCCCCAAAGAGTGCAGCGAGGAGAGCAGCATGCTCTTGCTTATGCATCGCATGCGATCCTGTTGCCGACGCTGCACTGCGCGTCCGTCCGACGTAGGTGAGTTCTACGTCTTGAGGCAGTGCTTCTCTTAAAATCGGTCGAATAAAGCTCCACGCTCCCATGTTGCTCGGCTCCTCTTGGGCCCAAATGCACTCCTTCAGCCCGACACAATGCGCAATGATTTCGCGCAACCGTTCCATATCGAGGGGATAGAGTTGCTCAATTCTCACGATCGCCATCTCTTCTACTCCGCGTTTCTCTCTTTCAACGAGCAGGTCGTAATAGATCCTCCCCGAGCACAAGACGAGACGGCGCGTTCTTTGAGGCGGAGCTGGGTCTTCGATGATTTCTTGAAATGTCCCCTTTGCCAAATCGCTCAACGGGCTGACACAAGCTTGATGTCTCAATAATCCCTTTGGCGTAAAGATAATCAAAGGTTTCTTCACTGGCATGAGAACCTGTCGTCGCAGCAAATGGAAAAATTGGGCAGGCGTTGTGGGATTGGTCACTTGAATGTTGTGATCGCCCGCCAGTGTCAAGAAACGCTCGATTCTTCCAGAAGAGTGCTCTGGCCCTTGCCCTTCATAGCCGTGCGGCAATAGCAGCGTGATCGCCGATTTTTGCCCCCACTTCTGCTCTGTTGTCGCGATGTATTGATCGATCACCACTTGTGCGCCATTGCTAAAATCGCCAAATTGCGCTTCCCACAACACGAGCGCTTGCAAATTCGCAGCGCTATACCCAAACTCAAATCCGAGCACGGCAAATTCTGAAAGGGGCGAATTGTAAATATCAAAACGCCCTTGCCCTGCTTTCAGATGTTGCAGGGGGACATACTCTTCCTCTTTAACTTGGTCCATCAAGACCGCATGACGGTGGCTAAAGGTACCACGGCACGAATCTTGACCAGACAAGCGCACGTGCGTCCCATTCCAAAGAAGTGAGCCGTAGGCCAACAATTCAGCAGTTCCCCAATCGAGCGGGCGCGCTTCAGGATCATCCCTCAACATCGCCAGCCTTTCTTTATTCAATACGACCAGCTTTAGATGAACGGCCAAGTCGGGAGGAAAATAGCACAGCTTTTGCCCTATCTCGCGCAGGATAGAAAGGGGCACGCCTGTTTGGATTTGTGGGTGTAATCCTTCCATCTTATTGCGCATTTGATCGATTTCAGCTGCTTCAGAGTCTGGCTTTTTGCCGATGGGCTTTGCTTTCTGAGAGGCTTGTAGCTCCTCTTTAAACTCTGCCTCCAAAGTTTCGGCCAACTGCTTTTCAACGACATTGTGATTGATCAGGAAATCGCGATACAGATCGCGGATTGGCTGCTTTTTCTTGATCGTTTGATACACATGCGGCTGCGTATATGCCGGCTCATCGCTTTCGTTGTGCCCATATTTCCGGTAACCGACGAGGTCAATAAATACATCGCAATGGAACTTGTGCCTCATCTCGGAGGCTAAATGGGAAATGTAGACACACCCTTCTGGATCTTCTGCGTTGACGTGAAAAACAGGTGCGCCAAATATCGCGGCAATGTCGGTGCAATACCGCGTCGAACGCCCGTCGCGTGGCAACGTCGTAAAGCCAATTTGATTATTGATCACAAAATGGATCGTTCCCCCTGTGGAATACCCGTTCAAGCGCGCCATCTGCATGGTTTCATAAACGACGCCTTGCCCTGAGATCGCTGCATCTCCATGGATGAGAATCGGAATGATGCGCTCTTGCTTAAGTTCATCGCCCACCATGATCTGTTTGGCACGCACCTGCCCCTCGACGACCGGGTCAACTGACTCTAAATGACTCGGATTTGGCGTCAACGTCAGCCTCACGGGATGGCCATGGACCGTTTTGACTTCAGAATAGAATCCCTTGTGGTATTTGACATCCCCACTTCCCTCGACAGCTGCCGGAATGTACCCCTCTTCAAACTCTGAGAAAATATCGCTATACGATTTATCGAAGATGTTGCAGAGCACGTTGAGCCGCCCGCGGTGCGCCATCCCAAAGACAAACTCGTCTGCCCCCAACTTAGCGGACGTATCGACCACAGCAGCGAGCATCGGGATCAACGTCTCGCTTCCCTCTAAAGAAAACCGCTTTTGGCCAACGTATTTTGTGTGAAGAAACGACTCAAAAATCTCCGACCGGTTCAAATGGTTTAAAATATCCCGCTTTTGCTCAATTGAAAAGTCAGTTCTGAACCGATTCGGTTCAATCTGCTCTTGCAGCCACTTTTCCAATTCAGGATTTTCAAGCCCCATGTATTCGACGCCAATCTTCCCGCAGTAAATGGCTTTTAAGGCATTGATGATCTCTAACAACGGCGCCTTATCCTCGGGGAGGAGACCACACGTGGGGAAGTACGCGGGTAAATCCTCTTTCGAAAAACCAGACCTCTCTATCGCAAGGTGAGAGACATCTGCAGAAGGTTCAGAAGCGAGGGGGTTCACAGAGGCAGAGAGATGCCCCCACCTGCGGTACGCTTCGATTAGATCGTGCACGCGCAATTCGTCGGGAGCTCCCCCAATCTCGACATGGGGATAATAAAGCACTGACTTCCCCTCCAGCTCGCTTGGGACAAGCTGCGGCTTTTCAGGCACCCTCAAGCCCGTCGTTGGCGCTTCAAGGCGATCGAATAAGTCTCTCCACTCGGCATTCACTGCAGCAGGATCTTTCTGGTAAAGGGCGTACTGCTCCTCGTAAAGCGCTGCATTGAGACAGCCTGTGTCGATCAGATCTTTCGACTCCATCATTCCTTAGTCCTCTTCTCCCTTCTATAGCTCAAAAAAACTTTACCGACGAGGTTTTTCCTTAGAGCCTTTCCCGCTGTGCCTCTTCGACGATCCTCTGAAATCTTTCTAGTCTCCTCGAAGAATTCACTGCGGGAAAGGCTCTTAGCATGGACTAGAGGGCGATTGTCCCCAGGAAAAATATATGAACTACAAGTTTTTGTTGACGGAGAAAATGTCCTCAAGCGTGATGATGCGGTCAAAGTATGCGGTGGCAAGTAAAGCGTCGGTTGCTCCACTTGCTGTGATTAATACTTTTTCTATAGTTTTTGACCCTACGTCCGTCAAAAGGCGCAATTTTCTTTCAAACTCTTCAACTATTTCAGTGCCGGTCTTGCTTTTGGTGTATTTGATCTCACAAATGGTGGTGACGTGGTCTGCCCGATCAAAAATAAGGTCGATCTGATATCCCTCTTCCTTTTTGATGGTTGTTCGATTGAAAAAAGCTCCACTTTTATAGCGAACAGCAGAAAATCCGATGATGTTGGCAATCATTTGGCTATGCTTTCGGCAAAACCGTTCGAAAGAAAGTCCTAACCATTTTTGATACGACTCGTTGTTCAGCGCATGCAGTGGGGCCTGACTGTAGTCGCCTTGTTGAATTCTGTCAGCTATGGGAGCAATAAATTTAAAATAGAACCTCAGATAACTGTCAGCAATGCAATACCTGACAAGACTGCTATTGCTATCCATTTGATAGGGAACGTAGCGGTCTATAAATCCACATAATTCCAGGTCTCTTAGGACATTTGTCAGGTTGCCTCCGCCACGTGTGTTGAGATGCTTTTCTATATCCTTTTTACTTGCGAATTTTACCTGGCTAAGGAAATCAACGATTTCCTGGTAATGCACGTTGGTTGCAAAACTGCTGATAAAAATGCGTTTTTTTTCGTTGCTGAAATAGCTGTCCTTCTTGAAACTTTCCTCGCAAATGCCGAGTCGGATGGAAGAGTGTTTTTTGACGCGTTTCAGGTATTCCGGTATGCCACCGACAGTAAGGTACGCATCCATGACCTCTCGGTACGATCGGTTTCCCAACATTGTCTCGGTCTCTTTTAGCGAAAATTCCCGCAAGTTTAATTCATAAATTGAACGGTTGTAGAGCGCTTTGGAATGAACCACTTGATTTTGCATGAATGACGGCGATGATCCACATAAAACGAGTAGTAGGTCGGGATTGCGCCTTAGCGTATTATCCCACACATACTTCAGGTCTGAGATCAGCTCATTTTTGTATTCGGCTAACCACTGTACTTCTTCTAGATAGAGGGTCCATTTCCCTACTGAAATTTTACTCGCAATAAAGTCGAACAATTCCAGCCACGTATTGAACTTCATGTTGGTAACGTATTTGTCATCGAAGGCTTTGGAAAGCTGATAAAGCACCCTGACCATTTGCGCCTTGGTATCGCCATCTTCCACGCCCTCAAGCTTGATTAGGTTCCGATCCTGCAAAACATGCTCGATCAATTCGGTTTTCCCGACGCGTCTGCGACCATAGACGACGAGAATTCCTGCTTCTCCAGTCTTGGTTGCGTCTGTAATGTATTTCATCTCATCCCGTCGCCCAACGAACGAAATGCTTTTTCCGAACTTCTCTTGTCTTATTTTGGACATTTTTGCCTCCATGGCCAGATACCTCCTAATTATATGAATATCTGGCCATAGAATGCAATATATTTATGGCCAGATATATGAAAAATATGTTCTTTCTGGCCATGAAAGAGGGTGAACTTGAAGGCCATATTCCAAAAACACGGGCCTCTTTAAAACATCATAGGCACTGTAAAATGCCTTCACCCTGAAACGGAACTTATCAATAAAGAGAGGCAGATCTGGACTGACCACAAAAGTACGAGCCTTTAAGGAAATTCCCCGTTCAGCTTGAATTTGCCATCCTTCAACAATTTATCTGGATAAATTCTATATTTTTTGTGAGAATGCTTGTCTTTGGAGATGACGATGGCAGCATATGTTTACAACAGAATGCAAGGCACAGTGAACCGTTTTGTTGATATATTGCCTAACACAATCCAAGTGAGCGTGAAAAAAAGTGACGCAAGTCAAGCAAAAGCTTCTCTGCAAGCCGCAACCCTTGCACTTATTGCCCATACCGCCCTCAAAAGCACTTATCTTCCCGAAATAGTTTCTTATCCAATTGCGACCGTTTCAATTGTATTGATCCTAAAAGCATTTTGCCACAATGTCTATTCCATCCTAAGCCAAAAGAAAACAACCCCTTACTCTTTAACCCTTTTTAAAGGGGGGCTCGCTGCCTTGACCTTAACGCAGTTATCTGGAAAAATCATCTCTCAAAAAGCCCCTTCCAATGCGGTCAGCTTTATTGCAGTGACGGCATTTTTTACTGCAGTTATCGTCGATAAAAAAAGAGATGAGACCATAGACACAATCTATGGTGGTCCGAGAAATTTACAGAAGGATTTTTTGCTGGCAGAGATATTGAAAGATGAGATTAAAGCTTTAGAACATAAACTTAGATTTTTTGATCGCTTTGTGATATCCAACCCCCAATTACTGCAATACGTTTTGGAGCACAATCGTAAACACCCCGGTGTTTTTAGAGAGAGAATCCATCCCCCCTTACCCAAACAACTATCGGAAAATGATGTGTTAGTCATCAAAAAATCTCGCATTGAGTTCGACTTGGAATCCCGTTTTCTCTATCTCCAACAGTTCCCTGAACTGAAAGCGGAGTTTGAGAACACTATTAGAAATTCTAAACATTTGCTAAAGGAGTTTTGAAATGAATTTGTCCTCTATAGGAAAAGGCGAATACCAGATGGATCTAACAGTTAAAGAAGGCGGGTGCATATACCCGACAGTTTTGCAGCGAGATCAGGAAGAAAATTTGAAGAAACTTTCTTTTGCGCTGCCAAGCAGCCTTGTGACTTGCGATTCGGATGCTCCGCTTTGCAACACAATCAAAAAGCTTGATAGTAACTTCATAGAAAAACAGAAGGAATATGTAGGGAATCTTGAAGATGCCAAGCAGAAGGATATTAGAGAAATCAAACGTTTAAACAGCGAAGGGGGATGGGCCACAGGACGGAACATCGCGCTTGGTGCGGTAGTGAGCGTTATTGTATTTGTTGCAATAAATATATTCTATTATTTATTCGTTATTTTAACTGACAGAAAAGGCATCAAGCCATCTTTGGGTAGCGAGAGTTTTGCTCCCCCTGTTGTTGTCACTCCAAATCCTCTTTCGCTGGTTGAAAAGTACCCTGAATTTGGTAGGCTTCAGGAATCAATCAATGCTATAACATTTCAACCTATACACAACCAGTTACAGCCATATCTTGATCAAATTGCGAAAGCCATCGAAAATGGAATTTCCTATGAAAAACCACTCGATAAACTTCAAAAAACGCTTCATAACTATACTTTTAACCGTAGCATGGTACCCATCCCAGGCATTGCAAATGCCTTTCTAATTGCCCGTCTATTTCCCACTCAAAATCTACTGACCGTTGTTCCTGCACTTGCTGCCCCAAATCCCGTGGCTGCAATGCCCCCTCTTGATACTCCTGTCCCAAAACCAACTTTGAATATTAGTTCTGGGACTGGGGCAACGGTTCTTGTTGGCACACTTGCTGGGGCTACAATAGGGATTGAGCATTTAAAAAATGATAACAATAAATTGGTCACTCTGAACAGGACTCAGTATCTTGTCGGGAATTTTTATGATAGTGAGATCGAAAGACAAAATCAAGCGATCGCCACGATTTTCGAAAGGTGCTGCACTCTTTTCCCACAAATTGTTAAAAGGAGCAACCTGATTTACTCAAGTCCTGAAATCACCGAACTCAGTCAATTATGTTCTCTCTACGATGTCCTTGACCGGATTCACAATCTCGTGAAAACGTCTCAAAACACCATTGTTAAGAAAATTAAGGAAGAGGCACAACCAGAGGAAACATTGAAAGGGTACCTTAAGACAAAATATGGATAGATTGTAGTTTTTTAAGGTCTTCTTCAAGTTTTTTAAGCTCTTGAAGAAGGCCTTGTCCATTCCCAAGAGTTCGGTTAAAATCCCAAGCGCTCACAACTAGATCTGAAGGGGGCGGGGTCCCTTTCTGAAGGAAATCTGGATTGTTTAAGGGTAGTAGGGAGAAATGGCGCATCATTTCGCGCTGCAAATCTTCCTTGCTCGCTCCTAACTGAAGCCGGCATAAGGCTTGTAATTCATGATAACTCCTGCGGTATTCTCGATACACGTCCGTCTCAAGAAGCTGGTTTGTCCTTCCCATAACTGCTGCTTCAACAGCAAAGAACCCCTTTTCGTCAATGTTGAATTTAACCTTACTCGCAAAAGCGTTATAGGGCTCGATCACGCAAGACTGTTTAAAGTCATCTGCCGTTTGCAATATCGTTCCGTTATTGTCCTCTGAGTTGTAAAAACATCCCATCTTTCCACCTTCTTCCCTTGAATGGAAAAAGGGGTAGAGTCCAATAAATTTTCTCTCCACGACAAACAACTTACCTGTTTCTCCTTCTTTTGTCCCTTTGCCAGGAAGCCCAAGCCCATACTTTCCGCAGTGCATGGCCTGAATGAGAAACTCCGATTCGTTCTTAAAAGCATTTACACTTTTGGAATCAAAAGAAGCAACGACTGCCTCGACATATTGTCTTGGGTTTCCTTTGTTCAAAGTCACTTTCCATTGCAGTATCAGCTCTACATTCTCATTTGAAGGCTGAAAGTCGTATGAAGAGAGTGTAAGAGTTCCCACATTAAGATAGGCAAGCTTTGTCCGAATATGTGCAAGTTCTCTTTCCAACGCTTCAATATAATGCCTTGGAAAGATCAAGGGAATCAGCTTACCGGATGATGATGGGAGAACAATCTCTTTAGTTTTTTTAAGTTCTTTAACATATGTGCCATGCATCTCCTTTACTTTTTGATCGTAAAGTGTCACAATATTTTTATCGCCCCAATACCCCCTTACAAATTTTGCTGACCCTTCCAGTTGTAGGGAAGCAAACTTGTCAACCTCGCACTTTAAACCTGCAACTGAATCTAGCGGATCTGAATTGTCATGAGGAGACAAACTTCGAACATAGGTGCGAAGCTTCTCAAGACGGTCGATGGCTCTTTCTAATGCCCTAAGGGAAAAATTGGATAACTGGTACAATGTGCAAAGCTCTTTTTGTGCATTCGTTAAGAAGAAATCTATATCCCTCCTCTCGCATCCCCCTTTCTCACTTAACTGTACAGCTCTTGCAACGATTGCTTTGAAGAGACTTAAATTGGGAGGCAAACTGTTTTGTTCAGAAACAGTCTGATAAAGATACCCCGTATAAATAGAGGGATTTTCCACCAGAAAGCGCGTTGCCTCCCCAAAGGTTTTCAGTTGACTTACACCGTTGACCTCTTTCTTCTTTGATTGCCCAAGAAAGATGTCGAGATTCTCGAGTCTTCCCGCATGCTCAATTTTGAAAATCAAATCGGTAATGCTGATCTCATATTGATGATCTTGACCCGTATCAATTCGATCTAAAATGACAGATTGTTCCTTTTTGATTTCCGTGATTACATTATTTGCGCTGTCTTGGATCTCATGTGACAAGTTGTTACAGTGATTGGATAGAGCCCGAAGTTGATTTTGGAAAAGATCTTTTTGAACCCTCACGATATCCTCACCCAGTTTGGCAAGGGCCTCTTTCATCGGGTCCTTTTCCGGATTGTTCATTGTGTGAAGGGTATACATAATGGATGTCATTGCTGCAAGACCGGATGAGATAGGAATAATCAGCTGGGGAACAATAAGGTTCCAGGGGATGTCCCTCTCACCCTTTGTACTTACAACTCGTGCAAAATTCTTAAGGGTCAAGATTTCGTTGCCAAGGACATTGAGGTCGTTTCCAATTTTTATTGCGATCCCCGCCTTATTTAAGACTAATCCAAAGGAGGATTCTCTTATCTCAGCAAAAGCCTGGAGATTGTTGATTAGAGGCACAAGGCAATTTAAAACTTGTTGCCGTTCGTAAAAGCCCTCTTTTATTGAATCACTGAGGAGTTTAAATACTTCCCTAAACTCCTGATTACTTCTCAGCGTTTTCTCATCGGGAAGACTTCCCTCCAACTCTTGAAGTATTTCCCTTTTAATCTTTGAAATAGGAGATACATACTCAGCAAGTTCTCGTTCTAGGGAGTTTCGACTGATCGTTACATCCAAGCTTTCTAAAGTAGTCTGACCGTCTTTGATCCTGCGCTTGCTTTCTTCAATCTTGGCTTCAAGCACACAGATGTCCCGTTCTCTCTCGGTATAATACTTTCCATTTTTCAGTTTAGCTTTATCCTCTTCTAGTTTTTTTAAATTTTGGTCCTCTTTTTCGAGCTCGTTTTTTTTCTCCTTCTTCTGCTCAGCATAACCGTTTGAGAGGTCCGTGAGAAGATTCACATAAACAACGGGGTCGAGATGCTGACGGATGCTTATGAGATGCTCCTGTTCTTCCTTTTCGGATGCTAATAGGGCAGACATTTTGATAACCGTTTGACTGTCCAAGACACCAATTAACCGTTTTCCCTCTTCACTTCTGTTAAGTGATTCTGTGTAGCGCTTCATGCGTCGACTACGTTTTGCATCAATGTGGGCACTTGCGGAGCCAGCTGCCTGAGAGAGCACAGATAATCCGGGAAGGTCGGAACAAAGTGATGCAGCGGCCTGGATGATCGAAAAGACTTTAGCCTTCTGTTCGAGTTCTTTGAGTTTTCTGTCGTAAAAGTTAGCAAGGTTACGCGAAAGATTGGTCAGGCGTTCGTCTAGACCAGTATAAGTACTATGAGCCGCACGGCAATCTTTGAGTTCTTTTTGCAAGTCACTTACATTTTTTGAGACGCTGTCAGATAAATGATGGACTTGTCTTGCTCTCTCTGCCAGTGTATCCGTTACCCCATCACCGCAAAACCGCTGGAAAACCTGGGTTGCATTATGGTGAACAAACGTATCGAGGTTATATTTCATGCCAAAATCATCACATACGTATTCAAAGCCTTCCCGAAGTCTTCGCCTCTCCGCCTGATAACGCTGATCTCTTTCGTCGATAGCATGGTAAGCAGTTACCATTTGAACAAGTCCTGCTGTGAGTTTTTTTGCAAGATCGGAAGCCCGCGTGTCTTTCTTGGATGAAGCCTCCCCTTGACCATTTATTGTCGGGGTCATCTCGGTAGGCAGCTTGAGCTCATTCTGAGCAATTTCGGTGGATCCATTTGGTCCAAGAACTTCATCAGGCCGTGGAGGCAAAACTGTATTCGCTTCCTGAACAGGCTGATATGTTTTTTCTAACTCTTCATGCTCCCCATTTCCCCTCACAATCTTCGAAAGCGCAGCAAGCTCGTCGGCTGCTCTTTTTTCCACTGCATCTCTAGCTCGCTTATCGAGGTGTAAACCCAGTAAATATGGGAGATCCTTTGCGGGAATGCCATCCGGGTATGCATGTAAAAGCTCTTCAGCTGTGATCGGACGGTAAGGGTTCTCATATTTATTAATGCCAAATGCATATGATCCAATAAGACCTGCGGGATACGGCAGCAGTTTTTCCATATGGTATTCGACACCTCTGACTACTGTAGCAATTCGAGATAACTTATTGTCTATTTTTTCTTGAGCTACTAATTGTTTTTCTTTCATTTCCAGTGCAATTTTTGCATCATCTGGATTGAGGTCGCAGATTTGGCCTATCTTATGTGCTATATAAAGACACCTCAAATGTTCTGGATTTTGAAAATCTATCCTGAATCCGGAGCGATCTTGGACAACGGTGACGTTTTTAGAAGAAAGGTGCTCTGCAGCTAAGGCAACCGTTCTATATTCAAAGCCAAAGCGGAGAGCGTCTTCTATTTCATAACGATCATTACAATCCTTCATCTGCTGAACTTCGATCCACCGTCTTTCAGCATCCTTACATCTAACGACAAATTTAGGATCCATACACGCCATAAAAAGCTCCTTAAATACAATTTACATTTTCTGAGCTATGGGGTATAAACTTGTTGCAGACTTTTCAGCAAGATAATTTGAAATGGGATTTTTGAAATGTTAAGGGTTCAGAGTGACGGTATAGATTTTCAGACCGAGTCCTATTTCATGAAATTAGAAGAAAAATCACCTCTAAAAATTGCGAGAATTCGAGAGGGGGATGCAATCTGTGACTCTCTAATTCGTCAAAATAATATCTTCACGATAGCGATGCAGAATTATAAAGAAGCGTATTTAATTTCATTATCCAAAGATAGAGAGGAAATAACAAAATTGAAAAGCCAGTGGCAATGGCAATGGAAGCCATGGGTTTATGCATATAAGGGTTTTTGGACGGGTGTACTTAACCAATGGGTTAAAAATTATAGTCCTTATTGCAATGGTGGAGCAAGCATCCCGTATTCCCTGATCTTCCCCCGCACGTGGCAGGTTGTTGAGAGGGTTATGAAACAATGTACGCCTTACCCGGAAATAGCACCATGTATGTGTGATACACTATTATCAATGGCTAGCGCACGATATGGATTTCCGTTTGCAGCTATAATCGGAGTTTTAGAAGGGGCGGCATCTGGAGTGGAGGAAAAAGAGCGCGAAGCATTAATTTGCGGGAGTAAAAACAAAAGAGAATTTTTTTCTTTTTTTGAAAACGAAGAAACCAAGCGAATAGAACAGTTGTCTCAGACTATTTTTAACAGGCTCACCGTTCTTTTTTTAGATAGGAAAACGAATCAGGAAATTATAGAGATAAGTCAACTGTACTCAGTGTTCGATGGTTTAGCCACTGAGTTCGATGGTTTAGCCACTGATAAAAAGCTTTTTGTTAAAGAAGATGGCACGCTAGTGATGAAAACCGTAAAGGATCCGGAAGATCTTCCCTTCCGAGAGTATCTCGAAAGCCTTTCTTCTCTCATTGAGTAAAGTTTATTTCTCTAATATTGGTTGCTTGGAAAAAATCTTCGGAAGACATAAGCTCAATGCCACTATGTACCACCTATTTTTGTTTTTCTGTGCACTCTTGACTGGCTGTTCGTCTGAAGCGCCACAACCAGATGATAATCAAGTTGATATGATCAATGGGCGCGGCCACAGCAAAATTGCAATCTACCAGATCACCGTGCCGCGGGCGTGGGTGCGGCGCGATCCTTTGCCAGGAGATCCGATCGAAGACACGACGCAAGCGCTTTGCGAATTCATCATCAACGATCCGGAAGGGATCATCCGGATTGCCGTGCACAATTTCCCAACCGATGTGGCAGAAACGCGCATTCCCCCCGCCGCGCAAGTGGCACGTTGGAAGCAGCAGCTCGGGAGCTATAAACCAGGAGAGCGGGTGGAGGGCCCGATCGCATTTGGCGGATATGGCGGCTTACAGTTTTTCGGCACGGGGAAAAAAGATGAACAGGAATTTCGCGTCATCGCTATGGCGTTACAACTTGGAAATGACCACTTTAAGAACTTGAGCGTTCCAGAAACCTCAACCAAAACTCTCCGCTATAGGCAAATGAGAGGCGATGTGACGCTCAAAGCACAAGGCCCCTTGTCAGCGATGGAGAAACAACGGGAAGCCATTTTAAAGGCGTTCCTCTCATTTGGATTAATTGACGAAATCCCCTCACGCCGATGAAATACCTGCTGCGCCTTTACCATTTTTTAGGAAGCGTCTCGTTTGCGATTTTCTTGATCACCGCAACAGCGCTTTTCGTCATCCTGGGAACTTTCATTGAAGCGTTGACGCAATCCCACTTAAATGCGAGTGCGTTTACCTACGGCACTTCTGGGTTCTTGCTCCTACTTTTCGGTTTCTTTCTCAATATTTTGATCTCCGCTTTGCGGCGCTGGCCGTATAGAAAAAGGCACATCCCCTTTTTAATCACTCACCTGGGACTTTTGATGATCTTAGCGGGAGTGATGGTAAAAGCCATTTTTGGTGTCCAAGGAACCCTCCTCGTTACGGAAGGAAGCGGTTCTCACGACCTCTTCATCAACAACACCGAAGCGTTGCGACTAGAACAAAAGGGGAGTGGGGCCGTCGCTTTTGTTCCACTCCGTTACACGTCTCCAGAGATCTCCTTCCAATTGATCAAGCGTGTAGAGCACAGCCAAGAAAGGCTGATCCCTTGGTTTTTCGGAAACCGCGCCATCATCCGGGGAGTTGATCCCCTTCCGATCTATCTAGTCGATGAAGCACACCCGATTGAAAAAATCCCCCCCAGCGGACAGATTCGCTTTTTTCCTGAGAATCCCATCTATTCCCATGTGTACGCTTTAACAACGCGCGAACTCGACAACACCCTCCACACCCTTTACAGCCAAGAAGCTTCTATTCGGATCACAGATACCGTTTCACAAAAGGATTTAGGAAAATTCCCGCTGAAAGAGTTGCTCCAAGGCTCTGTTGCGACACACCTCTCCAATGGAACGCGCGTTGCCCTGAGCGCAGATCTCAACTTAGAACATCACGCACCCGCTCTACGCGTTTCTCTCCACACCACCGATCGGGAAAGCCTTCTCAACATCCCCTTGAATGGTCCTCAAGCGTTGTTAAATCTCAATGAAACCACGCCCTACCTGGGATCATTGCCTATCACTGTAGACATCGAGATGAACCCTTTTCTGGCCCTTATTGAGGATCTTACAGAAGCGCGGACATGTGTACTTGCCGTCGATCCCCATGGTGCCGTTTGGCAATCAATCGATGGAGCCGGAGCGATCGACCAGGTCTTGTCCTACGATGAAGGGTTTGCAGGGTATTCGATTCAAAAAACCATTCCCTGGAAAGCAGAAACGGTGGGGAGGCAAGAAAAGGAAGCTGCGCTGCATCAATCTCTTGCTGCCCATGTGGAACAGATGCCCATGCTCATCGAGCCGCTCCAAGAATTTCAAGCCGCCTGCCTCGAATCACAAGCCCCGTTTGGATCCTCTTTTGTGGCGTTTCTCGCCGAATGGAATCGCCTCAACACATGGCTCTATCCCTCTACAGCCCCATTGCCAAAGACTATCCAACCCATCTTCGAATCTCTTGCCGCGCAGTGGTCTGACACAAAGCGGGAAATCGCCTTTCTTTCAAACCTCCTCTTTGCATTTTACGACCCTCAGTTACAAAAAGGGATCGATCCACTCGTGATGTTGACAAAGGAACGGTGGCCTCTCACCCATTCGATCAAAAGCACCTTGGCGGAAAACCCGAAAACAGAAGAACACCCACAGCAAACGCTCACTCTTCTCACACAACAAATCATCGAAGCGGCCCAACAAGCACCGTTAAACGACTCGTTTACGCTTGCAGAGGCCGCAACAGGCTTTTCAGCCCTATTGCGCGCACATGGGTTTGCTTTTTCGAAAGTGTTATTGGCTTCAACTGAAGAGAAAATCGGAAATCCCTTGATTTTGGAAACCCCTCTTAAAAAAAGCTATTTAGAGAAACCTCCTCTCGTCAAACTCGAAGATAACGTTCCTGCCATTACCCTTCTTGTCAAAACTCCACAAGGAAAGGAAACGCTCCACCTCACCTTCGACAAAAAGGGAGCTGGCCTCTGCTGGCCCTGTGGACAGGGAAATTATCTGATCCGCTACCAACCCCAAGTCGTCGCAATTCCGTACCATTTGAGGCTCCGTCAAGCCCGACAAATCAACTATCCCGATTCCACACAACCTTACAGTTACGAAGCAGATCTCCTCATCCAAGACTTGCGCACCGGAGCAGTTGTCGAAAAAACGATCAGTATGAATCATGTCCACGAGACAGATGATCATTACCGTTTTTATTTAAGTGCGATCTACCCGCCAGGCGAAGGGGTCGTGAAAACGGTGCAGATCGTCGCCAACCAAGACCCAGCAAAATACTGGCTAACATATCCTGGAGCACTCATTTTGAGCATTGGGATTATTTCTTTATTTGTGATGAAGTACCGGGAAGGAAAAAACAAATGAACGTTTGGATCAAGTTAAAGATTTTTTTTCTCTTTATTACTTTCCACGTCTGTGCAACGACCACTCCCTATGAAGCCACAAAAGACCTCCCGATCCTCTACCAAGGACGTTTTCGCTCGTTAGACGCAGCAGCGCAACAATGGCTCTACGAACTATCTCACAAGCGCACCTTCCAGGAACAATCCGCCTTGCAAATCGCGTGGGATATTGCACTCAATGGATCTCAACGCTGGACAAACGTCCCTCTGCTTTGGATCCACTATGCCCACACAAAAGCAACTTTAGGCCTAGACCAAAAACGGGACCGTTTTAGTTACGATGAGCTGACACAGGCGCTTGAAGCACGCGGCACGGACCAAACAAACGATCCTGAAATTGGAGCCTTGGTCAAACGCCTCAACGCTCTTATCACTGGCTTGCCGATGCTCATGCTCCCCTCCAAACTCCATCCAGGCGATTGGTTACCTCTTCATCTCTTAAATGGAGAAAATCTCACCCCTTTTTCCGATGCAGATTACCGTTCCCTCGCTTCTGCTTACCACTCGCTTGCACAAACAACAGACTTAAGCGCTGCAGCAACAGCGTTTGCTGAGAGTTATCAGAAAGCGTACCAGACGATCGAAAACACCCCTTATCGTAAGGCAACTAGCAAAACGCTCCTATACCCTTCTGCCAATCGCCTTGCCCTTGAAACAACCTACTACCGCTCACCTCTCATTGAAATTGCGATCGCCTTTTATGCGTTGGCTCTGCTGCTCTTTTTTTGGAACCGCACACTTGGATGGGGATTTTTGTTGATCGGATTCGCCATTCACACCCTCATCTTAGGTGCCCGCACGTATATTCTTGGACGCCCACCGGTCTCCAATATGTTTGAAACTGTGATCTACGTCCCTTGGATCGCGATCACCCTATCGATAGCCGTCTCATGGAGGCTAAAGACGCGCGCTGTTGCCCTTGCAGGGTGCGTGGGAGCGATCCTCCTCCTTATCCTCCTCAAATTATCCGACCTCGATGCCAAAATGGAAAATGTACAAGCCGTTCTCGACTCCCAATTTTGGCTCATTATCCATGTGCTTATGGTGGTGGGAAGCTATGGCGCCTTTTTAATCAGCGGCCTCTTAGCCCATTTCTATTTGATCCAATCGCTTGTGACCCGTTCTGAACCGCACACTTTAAGCCGAGCGATTCTCACCACCCTTTTTGTAGGAGTCGGACTCTTGATCCCCGGCACCCTTCTAGGGGGAGTGTGGGCTGCCGAAAGCTGGGGGCGCTTTTGGGACTGGGACCCCAAAGAATCGTGGGCCTTTATCTCCGCGTGCGTCTATGTTGTGGTCATTCATGCCTATGTATTTAAAAAAATAAGTGCGTTTGGATTGGCCGTTGGAGCTATCCTGGGGCTGATCGCGATCAGTTTTACCTGGTATGGAGTCAACTATGTACTTGGCACGGGGCTGCATAGTTATGGTTTTAGCCAAGGGACCACCCTCTATTACTACGCCTATCTTGGAACCGAACTCCTGTTCCTTTTGATCCTTTTCGCCTTGAAGAGAATTCGCCCCGTCACATATGATGACGTCAAATTTAAATAGCGGGTATTTTTCGCATGAGACACATTAAGAGTGAAAGACTTAAGAAGCTTGAGACCGAACTCAACGATCTGGAGCAATGGTTAAAACTCGGCCTCGTTCCCAAAAAAGATATCGCCAAACACAAAGAAGAAATCTTAACCGTCAAAGCCAAGATTGAAGAAGAGAAAGAGCGCCTTCAATTCCTCAAAGAAAGCGGCGAAGGGGAAGAGTACGTCACTCCAAAACGTCAAACAACGCGCGCTGGCTATACGGAGATGCCCACCATTCCCGATATCGACATGGCTGAAACTGCAACCGGGTTGACCGATGCTGGTTTCGACATGGAGTCTGAAACAGGGGAAAGCGAAAGCTCGATCATCGAAGAGAAAGAAGAAGGCGATGAAGACCGCGACAAAGAAGAGGAAGAAGAAGATCGCGATAAAGAAGAGGAAGAGGAGTCGTTTTTCAGCAACAAAAACCGCTGGCGCCGCGGAGGGATTATTGATCCAGACGCCAATGACTGGTAATTCGCGGCCCGAAATCAGCCTTTATTTCCATGTTCCCTTTTGCACAAAGAAGTGCGACTATTGCCACTTTTACGTCCTGCCGAATAAACCAGAACTTCATACTCTCTTAGCAGAAGGGTTCGACAAAGAGATCGCACTACGCAGCCAAGAGCTGGCCGACAAGCAGGTCGTCTCTCTCTATTTCGGAGGAGGTACCCCGTCGTTGTTTGGTCCAAAGGCCATTGCTCGCGTGATTGATCAAGTTGCCAAGTACACGCCCCTTGCAAAAGAAACGATTGAAATCACCCTGGAAGCAAATCCTGAACAGATCTCCCAATCACTCATGCAAGAATACGCGGCAGTTGGAATCAACCGCATCAGCCTAGGCGTCCAATCGCTCGATGAAGCTCTCTTAAAAAAACTAAGCCGCACACATGGAGTTCAGGAGGCTTTGCAAGCGATCGAGAGAACGGTTCAAAGCGGGATTTCGAATATTTCCATCGATCTGATGTACGATATTCCAGGACAAACTTTAGAAACTTGGGAGCAAACGCTCAAACGCGTTGAAACACTGCCTATCACTCATCTGTCCCTGTACAATCTAACCATCGAACCGCACACCGTCTTTTTCAAGTATCGCGAATCGCTAGCAAAAGAACTCCCCGATCAAAATACGAGCCTTGCCATGTACCTCACGGCGATCCAAATGCTCTCCCAGCACGGCCTATCGCAATACGAAATCTCTGCCTTTGCAAGAGCAGGTTTACACTCCCGTCACAACATCGGCTACTGGACAGGACGCCCCTTCCTGGGATTTGGCCCCTCAGCCTTTAGCTACTGGGAAGGGGTGCGCTTCCGCAATATCGCCCATATCCACAAATACATCCAGAAACTACGCGAAGGAACCTTCCCGATCGATTTCAGCGAACAACTCGAACCCGATAAAATGCAACGCGAGTTATTAGCAATCGGCCTTAGAGTGCTCGAAGGCGTGGAGCTTAGCGCTTTCAGCGAACTTGAACCCACAATCAAAGAATTAGAAACTCACAAGCTCGTTGAGCGAGCAGGAAGCAAACTGAGGTTAACACCCCGGGGAGTTTTGGTTTACGACTCAGTCGCATCAGAGATTGTATGAGCCAAAAAGAAAAATCGCCACCCGATCTTCCAGCTTAGGGACCGGCGCTTTTTTCCAAAGAGCAACAGGTTGTGAGAGGATCCCCTGCGTGGGCAGGGTGAGATCCCAAGCTACGCACAGGTGAGTGGAATCTGATAATGTGCTTAAGAGCGATTCGAGAAGGGGTTGGTTGCGGAAGGGCGTTTCGATAAAAATCATCGTGGCTTTTTCTTCCTGAGAGCGCTTCTCCAAGCGGCGGATCTCATTTTCTCTTTCCCGCTGCTCTCTTTCTAAGTAGCCGAGGAAGTGGAAACACTGTCCTGAGAGCCCTGACAACATGAGAGCCAGCAAAATCGACGAAGGACCAACAAATGCCTGCACCAAAATGCCGCACTGGCGGGCTCTGCGAACGAGTTTAGATCCGGGATCTGCAATACAAGGCAATCCTGCATCAGATACCAATCCCCATCTTTCCCCTTTTCGGACCGGCTCTAAAAGGAAATCGATATCACCGTCAGGGGTATTGCGATTGAAAACTGCGATCGGAATATCGTGCGAGGCTTTTTTTGTTTGAAAGCGCGATAGATACCGGCGCCCCTCTGTAGGGTTCTCGGCAATCAAGCCATCCAAAGAGGCCACGGCTGTATCGACGCTGCTGGGAAGGTATAACGCGTGATGTTTTACGTCCCCCAAAAGATTGGGGAGCAAGAGAAGGGCAGGCTTAGGCGAGTGTTCTTTCTGAGTCATGTTGTGAGTTTTACCATTAAGACATCTAAAATGAATTCAGGATCCAACGCACTATTTTTGGCTTCCATTTCTGCCTCATCAATCGCAAGCAGCCCCTTGCGAAACCGATCCAACCCGTAGTGTTGCGCTTGTTTCATGTGGCGCTCGAGGATCGCCCCGCGCATATAAGGAAATTCGTGTGCAATCTCTGCAGCACCTCCACCCTGTTTCAACAAGGTACACACTTGAAATTCAGTTTGAAATTGGGAACGCAATTGCCTTAACAAGGCAATCAGGGGCGTCTCTTGATTGAGTTGAGAGCGTGCAATGCGTACAGCTGCGCTGCCCTCTCGGTTAAAGATCGCTTCTCCCAGTTGCCACGTATTTTCCTGATCGCTACACGAACAAATCGCCCCCACGTCGGCTTCTTGAATCGCTGTACCCTTCCCCACATAGCAGATCAATTTATTAAGTTCCTGCTCCAATAACATCTGATCCGTGCCCATCCGCTTCACCATCGCTGTTGCAGCTCGTGGAATGAGTTGCTTGCCTTGCGCATGCGCTTGATTCATCAACCATTCGATAACGCTTTTTTCCTTTTCCCAAGACTTTTCTTCGGGAAGATCCATCACGATCCCCTGCTTTTCGAGTTTTTTATAAAACGAAGAGCCACGGTGCAATCCAGAAGAGACGAGAACCAAGCATACGGATCGGTTTGGAGAGGTTAAGTATCCCTCAAGTGCAGTTGAAACAGCTTTATCCAATGCTTCTGCTGCTGAAACGACGACAAGCCGTTTGGCGGCCAAAAATCCGAGTGCATTGAGCTCCGCCATCAAAGTAGTTGCGCTCATGCGCTCCCCATCAAATGCTTGATAGGTTAAGTGGGAAGGGGGCTTGCCTTGTAAGACAAGGGAAGTGAGCTTTTCTAATCCTTGTTTGCGCCGATAAGGATCTTCGCTCATCAAGAGGTACACGTCGGCAAAATTGTGGGGAGAGGCAGCCTGAAGATGTTTTTCAAATGCACCTAAGGCGGTATATTTCATTTCTCAACCACTTTAAGACCGATCTCTTCAAGTCGCGCTGGTCGAATGGTTCCATCGGCAAACTCTGCGTAAATCTCCTTGGGCGGCAGCTCTTCACAGAGAGCGCAGACGCTTGGCTCGTGGACGATGATGAACTTCACAGCCTGCAACGACGCGAGCAATTGCACAAACGGATCCGCAGCCTCCAAATCTCTGATATGGAGAATCAGATCGATGTTTGGCTGAGATCCCAGCCGATGGATGGCAGCAAAAATGGAGGAGGTCATTCCCTGGGATCCCGACAAACTGAGCACATGATAGCTGCGATCGCTTAAAGCTGCTTTCAAGGCATACAGATGATCTTCGTCAAAAATCTTATTCGTGACATCAAACTCCAAGAGGCGCCGCGCTAAATCGGCCAGTGTGACACGTGCGCACCCAAACCGTTCAATCGCAATCCCCGCGGCGATATTGGAGAGTTGCGCTGCTTCGTCTAACGAGAGGCGATTGGCGACTGCATAGGTCAGCATCGCTAAAACGGTATCTCCTGCGCCTGTGACATCGCGCATTTCCCGCATGCGCACAGGAAAATCGGTGCGCTTGCCGTTGCGCTCAAATAGAGATAAGCCATGTTCCGAGCGGGTGACCATCAAAATCTGTGCGTTAGCCGCAGCTAAGATTTTCTTGGCTGCCTCATCAAGAGGAGTATCAGAGGGCTACCTGACGCCGAAAAAAAACCGGGTGATCTCCGATAACC